>JBBRML010000040.1:0-36123 GCA_038230855.1 Fimbriimonadales bacterium | reverse complement strand
TCCTCCACGCGGCGTCGCTGCATCAGGGTTTCCCCCATTGTGCAAGATTCCCAACTGCTGCCACCCGTAGGTGTGTGGGCCGTGTCTCAGTCCCACTCGGGCGGATCATCCTCTCAGACCCGCTACCCGTCGTCGGCTTGGTGAGCCATTACCTCACCAACTACCTGATAGGCCATGAGACGCTCCTGAAGCGAAAAACCATTTAATGGATCTGTGATGCCACAAATCCGTCACATCTGGTATTACCCATCGTTTCCAATGACTATCCCAGTCTTCAGGGCACGTTTCTCATGTATTACTCCGCCGTTCGCCACTAGGGATTGCTCCCCCGTTCGACTTGCATGTTTTAGGCACGCCGCCAGCGTTCGTCCTGAGCCATGATCAAACTCTCCGATGAAATTGTTAACCAATTTCGCCGAAGCGATCGGTTTGCTTTATTTACTTTTGAATGTTGCTCCATACCACCGAGCGAACTCGTAGGCATGGCATTCGAATTGACAGAAAATTTGTCTTGTTGTCTTATTAGACTAGACTAGTTCTCTGTTAGAACTACTTGTCTGAACGTCTTTCCTCTATTGAGCTTTCAAGGTTCGCGTCGCTTCCGTAAGTCGGCGACAAGGAATATTATTGCCGCGAACACCCCCGGTTGTCAAGGCCCAAGCCCGAAAAAGTCGGTAATTCTGCATCGAAAGTCAGAATTGCCTCGTCTTGAATCTTTTGGGGCCCCTCGATTCGGGCGGGTTCTCGTTCAGAACTGCCAAACTGAGGACGCTCATGGCCACATTCTACGAACTCGCGCGCGACGCCTATGCGCGCCTTGGCGTTGACGCCGAAGCGGCGATCGATCAACTCGGCAAGGTGCCCATCTCCGTTCATTGCTGGCAAGGCGACGACGTAGCGGGATTCGAAAACACCACTTCCCTTTCGGGAGGCGGGATTCAGGCTACCGGGAACTTCCCCGGCAAAGCAACCACGATTGCGCAGCTCCGGCAGGACCTCGAAAAGGTCTACTCCTTACTACCTGGCCGCCACCGTTTGAACCTTCACGCGAGCTACGGGGACTTCGGCGGGAAAAGCGTTTCCCGGACCGATATCGGCATCGAACACTTTCAAAGCTGGATCGACTGGTGCAAGACCACCGATATCGGATTCGATTTCAATCCCACTTACTTTGCCCACCCGTTAGCGGACGACGGGTTTACCCTCAGCAATCGCGACCGTGGCGTTCGAGATTTTTGGATTGAGCACGGCAAGGCGTGCCGACGGATCAGCGCCGCGGCTGGCGAGCAGCTCGGAGAAACCGTCGTCACGAACTTCTGGGTGCCAGATGCCTACAAAGACACTCCGTTCGACCGCGCATCGCCGCGCGAGAGACTTCAGGCATCGCTCGATGAGATTTTTTCGGATACGCTTGACCCCAAATTCACCGTCGATGCGGTTGAGAGCAAGCTGTTTGGTCTCGGTGCGGAATCCTACACCGTTGGGTCCCACGAGTTTTATCTCGGCTATGCGATCTCAAGGCAGAAGTTGTACTGTCTGGACGCTGGACATTTCCACCCCACCGAGTCGATCGGAGACAAGATCTCGTCCATCCTCAAGTTTGTTCCCGAAATGCTGTTGCACGTGAGTCGCGGAGTGCGTTGGGACAGCGATCACGTGGTGATCATGGATGACCAGACCCGCGGCATCATGGAAGAAGTGGTGCGGGGCGGGTTCCTGCCTAGAACGCACATTGGATTGGACTTTTTTGACGCGAGCATCAATCGGATTGCGGCGTGGGTGATCGGAGTGCGGAGTACGCAAAAGTGCGTGCTGAGTGCCCTGTTAGAACCGGCAACGATGCTGCGGAATGCCGAGGAATCTTGCGATTTCACGACACGTCTCGCGCTGTTGGAAGAAGCAAAAATCCTTCCGCTTGGCGCCGTCTGGGATGAGTTCTGCCGCAGAAATGAAGTTCCGACAGGCACGGACTGGCTGATGGACATCAAGGACTACGAGGCGACGGTCTTGAACTCAAGGTAACGAGAGGGCTCGCAGGAGTTTATGCGGCCACTTCGGGGCGTGCTTGCCAAGGTTGGCGACCGACGCATTGTACGTCGCGAATATGCGTCGACTCTTCCGAGGTCGCTCAACCGTTATGAGCGCTGGCGAATCGCGTCAATTGGGATTGAGTAGCTCTAGGTCCAGTCGATCCTTCGGTCGATCGGAAGCAGTTTTCGTTCGAATGAAATCTTGCTTCGAAATGAAATAGACGCTGATGCCTCCCAATTGACCAGATACTCGATTCTCCCAAGCCGACTCGAACTCGACACCGTCTAGAAAAGTCAGCATGTCAACCGCATTCGGCTCATGACCCAGGACAATCATTTGGCGCTCCTCGTTCATTAGCCGGTCGATCGCTTCCGGTGCCACTGGCAGCCCGAAGGCGTGTAGCGCTCGCAAAAGGTTTTCCTCGTTCGTAGAGCTTCTCCGCAGGAAAAGGTCAAGGGCTTCGGTAAATCTCGGTCGACCGTAGAAGGCCAGCGCATGAGCGCCAACTACCAAGAACTCAACGTTTTGCGACAGTAACGCTTCGATAAGTTCTCTCAAGTCGTCGGGCACTGGGTTCCCTCCACCTATCCAGGAGCGCCAATAGGGCGTCTACTCGCTCATTCGGAGTCATCGCCGCCCACTTGGCGGCACGCTCGCGCTCAATCTCCTCAACCGAACCAGCTCGCACCGTCCAACCGTGACGCATTTGTAAACCCTGTCTCACGCGACCTTAGCTTATCCCTTAAGTTGACTAGAGAATTCGATCGCCCCGCCCCAAAATATGTACCGCGACTAGGAACACTGATTTCGGCTGTCGAAAAGCCACTGCGCCCTACTTGCGAGCCGGAACGGTCGCTCACTTCGTCCTCAGAGGCGGAATTTCGGCCGAGGACCCTCCACCTCAACACAGGATGCTATAGGCAAAGGGGTCGACTTTGGTTGGTTGAGCGAGAGTGGATACGCCCGCTACATTTTAGGTCAATACCGCTGGCGATGTCTTACTTGCGAGATTCCAGCTCGCTCTGACATTCTTTGCGCCTCAGGCGCCGCTGCGGCTCACGGTAGCGAAAGGGCTCGCAGGAGTTTATGCGACCACTTCGGGGCGGGCATGCCAAGCTTTGCGACCGACGCGTTGTACTTATCGAACAACAATCGGGGTTCCGAATAGCATCGGATGAGGGCGGGGCGGCCAAAGGCCGTCTCGATGCTCGTCGCCATGTGATATCCCAGCGTATACCACGGACCTTGAACGTCGTAGAAAGTCATCGCGATCTTGACGGCGTCCTTTGCCTCGATTTTGCCGGTAGCGGTATTGCTCAGAAAGCTTTCAACCCTCGCAAAATCGCGCTCCAAATGTGACATTCCGTCATTCCATGCGGCGATAACTTCCGGGGCACTTCCGGAGATCGGGTCGTTCTTGTTGACCGAAGCCGCGAGCACGGCGTAGCCTTCGCCGAATCCGCCAACCCACTTCCAGGCTTCTCTCACGCCAACCGACTTTGAGGCGACCCACGAAGTAAATCGACTACTTGGACAAGAATTTGCGTAGCCGACGTGGTGCAACTCGTGCGTAATCGTCATCGCCGTAATTTCCGCCGACTGGCTCGGATCTAAGTACAGCATGATCGCAGGGCGTTTCGGAACATCCCAAACAAAGCTGTTCGTGCTCGGCTTGATCAGCGGATAGACCGACGCGTGAATCTTTGCCTTGCCAGGCAAATAGGTAGCGGCACGCTCGCCAAGCGCATTAAAGTCCAGTTGCGACCACTTGGCCAGGCACGCCTCGAAGGCCTCAGGCGTGGAACGTGGTTCTACGATGCACTTCGTAAATTTGGCAAACGTGAACTCGCGGCCCATGCCCATTTCGCGCGCTTGCAGGCGAACGTATCCTTCCGTCCGCTCGATGTCCGCTGTGCGGGCTGGCTCCCGCATCGCAACGATCGCCGCCTTGGCTTCGTCGTCAACCCACCGAATTTCGACGTTTTGCAAAAAGAATAGTGGAGCCAAAACCACGTGTTGAGTACGTTTTCAAAGGTTGGCACCGTTCCCGCGGTGATCGGTCATAGGAGAAGCCCCAACGCGAAACCGAGAGTGATTCTGATTGGATTGTTCCCCGTTGGAGAGGCCCCAAGCCCCGGTTGGCTTGGTAAAGGGGCATCCGAGCAAGCTCGTGATCTTGGTCGAGTTGTTCGTCAATGAGCTGTAAGTGGCCATGTATCATGGCCATATGATCCGAGTCACCGCGACAGAGCATAAGCACCAAGCTCTAAAACTATTGGAGCAGGTTCGAATATCCGGTGAAGTCATCCAGATCACCAAGCGAGGGCGTCCGATTGCTCAGCTGATCCGGATCGATGGTAGTGGCAATCGAGTGACGTTTGGCAAGTTTCGAGACGACGTTCAGATTGTTGGCGACATCGTCGGTCCCATTGGAGACCCTTCAGACTGGGGCGAGTTAGCGTGCTCTTGATCGATACACACGTTTGGATCTGGCCCAACAGTAGCCCCGAAAAACTTTCGCAGCAGGCACGCAACGACTGCAAAACGCTGGGCAGATTGCGATGAGTTCTGTCTCGATATATGAGACAATGGTGGCGGTCGAGCACGACCGCGTTTCCAGCCCGTATGGGCCTGAAACACTCGTGAGGCGTTGGCTGATGACTGGAGAGATAAGATGCCTGGCGGTCACCGACGAGATAGCGATCCGCGCCAGAACCTTGAGGTTTCTTCAAGCCGATCCGTTCGACCGGATTATCGCCGCGACTGCGGTCTGCGAACGAGCGCCGCTCATGACGGCTGACGAAAGGCTTATGGGAGTTGACTGGCTTGCTGTCGTCCCAGCTCAACAGGCGGTCGGCCGCAGGCGGCTGCGGTCGCTTCTCGCCGCCACCAAACTGCTTCAATTTTCTGCGAGCGACTCCAAGCCGAAGAAATTCTACGGTCGATTTGCAGCAAGCATCATGCGAATGAAGTCTTGGCTATGGAGTTCGATTTTTGTCCGACTTGAAATGCCGTTGGTGCAAGACCGTCGAATGCCTAACTCGTCACGTTTCACGGGTAAAAGCGGCTCTGCGAGACCCTGGGCGAGGCGAGTATGAAGATTAGAGCAGCTGTGTTGCGTGAAGTTGGGGGCCGGATTCAGGTCGAAAGCGTCGACCTCGCCGCGCCTGGTCCCGGCGAGGTTTTGGTGAAGGTGAAGGCGGCAGGCGTTTGCCATAGCGATTGGCATGTGGTCACTGGTGACACGAAACACCCACTGCCCGCAGGGTTAGGACACGAAGGGGCAGGCGTGGTTGAGGCCCTTGGAGCCGATGTGCCGGACTTGGATCTTGGAGCCCACGTATCGCTGAGCTGGGCGCCTTCGTGCGGGGAGTGCTTCTACTGCAACCACCATAAGCCAAACCTGTGCGAGGCCTTTACCGACGCCATCTGGGCGGGAACGATGCTGGACGGCACGACTCGCCTCTCCAGCGGCGGCGAGCCCATCTATCACTACTGCGGACTCGCATGCTTTGCCGATTACGTTGTTGTGCCGCGGGTCTGCTGCGTCGTGATTCCGGAAGCGGTGCCTTTCAACGTCGGGGCCTTGATTGGGTGCGCGGTGACGACGGGAATCGGCTCCGTACTGAACACCGCTCAGGTGAAACCAGGAAGTTCAGTCGCGGTGTTCGGTGCGGGTGGGGTTGGACTTTCGACGATCATGGGGGCGGTCCTCGCTGACGCCAACCCGATCATCGCAATTGATCCATTGGAATCAAGACGACAAGCCGCGCTTGATCTCGGTGCGACGCACGCCGTTGCGCCCCCCGGGCTGGACGCCATTCGCGCCGCAACGGGCGGTCGCGGGGCCGACTACGTCTTTGAGGCGGTCGGGATTCCTGCCGTTCAGGAAGAATGCCTCGCCGCCGCGCGACCCGGCGGAACTATCGTCTTTTCTGGCCTAGCGCCGATGGGCACGGCCACAAATCTTCCCGGCGCGGTGCTCGTTCGATCCGAGCGCACGGTCATGGGCTCTTATTACGGCAGCTCCGATCCGGCACGAGATTTCGTGCGCTACGCCCAGCTGTTTTTGGATGGCAAACTGCCACTCGACAAGCTAGCGACCCGGGAGTATGCGCTAGAAGACATCAATCAGGCGTTCGCCGACATGCGGACAGGTGTCGTTCGACGCGGCGTGATCGTACTCTGAGGCTTTAGGTTAAGCGCGAAATCGCTGGATGATCAGCGCACGCGTCTCGCCAGCAAGTTCTCCCACGCGATCTGGACGTTTGTCGATCGCCCACCGCACCACGTCAATCCGATTGAGGAGTAAGACGTCCTGCATCAACTCGGCGATTTCCGGAATGGGAGTGCCGTATCCTTCCGCGAAGGAAATCAAGTCTGCTTCCGAAAACTGAGGATCGGTATAGATGCGTAGATAGTCGCTGACTCCGACGATCCCCACACATGCCGAACCCCAGTCGATCAAGACGGGCGGCCCATCGGAAGGTAGCAACACATTTTGTGGCGCGACGTCTCCGTGGGTAAGGCCGAATTCGAGATTATCCTGTTCGAGCTTCTTGAAAACGGCGGCGATGAGGTCGCGCTCTTCAGGCGCGTAAACACCGATTTTGAGCAACTCATCCGACGCGGTTAGCTCGGCAAGGTTATAAGCAACGTGCTTTTGCCAATTGGCGCGCAGGTCGCGACCAAACCTCGGGAAAAGTGCGTCTGGGGCATCGTTGATCGGAATCTTGTTGATGGCACGTGCGTAGGTGCCAAGCGTGAACCAGAGCTGAGCGCTACGATCGTCGTGCGCGGTGGGACCCGGTACGAACCGCTGCACAATGTAGGGCACGTCATTGAGCTTGCCGATCGCGAGCGGTTCTGGCACGGGAATACCGTGTTTGGCGGCGGAAGTCAAACTCCAAAACTCTTTTGCGTAGTCGCTCGATTCAAGCGGATCACGGTTGAATCGAATTACGATCTGCTCTCCCTGGTCCGGACCATGCACAAAGACATAGTTGACGGTCCCCGCCCCCTCGATCTCGCGAATAGGGACTTCGAAAATGCCTTGTGCGCGACCAATCTCGCACGCCAGTTCGCTACGTTCCTGTAAGGTCATGGCGATCGCAAAAGAGCGGGATCAGTGAGACCGAGTTCGGCGAATGCGGCCATTCGAATTTTGCAAGAGTCACACCGTTCACAAGGCCTAGCATCGACGGGATCGTAGCAACTGTGGGTTAACCCGTAGTCCACGCCAAGACGCATCCCGGTCTGAATGATCTGGGGTTTCGTCATTTGCATGAGTGGCGCGTGCACGGTGAGCGGCGCACCTTCCACGCCTGCCTTCGTGGCTACACGAGCGAGGTCTTGGAAAGCGGCGACGAACTCCGGTCGACAGTCTGGGTACCCGCTGTAGTCGACGGCATTCACGCCGACAAAAATGTCGTTCGCGCCGACGACCTCCGCGTATCCGAGAGCGAGAGCGAGCATGACGGTATTGCGCGCCGGCACATAGGTCACGGGCACGCCCGTCACGGCAGCTGGGTCACGGTCTTTCGGGACTTCAATCGAATCAGTGAGGGCAGACCCGCCGATGACGTCCAGTTGAACGCCTACAAATCGGTGCTCTGCGGCACCAGCGGCGCTGGCAACCCTCTTGCTTGCCTCGACCTCGACAGCGTGTCGCTGCCCATAGTCGACGGTCAGAGCGTATAAGTCAAAACCCTCTGCGTGCGCGATAGCCATGCACGTCGCAGAATCGAGGCCTCCGGACAGCAAAACTACGCATTTGGGCATAACAGATATTTTGACGCGTTTGTCTCGAGTCGCCGTCAGGCGTACAATCGAGCGGTGGCGAAGCGACTGCGAGTATATGCTCCCGCGTGGGTCTCGGCTGCGCTTTTCGGAGTTGCCAGCCAATTCTCTGCTCTCGGCTTCTTGGCTTGCATCGCGCTCGTGCCGTGGTTACTCGCGATCCTTGAATCGGACCGACGACATGCGTGGCGGAGCGGGCTCTGGTTTGGGCTGATCTTCGCGGGATCTCAGCTCGTGTGGCTTGGTCAGTTCGTGGGAAAGTGGACATCGAGCTTGGCGGCGGGAGGGTTGACGTTGGTCCTCGGGACTTGCATCATCGCTCCTTTCTGGGGAATTTTCGGCCTTCTCGCACAGCGCGCGTTCGAAAAGGAGGCTTGGTGGAAGGTTCCGTTCGCCTGGGCGGCGGTCGAACTCTTGCGTTCGTACGTACCGATGTTTGCCTTCCCCTGGGCACTGGCCGCGAATCCTGTTCGTGAATACTTGCCCGTCGTACAAGTTGCGCACGTCGGCAGTGTCTTCTCCGTTTCGGCAACAGTAGTACTTGTCAACTTGCTCGTCCTTGCACGGTGGAAACGGGAAATCGCTCCTAAGCAATGGGTGGCGAAGGCGGGGGCTGCGGTGGTCACGCTTTTCGTGATTTCTATTTGTCTCTACTTGCTGCCCGTAGAGGGGCGCCGGCTGAAAGTGATGATCGTCCAGCCGGGTCTCGACATGGCGTTCGGAGATCCCAAAATCGAGGCGAACGAGCTGGAGCCTCGGATCAATCGAGCGTTGCGCGAGGCGCTTTCGCAAAAGTGCGACCTGCTCGTACTGCCGGAAGGGGTCGGAGGTCGAGTGCGTAGCTTGCCACCTTCGCTCCCATTCAATTTTGATCAGCGGGTCGCGGTGGTGCTCGGGATCCAGTACGGTGCGGAACCGACCTATCAAAGTGCCTTGGGTTGGGACGGTCGTTGGCAGGTAGCGCATAAGACGCGTCTCGTCATTTTCGGCGAATTTGTGCCATTTCGCTCGACTTTTCCGGCGATCGCCCAGGCGTTCAAACTGCCGAGCGGAGACCTGTCCGCCGGTCCGGATGGCGTCCGTGCCCTTTCCCTACGAAAGGTAACCGTCGGACCGATTCTGTGCTTTGAGGGTCTCTTCCCGGACATCGCGTACCGCCAACTCTGGAATAAGTCGGAGCTCCTTGCGGTGATGAGCATTGACGACTGGTACATGGGGTCGGCGGCACCTCAGCAACTGCACGCTGGCGCGCGGTGGCGCGCGATTGAGACGGGTTTGCCCGTTGTGCGCGCAGCTTCGCTCGGAATTTCGGATTCATTTGACCCGAAGGGCCGCCGATTGAGCTCGCCGATTGCGATTGGGGAAAACTCAAACCGAGTGGTGGAAATTACGCTTCCTAAACCTCAGCGGTGGCCGGCGATCACCGCAATACTTTTCGCAATTTTCTCGACGGCAGTCTCGCTGAGTTTGGTCATCGGACGACGACGGTCCAGTGAACGGCGAGCATGAATTTGCTAGGTGCAATGATATTTCCCATCGGCTAAGATTGAAGGGACCTTGAGGACGAGCCCGTGATCATTCGCAACTTCTATGACGAACGCCTCTCGCAGGCGAGTTACCTTGTTGGTTGCGCGAGGACGGGCACAGCCATCGTTATTGATCCGCTACGCGACATTCGGCAGTACGTTGAGATGGCGGCGGCTCAAGGCCTAAAGATCATCGCCGTCACTGAGACCCACATCCACGCGGACTTCCTTTCAGGCGCGCGCCAGTTGGCGGCCGCCACCGGCGCTGACATCTACTTGAGCGACGCAGGCGGGCCTGATTGGCAGTACGGATATGCCCACGTTTCTTTGCGTGACGCCGACATAATTCGCATTGGTAACCTTTCGCTGCGCGTCATCCACACGCCTGGACATACGCCCGAGCACATTGCTTTCCTGCTGACCGACCATCCAACCGGCGAGATGCCACATTCGCTGTTCACCGGTGACTTTGTGTTCGTCGGAGATATGGGGCGCCCGGACCTACTTGAGCGTGCGGCCAAGATCGAGGGCACGATGGAAGCCGGAGCTCGGACTCTGTACCGGTCACTGCAAACTCTTCGACAGATGGCGGACTCGCTCCTTTTGTGGCCCGGCCATGGATCGGGCTCGTCTTGCGGCAAATCCCTTGGCGGGAGTCCGGTGACGAGCCTAGGGTACGAGCGGCAAACGAACTGGGCGTTTCAATGCAAAACCGAGGATGAGTTTGTCGAGGAGGTCCTCATGGGGCAGCCGGAGCCTCCAACTTACTTTGCGATGATGAAGCGGCTCAATAAATCTGGTCCCGCAATTCTCGACGCCGCCGTTGATGTCCCAAGATCACCAAACCCGACGGGTCGGCTCGTCGACGTGCGGTCGTCGAGCGAATTGAGAACGGGCTATTTCCCAACGGCAATTGCGATCCCTTCGGGTCGGAGCTTTGCGAATTGGGCGGGGTGGTTGCTCGCATATGACGAGCCTGTCACCTTAATTGCATCATCCCAAGATCGGGCTAACCAGGCCCGCGACGATATGTTCCTAATTGGACTCGACGTCGTTTCGTCGTGGATGCCGCCCTCTGAGGTCCAAGGTGCGAACGCGATCGGGGTCCCGTGCATTCAGTGTTCGGAGTTGCAACCTAATGACTTCGTGCTGGACATCCGCAGTACGCGCGAGTGGAACGAGGGCCACGTCGCGAGAGCGTTCCATGCCCCTCTCGGCTACCTATCGCAGACGCTGGACTCCATTCCTCGCGATCGCCGCATTGCGGTGCACTGCGCGGCGGGAGGGCGGTCCCCAATCGGGGTTTCGATCCTCTTGGGGGCGGGCTTCCGAAATGTTGCGGAAATCCCTGGCGGATTCACTCAGGTCGAGCAGAACTGCCCCGGACTGACCGGGACCTAGCGACGAAGTTCGCTGTATGTCGGGATCGGTGCGCTCGACGGCAAGTCGTTTGCCCATGACGCGAGTAGCAGATCGGCAATGCATCGTCCGATCGCAGCTGGCGTGTATCGAATTTCCGCCAATCCGAATGCAGATGCCGACTCGCAACGAGGCAAGTTTTGCCGGCCGAAGAATCCAAGCGGCAACGCGGCGTCGAAGGTCATCACTCCTGCCTTCAAGTCGCTGGCATTCCATTCGAGGCTGTATTTGTCGGACTTCAAGCAGTCTACGGGAGCGGCTGAAAGGCAGCGAATTGGACTGAAGAGCCCGATTCCAAATTGGTTATCTGCTTCTGGATCGCCATCGAGCGAAAAAATTACCTGCCTTAATCCGAGGCAAGGTTCGAGGAGTTTTTGAGCTGGGCGAGCGGGATCAAATCGTTTGCGCCACATTTCGATGCCGCGCTGGGCGGAGAGTCCGGCTTGCATCATCCCGGCAATCAGGCGTTTCTCGGGGTCGTCTGAGAGCGCGGCGGCGAGAGCCGCGCATGCGGCGGCCCGACGAGCTCCGTCGTTGCTACTCACACTCAAGCGCCAAGTGTTCCAGTCTAGACGCCACGAGACTGACGTGAGAAGGGAGTTTGGTTCCGGTGAATCGGAGGAGGTCTTGCTGATCACTTGGCGCAAGAAGGCATTTGCAGCAGCCAAGTCGATTCCGGACCCGTCCGCGGCGAACGGCATGAGTTGGTTTGTCCACGGCTCACGCACAAAGGTCGCTTGGTCAAAGAACTGGGCGAGGGTTTCCTCGGCGGCTTTTTTGGCGGCGATTGGACGATCGGCAAGCAAGTTTTCGAATCCAAGCTCCATCACGGTTGGGACATCCAAGGGGGATGCAGAAGCGACGCCCCGCGTCACTCGCTTTCCGGCCGTAACCGCTCTGCCCGCAGGCACTCGCCTGACCGGAAAGAACACGTTGAGCTCTGGGCCGTTCAGGGCTTCGAGGGGTCCATCCTCAGTTTGCATGGGAAAGGCGTTCGTCTTGGATCGAATCGAGATCGGATAACCACCGAGTTCGGCGAAGCGGGCCCCGGGGGGTAGCAACGCTCCGGGGCGATCAAAGCTCCAAGTGGCGACGACTCCACGGGTATCGCTCCGAATGGATAAATTGCGAAGCTTTGGCAGCGGCTTTTCGAAAAGGGGCAGAGCCTGCTTGCACCGCTTAGCGAAGAGGCCCAGACTCGCGGCAGAGTTTGTGGCCAGCGTCTCTTTACCAAGCGGCAAGCCGACGTGGACCCAGCCTGAGTATTCTGGACTCTCGACGGTCCACTGTCCAGGCGCACCTCGGACGATCAGGCTCGGTGCAGCGCTTGAAAAGGACAGTATCCACGGCGGCTGTTCGTCACGAAACGATAGCCCGAGCCAGGTAGAGCTTGGAGTCGGGACATTTTCAGAGACCGATCCCTTGTCCCATGTCAGGTAGGGGCTAGCCGTTGAGCGAACGTATAGCTTGATTCCTTTTTCGAAGTAGATCTCCGCACCGGGTGCGAGGAGACTGTAACGAAATTTGCTCGGCCCACCCGGATTGGCAGTCGCGAAGACGGTTTGCTCATATTCAGACGTTTCGACCGGGCGCCAGACTGAGATCGGGGTTTCCCACCGGATCATATCGGCGGCAGGATGCTTCGACTTTATGCCGACCGTATCCAGAAAGATGTCGGGGAGGGGGGCGTAAGAGTGATGACCAAACCTGCCAAAGGACTGGCCAGAAGCCAAGATGGCGAGGTTCAGAACTAACAAGAGACTAATTGAGCGACGCACCTAGTAGCTGAAATCCTATTCGGTGAGTGTTCTTGGACCACGTTAGACCGACCTCTCGCCAGCCGATTCGGTAGCCGACGACGTACACGTAGTCAACGTACTTCGACGCTCGCTCGTAGGTGTACTGAAAGCCAGATCGCCACAGCCTCGAGAATTCGTAGCCAAGATCACCAAATGCATGGGTCTGCACCGCATCAAGGCTCTTGCCGACGAGAAGGTTGAAATTGACACGGCCGTCTCGGTAGTACGACTGAAGACTCAAACGGTGGTTGCCAAATCGCGAGTCGTCGAACCCGTCACGAACGAAGTCGTACGACAGATGAAGGGTGAGGTTTTTGCTTGCCTGTCGGCTGACCCGCACATTTGCAAGCATCGCGAGAGGAGTCTTAACCGCTGATCCCGTCTGCTTTCGAAGTTCAAACCCGGTCGTCAAGCTCATGACTCGGTCTAAACGAACGGCATCCGACGAGCCGCGGAACGAGAGACCCATTGGCGACTGCGATCGATTGAGATAAGTGTTTTGTTGGCTTGTGGCGAACAGTCCGTAGAACAGCTTGAAAGGCAAGTGCCCGACCTTAACTGGGTCTTTCTCCAGTGAGAATGACATCGAGTGTTGGGTGTAATAGTCTTTGCCGTTTCTGAATTGGGACCCTGAGGCAACGATATTGGATTGGAAGCCGTCGAAGTGCCGGTCTAGGCTTGTGGTGCCCTGCAAAGTCTTGCCTTGCGGTGCTTCGAGCTGGACGTACATGGAGCTACGCGAGTCAAGGCGTTGGTACTGGTGGAGACCGAGGCCCCAGTCGGACCGACCGATTCCGTAGAGTAACGCGCCCCCATCAAGTTTGTCGCCCTTGTTCCAGTTGTATTCGTAGTCGAGGAAAACACCGTGATCGACAGATGTTCCGCGACCGTACGATTCACCGGTTCTGAATCTCAGGAGGCTGGTTTGGCCCGGTTCGAGGGTGAGGTAGTACGGGTAATTGACGGCGAGCTGACTGTTGTTGACGTTTAGCAGCTGATCCATCACCATCGGGCTGTCAGTTGTGAGGTTCAACTGGTACAGCGGCAATTTCATGATCGACCGGTTGGCAACCAAAATTTCTGCTTGCTGGAACTGGATGCGTCGCGCGGGGAACACGACAGCTTTCCGAGCCAGAACTGCGGAAGGCGGAACGTCGAAGTCCTCAAAAGCAAACGTAGACGCGGATGCGCGGGTCGGAGATGGCACAGTTCTGGAGCCGTTGATTTCGACCAGGCCATATCGCAATTCTGGCTGCGCGACGGCAAGGCTTCCGTTTTCTCGTTCGACCAGCCCAGTTAAATTCTTGGTTGAAAACGAGAAGGTTTCTGGTCTCTCGAGCATGAACGTTGTCGTGCCATACCCCCGCTTCTGATTCAAGCGGATATACAGCAAGTCATAGTTCTTTGTCACCTTGCCGATTCTCATCTTCGCTTTTCGCGCGCGAAGTTCGTACGTTGAGGTGTTGAGTTGTACGTCGTCCGCCGTTACCTCGATGTCTCGAAATCGAATGGTTACGCCGTTGTTTGGGCCTGCGGCAGCGATAAGCCGGTTGTTCGGCGCGTACTGCATGTAGCCAGTTGTTACGACTTCGATGTAGTCGCGAGCGGTTTCTAGCGCCTCACGATCGGCGACGAATTCGTACTCGACGGCGGCGGGAGCAGCCTCGACTCCTATGGCGGACGCCGTAATCTTTGCAAAGCCCGCAGTCGACCCGGCAACGAGAACGACTCTCGCAAAGCCATTCGCGCAGGTGGCTATCGATTCGCGAAAACTGCCGAGCGTGGTTGTAAAGGCAACCTGCGTTCCGTCCGGGACTGGTCGACCGTTTGACTGGCGAATTTCGGCAGTGATCGTGACCGTGCTGCGACCGTCTGCAACAGTCAGGTTTGGAAAGGAGGACACCCGGATAGCGCCCGCATCTGCAAATGCCACGACACAAATGAGGCCGAAGGCTATCGAGAGGGCGAGACGGCGCATTTGAAAGAGTTGGTTTGGGCCGAGCCAACGGCTCGGCCCAATTTTAGATTATCGACCGATGTTATCGATGACGATCTTGAATACCTTCGTCGACCGCGCGGCCGCGGAATAGACGTAGGTTGGGTTGCTTCGCAGGTCGGTGAACCGGGTAGATCCCTGCTCGTAGAGCCGAACGCGAAGGGCGGCAGGGAGTTGCCGCATGTTGGGGAAGGTTAGCTTCACCGCACCGGCGGCGCGTGTTTCAACCGAATACGCCCATGTCTGCGTGCCCGTCAAGTTTGTCGCGGTCTTGGCGAGGCGCATGAGCGAACGTCCTACCTGCTTATCAAAGCCGGTTGAGATCGCATTCTTGAGCGGCGACATCGGCGGCTTGTAGGCGAAGAGCGACTTGGAGACCGTCTTCGTATCTACATAGTTGATGAACGCCTGACTGTCGAATGCCTTCGTATTCGGCTGGCTGGCGATGACTTGCATCTGCCAGGTTTTGTTGTTGCCTGAGATTCCGCCTGTTCCGGCCGGAATAAACGTGTCGAAGACCGGCGGGAACTCGAGCGTCAACGGTTCGTTGGCGAACAGCCAGTAACCCGCGTTCGGCTGGACGAAATCAGCCAGACCTGTGATGTACAGGTAGGACTGAGTGATCGCATCCCAATACGCGAGGTTGCCCGTGATCTTGCCCTGTGCCGTCAGTTCTTGGAACGTATAGGCGGTTGTGCCTCGATCAAGAACGCCGACCAATTGTCCCATTTGGAATGCATAGTTGTAGGGGTTGGCGATTAGGTTCCAGCCAAGCTTCAGGTTGATGAGTGCAGCGCCCTTTGCGTAGTCGCCGGGGGTTGATGGCCCACCGTCGAGCGGCATAACACCCTTCTGAGCGATCAGAGCGGCGTCGGTCGCGAGTCGTGACGTCGGATTTGCAACAATGAACGATCCTTTGCCTCGCTGCGGACTCGTTTGGATAACGTACTCCTGAAGAGTAGCGTCCCAAGTCCAAGTCTGGAAGTCTCGGTCCGGTTTGAAGTCCAGCGTCGCGTCGCCGCCGTGGAGTGTCCGACCGCTGAGGATCGTCGCCCATGAGGTGTCGGCGTAATTCCAAGGAGAACCGACGAGCAGGGCCGTCGTGCCTGTCGTTGTCGCCTGCACGAAGAGTCTCGGTTGAGCGGCAATGTTCATCGAACCGGTGATGGTTTTGATCTTGCCGGGGTTCGGTGTGATCGTGACGGTGTACGTCTTCGGCCCGAGAGTGTTGTTGTCGTACTGAATTGGGAAGTCGACAAATCCGGTTTCTCGAGGAAGAATTTCCGCGATGAACTTCGTGATCCGGGTTTTCGTGATGTCGCTTGCGTCGCCAATGCCGGCCGGAAGATCAAGGGTAACTCGAATGTCGTCAAGCGGCACTTCGCGATCTACGGTGGTGAATCCTCTCGTGTTATCAATATAGACTCGGATAACGCCGGGGTTGGGACTGAAAGAGTACGGATCTGACGGACTCAGTGCGACGACGCGCGGACCGTCAATAACTGCTGAGTAAGGCCTCTCGTAGTCTGAGAACGCATTCGTCGATCGGTAGTAGGCGACGATGGTTCGGGTTGCCGCGGCACCACCTGACGAAACGGAAACTCCGGTTGGGTCCCACCGCTGCAGGAAGGCGCATCCAGCGCCACCAAATCCGAGAGAAAAGAGCAGGTCATCAAATACAGTGTCCGGCATTGTTGACGTAAATCCGCCGGGTGAGCCAAGAATGAAAGATTGCGATCCGATGTCAAACTGGTCAACTGAAGTTTGGTCGGATACGGAAGCAAATGGGTCTGACGGCGAATTAACAACGTGCAGTCCCCAGGCATTCGCCTGAGACCACGCAAAATTCGCATATGGCACCATCGGCCACTTTGGTGGGTGCTGGCTCGTGTCGCTACCAGTTCGTACGTACCGAGTTTGAATTGAGAGCGGCTTGTGACCGGGCGTGGTGACATAGAGGCGATCTCGGTCGTACCCGAAGACATCCGTGTTGTCAAAATTATTTCGGAGCAGAGCGGCCCAAGCGCCGTACATCAAGCCAACCTTGTACGGGGTCGTGGTCGTGTTCGTGAGGCTCCATTGGCATCGCGCCGTATCGCCGATTACGTCAACTCGCAACTGCACAAAAATGCTGTCGTTTGTGGTTTCGACAATCATGTAGTTGTCGCTTGCGCCGACGTAGAAGGCGGACAGGCCATTCGCGCCAAACCGAGACTTGGTTTCGCCCGTGCCGTCTTGGGCCTGACGTACAGTCATCGCGTAGCTGAACGGACAAGCGGGCGCATTAGGCATTCCCATTGTCAGTTCCATGAAGTCGTCGAAGCCGCCGTCTTGTACGGAGCCAAGCGACCCCAGGCCAAAACCAAGGCCGCCGACGACAGGAACGTTTGCACCGCTGACGTAACAGTTCTTGCCGAAGTAGACGGTCCCTGAGAGGCCAGTTGTGGCGCGGAACAGACTATTGCCAACAACGTTGCGGCCATAGTCCGTGCTGTAGATGGCAGTGGTGGTGTCAGTGCTGCTATAGCACACATCTTCCCACGCCGGATGAAACTGAGCTTGCGCACCCGCAGCCATGGCACCGAACGCAGCGCCAGCGATAACTTTTCGAATCCGATTCATATGGTTCTTCTGTTTAGACTATCTCCACTCGCGAATCGTTCGCGAGTGGAGATGTATGTTTGGATGGACAAGCGAAACGGTTGTTTCGTCTATGGGGGTGGCGGAGCGCCGCCCGGTCGGGTGAACGTACTGTATTGACTGAATACATAGCGGAGACCCGTGAACTCGTCCTTCGCAGGGCCTGGCCTGTCCGAAAGATTTCGGACTCCAGCTCGCCAATAAACCGTCTGTGAGTTTCGAATCGCCACCGGCACAGATGCCGCTGCGGTATCGAATGACGGCGTTGAAACCGTTCCACCGTTGTTCGAAACGAACTTCAGTTTCGGATCTGCATACGTTCCTGCGCCTGGCGTAAAGTTCGGCGAAGTCGACAGCTGTACGATGTACTCGCACGTTATCGGGAACGTATTCACACCAGATGTGAACTGGAATGAGATTGGCGTCGAAACCGATTGGCTCGGTGTCGGGAAGATCTGCGTCGGTCGCGCTAAAGGCGTCGCGATTCCGATGGCATTGATTCGGCTTCCGAGGAAGTAGCAATTGCTTGCTCCGCCACCAGTCGTCGAACCGCCACCAGTACCACCAGTTCCTGCCGTGCCACCTGTGCCTGCAGTGCCGCCGCCAGTGGTGCCGCCGGTCCCAGTCGTACCACCGATGGTGCCGCCGCCAGTCGTGCCGCCGGTTCCAGTCGTGCCGCCGGTACCAGTCGTACCGCCAGTGCCCGCTGTGCCGCCTGTTCCTGCAGTTCCGCCCGTTCCAGCGGTGCCGCCGGAAGAGCCGGTGGAGCCGCCGTCAGGCAGGTCTGAGGAAAGACGCGTGTAGATGAGTTCGACCGCATATTGATAAGGTCGCCCAACCGATACGCCCGCCGGGGAAGCAGCGCTGCCTCGAGGGTCGCTTGGGAAGTCGCACGTGTCACCGCCGACCTTTGTTTGATTCCAGAACGTGACGTTTCGCGTCTGATCAAGGTCGAACGCCGAGTTGTTCTGACCGGTCACAACGAGGACTGGCGAATCGAACACGTCGTTTCTCCAGATCTGGTAGGCGAAGCGGTTGAAGTTTCCACCGGCAAAGCCGTTGGCTCGCCATGAAACGAGAACCGCCGGAGCGCCTGCAAATGTCGGATAGCTACTTGCCTCCGCCGTTACTTGCGAAAGCGTGCTTGAGTCGTGTCCACCCGAACCGCCGACGAGGGCAGCAAGGAGACCAAGAACAAGCAGAACTTGTACCAGTGCTCCGCTATCGCCATGCTGGCGTGGGCGCACCACATTAGGCTCACCCGTCACCGGGTCGATCCGAATGCTTGGCGGGTCGAATACGACTCGAACCTTGTCGTTCGGCTGAACACCGAGGATAAGCCGATCGACTCGCATGTAGCAGCTATCTGGCTCGACTTCGAAAATCGTACCGGTGGCAACTTGTCGCCGACCACGCAGAACGATGACCTTCTGGCCGACCTTGAAACCAGTCCGCGAACCCTGGTTGATTAAGGCGGTGTCCGTCTGAGTGTTCAAAACGGTGCCAGTTGGAAGCGTCTGACCAACGATCTTCGTGACGCCGAGCTGAGCAGCGACGCTGATAGCGTCGTTGATCAACACAGAATCATCGACCGCGTTGGGGCGCAACGTCGAATTTGCCGTCACGTCTGTGCCGTTGATCGGCGTGCCCGACGCGACGTCGGTTATAACAATGCGCAGTGTGACCTGAGCCTGTTTGCCCGCACTGTCAGCGATGACTCGATAGTTAACGACATCGCCGCTTACAATCGTGGTCGCCTTGAGTTGCTGACCGATTCGGAGCAAGTTCATCGTGCTTGGGGGTGAAGAGATTCCGAGATCGGTGATCGCTCGATCAACCGTCGCGATGGGCAACACGTCGTATTGACCACCCTTTCCGAATTCTGTGTTCACGGCGGCTGCGGCCGCGATCCCAAACGATGTTCCTGCTGACTTTAAGTTTCTAAATTCTACGACAGCCCACGTTGGCAGAGTGTTAATCTGCGCGTACGCTTTGCTGTACAGAGCCAATGAAAATGTCTGTAGCAACAGCGCTAATACAACGAAGTGGCTTACGATCTTTCCTGGCAACGATTTGATGAACCGCCTCACTATGACGCGTCCTCCTTGTCCAATCCTCTTGGTTTTTTGCCTTGCGGCATCCAGCAAGCTGGCGTGAAGTCATGAAGTCCGTGGACTTCAATAGACCGACGATATCGCAACGATACCCCGGTCAGGCAACCTAACGCTGTCAAGCTGAAAATCATTCCTCATGACTTGTACGAAATCGCTCGCTCGCGCGACGCTGACGTCCAAGCCGGGCTGAGTATAGCACGATCACCATCAGAAGGCAACGAACTCACTCACCCAATTGTCAATCACCTGCTGGACGTTATCGAGACCGCAATCCGTTCGGATAATTTCATCGGCAAACGGCAATTTTGCCTGGTCGCTCAGTTGCGTGTCGAGAATGGCCGGCGCGGCCACCCCCTCGCCGTAACGGGCGCTGATCCTTTTCAAGCGCTCCGCCTCGTGGCACAAGGCGAGGAAGACGAAGTCGTACCTCGACTGAGTACACGTTTCGATCAGCAAAGGCACTTCATGAACGGTGCAGCCAGCCTCATGCATTCGCCTCCGAATCGGCGGATGCATGATCTGATTAATTTGGCGTCGCAGGTGACTTGATTCGGCCAGGGCTTTCCGCACGTGGTCACCAGAGACCGGCGGCTCCGTACCAAGAAGCTCCGCGAGCCGTGCCTGCGTTTCCCCTTCTGCGAAAACCTCGCGCGCGAACTCGTCTGCGGAGGAAATCGACACGCCCGCATTCTGAAAACATTGGAGAATAGTTGACTTGCCGGAACAGATGCCACCGGTAACCGCGATTCGCACGGGTTGAGGTTACCAATCTTTTGTGAACAGCCTTGCGAGAGATCCGGGCGGGGTGAAATGAAAAACTCTCGCGCTGGCTAACCAGGGCGAGAGTTAATCGGAGCAATCGCAGAGACGTTACTCTTTGGTTGCCTCATGCGCAGCCGTCTCATGCGCAGCCGTCTCGGGTGCATCCGTTTCGGGTGCTGCCGCTTCGGGCACTGCCGTTTCAGCGGCAACGGCCTCGGGCGCTGCTGCTTTAGGGGCAGCCGCCTCTACGACCGGTGTGACCGCAGCAGGGGCTTCAGTGTGCTCGGCATCAGTCGCCTCGCCCTCCACCTTCTCGGCCTCTTCTTCATCCTCTTCGCGGCCCAAGAAACCCTTGAGCATCCCAAGGCGCTCACCGATGGTGGCACCGCTGGTTGCGAAGCCGCGTCGGCCGCCGAGGTCCTCGAATTCTTCGAAGTCATCTCGACCGCGTCCGGCTCCCTTCTTGCCTTTCTTAGCGCTCTTGCTGCGATCAGCTCGGCGCATGTCTTCTTCGTAGCCAGAGGTCGGAGGTACGGAAACGGAACTGCGTGAATCGCCTCCACCGCCACCGCCGCCGATCGCACGCATGGACAGAACCATTCGTCGCTCGTCGGGTCGGAGGTCAATGATCTGACAGTCAACTTCTTGACCTTCTTCGATCACGTCTTGCGGACGCTTGATCTTGCGATAGCTCATCTCGCTGATCGGCATGAACGCTTCTGCGCCCTCCGGAAGCTTGATGAATGCTCCGCTTTGAACGATCCGGCTGATCGTTACCTTGAGCGTCTGCTGGTTTCGATAATTTTCCTTGATGAGATTCCAAGGATCAGGCAGTACCTGGCGGTGTCCGAGCGAGATCTTGCCGACCTCAGCATCGAGCCGAAGCACCATGACCTTGATCTTTTGACCTTCTTTGAAAATCTCTTTCGGATGGTTGATCCGCGCCCAGCTCATTTCTGAGATGTGCAACAGGCCATCAACTCCACCTAGGTCGACGAACGCACCGTAATCGGTCAATCGTCGGACTGCGCCTTCAATGATGTCTCCAGCCTTGACCTGCTTGAAGATTGAATCCTTGGCAGCCGCGCGTCGCTCTTCTTCCGCTTGACGGTTGGAGAGGACGACCTTCTTGCGCTCGCGGTCAATTTCAATGACCTTTAGCTGCATGGGCTGGCCCACAAACTTTTCGATGTTACGCAGCTTTCCGGAGCCGACATGCGTCGCCGGGACGAATCCGCGTACTCCAACATCAACGACCAAGCCGCCCTTGACGCGATCAACAACATTTGCGGTGATCATCGTTTCCGTTCGGAACGCTTCTTCGATGGTGTCCCAAGTCGACTCGAAATCGGCCTTGCGCTTGGAGACGATCGGATTACCTTCAGCACCTTCGGGGCGCAACACGATGACGTGAATCTTGTCACCTACGTTGAACAGGCCCTTGGCGGTCTCCAGATTGTGCTCGCTCAGTTCGCCCAGCGGAATGATGCCTTCCGCTTTCGTTCCAAGGTCCACAAAGACTTTGTCCTTCTCAACGTGGATAACGGTGGCTTCAATGCGATCGCCCTTGGAGAGTCGCTTAAATCCGCTTTCTCCTCCGTCCGCGTCGATCTGCAGTTCGCCGCTCATGTAAGAGTCAAACAGCGCAGCGTCATCCTGTGCGGATGTCTGTGCGACGGGGGCTGGCTCAGGGGCGGCTACCGGTTCCGGCGTTGCGATGACCTCGGGCACGGCCGCTGCTTCAGGTTCTACGGCGGCGGGCTCAGCTTCGACAGTGGATTCCACTGTCGCTACTGGCTCGGCCGTATGTTCGCTCTCAAGCTCGGCGGGCGCTGGGGTCTCGGCAACCACTGCCTGAGTAACTTCTTCAGTTACGACGGCGGGAGCGGTTTCTGCTTCAGGAGTCGCCACCGCGTTTGCGGTCACGGATTCGCCGTCAGTCGGCGCTTCGGAAGGGGTCATATCCGTAACGTCTGAGGTTACGGCGGGCTGGTCGGACGCCACTGCGGTGTCTACCGCAATCTGGGCTTGTTCCTCACCCTTTAGCGTCTGGTTCTGGTCGATCGTCATGATGATGAATTCGTCGGTTCTCCAATGGAATCGTCGCTTGTTACCTGAGCAGGTTAAACTCAACCGTTAGGCAGGGCATAGCAACGCTTTCTAATTATGCCCCAATCACCTTCTTTTTGGGAAAGGTTCGTTGGTACTTATGAGCGGAACCAATCGCGATTGCTCGAATATGATGATTTGAACCGAGCGTAAGCAGCGTGATAGCTTTCGCCGCGAGGTTCAATCCTACGGCGAACTCTTATTGTTTTCGCACACGCCGATGCGACATCCGGCCAAATTCCGATGCCGACTCCGGCGAGCACAGCAGCACCAAAGGCTGGGCCCTCGTCTGACTCAAGCGTTTGGCACGGAGCCTCAAATACGTCGGCCAGCATTTGTAGCCAGAACTCACTTTTCGCTCCGCCGCTCGTGACCCTCAGTTCGGACGCGGTCGCGCCAAGGCCTTTGAGGACGTTGAGAGCATCGAGCAGTCCGAAACTGAGGCCCTCGAACGTGGCACGTGCGATCGCGCTGCGATCCGAGGCGAGAGTCAAGCCAGTAAAGACTCCGCGAGCGTAGGGATCGTTGTGGGGACATCGCTCTCCAGATAGGTAAGGCAAGAAGGTGAGGCCGTCCGCTCCGAGTTTGGCGGCAGAGGCACTTGCTGCGATGGAATCGTAAGATTCGCCCGTAAAAATCGAATCGCGCAACCAGCGAAGCGAGCCGCCGCAACTGAGCATGACGCCCATTGCGTGCCACGCCCGGTTCGCATGGCAGAAGGTGTGGGCAGCGCCTTTGGGATCGTAACCTGCGGTCTCGATCGACGTGAAGACGACGCCGCTCGTGCCGAGGCTAACGCTGATCACTCCGGGAACTACGGCACCGGTTCCGACCGCGCCGGCCGCTTGGTCGCCGCCGCCGCCGACAACCGGAATGCCTTGCGGCGTTTTTGAGCTGACGTCTGAAGACTCAAAGCAGGGTGGAAACAGGTCACGCGATATCTCAAGGCGATCCATCATTGAAGTCGACCATTGACGAGTTGGAACGTCAAAGATGCCGGTCCCGGATGCGTCGCTCACCTCGGTAGCCATTTGGCCCGTTAGCTTGAATCGAATGTAGTCTTTTGGCAGCAGCAACTTTGAGACACGGTGGTAGTTACTCAGTTCGTTGTTTCGAAGCCACAGCAGTTTTGGAAGTTGAAATCCGGTTAACGGTGGGTTGCAGGCGATAGCGAGGACGTTTTCGGGTCCAACGGAGGCGTCGATCTCCTCGCATTCCGCAACCGTACGTTGGTCATTCCAAAGAATCGCAGGACGGATCACTTCGCTGTTACGATCTAGAAACACCGCGCCGTGCATTTGTCCTGATAACCCAATCGCATCGACATTTGGTTCGTCGATTTCCTCAAGGCATTTCTGCACTCCGCCCCACCAGTCTTCTGGGTTCTGCTCTGACCAAAGGGGACGGGGCACGCTGAGGGGATACTCAGCCGCGACCTGTTTCAGTACGGTGCCGTTCTGATCGATCAGCAGAACTTTGCAGCCGGATGTTCCGACGTCGATACCGAGCAGCTTTGCCATGCGCTTCATTATGGGCGCGAACGCCAGGGTGAGATAAGCTTGTCGCCGCCTGAGCCAACACCATTACCTATGAACCGAAAAGCAGTCATTGACATTGGGTCGAACTCCGTTTTACTTCTCGTTGCAGAGTTTCTTGACGACCACTGGCGTCCAGTCTTTGAGACAAGCACGGTAACGGCCCTCGGCGAAGGAACGAAGGAATCGGGCCTGCTGAGCGCGGCAGCGATGGACCGGACACTGGCGGCGTTGGGTCGCGGGTTCGCGGATGCAAAGCTCCACGGCGCAGATGCGGTGATCGCCGCCGCGACCATGGCCGCGAGGATTGCAAGTAACACCACCGAATTTCAAAAGCTAGCGTCGGCGCAGGGAACGCCGATCCGGGTCCTCTCGGGTGAGGACGAAGCAAAGCTTGGCTTCCTTTCGGTGGCGAGCGATCCAGTGTTCGCAAGGGAGAATCGACTTGCCATCATCGACCCGGGAGGGCAAAGCACGGAACTGGTTGTTGCATACAGGACGGGCGACGGATGGACAACCTGCTTTGAAAAGAGCTTCCCCGTGGGCACTCTTGGACTTCGAGGCACTTTACTCCCAGGCGAAACACCCGATGCGATGGCAATTCGGCACGCCACGCTACACCTGGACACAGTGTTGAACGTGCCGGAAATGCCCAACGACACCGGGACAGCGGTGGTTCTCGGCGCAACGGGAACGAACTTGATCACGATCCGCGAGCACATGACAGATTGGGATTCGAACCGAGTGCACGGACAGAGTCTTTCGTTGGAGGAGATTCGTGCTGGAGTCGAAGCGATGATGAAAATGACCGACTCGGAGCGGGCGGCGATCGTCGGGATCGAGCCGGGGCGCGAGCGGACGATTCATATCGGTTCGTTGATCCTCGACCGATTTATGGTTCGAATTCACAAAGACGTCGTTCGAGTTAGTACAAGAGGATGGCGTTTCGCGCTTCTGGAGCGCGAATTTGGGCTAAATTGCTAACGTCGTGTTCAGTCAGTTATCGCCACGGGAGCGTATTGGGTACGTTGCGCTAGCTTGTGTCCTTGTACTAGCCATGACTTACATCGGCGGTCAGCGTTTGCAAAAGCCCGCGCCAATTGTCATTGAAAAATCGCCCGTAACTTCTGCGATATCGCCTAAGGCAAAAATCGCGCCAGATCTCCCGTCCGTGATCGTGATTCATGTCGCGGGCGCGGTCAAGAATCCGGGTGTTTATCAACTTGCACTTGGTGACCGAGTCAATGATGCGATCGTCAAGGCAGGCGGAGCGACCGGCGACGCCCAACTGGACGAGCTCAACCTTGCGGCAAAGCTTGAGGATGCTTCTCAACTGTACGTCCCAAAGAAAGGCGTAGCGCCAGTGCCTACCATGCATGCGCCTGAGCCGAAGTACGCTCCGTCGCGAAGCACCTACTCTTCCCGTCCGGCCAAGGTCGCCAAAGTAGGTGGGGATGCGGAAGAGGTTCCGCCGAACTCAACCCAGAAGGGTGCGAAGCATCCAACTCGGGTGATCGACCTCAACTCCGCTACATCGGCAGATCTACAGACTCTGCCCGGAATTGGGCCGGCGACGGCGGAGAAGATTCTTGACTATCGCCAATCACATGGAGCTTTTAAGAGCGTGGAAGAGTTGGCGTCGGTAAAAGGCGTTGGGGATAAGAAGTTGGAAAAGCTCCGGGCGTGGCTGAAGGTCGGTTGACGGATTTCCAGCCTGCATTTAGGGTGGAAGCTGACGATCGGGTTACAGCTTCTTGAGCTCGCAACTGTTCGTAACCTTGACACCCTGCCCGCCGAGTCCGATTTCAATGACGGACTTCGAGCTTGATGCGAGCATGAGGCCAGTTCGAGAATCGAACTTTGTTTCGCCGCCGCCCGAGACCTTAAGGTTCACCTTCATCGGTGCGCCGGCACCGCCGGTGCTAACCGCCAAGTGGAGGACTCCAGACAAAGTTGTATTGACCGTTGCAACTTTGCCCGCCAACTTCGAGAGCATATTATCCTCCTTGGCGGATCCCGTTAGCTTTGAGCCGAAACCCTTATCGGTCAGCAACTTTCCGATCGCTCCCGTGCTATGCACGGGGGCGGACCAGCGTTCGCCGACCTTCACCGCATGATCCGCTAACGTGGGCACGTCAAATGAACCGCCGAAGACACTACCTTCGGGCGATCGCCACCGCGTGTCTACAGTGCGAACGAAACTCTGCGCGGCAACGCCCGCCTCAATATCTCGGGCGGCGGCAGCGCCGCGGGGCGTATTCACCTTGACTTGGGAGTAGCGAATCTCGACCTTAAACTTCCCCTTTTCAGCCGACACAATATGCATGCCGATGACACATCGGGTGTCGATCGGGCCTCCACCCATCGGATTGTTCAGGGTCAGGTGCATTGAGTAACGGTAAGTTGCTCCGACCGCGGGTTGAAACCTTAGATTTACAGAGCTCTGAGTCACTCCGAAGAACAAGAGGGCGACGATGGGCATGACAAGCCCAGTGTAGCCGGGCCCTTTGATCCACGCGCATCGAACGCGACTTCTGAATATGGCGTCTTCTGAGAGTGAATGGCACCGAGCCGACTGGCCACAGGCTCGGTAAAATTGAAGCCTCGACGGTGAACCTCGGATGAACCTGCCCACTGAGCCTATTGGTAGCATTCCTCGGCCCCCAGAACTCCTTAGGGCGATTGAGTTATATGCGGACTTCGCCGATCCGCGGCTTGACGGCCTGTACGAGGAGGCGATACGCGACACCGTGGCCCGATTCGAGGCAACGGGATCTCCGGTCATCACGGACGGAGAACAACGAAAATATCACAACTTCTGGACGTACGCGGTTCACGGCATGCCGAACACCGCGCCTGATGGCTTCGCGATCCCCTTCAATGCCGGACACGTGCGACGGATGCACAGACTAACTTCGGGGCCGTTCAAATATCGCGTGCACGGATATGACTACCTCGGTGTCGCACAAAAGTTCGCAAACGTTCCCGTGAAGCAGGCAGTAATATCGCCATCGGCACTGAGCTTGATGTACCCGGCCGACGGATTGCCCGCTTACTCTCGCGAGGAATTCTTAGATGACTTGGTGCGAGAGCACTCCGACGAAGTGCGGCGTTGCTTGTCGATGGGTGCTCACAAAGTTCAAATTGATTTTACGGAAGGGCGTCTCGCCGTGAAGCTCGATCCTTCTGGTGCGCTCCTTCACAGTTTCATCGACCTGAATAATCTAGCGCTGAATCAATTCTCCGAAGCGGACCGGCGCAAACTCGGCGTGCACACTTGCCCCGGAGCGGATATGGATTCTACGCACAGCGCGGAAGTCGATTACGCCGAGCTTCTTCCTGGGCTCTTCGAGCTGAACGTCGGAAACTTTTATATCGCGCTTGCGGGCGAAGCCGACCCGATTCGCGTCCTTAAGATTATTCGTGAGTACATGAAGCCAGGCACACGCGTTTTTGTTGGCGTCGTCGCGCCGATTGATCCAAGAATTGAAACGGCAGAGATTGTCCGTGACCGCATTTTGCAAGCCGCCGATTACATACCGGTGGAATCCTTGGGGACGACTGACGACTGCGGGTTTTCGCCGTTCAGCGACGACGAGTCTACGAGTCGCGATGTCGCGTTCGCCAAGATTAAGGCTCGGGTTGACGGTACTGCCCTGGCGCTCAAAGAGTTAGGAGGAAGATAAGTGAGTTCCAATCAAGAGGAGGAGCTTCTAAAATCGGCCGCATTACAAAACGCGCACTCCATTCAGCTTGCCCGGCAACGCACCGAGGTTGAGCTGGTCGCGGCTAAGGACTCACTTGAACGTAAGGCTCGAGAACTTGACCGCTCAGTCGCCATGCTGCGTGCGACGCTTGAATCTACCACCGACGCGATTTTGGTGACAGACGGCGAGGGAGATGTCACCGATTTCAACAGCCATTTCGTCGAGATGTGGGGCTTGGAGCCCGTGGATAAGGACAACGTGCGCCAAGCCAACTTCGTGGACGCATCCTGTAAGTTGGTGCGTGACCCACGAACCTTTCAGAACGAGGTTAAGCGGATCTTTCAGGAGTCTCCGCCGCAAAGTTACGACGTACTCGATTTGGTTGACGGCCGTATCGTGGAACGGTTTTCGCGGCCGCAAATAATTGACGGCAAAGCCGTGGGACGAGTGTGGAGCTTTCGCGATATCTCCGCTAACGCTCGCTTTCAGCTCGCATTACAAGAGAGCGAACGCCAACTGCAGGCTACGTTCGATCAGGCCTCTGTGGGAATCGCGATGACAGACCTGTCGGGACGGTTTCTACAGGCAAATGTAAAGTTTTGCGCGATTCTTGGCTACTCGATGGACGAATTGCTGCGGTTGACCTTCCTCGACATTACGCACCCAGACAGCAAAGTGGCAACGCGACTCAACACGGACCGGCTGCTGAAGGGTGAGGTGTTGGATTTTTCTTACGAAAAGCAATACGTTTGCAAAGATGGTCGCGCGATCTGGAGTCTGACGAACATTGCGCTGCAACGAAATGCTGAAGGGATTCCGATCCGGTACATCGGCGTCATCGAGGACATCTCGCTACGCAAGACAGAAGAGTCCGAACGCCTGCGACTGCTCGAAAGCGAGCGCAATGCGCGAATGGACGCGGAGAACTTGAGCCGTCTGAAGGACGAGTTCTTGGCAACCTTATCCCACGAACTGCGCACACCACTGAGTGCGATTATGGGATGGGCTTACATCATCAAATCGAGCGCGTACGACTCAGAAAAGGTACGCGAGGGCGTCGAAATCATTGAGCGAAACGCTCGCCTGCAATCTCAGCTTGTGGAAGACCTTCTAGACATGAGCCGAATCATCTCCGGAAAGATGCGGCTCAACATGCAACCTGTTGAATTGCCCGAGCTCATTGAGGCGGCGATTCAAAGCATTCGGCCTACCGCGGAGGCAAAAGGCGTGCGGATAGAGTCGATCGTCGACCCAATTTCTCACGCAATCCACGGCGATCCAGCGAGACTCTTACAGATTTTCTGGAATCTGCTCTCGAATGCAGTCAAGTTCACTCCTCGCGATGGGAGTGTGCAAGCGATGCTGCGCTCTGCTGATTCGCATGTCGAGGTGATCGTTGCCGACACTGGTCGAGGAATAAAGCCGGAATTCCTTCCGTACATTTTTGAGCGATTTCGGCAAGAAGACGCAACAACGACACGGCTTCATGGCGGGCTCGGAATCGGCCTCGCATTGGTGAAACAGCTAACCGACTTGCATGGCGGCTCTCTTCGAGCGGAAAGTTTGGGCGAGGGTCAGGGCACTACCGTTTGGGTCACTTTGCCGGCGGCAGCGACTAGATTAGTCAGCTCGGAAGAAACGCCGCAGCCAATCGGGCAGTAACCCGCTTTGGTCCACTTTTGGATTCACCTCGAGTGATCAGGGTTTGTGCCTTGATCGCCGACGAGGAACCGTGTACACGACTGATCGTAAGTCTGGGGCGTGTCAGTAGCAATATTCGACGGTATCACCTCCGGCATCGATTTGCCCGATGGCGACGCATACGAAATCGCAGAGGCAACTCCTAGCCAAAGACTCCCACACGCTGGCGATAACACCTTCCGCGTTGGCACGCCCGGACTCGCGGCTTGAAACCTACGACAACACTACCGTCTGCAAACCGGTTGAACAAATCGAATTGCTCGTCCCAAAAGCGACGCTTTCAAATTCCTAGGCACAAAATGGTCCTATCCGTGAATCATTGTCACATTGTTGACAGTTCCTAATTAGCGTGATGCCAAAAAGTACTTCAGGAAAGGACAGCAGCCGAGACTTAGACACGATCATTGAGCAGAACGTCGCGCTCGTCAAGCAGATTGAAGCGGCCTCAACTGAGCGCAGAACAACATCACAGGTGATGTCTGATGCCATCGCCGCGTTTTGCGGTAGCACGGCCTTTATTTGGGCCCATTGCGGCTGGTTCGGCTTCTGGCTCATTTGGAACACGCTCCCGGCGGTTCCTCGCCACCTCAAATTTGACCAACCGCCGTACTCGATACTAACGCTCATCGTTTCGCTTGAAGCGATCTTTCTCTCGACATTCATTCTGATAAGCCAGAACCGTCAGCAACGGGTGAGCGACGAACGCACGCACCTTGACCTTCAGATAAACATGCTCGCAGAACAAGAGAGTAGCCACATGCTCGCGATCCTCATGGAGATCCGAACCCACCTCGGAGTGTCTAGCCCAGCACCGTTGGACATCGAAGCGGCGGCACTCGGCGAAGTGACAGATGTTAAAAAAGTGATCGAGCATCTGCAAGAAGGCCAAGGGCCCCGACCAAAAGAATAGCCGCTGATATTTACGACTTTCTTACGTGGAAAAGTTCTTTCCTCACGCTTCCTCTACGACCGAAGACGTTTTCCACTTCAAGCCAGAAAAAGACTTGGCAGAGGAGGAAAGTTTGAAAGTAACCAACTTAAACGAGCTCTACATCGAGGAACTCCGCGACCTCTACAGCGCGGAAACGCAGATCGCAAAAGCGGTGCCGAAGATCGTCAAAGCAGTTTCGACGCCTGAGCTCAAGAGAGCCTTAGAGGCTCACCTGGGGCAGACGGAGAATCAAGTCACTCGACTGGAATCGATTTTCAAGGCACTCGACGAGAAGGCGGGTGGACACCACTGCAAAGCGATGGAGGGTCTTCTGAAAGAAGGAGATGAACTCATTTCCGACGTTGAAGAGGGTCCGGTCCGCGACGCGGCTCTGATCGGTGCTTGCCAAAAAGTTGAGCACTACGAGCTCGCAGGGTACGGCACCGCCAAAACCTTTGCCAGCCTGCTCGGATTCAGTGATCATGTCGAAACCTTGGAAGATACCGAAAACGAGGAATCGGCTGCTGACGAAAAGCTGACGAACATCGCCATGAAATTGGTCAACAAAGAAGCATCGGAAGGCGCGCGCCTGACCGCTGCTAATAGGAGATAGCTTATGCTGCACTACGCGGTTGTATTTCTCGTCATCGCGATTATCGCCGGAATCTTTGGATTTGGCGGAATCGCAGGAGCATCTGCGGGAATTGCCCAGATTCTTTTCGTACTGTTCATTGTCCTCTTCGTTCTGTCGTTCTTGTTTAAGCGCGGAACGCCTCAGCTCTAAGAAGCTGTTGACGAACTCCGCATCCAGCTTCGTTCGTCTTGGCAAATCGCCGATTTGCGTGGAAATCAGCGATTTGAACGCAACGCTTCGGTTCAAAGAACCGCGCTACGCGACTTGGGCATCCTTGCCCAAGCGGAGGCTGTTGAGTTGATCAACAGCCTCTTCGGACGCTGTTGACGAACTCCGCATCCAGCTTCGTTCGTCTTGGCAAATCGCCGATTTGCGTGGAAATCAGCGATTTGAACGCTACGCTTCGGTTCAAAGAACCGAGCTACGCGACTTGGGCATCCATGCCCAAGCGGAGGCTGTTGAGTTGATCAACAGCCTCCTAGAGCACTACTGATCGCCATCGGTAATTACTAACCATGAAAAAGCAAGTCAAACCAAAGACTGCGAAGGACGACAAGTAGGTGCTAAAGTTAGCGGACTGCGCAGGAGACAGTGAGCATTGGGATGCAGCGTCTATAAAACCGGAAGCAGGCCTGGCCGAAATCGATTCTGATGGACTGGAGCAACCATCTTCAGTGGCTACAGACCCGCCCGCGGCAAAGTGAAACCTGCAGTGCTAGGGCAACGAAATGAGGATCGCCGAGCCACCAACCGAATGCGACGGATGACCGAAGCGAAGTGTTCCGATTGGCCCTTTACAACCTCGAGGCAGTTTGCCGCGATATGTTTTGGGATTCCGCTTAGGCGCTGACGCAATTAACTCAGGCGGGTATTGCGCGGGGCGTTCTCGCAATCCACCTTTTTGGTCTAGCCAGACGACGTCAGGCGAACTAATGTCGCGATGAGGAGTTGCGCGTCGATCGGCTTCGTGAGGTGCTCGGTGAACCCTGAAGCCAGCGATAGCTGTCGGTCTTCTGGCCGGGCGAAAGCAGTAAGCGCCAAGGCAGGGATGAATCGAACCGCGTCATCCTCATGATTGCGAATGCGCCTTATGAACTCGTATCCGTCCATCACGGGCATGCCTATATCGCTGAGAATAACGTCTGGATGGACCTCACCCACGAGCCTCAGGGCGACTTCTGCGGACTCGGCAGTGTGCACGTTTGCGCCGGCGTCTATGAGGATCACGGGCAATAGCTTCCTCGTCTCGTGATCATCGTCCACCACGAGCACCGTAATTCCTGAAAGGCTTCGCATCGATCCAGAGATTGCGAATTGGTCTGAGGCGTTTTGGCTAGGTTCCGATGCGATAGGCAGCCGAAGGCTAAAGGTCGCTCCCTCACCAGCTCCCGCACTTTCAGCGGTCAGGACGGCATCGTTGAGCTGGGCGAACTGACGCGCGAAGGCGAGGCCGAGGCCGAGGCCGCCATGAACCCGGGAGTGCGATGCATTGGCTTGCCGAAAGCGGTCGAAAACAAACGGAAGAAAGTCATGCTCGATGCCCTCGCCCTCGTCCCGTACGGTTAGAACGGCGGTCAGGTCAGCAATTGTGAGACGCACATCAACCTCTCCGCCAGGCAGCGAAAACTTTACGGCGTTCGACAACACGTTTGAGACGACTTGATGGAGTTGACTAGCGTCACCTCGAACCCAGCATTCGGCAGCGGGAATATGGTGCGTGAGTCGAATCGACTTGCCGTGCATTGCTGGTTTAGAAAGTTCGATTGCCTCCCTGACAATCTCTCGAAAATCGAAAATCATTCGCTGCTCGCCGAGTTTTCCGGCGCCTAGGCGGCTCATAGCGAGTAAGTCTTTGATGAGTCCATCTTGAATTCGGGCGCTACGCTCGATTGCGGCGAGACCCTCGGTCAACCGCTCCGGTGTCCTGTCGCAGCGCGTGATGAGCTCGATCCACCCAATGATTGCGGTCAGTGGTGTGCGCAACTCGTGAGAAAGCGTCGAGACAAATTCGTCCTTGAGTCGACTGGCGTTTTCCGCATCGCCCCTTGCTGCTCGCTCGCTAGCAAGTTGTCGATCTAGGCTCGACTCGATCTGCGATCGGATGGTGACATCCTGCATATAGATGAACATTCCTTGGGCGTGCGGGAAGCCGCGTACATGAATCCATTTATCTAAGGACGGGTGCTTAATATCTGAGGTGAAGGAATGCCCCTCGCGCTTTGCTTGTCGGATCATTTCTTGAATACTTCCGAATACTGGATCCGTGCTCGCACCGAAGAGCTGAGTTCCCACAACCTGCCCGCCCTCACGCTCGGTAACTCCAAGGAAGGCTTGATTCGCATAAATGATGCGCCATTCGTTGTCAACCGCCAAGAACGCGTCAGTGATGCCGTCAAGAATCGCAACGACGCTTTCGCGCACTTCGTCTCGCTCTTGACTCGCCCGTTGAAACGAAGTTGCGGCATTTCGCAGCGACTCCCCGATCGCGCCTACGAATGTCCATGTGACGAGAGCCACAACGGCGACGATAGCCTTCGGAATATTAGGTGGCAAGAAGACGCCAGTGGGGAGCACGAAATAGTAAGTCGCCAGCCCATAGCTAAGCACGGTTGCCACCATGGCTGGCCAGAATCCTCCGCACAGAGCAGCGATCGAGACTGGAATTGTAAAGAAGACGTAAGCCCCGTCGTGCCCTAGGACGCCATCGAGCCCGTGGCGAACGAGAAACGTGAGCAGAGGACCCACTACGGCTATGGCAAAGCTCAACCACTTTGGGAGCCGCAGTAGCCGAATTTCCATACAGAAGCGAGGCTACCAGAGCATGTATAAGATTAGCGTAAGAACCGGCATCTCGATACTTTCCGCGTGCGCGGCGAGAAAATCTAATTCTTACCGCGATCTTATTTCAACTCTAGATTATCTAATGAGCCTCGTACAGCAGGATTCATCTAACAGTCTGAGATGAGGAAGATTCATTCACCACGCGAAGCAAAGGAAGCCGGCAGTTTCTGCCAGAGTTTCTTCTTCGCTTCATTGGTGCGATGCATCGGTCTCTCGGCTTCATCAGCGTACAGCGGAATTATGGTCTTGGGTTCGATTCTTGACCGGTCGCTCTATTTGGTTAGTTGTCCTATGCAAGCAGCATTAGTACAGAACTCTAATCTATTAAAGCGACGATCAGATGAGAAGACGCCAACCTCCCTCGCTTGCTAAAAACAACAGGAATCCATCAACCATGAATACACCCTCCTCAGAAAAATTTGAACAGCTAATCCAGTCCATGAGTGCAAAACTGCACCGACTCGCGCAACGCCTGTGTGGCAACAAGGCAGATGCTGAAGACTTGATCCAGGATACTTTGCTTCGGGCCTACCGTCATTTCGACAAGTGCCGTGATCTGATGGCGTTCGAGAGTTGGGTTTTGACAATCGCCCGCAACACGTTTATTCAGAAGGTAAGTCGGCGCAAGAAGCATGCCATGGTTTCCTTGAATCAGATCGGTATGCAGGAGCAGATCGAGATGGTTGTGGACGACAACGCGTTGTCGCCGTACGACCAACTTCTCCGCAGCTCCATGAGCCCGGCGATCGCGAATGCGCTTGCCAAACTGCCGGAGCAAAGCCGCCGGATGATTTTGATGGTTGTTGTTGAGCAGGCGACCTACTCCGAGATCGCGGAAGTCTATCGCATTCCCGTCGGAACGGTCAAATCTCGGATCAGCCGGATCTGCGCCAAGTTGAAGACGACGTACGAATCCAACATGAGGCGCGACGAGAACCTGCTTCAAATGGCATAGGCACCAAAGGTTTTTGCTGCTAAGAACTCTGCGTGAATCGAGCCATCACCCGGCCGGCGAGCGAACCGCGCTTTGAGTGATTGACTCTCCGAACTAAGTGCGCCCGGTGACATCACCGGCGCGAAGGAAACAAAAACATGACCACCGTCTACTCTTCTTTTCAAACTACCGACGCCGCCGAGCGAGCAATCGGCGCCCTGCTTGATCACGGTGTGAACGGGAAGGACGTCAGCGTCCTTTTCCATGAGCGCTACGAAGGCGCATCGCACTGGATGAGTGAGAACAAAGTTGACGTCTCGATGGACAGGGCCGAGTCTGGCCTCACCACGACAACGGCTGCGGATGCTGGTGCGGGCGCCGCAAAGGGCGCAGGCTTCGGCTTGGGAGTCGGTGTGCTAGCTGCGCTTGCGTGCGTATTCATTCCCGGAGTTGGCCTCGTCCTCGGTGGTGGCGCGCTTGCCGCAGCAATCGGAGCGACGGCAGCGGCCACTGGTGCGGGCGCGGTCGCTGGCGGCGTTACGGGCTACCTGAAGGACCAGGGCATGGAGCCAGATCTGACCGAGCAATATGCTTCCTCGATCAAGGACGGCGGTGCCGTTGTATCAGTTATGACACCGAGCAATAACGTCGACTCGCTGACCGTTAGTGCCATTCTAACCAAGTACGGCGCTTTGGACGCTCGTGGCTACCCTCAACGAATTCCGGCGACGGCGATGCCAATCTCGTAGTCAGCTACAACAGACTGCACGTGTTGGGCTCCGGACGAACAGCGGGGCCCAACTCAGAAAGGCTCCCGGTCGTGAACTCGATCGGGAAGCCATTCCATTTTTAAGGGAGATCAATAATGAAAAAGATTACGCCATTCTTACTGGCCGCGATCATCGCGCTGGTGGGCTGTGATAACACGGCTGAAGCGGTCAAGAAGGACGCGGTCGACAACGGCCAAAAAGTGGCAGACGCAACGAACACAGCGGCAGACACCATGAAGGCCAACTCAGACAACGCGGCGGCGGCGCTTACCCTGACCCCAGCGATCAAAGCAGCAATCATTGAAGACCAGTCCCTCAGCGAAAGCGGCAATTTAGTCGATGTTGACTCGACGTCTACGACGATCACACTTTCGGGTCACGTCAAATCGGAAAAAACGAAGTGGCGCGCGGAGGAGCTAGCGAGAAGAGTCATGGCAGACAAGCACGCGACGCAATCGCTCCAAGACGACCTAATAATTCAGCCGTGACCCGGCGACTTGGGGCACCCAAGCAGGGTCAGTCAGTCTTGTTTTACTTAGGAAGCTGTTGAGTAGATCAACAGCCACATAGGACTCAGTACTCGAACTCCGCATCCAGCTTCGTTCGTCATAGCAAATCGCCGATTTGCGTGGAAATCAGCGATTTGAACGCTACGCTTCGGTTCAAAGAACCGCGCTACGCGACTTGGGCATCCATGCCCAAGCGGAGGCTGTTGAGTTGATCAACAGCCTCTTCTGACGGTGTTGACGAACTCCGCAACCAGCTTCGTTCGTCATAGCAAATCGCCTATTTGCGTGGAAATCAGCGATTTGAACGCTACGCGACTTGGGCATCCTTGCCCAAGCGGAGGCTGTTGAGTTGATCAACAGCCTCCT
>JBBRML010000039.1:0-36222 GCA_038230855.1 Fimbriimonadales bacterium | reverse complement strand
GTATCATCAGGCCCGAGTCGGGATGTGGCTCAGCTTGGTAGAGCGCTGCGTTCGGGACGCAGAGGTCGAAGGTTCGAATCCTTTCATCCCGACCATATTCCCTATGTCCAAACCGTGCGGCCCACGGCAAAAACTGCTTTACTCCCCCTCAAACTTAGCGGGTTTCTAGATTCCAGCGAGGGCACTCCGCGATTTGTGCGCCGGGGTGAGGTCAGTCAGAAGATTTTGTGCGCCAGGATAGGGAGTGTAAGCCAGATCTCCGCCTGCACCACAGCAAACCCGGCCGGCAGTAAGAGTCCAACCGCGACTAATGTCGCTGCGCGCGAGCGAGGAGCCACGACACATCGCTTGGAGTTTCAAATCGAACCTTCGGCAATCGAAAAACACCCGTCGGTTTAAAACGAACCACGACGTCGTCGTGGTCGTCGTCGATGCCTTCGACGTAGGACCATGCCAGCTTGCCTCTAGCGCGGTGGTGCCCGTTTACGCACGATTGCATCTCAAAGTGATCCTCGCAAAACACGAACGTGTACTCCAGTGCCTTTAGTTTTCGAGGTCCGAGCGAAACAAGGCTGAACAGCGAGATTATGGGCAACCAGGGACCGCTCATGCGTCCAACAGCAATCAGTGAATCCCAATCGATTTGCCCTAGGTCAAACAAAATGACGAACAGTAGCGCGGGGCCTAGAGTTGGCAAGAGGCACAGCCAGCCTCTCCTCCGCTTTAGCGCTCCCACAATTTTTCGCTCGACCTCCAGCATTTGCTCAGGAGAAGCCGAGATAGGTCCAATTCGAACGAATCCGGTACGCACAGCTCCTCAGGTTAGCATCATTGATAGACCACGAAAATTCTGCTTTCAACCTTAGTGCATGCGGTGCTATAGTTGCGGGTGTCTACTGGTCTTTGCTTCCCTTCGCGGATTGGCGCTCTGCCCAAAGCCCGCACCCGGAAGCCTTACAAGTTGATGCAGGCGGCCAGTTCCAACGGGGTCACCACTATTCCGGGGAAGACAAAGTCGCCGCACAATCGCGGAGGCGCAAGTTGGCGCGACGAACTCGCGCACTCCATGAACGCCGTAAGGGGAGATCCAGCGATTGCGACCTTTTGAGCCGGATGGCCTTGTTGGACGGGCTGATGGGAAGTCGAAGTCAAACTTAGTGAAGCTAGTTACGATCAACCTCGCCGGCCTAGCCTGTTTCTTCATTTGCTATCTGATAGGGCTCGTTTTTAGATTTGATGGGCAGGCAGCTGTTTTGGCTCTGCCATTTGTGTTGTTAGGATATATGTGTTCGATTTACGCGATAGTTGTCAACATCAGGCAGCTCCTGCGGCCATCTGAAAAGCCACGGGCTCGAATAATTTCCGGCGTAATTCTCTTGGCATACGGCTTGTGCATTTACTTCGCGATTCCGAAGAACCGATAGCGTCAAAGCGTGCTACTTAAGTCTATCTTGTAGCGACTTTGTAGATTCCGGCTAGGGTTTGCCCCCATGGGACGGTTACCGACTCGAACCGAAAGGCCGAAGAAGCGCTGTTCGCGCGCTAATTGTCCCGGCGCAAGTATCCACGAGTTTAAGGAGTACCGAAAAAGATTTCAGCCGAGCTATTTTTAATTGCGCTCGGCGCGGCTGATCAGGTCTTCGATGTTGTAGCCACGAATCGTCAACCCAGCGATATTCGCCTCCCCAATCGTGACTCCCGCCAAGTTCACATCATCAAACGACGCCCCCGCGAGGTTCACGTCCGAAAACTTGGCCCCGGCCAAACTTACGTTATGGAGTTCGGATCCCGCAAGGTTCACATCGTCGAACTTCACCTTCCCCATGTCAATGTTCGTAAATGAAGCGCCGTGCAAAACGAGGTCAACGAGGGTGAATTTAGCCATGAGCGGATGGGTAGGTTACCGAAAAGTCAAAGTGAGCACGACGCGACCGGCAACTGGCTGCTGGTCAACAATTGACGTACTTAATCGGAGCCGCCTCGCCGTGCTTGAACATCGAGGCGACACTGCAGCCGATGTAGTGATGCAACTCGGGCACCTTGTGACCGCGAAACTCCCAGCGATTAGGGACCTCGACGGACGGGTACCACTCATCGATGACGTACACCTGTCGGATGATCCCGCCTGCAACCGCAAAGGCGAAACGCGCGTTGTGCCTGCGAGCGCCGATCACCCAACGCTTCCGAGTCACTTCGTAGAGTTCGTCATCGGTCATCCCGCGACGATACAGCCGATTAATTTTGACAATGATTCCCGCCTCGGATATTGTTGCCGGCGGTGCCTCATACTCGGCGATGACCTCCTCGATCGTCATCAAGCCTCGGACGCTCGAGTGGTAGCCACCTGCAATATTCGTCAAGTTCGCGAAAAAGTCTATTAACGCCGCCTCGACTTCCGCAGCGCACTCGGGTCCGAGCCCGTGGCGAAGCACGACGTGCTCAACTTCGAACCCGTCCTGACGGATGGATCGGATTCGGGCCAGTTTGTCGCCATCTGCCGGGCTCACCAGAGCTGCACGGAGATGGGCGAAAATGCGGTTACCGACGCCCTTGCCTACGTAAAACGGTTCTGGAGGAGAGGTTCTCGGATCGAGCAGCAGATAGACGTAAGACTGGACATGATCAGCGACGCCCTGCGGAAATCCTGTACGCATTGCGCTTACAGCTCGCCGCGACCGGCTGCACGGATCGCATCCACTAGCTTGGCGTCGGCACCGGGATTAATGTGGCGCTCACGCTGGCCGTCAATGACATATTGACCCTGGGGCGCCTTCTGTATCGTCTGTTTCATGAGGATGACTCCGTCATCGTAGTAGTAAATCCGAGCACCATGCTTTAGCGCTCGTGTTCTCAGTGAATTGTCCACAGTGGGACGTTACCTAGCCCGCTTGCGAGCGCGAAAGCGCGCGGGTTACTTCAAACGTGGCGAAACCGGTTACCGAGAAAGTCAAGAGTCACGCCGTTCACCGGGCATGTGCTATCTAACCGGCAGATCCAAACTGACGTGTGCGGCACGGCGCTAGTCCAGCATTCCAAGCGTCCGCATGGCATCGACGATCATCGCCTTCTTCTCGGGCGGACACGGCTTCACTCGGTCTATACCTTGTCGGTTGGGCGCGGTCCGCATCGGCAGCCCAAGCTGTTCCTTGACGTGAGCGATCCAACATGTCTGGACAACTTTCCTGTGGTGTAGTCGGATGTGTTCCTGAATCTGCTTGTACGTGGCCACGTAAAATTATGGCGAGATCATCTCGATCGCGCCAACGATTGATGCGTTTTGCTCTTTGTCCGATTTGGGGCGCGAGTGCGGCCCACTCGCAAGTCAGAGGCGGAGCCGTGGAAGGCGCTTGGGTAAGTTCCCCCAGTAAAGACCACGCAGGACGGGTTCGAATGCAATTTCACACCATCCTACAGGGGGACAGAACGTGGTACAAATCCTGTCAATCGATGCAACACCGTTACGTAGCGAACATTGGCGACTACCTCAAGCTGTCGTTGCTGAAGGCCATCAGCGACGGACGCCACCTAGGCGTAGCATGGTGGCTGCACCCAGACGAAGACCACGTTGCCGCCGGAGGCCACACGTCGTATCTGTCGGATCCCAAGAAGTGGCGGGGCTTTGACCCTGAGGTCTTCGACCACCTCTGCGCCGTACTTGCTCAGCAGCGACATATCACGGGACTGGAATCTGCAACATTTCTGTCTGGATGCCGATTTACTTCAGACCTCATTCCACAGCCGGTCGCCGATCGGGCAAGATGGGTTGAGCAAGCCCAATCGACGCTCGACGATTGCGACGTGATCTTCTTCGATCCAGACAACGGTCTTGAGCCGGCCACGTTCAGACCCGGCACAAAAGAAGCGCGCAAGAGCATCAGCATCGGCGAGATCGCTCAATTTAAGCGCGACGACCGAAGTTTGCTCGTCTACCACCATCAGACTCGCCGAGCGGGTGGGCACATCGAGGAAATCAGGCACTGGTCCAGCAGACTCTCCAAACACTTCGCCAAGGTCGACGTCATTAGGTGTAAACCATATTCGCCCCGAGTCTATTTTTTGCTCGATGCTCCCGAAGAGTTACAGACGCGAGTCCAAAGGTTGTGTGATCGTTGGGGGGAGCGGATGTGCTGGAATCCGCACATTCCGAATTAATGACTTGCAGCAACCTGCCGTCTGACCGTCCGAATTCCCACCGGATTCAGGTACAACTCCGGTGCGCTCATGGCTGATTGGTTTCAGGGGCTACACCCGTTAATTCAGGCTTCGGTACGGGTCGTTCTGTTTTTTGTGCCGATGTTCATGATGATTCCCGTCATGATCTGGTACGAGCGTCGATTGCTCAGCTGGATGCAAGACCGAATCGGACCTAACCGAGTCGGCAATATAACCTTTTCGAAGACCAGCAAACTCGTCCCCCAAATCCTTCGCGGACGAAAAATCAAGCTCTTCGGGCTCCTGCAACCCATGGCCGACGGCGCAAAGTCGTTCTTCAAAGAAGACTTCATGCCCGCCAAGGTGGACAAATTCCTGTTCATCCTCGCCCCCGCCGTCTTCCTGTTTCCAGCCTTCGCCCTCGGCGCGACCCTGCCTTGGGGACCGTACACCCTTCTCACCCCCATCTCCGACGCAAACATCGGTGTCCTGTACGTTCTCGCCATCTCGTCGCTCGGGGTCTACGGCGTCGTCCTCGCGGGCTACAGCTCAGAAAACAAATACTCGCTTCTCGGTGGCCTCCGTGCCTCCGCTCAGCTCATTAGTTACGAACTCGCGATGGGAATGGCGATCGCCGCCATCGCCATGGCCACGGGTTCGCTGCGGCTGACCGACATCGTAAGCGCGCAAGAAGGCCGACTCTGGGGCATCGTCCCCGGCCTCGCAAACTGGAACGTGCTCACGCCTTACGGGTTCATCGCGTTCATCGTATTCCTGATCTGCATGGTCGCCGAAACCAATCGCGCTCCCTTTGACCTGCCCGAATGCGAAAACGAACTTATCGCGGGCTACAACACGGAATACTCGACCAAGAAATGGGTGCTGTTCATGATGGGCGAATACGTGAACATGATCGTCTACAGCATGCTCCTCGCCACGATCTTCTTCGGCGGTTGGCACCTGCTACCGTTCCAATTCGATCAACTCGCCCGTGAGCACCCGCAGATCAGCACGTTCTACGAGCTGCTCGCCAAGCTGAACGGCTCCAGCATCCTCGGTCCTGTCTGGTTCGTCGCCAAAGTCGCGGTCATGCTCACGTGCTACATCTGGATCCGCGCGACCCTCCCCCGCCTGCGCTACGACCAGCTCATGGCCCTCGGCTGGAAGACTCTCCTGCCCGTCGCCACCGTAAACGTAATCCTCGTCGCCCTCTGGATCGTCGCCACAAAGGTCTACAGTCCCGTCCTCGGCTGGGCGGCTTTCCTATGCTTCGGAGTGCTGATCGTCATGATCTATCGCGCCCTGAAGTCCGTCATCGCCCCCAAGACTTCGAGCCTCGCTTCACGAACGCTGCGCCTCGACATGAGCCCGGCAAACGTCTCGAAGCCCGAGCCCGAACCCGAACTCGTCGAGGTCGCAAACTAACCCTATGGACGCACTCAAAATCACTCCCGAGTTGCTTCTATTTGGCGCGGCTGCTGGGCTTGCCGCTATCGCCGCCGTTGGCGTCGTCGCGTTTAACAACGCGATCCGCAGCGCGCTCTGCCTCGTCGTCAACTTCTTTGTGCTCGCCTTCCTCTACTTCACGCTGAACGCGGAGATGCTCGGCGTAACCCAGATCGTCGTCTACACCGGCGCGATCATGGTGCTCTTCCTCTTCGTTATCATGTTGCTCAACCTCGGGTCGCCCGAGGCTCTCGAAGAAAAGCGGGACTGGAAGCGCCCGGCCGGACTTGCGATCGGTGCCCTCTTCTTCGCGACCATCGGCTCCCAAATCCTGATGCCGCTGATGAAGATCACTACGGTCTCGTCCCGCGATGATTTCGGCGGGCCGCAAGCCATAGGTCGCACTCTTTTCAGCCAGTACGCCTTCCCGTTTGAGGCGGTCAGCGTCCTTTTGCTCATCGGTATCGTTGGCTCGATCCTGCTCGCCAAGCGGAGGATGTCATGAACGGAGTGCCTCTCGCCGGCTACCTCGGCCTGGCCCTTTTCATGTTCTCAACCGGCGTAGTCGGCGTCCTTGTACGCCGTAACCCGATTGTCATCTTCATGTGCATCGAGCTGATGCTCAATGCGGTGAACTTAACTTTTGTCGCCTTCGCGCGGTATCGCGTACAAGCCCTGCCGGATGATCCCGTGCTGGCTCAGAGCCAAACCATGGCGGGCCAAATGATGGTCGTCTTCGTCATGGCCGTGGCCGCCGCCGAGGTTGCGGTTGGGCTGGGCATCATCATGGCCATTTACCGGCTGCGCCACAACATCGACATCGACGACATGAATATCTTGAAGGGCTAAAGAATGGATTCGAGCGCAATTTGGATTGTCATCGCCCTCCCGATCCTCGGGTTCCTCGTCCAGTCGCTGGGCGGCGGGCTGATCGTAAAAGCCGTTGGCGAGGCAAAGTCTAAGTCGATCCTCGGATTCCTGGCCGTTGCTCCGATCGCCCTTGCGTTTATCATCGGCGCGATGATAACGACAAAGGTTGGGGCCGGACCCGCGACCGTCGTGACCGGGCCGAGTTGGATTCAAATCGCCGGATTCAGCATCCCGTTCGAGTGGATCGTCGACCCGCTCTCCATGACGATGGTGCTCATCATCACCGGCATCGGCAGCCTCATCCATCTCTACGCGACGGGCTACATGGCCAAAGAGAAGGACTACGCAAGGTTCTTCACCTACCTAAATCTGTTCATCGCCGCCATGCTCATCTTGGTGCTGGGCAACAACCTCGCCCTGCTCTTCATGGGATGGGAAGGCGTCGGCCTCTGCTCGTACCTGCTGATCGGATTTTGGTACAAAGACACGGCAAACGCTCGCGCGGCAAACAAGGCGTTCATCGTCAATCGCATCGGTGACTGGGGCCTCGTACTCGGCCTGTTTCTCATTGTCTGCGTCGTGCTCGACGTCGTTCCGAAAGAAACACGTCTCCTTAGCTACGACGTAATCCTGCCCGCGCTCAAAACGGCGCTTGTCGCCAAACCTGCGCTAGCAACGTCGATCGGCTTGCTGCTTTTTGTAGGTGCCGCCGGCAAGTCCGCCCAGTTTCCGCTGTACGTTTGGCTTCCCGATGCCATGGCTGGCCCGACCCCCGTATCGGCGCTCATCCACGCCGCTACCATGGTCACCTCCGGCGTCGTTTTGCTGAATCGAATGCACGTGGTGTTTGAGTGTTCCCCCGTCGCAAGCGTCGTTGTCGCCTGTGTCGGTGCGTTCACCGCCTTGTATGGCGCGCTGATCGCGTTCGGCCAAACCGACATCAAAAAGATCCTCGCCTATTCCACGGTTTCGCAGCTCGGCTTCATGTTTATCGGTTGCGGAGTCGGTGCCTACTGGACGGGCATGTTCCACGTCACCACCCACGCGTTTTTCAAGGCTCTGCTTTTCCTTGGCGCGGGCGCGGTCATCCACGCCATGGCCCACGACCAAGATGTTCGCAACTACGGTGGCCTGTCCAAGTATCTCAAGATCACGTTCGCGACCATGCTCGTCGGGTTCCTCGCGATTGCCGGTTTCCCGTTCCTCAGCGGATTCTTTAGCAAGGAGTCGATCCTCGGCGCGGCCCTAAGCGGAAATCAGGCCGTCATTGACGGCGTGAACTACGGGGCTATCTGCGGCTGGGTCGGTCTTGCCGTCGCGTTCCTTACTGCCGCGTATATGACGCGCATGATGCTGCTCACTTTTGGCGGCAAGACCGAGCGCTGGCGCACGATCGAGCCGAACCACGATGCTCATGGCGACCACCACGGGCTCGACAAGGATCACAAGCCGCACGAAGTCGGCGCTACGATGTGGGTTCCGCTGGCTGTGCTCGCGGTCCTTTCCGCCGTCGGCGGACTGGTGCTGAATGGCAAATTCGAAGAGTGGCTCTACCCGCAAGGCTTGGCCGTGCTGCCAAAGGTAGCCGAGCACGCGAGCAACCTCCAAATGTATTCGATGATCGTCGCTTTCGGCGGAATGGCGTTTGGCGCGGCGATCTACTGGCGCGGACTGCCCGCCAGTCAGGGTTGGGATGAAACCAAGTGGAGCTCGATTCGGCTCGCCCAGCGCGACCAGTTCGGTTTCGATTCACTCACAACCGATCTGAGCGTCACCGGCGGAGCCGAGCTTTCGAAATTCCTTGACTCGACGGTTGAACATACGGTTACTTCTGGTCGAGCGCTGGCGAGTGCGACCTCCGGCGCTGGCGGAGTCATGAAGTTTCTCCAAACTGGATTTGTGCGTTGGTACGCCATGGTCATGCTGATCGGGGTTGTCGCCTTCATCGGCTACTTCGCCCTCGCAATCCACGGAGGCGCTAACTAACATGCTGTCGATGTTGGTCCTGCTTCCCATCATAGCCGGAATAGTCCTCGGCTTGGCTCCCATCAAGAAAGCCCCGGTAGCCGCCGCGATCGGCATATTTGTCTCTCTTGTGACTCTCGGCATTGGCCTCGCGATCCTTGCCGGATTCCAGGCCGACTCTGCTCAGTTACAGCTCACGGAGCGCTTTAGTTGGATCGCATCGCTCGGCATCGACTACCATCTCGCCGTCGATGGTCTCTCGATTTGGCTTGTCGTGTTGACCGGCCTGCTGTCCGCAATCGCCGTAGGCTACGGCGCGCTCAATATAACTAGCGATCTCAAGCGATTCATGGCGTGCGTGCTCATGCTTGAGGGCGCGATTCTCGGCTCATTCTTGTCGCTCGATCTTGTCCTGTTCTTCACGTTCTTCGAACTGACTCTTCTGCCGATGTGGGTGATGATCACCACTTGGGGCGGCCCCAATCGCGCGAAAGCCGCCGTCAAATTTGTCGCGTTCACCTTCGGTGGATCCGTGTTCATGCTCATCGGCATCTTCGCGCTCGCCTACCTGCACTTCAACACGACGGGCCGGTGGAGCTTCGACGTCATCGATATTCAGGGCACGGTTGCGAACGGCACGCTTTGGGCGAAGTTCCCAGAGGCGCAGTCTTGGATCTTCTGGTTCTTCGCCGTGGCATTTCTCGTCAAGGCACCGTGCTTCCCGCTGCACGGCTGGATCAGCGACACCTACGCGGAGTCCCCGATCGTTGGTCCGATCCTATCTTCGGCGATGGTTAAGCTGGGCAGTTACGGCCTGCTGCGGTTCTGCCTCCCGTTGTTCCCAGAAGCGGTGAAAGCGAACGCATCGTTACTCGCCGGACTCGCGGTAGTTGGCATTGTTTACGGGGCCATGATTGCCGCCGTACAGAAAGATATCCGCCGCTTGCTCGCGTACTCAACCGTTTCGCACATGGGCTTCGTGCTCCTCGGAATCTTCTCATTGACCCATATAGGCATGGTCGGTGGAGCGTTACAACAGATCAGCCACGGAGTCGGCGCGGCCCTTCTCTTCTTGCTCGTCGGCTACCTAATCAAACGAAAGGGAACCGCCGATCTGCGCGAGTTTGGCGGCCTCAAGGCGTCGTTGCCGATTCTCTCCACGATGTTCCTCATTGGAATGCTCGGCAGCGTCGGTCTTCCCGGACTCAACGGGTTCGTCGGCGAGTTTCTCTCTCTGCTCGGCGCATTCCAAGCGGGCTACATTCATGTCGTCGTCGCCGCCTTCGGAGTTGTTGTTGCCGCGGTCTACTTGCTCTACATGTTCCAGCAGGTGTTTTATGGACCTTCGCGCGAGGAAGGCGCAGCGGTAAAGGACTTGCGCGCGCCTGAGTTCGTGCTCGCAGGCATTTTGCTCGCCCTCGTTGTTATCGGCGGGCTGCAACCCAACCTGTTCACAAAGCAAACCGAGGCCTCATTAGGCGCCGTTCGCGGCATGGTGCTCGAAGAAGTGAATCGCCGACCGGTGTACGGTAAATTCCCCGCGCCGAAGCCAAAGCCGACGATGCAGGTGGTTGGATGACCGCTGTATTGCTCTCCGAACTGATAACCCGCTACAAGCATCCCACGATCGGATACGGCAGTGCGTTCGACTTGGCTGTCTGCGATGCCCCCCGGAAGTCGCTCAGTCTGCGCGAAGTTTTGAGTCCGCTGGGTCTCGCCATCGACCAGCGCCCAACGCCCGCAATTCCGTTTTCGACTGAAGAACTCGAGGCCGCCCTGCCCGCCTGTGTCGAAGCCACACGTGAGCAAATTCGCGGATCTGCTGCTACCGGGTTCAAAGGCATTTTCTACCGTCTCCAGGGTGCAGAACCGGCCCACGTGACGCCCATGCAATACGGAGGATTGGTCCTAGAGGCCGATCGTGAGCTCTTGACCGAAGCAGTCAACTTAGGAATAACTGTACTGAGTATTGACGGCGGCGCGGAGTGCTACCTCGATGTCGTCTCGGACCTTCCCGCGCAAATCTTTGCTTGGGATTCGGTTACCACTGCGACGCCCGATTCTGAAATCCGCGAGCTGCGCGCCGGATACACGGCCTCTGCCGATCCCGCGTCGGATTTCGGCTTTAGCGGCATGACGCCGCCGCCCACCCAGAAGGACGAATTGTATGGACGCGTTTAACTTTCCCATTCCGTCGATCGAAGTTGCCGCCGTCCTGCCCATGGCGATTGTCGCGCTGACCGGTGTCCTTGCCCTCGTCACAGAGATCCTCAAGAAGAAAAAGACCAACGATCGCGTCATCACTGTGACTCTCGTCGGTCTCATCGTTGCCGCGATTTCCCTTGGCCTCCAACTAGCCGAACCGCGAATTGATACCTTGAACGACATGGTGATCCGAGATCGGTTCTCGGTATGCACGCAGCTGTTCATCGTGATTTCGGCCGCGATTGCCGTGTTATTCAGCGATGGCTATCTGCGCGAAAAGCGCATCTCGTTCGGTGAGTTTTATCCGCTGATCACCTGGGCATCCGTCGGCGCGATGATGATGACCGCGACGACCAATTTGCTCATTGTCTTCCTTGGTGTCGAGGTGCTTTCCGTCGCGCTGTACGTACTTGCTGGCCTCAGTCGAAGGGAAGAGAAGTCGGAAGAGTCGGCGATGAAATACTTCCTGCTCGGCGCGTTCGCCAGTGGGTTTCTGCTTTACGGGATAGCGATGGTTTACGGAGCTACTGGCTCCCTGAACCTCGAAAGTATCGCCGGAGTTTGGGTTCGCCACGATCCGACTCAGCAAGGTTTGATCCTCATGGGCGTTGCTCTGTTGCTGATCGGTTTAGGGTTCAAGTCGAGCCTCGTGCCGTTCCACCAGTGGACTCCGGACGTTTATCAAGGGGCCCCTACAAACGTCACTGCGTTCATGGCAACCGGTGCAAAGGTCGGCGCGTTCGCCGCCCTCTATCGCTTCCTGGATAGCGTGACTGCTCTGGGTTCGATTGTGTTGCCTCTGCTCTGCACCGTCGCCGTTCTAACTATCGTGGTCGGAAACGTTGCCGCACTGAAGCAGCAGGACATCAAGCGCATTCTGGGATACAGCTCGATCTCGCATGCCGGTTACGTCCTCGTGGCAATGATCGTCAACTTCAAGAGCCTGGCGAATGGCATGGACACCGTGCTCTGGTATCTCATCAGCTACGTCGTGATGAGCATGGGCGCGTTCGCCGTCGTGTCGTTTATCGCGTCGAGCGGTAAAGAAAGTACCAAACTCGCCGACCTAAACGGCCTTGCCAAGCGGTCTCCATTTCTGGCCTGGAGCCTTCTGATTTTCATGCTCTCGCTCGCGGGCTTCCCGCCGACGGCGGGATTTTGGGGGAAGGCTTTCATTCTGCGCGATGCTTACGTCCACGGCTATCTCTGGCTCGCCGTCGTGATTGCGCTGAATTCAATCGTGAGCGTCTTTTACTACTACAAGATTGCCGCGGCCGCTTTTGTTAGCACCGACCAAGAGCGCTTCCCGAAGATGTCCAAGGGCCTCGTGGGAGCGTGCACTATCTGTGTCGCCGCCATCCTCGGTGGGTTTGTATTCTTCCAGCCGATCATTAGCTTCCTCGGCTCACGCTAGTCGCTTTGCGCATCGACTCTCGTGAGGGCATCCACCTCAGTTGAGCTCATTCCACACCCGCAAATATGCGTGATTTTGGACTCGGCCCCGTCGTTTTGCTTGGCCCACGAAGGGCCCGATGTTATAATCCCGCTCCGAATGGTCAAAGTCCGCGTATATATTCCTGCCTTGTGCGTGAGCCTAGTTGCTGCGCTTCTCGGATGCGGTGGAAGCGGCGGCGGCGCTCCCGGCGCGAAAGTAATCGTGGTTTGGCCCGATCGAACTAGAGAAGTAAATGCCCCGAAGAGCGCGAACTTTGCGAGCTTGACTCTTTGGAACGACCTCATTCCCGTAACCGGCCCCCGCGTAGCCCGCGGATCTAACATCCTCACCCACCTCTCGAAGCTGCAAACACCCGCCGGAGTTGGTGAAGGGTCGCATCGCGCGACCGTCCAGTTTTACGCGAATGCGTTCGACGCGATTCCCGTTGCAATCGCGGAGTTCCCGACCTTTGTCGATGCCCACGGTAACGTCTTCAACCCCGACAAGACCCACCTCGGGCCCGTCAATTTCGCCAGCCGCATCGCGACGCTAACTCCGACCATTCCCGGCAGCATGTTTAGCTCCGCCGCGACGGTTGCGACCCTCAGCGCGAGAGATATCAATGGGAACGTCGTCTCATTCGACCCTAGTGCCCTGCACATCGTTTCGCAAACCGGTCCCGGGCAACTTCAGCTAAATACGGACAACCGGCTCTCCGTCGTCCAGCCAGGGTTCGATACCGTCCAGTTCTCCGTGGATGGCGTCACATCCACCTCAGTTGATGTGGACTGCTTCGCGTCCGTCAACCTGAACCTAAACCCCGTGTGGATGTCTGCCGCAAGCTCGACTACGCAACTTTGGGCCATCACTGCCGCTCCCGATAATCGGTTGCTTCAGATCGACGCCGCGTCAGGCACTGTGGTCAATCGCGTCGCACTCGGTCAAGCTTGCACCTTCGCGCGGATATCCGCGGATCAAACCATTGCTTATGTCGCCGTTAACGGAGTCAACAAGGTTTTAAGAGTTGACCTGAAGACCAACGTTGTCACGAAAACGATTACCGTGAATAGCCCCGCCGGCCTCGTAAACCCCGAGGTGGTGGACCTTGCGATTCAACCGGCAAACAATGACAACTTCATCGTGACCTTCAAGAGCGCTGGAATCGTTTTCGGGCAAGGCACGCTGATGCTCAACGGCGTAATCGCCCCTGGATACCAACCGACGTACGGTTTGGTGCACCCGTACTGGATTGACAATGCTAACGTCCTCATGGGTAGCGAAGGCTCGACTCTGGCCGCTGCGTTCAAGGTGGATATGAGCGGATTCGGTGCGCTAACAAAAGTGGCGTCTGTGACGACCGGAGCCATTTCCTACTTCAACGGCAAGTTGTACGCTCAGACCGGATACTTGCTCGACTACGTTTCGCTTGCCACGATCGGCGTACTTCGCGACGACTCACCGGGTGTGCTGCTGGATATTCGGCCCGATCTAGACCGCAGCCTGTTCTCGGACCCGAACGCGCTCCCGCTTCGCAGCTATCTCGTCTACACGATGACCTACCCGCTGCCGACCGTACGCAAGCGTTTCGCAGTGGACGCATTGGTACTGGCACCAGCTGGCTTGTCGGCTCCGACGACGCCTAAGCCCGTATTAGTCGGGACGGATTCCGTCGCAATCGCGGATGGCCGCTCTCTCTACATCGTCCGCGGCGTCGCCAAGTAAGAGATCACGGAACGAGCAAGGTAATCGCGGTCACGCGGTCGCCGCGTTCGATCTTCTTGACGATCTCCATTCCCTGGATGACCTTGCCAAAGATCGTGTAGTTGCCGTTGAGAAACCTGGCCGAATCGAGGAGAACGTAGAACTGGCTATCGCCCGCATCTCGATTTGTGGGAGGCGCGGCGAGTCCGACCATGCCCACCATATTTGAGTACCCGCTGTCTTCGAACGGAATCTTGGTGCCACTGCCACCGCTCCCCATGTTGTCCGCTTCCAGGTTGCCCTTCTTGCTGAGCGGGTCGCCGACCTGCACTAGGAACGGCCGGGGCGACTTCTCCACCTTATGGTAGCGAAGACCGTCATAGAACTTCGCCTTCACAAGCTTCAGGATGTGAGCCGTAGTCTTCGGTGCTTCCTTGACGAACAGCGAAATGTAGTAGGAGCCACGACCTTCAATGTCCACCTTTAGCACGGTCTCTCCCGCTTTAGGTCGGTAAGACTGCGCCTTTGCTGAGAAAGTCGCGCCAATCAATATGAAGAGTGCAAGGAATCGCATGGCTGTTCGTACATATTGGACGATTCAGGGCCGGACATGATTTCACGGACCCAGGACATTCTCGTTATTCGGGGAGCGAGCGTCCGTAGCCGTCGTATTTCACCTGGCCGCAAAGCATAAGCACACCATCAACCAATGACCAAATGTATCCGATTCCGAAGCAAAAAGTGGAGATCAGTTGCAGAACGCCGATCGCCGTGTAACCGAGGTAAATTCGGCCGAGACCGCCGATCGGAATGAACTGGAGGATCGCCGCGACTACGGGCGACTTGTCCGATCGAATCTGTCCGTAGACCGGTAGTTGTCCGCCGTACGCGCGAGGATAGCTGGGTCCCTCTGCTCTCGAAACGGGTGGCATCAATGCGGCAGTCGGCGAACTTGGAGGTGGCGGAGGCGTGGACATCGGCGCAACGCTGAGGTCGTTTGAGAACTCCGAAAGCGTCCCTGCTGCAACCCAATCCGCCATTCCCGTGCGCCAAACGAACGATTCGCGCGTGATCACACCGGTATCGATCAGGTCCTTCATAGTGTCGCGCGTGAGTGGTCCGATCTGTCCGTAATGTCCGATGTAGTACCAATCTGTCACGCGTGATGAACTCCGAATGCAATGTGCTGTACGCCCTTTGTACCGCACAGGGATGCACACTGGTGCAAAATGCCCGATAAACCTGCCCGGTACACTTCTGAGTCCATGCCCGTTCGCGTTCGCTTCGCTCCAAGCCCTACCGGCCTACTTCACGTCGGGGCGTTGCGAGATGCTCTCCACAAGTCACTTTTTGCGCGCCACACCGGCGGCACCAACATCTTGCGAATTGAAGATACGGATCGGACTCGCTACTCTGCGGAGTCAGAGCAAGAGTTCATCGACACCCTAAAATGGGTAGGGATTGAGTTTGATGAAGGGCCTCACGTTGGCGGTCCGCACGGCCCCTACCGCCAAAGTGAGCGAAAGGAAGCAGGGATTTACCAACCGCTTTGGGAGCAACTTCTCGCCGAAGGCAAAGCGTACAAGGCCTTTGACACGCCAGAAGAGCTCGACGAAATGCGTGAGTTCCAGCAGCTGAACAAGCAGGCGACCGGCTACTTTGGTGGTGCGTGGAGCGATGCTAGTGCGGAACAGGTCGCAGAGGCTGAGGCCGCCGGAAAGCGGTATGTGGTTCGGTTGAGGATGCCCCGAAACACGACGATCGTCGTTCAAGATTCGATCCGTGGTCGCCTTGAGTGGGACAGTGCCAACGTGGATGACACCGTGTTGATTAAGGGCGACGGCATGCCGACCTATCACTTCGCATCGATGGTCGACGATCACTTGATGGAGATCACCCACATCATGCGCGGCGAGGAATGGATTTCGTCGGCGCCCAAGCACGCGGTTCTGTTCGATGCGTTCGGCTGGGAACGGCCGATATTTGTCCACTGCCCAGTGATTGTCGGCAATGACGGCAAGAAGCTTTCCAAGCGACACGGAGCCACGCGGGTTCTGGATTACGCGTCGCTCGGCTACATGCCTCAGCCGCTGAAGAACTTTGTGGCCCTCATCGGATGGTCGCCAGGCGACGATCGTGAAGTCATGAGCGAGGCCGAACTGGTCGAGGCGTTCGACATTAAAGGGCTCCAACCGTCGCCAGGTCGCTTCGACATGGACAAGTTGCGCTGGATCAACGGCAACGCGATTCGCTCGATGGAAGCCGAGGCCGTTCTCGAAGAGTTGCTCGCGTTTATCGCCAGTCCGACGACACAGGCGTTTTGGACCGCGTTTGATGAAGAGCCGGAACCGAATAAGCCTAAAATCGATGGCAAATTGGTGCTGGCGCGCTTGAATCGCATCGCAACGGCCGCGAACGAAGACCGCGCCTACGTGTTGCAGGCCGTGCGTGAAGAGCAACCACGCGTGCAGACGTTGGCCGAGTTCGGTGAAGCGCTCGAATTCTTCCTCGTGGATGAGCCCCCGATGGACGAAAAGGCGACCAGCAAATGGTTTAAGGGCGAGCATGTCGCCGCGCTGTTCGATTGGATTCTGGAGCGTCTTGAGACTGCCTCCGGCACGGTCGAGGGGTACGACGAGATGTTGAGAGCATTCCAGGCCGAGCATGGCATTGAAAAGCTTGGCCCCGTGGTCCATCCCACACGCGTCGCTCTCACCGGAAAAACGTTTGGACCCGGTCTGTTCGAGTTGATGCACGTTCTTGGCAAGGATCGTATTCGGGCTCGACTCACTCGGGCCAAAGGCCTTTTGCCGTGATCGTGCTTGATACGCGGACGGATGACGTCCGCCGCCGCTTGGCCAGCCGAGAGGTTTGCTCGGACGCATCGATCCAGACCGTGGTGGCGACGACCATCGCAAGTGTTCGATCCCATGGCGACGCCGCGGTGCTCGCTAGCGCCCAGCGGTTCGACTCCGACGAATTGACGATAACGCGAGTGTCGGACGAAGAACTCGACCGAGCGACGGTGTCGGACGACTTATCCGCAGCAATCGAGTTTGCCAAGGGCCGCATCGAAGCTTTTCACCGCCAGCAACTGTCCAGCCTAACTCAGGGTTGGGAAGCGTCGGGTGCGGGCTTTCGCTTTTCCCGAGAGGACTCCATCGGTGCGTCCGTCGGCCAGCGCCTCTTGCCTGTGCAACGAGCGGGAATTTACGTACCAGGAGGGCGAGCTTCATATCCAAGTTCCGTGCTGATGAACGCCGTGCCTGCGATGGTCGCTGGCGTTGCAGAGATCATGCTTTGCACCCCCGCTCGCCGAGACGGCACGCTCCTACCTGCCGTTCTCGTGGCCCTACGTTCGCTCGGAATTCGCGATGTTTACAAAGTTGGCGGCGCGGCGGCGATCGCCGCGATGGCTCTAGGCACACCTTCAATCAAGGCTTGTGACGTGATCGCTGGCCCGGGCAACGTCTGGGTCAATGAGGCGAAGCGCCAGCTATGGGGAACTGCGGGCTTCGATGGATTTGCGGGGCCGAGTGAAGTGTGTGTTCTCGTCGACGACACGGCGAATCCGGCATGGGTCGCCGCCGACATCATCACTCAAATTGAGCACGCTCCAGACAATCAGGCGTTTCTAGTCGGAGTCGATGCCTCTCTCCTACAGCGCGTGATCGACGAGATCGCGCAGCAGGTTAAAGTAGCACACCGAGCTGAAATCATCCGAGATGCGCTGGGACATTCAATGGCAATCCGGTGCCGGAACATGGACGAAGCGTGTGAAATCGTCAACTTGATCGCGCCCGAACACCTGACCCTTGACGTAAGCGAGCCAGACGTTATCCTGCCCCGTGTTCACAACGCGGGCTGCGTGCTACTTGGCTCGTGGACGCCCGAAAGTGCAGCGGACTACAGCATCGGACCCTCACACACGCTACCAACAGCTGGCGCGGCGCGGTTTGCTTCACCGGTGAACGTCATGACATTCATGAAGTTTCAGTCGGTGTCGCGATTGGACGAGGCCGCCCTTTCGGCACTCCGCGAAGCCACGTCAACACTGGCGGAGGCGGAAGGATTCCCCGGCCACGCCCGTGGAGTGAATATCCGCTTCGAGTAGCGGCAACGGCGACTTCCAGCCCCGCAGCACGCCGCTGACAGGCAGGCGGGTACCCTACGATCGATATGGCCGAGCGCATCGGGTTTGTCGGTTTGGGAGTCATGGGTGGGCCGATGGCCGGACACCTTGTCACCGCTGGTCACTACGTGGTCGTCTGGAACCGAACTTCCGCTAAGGCGGAGCCCCTCGCCAGACAAGGCGCTGTTGTAGCGTCTTCAATTGCCCAACTCGCCGAACTCTGCGACGTGATTTTTCTGTGCGTCTCGCGCACCGAAGACGTTCGCGCGTGCGTCGAAGAACTCCTACTAACGGCCCGACCAAACACTCTTTTCGTCGACCACTCGACCATCTCGCCTGACGGCGCAAAAGAGATTGGCCATCTCGCCGCGTCCCATGAGTGCCAGTTCGTCGATGCCCCCATCACGGGTGGAAGCGTCGGTGCCGAGAGTGGCAAGTTAACCGTCTTCTGCGGCGGCACGGAGGAAAACGTTGCCCGCGCGATGCCGTACATAAGTGCCTACGCCAAACGAGCGGAGCGAGTTGGAGACCTCGGCGCTGGTCAAATGACGAAACTCGTAAACCAAATCGCCGTCGGCGGTGCCCTGCTTGCCCTCTGCGAATCACTTTCATTCGCCAAGAAAGCGGGCCTCGATATCAATCTCACCCACGAACTAATCTCAGGTGGTGCGGGCGGGAGTTGGGCATTTGAGAACTACGGCAAGAAGATCCTTGCCGAAGACTGGTCTCCCGGATTTAGCGTACAAAATCAGCGCAAAGATTTTGGATATTGCATCAATGCGGCGCAAAGCATCAACGCCGCGGTTCCTGGCACGATGCTAGTGAATCGACTTCTCGCCCGTCTCGAGATGGAAGGTCATGAACAATGGACGACCGCCGCGCTGTATAAGTCGATGCTCGAGATGCATGCCGAATGAGTCTCGCCGTTTCGATGGCCGGCATTACCAAGAAGTTCGGCTCGCTCACCGCGCTTGATTCGGTATCTCTAAACGTGCAGGCTGGCACGATACACGCGATAGTCGGCGAGAACGGCGCGGGCAAGACAACTTTGATGCGAATCCTGTACGGAGGTCTCGCTGCCGACTCTGGTGCTATCGCGATCGACGGAAATTCAGTCCAATTCTCAAAGTCGCGTGACTCGATCGCCGCTGGAGTCGGCATGGTCAGTCAGCACTACGCCATCATTCCCGAGCTTTCATGCATTCAGAACCTGCTCGTTGGCGCGGAAAACGGCACGATCATCGATTACCACGCGGCGATAAAGCGCGCAACTGAGCTCGCGGCGCGCATGGGATTTGCATTCGATTGGCACGCTGAGGCGGGAACACTCAGCCCGGCTGCCGCTCAAAAGCTCGAAATCCTGAAGCTGCTTTGGCGAAATGCCCGAATCATGATTCTCGATGAGCCCACCGCGATGCTCTCGCCGCATGACAGTGAAAATCTGTTTGAAAGCATCCAAAAGCTGGTGGAATTGGGCTCGACCGTCATCCTCGTCACCCATCGACTTCCCGAGGTCCTGGATTACTGCTCTTCGGTCACCGTGCTGCGCGGCGGTAAAGTTGTCGCCGACTTACCGGTGAGCGAAACCGATGGTGCCCGTCTAGCCGAGCTGATCGTGGGCGAGGCGCTCGTTGCCGCGCCTCTGCGCACGAGTCCAAATCTCGGCCCCGTCGTCCTCGAAATCTCAAGCCTAGTGGTCGTGAATGAGCGCGGCAACGAGGCGCTGAAATCAGTCGACTTGAAAGCGAGAACGGGCGAAATTATCGGCATCGCGGGCGTCGACGGGAGCGGACAACGAGAACTCGTTCAAGCAATTCTCGGCACGGCCAAGGTGAAAAGCGGCAGTGTGCGAGTAGCAAATCTGGACTCGGCCGCAACGACCGCCCAGCGGCTTGCCGTGGGCTTGCGTCTCGTGCCCGAAGACCGCCACGAAGAGGGCGTCGTTGAGGAGTGGTCTCTTGAGGAGAACGCGGCCCTCGGTCTGCAGCGGCTCAGCCCTTGTGCTGTCGGTTCCACCGTCGATATCTCCGCGCGACGTGGCTTCGCGCAGCGAATTGCCGATCGATTTGGCACGCGCCATAACGGCCTGAAATTGCCCATCTTCAGCCTATCCGGCGGCAACCAGCAACGCTTCATCGCCGCTCGAGCCCTCGGCTGTGACCCCGTGGTAATCATCGCGTTCCAGCCTGCCCGGGGATTAGATATTAAAGGAAGCGCAGATGTGTACGCGGGCATTCGGGAAGCCGTCCAGCACGGCGCGACCGCACTCGTAATCAGCTTCGACCTCGACGAGCTCCTCGTGTACTGTGACCGAGTGGTCGCCATCTGCAATGGCACGATCTCCGTGCCCCCTGCCGGGCTGGAGCTCGACCGCGCGACGGTCGGCAAACTGATGGTGGGAACGGCGTGAATTGGCGGCTCGCGGCCCTCTGTATTGGCGGTGTGGCGCTGCTAGCCGTGCTTGTCATCGTGGCTGGAGTTAGTCCCCTCGAGGCGGCGAAATCCTTGTTTTCAGGCACGCTTGGAACGCCCTCAAATATCGCGGGAACGCTGCGAGAGACGACGCCTCTGCTCATCGCTGGAATCGCCGTTTTTGTCGCGCTCCGTGCCGGGCTGTTCAATATTGGCGTTGAAGGACAATTCCTCGTTGGGGCAATGGCCTCCGCCGTCATTGGACTCCGATTCCCTGGACCGGGTGGCGTCGTTCTCGCCATCCTAGGCGGCATGGGCGCAGGCGCACTCTGGGCGCTACCAGCGGGACTGATCAAGGCCTATCGAAACGGTCACGAAGTGATCACGACGATCATGCTCAACACGGTAGCGGACCGCTTTACCTCTGCGATGGTGTCCGGCCCGATCAAAGCGCCGGGTGGCAACACATCGACGCTGCCCCTTACGCCATCCACCTCAATTCCGTCAATCACGATTGCCGGCGTGGAGATAAGCACCGCGCTCTTTTTTGGTGTCTTGGCCACCTTAGGCTTGGCTTGGTGGCTCCGACACATGGTCTCGGGATACGAACTGGAGGCAACCGGGGCTAACCGCACGGCCGCCAAATACGCTGGAATCGAGACACGGCGCGTCACCGTGCAGGCGATGGTCATCTCTGGCGCGATCGCCGGGCTCGCTGGCTCGGTGCAGGTGCTAGCGTTTGAGCATCGATTTTACGCAGGCTTTTCGCCCGGCTACGGTTTCGACGCATTAGGGGTCGCCCTCCTCGCCGCAAGTCAGGCCGTTGCCCTTGTGCCCGCTGCACTCTTGTTCGGAGTGTTGGCTAAAGGCGCAACCGTACTTCAGATCGACGGGATCCCGAAGGGCATTACGACCGTCGTGCTTGGAGTGCTGATTCTCGTCGCCGCCGCAATTCGATATCGGAGGGCTAAGGCGATTGCTTGAGCTGACTATCTCTCGCGCTGCCCCTCTCGTTCTCGCGGCGATGGGCGGATACACAAGCGAGCGCAGCGGCGTGATCAACATTGCGCTAGAGGGCAAGATGCTTTCTGCGGCGTGTGCTGCTGCCGTACTCACCCCTCGATTTGGCCCGTGGGGTGGACTCGCTGGTGGAATCCTTGTCGCCGTGGTCCTTAGCATCCTGCACTGGTTGGCGACACAGCATTACCGCATTGATCACGTGGTTTCCGGAATGGCGATAAATGCTCTCGCGATTGGTGGGACCAACTTCGCCAACGCAAAGTTTGCGGACGCTGGTCGCTCGGCGCAGGCCGCGCACCTTCCGCTCATCATGTTTTATGCGATCGCCCTAATCGCGCCAATCGGGGTCTGGGCTCACGCTAAGTACACACGCGGCGGTTTGAGGATGGTTGCAGTTGGAAGCGACCCCGACAAATCTCGACTCGTCGGCCTTCAGCCCGTATTTATTCGACTCAAGGGCCAAGTGGCGACGGGAGTCTTTACCGGCCTCGCCGGCGTACTTCTGTTCACCGAAACGGGAGTGTTTTCGGACAACATGACGGCAGGGCAAGGCTACATCGCGTTGGCCGCGCTGATTCTCAGCGGCTGGCGACCCATGTGGGCGCTCGTTGCTGGCCTAACGTTCGGATTCTTCAGCGCCCTGCAACTAAAGTTGCAGGGCACCGACTTTTTTGGAAGCTCCATCCCGTCTGAAGCGTGGTCGGCTCTGCCGCACATCGTGACAATAATCGCGCTCGCAGGATTTGCGGGTAGGAATCGCACCCCATCGGGTCTAGGCAAACCATGATCATTTGTATCGCTTCAATGTCCCTGGCGCAAGGCGCGACCGCACCAAAGGATGTCTTTTCCGCCGCCGAGCGCGCGCTTTCTAAGCGCGGCGTCATCAGCGTGGACGTGACGCGCGACATCGTTGCGGATGGCAAAACTCTTCGGTTTTCTGAAGAACTCGGAATTAAGGCGCCGAACGTAGTCTTCTATCGGTCAAAAGCAAACACGAGCGGCGCCACGGACCGTTCCGTGCTGATCATCGGCACGGAGCTAACGATGGTCGATCACCGGGCAAACGAGTTTATCAAACGGCGATTTACGGGTAGCGGCACGCCGATCAGCCGTCTTGCGACCGTCGTGGGAACGATTGATTCCGTCGACACGCTTGCCATTGACGTCGAAGCGCTGACCAAGTTTTTCGTAAGCTACCAGCAGTTTCCACAGCTGAACTCCGTCGTGACAGGTTCTACGATTTCCGTGCATGCGGGGCCAAAAGTGACGATGAACTTCGATCGCGCTTCACACCTGCTCCGAGAGCTATGCATTGAGAACACGCAAGGTAAGTTGCACGCCCAGTTCCGCTACCGGGACACTGTGACCGCACCGAGCCTCCCAGTGAGTGCTTCCGCGCGGCAGGTTCAGGTGTTCAACGATCATCCGCTCGAGGCAAAGTTCACCACCCCCCTTGCGAAGTCGGTAGCGAACGCGTGCGCTGGCGCGTTCAGGACGTTGCTGTCCGGATTCGTCGAGATATCCGTGGACGCAACGGTTACGGAGCTCATTTTTAGCGACCGCCGTTTCCGAGAGCGCCGCGCGAATCTGACGTGGATGTACGATGGCAGTCAGTTGACCGTTCTCAATTCAAAGACGAACACTGCCTATCGCGGAGCCTCTACTCGAGTGCGAATTCCAGGAGTGGTCGCTGCGCTCGGTGGGCAGGTGGACCCATTCACGATGCGACTGCTACGTCGAGAGTTTCCGCTTGCTGATCTTTTCGCCAAGAGTCGAGTTGTATCCTCTAGCGGCACCATAGAATCAAAGGGATCCGCGTTCGACATCTTGCGTAGTGACGCCATGGGCTCGCGCGTCTCGATGCTCGTGCGTCGTGACAATCACCTGCCCGAAAGCACTACCGCGGACGTTTTGGGACCCGATGGGAAAGGCGTTTATTCGTCGCTTCGACAGTTCAAGTACAAGTCGCTAAACGCGATCAAGTCGGACTCCGAAACTAAGTTGGACATTCCCGCCTCAGTGCGCGTTTTGCCCTTACCTGTCGTCAAGAACTGACGGGCAAGGACGAAGTCAGCGCCCCTGACCCGTGTCAGGGCTGCCCATTCGGTGCAGTAGCATCAATGCCTTGTCTACGGCAACGTCGGGTTTGCCTGGAATGCGAGCTCGCACATCGGCCGTCACGTCCGGTTCTATTCCATGGCCTTCAATTCGCAGACCGCGAACCGTCACGTAGTCGCTGATCGGATACTGCATCGTGAAGTTGTAGTTGATTCGCGGAATCACCGAAACGAGCACTGCCCCTGCGGATTTCGTGCCGATGATGCGCGCGCCATCAAGTTCCTTCAGCGCGGCCGCACACATTTCCGAGGCACTGCCTGAGCCTTGATTTACGAGAACGACCACGTTCCCCTTAAATTGCTGCGAGCTCGCAAGCTTGAGTGGCAAAACTTGCTGGCGAGCAAAGCGCGGATCCTTCCGACTCCACGCCGCCACTTCGTTGACGTCAACGTCGGGCTTCTTGGTCTCGGCTTTGTACTTATCGACTACTGATCGGTTGATGAACGTGCCAACTGCTTTGCTCGGGTCGATAAACTTGCTCAGTAAGTGCTGCAGATTGAACACCAAGCCGCCACCGTTATCACGAAGGTCTAAAACGATGTTCTTGGCTTTGTACGCCTCTTCAAATAGTTTGTCCACGTTCTCACGGTCGTAAACGCGGTCGAACGTATAGACGGCCACCTTTGCGGTCTCTGGGTTCAACCAGGCTAGCTCTTCCTTTCGGACCGTGCTGAACGGCTTCCGGGTGAGCGTGAACGCCTTCACGGACGCGTCGTCGCGCTTGACCTTTAGGTGGACGTCGGTCCCTTCGACGCCGGGAATTCCAGAAGTTCCCACTGGCTTTTTGCCTTCGACTTCGATGATCACGTCGCCAGGCACCATTCCCGCCTTCTCGGCAGAGGCTCCTGCCACGACTCGAGTTATCAGCAAGCCGTCTGGAGTTTGCATCGACGTGATGCCAATCCCCACGACTTTGCTCGTTCGCCGTTGCTCTTCCATTCGCGGGGTGCCTAGGAAAACGTGACTCGCGCCAAACTTGCGTAGCGCTTCGTTCACGGCTTGACCAAACTCGTCATCATTCTTCGCATCGTCGAGCTTCTTGCGCTCCGCTTCAAGGAACGATGTCCACTTCGAAAAGTCGATGTTCGGAACGTACGCCTGGGTCGTGAGAATCTCCTCGATCCGTTTCAGGATCTCCGCTTTGACCTCAGGCTTGTTGTCAACGGTCTGAGCCGTCGCTAGCCCGGAAGCAGAAGCAAAAGTGAGCCCAAGGGCGAAGGGAAGGATTCGTCGAAAACCGAACATACCAATTCACTTTACGTCAAAACCGGCTGCATGTTCTCCCGCTCGCCTCGCGGACGCTAAACTAGCACTCAATGGACCCACTCGCCCGCCTCGGCCGAAAGGACAAGTGGTTCCTCGGCGGCGGTTCGGGTGCCATTTTTGCTCCTCCTTTCCCCCGGTTCCTTACCGCTCCCGGCTTTTGCGACGAGTGCTATCTCGCAGATATTCGCATCCCCCGTCTGTTTACCGCGCACTTCATGGATCGACACGATCGACCTTTGCGGCTTACAAGCTACGTCAAAGGGTGGCGACCCGATCGACTGACCATCATGCACTATGGCGGAGACGTCGTCATCCGCGAACAGCGGTGCGTGACTTCTGGAAACGCGTGGGTTGCCGAGTTCGAACTCGTTACCGCCGTCATGCCGATCACCGTTGTCATGTACACGGTGTTGCCCCACTCGGAGGCGGTGGCCGGAACGCCATGGCAATCGCTCAGCCAAGTCAGTACCAGCGAGAGCGCAATCTCTGCAACGTGGCAGACCGCCTGGCCAATGCAAGTCTCCGAGGATCGAACCGGCATAGACTCCGAGCGACTCCACTCCTCCTCCGGCATGAACCAGCCGATCGACGTGCACTTGGCGTTCGGTGCCAGTCAAGCGCGCCAATCGTTCGTCATCGAGCTGGCGCAAGCCCATGAGGAACTTCCTCTTTGGGAGGTGACGGTGCTTCCCGAGTGCCTCCGTAGCGGCCGGCTGCCAAACACTGATCGACTCGGCCTTGCAAGCCGGCAGATCGATGGTTTAGTGCACATTGCCCAACAATACTTGCTAGACGACCGCACTCCCTTGACCCTTGCCTGTGGTTCGGGCCTTTCGCAGAGCGCCGCATTATCTAGCTTGAAAGATGCCGCGACCGGCGAGGCACTCGCCTCCTCGGCGAAAGACTGGCGACTGGCGTTCGCATCCGTGCCTCAGTTCGAGAGCAGCGATCCACTTCTGACGAATGCCTATTGGAACCGTTGGTATGGCCTGCGACTCAATACGGTCAACATCCCCGGGTTATCCCTCGCCTCGCCCACCGGACCAAGTCAGTTTTCGCCGTTCGTGACCGAGGGTGTCGGCTTCTTTCGAAACTTTGTAACTTACTCCGCACAGGCGCACCTCCGCGAAATGGCGTGGGCCCACGATCCTGCCATTGCGACCGGAATCGTCGCGAACCTTGCGAAGATTCAGCGGCCAGATCATTCACTTCCCGGGCACAGCTACTCCAATCGACCCTCTCGCGACTTCTATCATGCGGATTTTGCAACGGGAATCTCCCAGCTCTGCGCAATTCACGGAACCTCTTTCGATCTCACTTGGCTCGCAAGGTACGCCGATTACCTTCGGTCTCGATCTGCCGACGGCTGGGTTCAGATTTACGATCAAAACGAGACAGGCCAAGAGTACATGTCGCGTTATACGGAAGTTCTTGAAACCGCAGATGAGTGGGATCGGTTCTCCGTTGGCGGAACCGATGCCACGACCTACTTCGGATTGCTCTGCAAGTTGCTCGGCGACACCGACGGCGTCACGAGCGCCTGCAGGGCGCTCGACGAAGGATATGACTCGAACGCACGGTTCTATTGCGATCGAAAGACGGACGGCAGCTTGTCGACGGCTCGCCCCGCTACCGGCTTCTACCCGTACTTGCTTCTCGACCAAGCGGATACTTCGGCGATAGATCGCTGGCTACTGAATCCAGAAGAATTCTGGTTGGGTGCGGGCTTTCCGGCGACTGCAGCGTCCGATCCAACCTTCGACGCGCATGCACGGTGGAAGGGTAGGCGCATGAATTGTCCCTGGAATGGACGTGCCTGGCCGATGGTGAACTCGCACATCGTCGATATCCTCGCCAAGGTCGCAAGGTCTTCGCGACCAGACTTGCGGAGTCGTGCGGGCGAAGCCCTGATGAAGTTCATGCGCATGATGTCTGTTGACGGTAATCCGCACCGCCCGTCGAGCTATGAGCATTACAATCCCACTGACGGCACACCGTCGCTGTATCGCGGCTTTGACGACTATATGCATTCGTGGATAGTCGATCTCATCATTCGACATGCGGTCGGTTATTGTCCGCACACCGGGAGAGCGGACCCGTTACGGTTAGAGGTCGACTGGATACGATGCGAAAACATCCCTCGTCCGGGCGGCTTCGCTCACGTGGAAGTCCGGAATGGCGACGCCGAGGTCTCGCTTGATGGAAGTGGGTAGTCTCGCCCCGTAGCGAGCTGAATCAGATTCGATGAATGTCAGACACCTGAAAATTGCCTTGGTCGGAGTAGGGACCGTCGCCGTGATGCTGGGTTGGACGTGGGTGAACCGGCGCATCGAAGTGTCAAAATCCCATCACTGGTCGGGTCCCTCCATAGTTGGCTGGGTAACCACGGACGCTTACTCCCAACGGGCCAACGAATCTTTCAAGGCGACCTTCACCAAAATGGGCCGACCCTCCCGTCCGACTTCGCAAGTGCGGGACGTCATGCTCTACTATCTTTCAGATAAAGATGTGATGCGAGAATTGACTTGGTCGGGCATCGAAGTCCGCACGATCAAAAAGCAATCGATGACTTACGCGTGTGATCCCCCCTATAACGGCTACCTCTACGTTATAAGTGGCGAGAAACGATCGAATGCCCCGCCGGTGCTTCATTTAGGCGGCGATGCCATCGGCATTGCGGCGATGGAGGCGTACAACGAGATATTCGACAGTATGCCGGACGCGCGCGAACGCTTCGACCTGGAAAGGGAAGACACCCAGACCGACAAAATGGTATATTCCGCATCCAATTCAAAGAAGTTCAGCCCGGAGCCGGGCGAGAACAGCCGCTACGTCACGCTCACGCCCGTTCCGGCCTTCGAGAAAGACTATTTCTTTCGTGGAAAGTGGGTCGGCACGTATGCGGTTTGGAAAGATTCCGCATCGATGCGCGAAGCAAAAATCGAGAAGTTCCGCGCCGACTGACGCCGACGCGGAAAGAATCAGGGGTATTAACCCTCAATCGGGAAGCTTTCCCTGCTACTTCTGCCGCACCGGGTCAACCGGCTTCAGGTTCACTTTTAGCTGCGCATATCCGTCGATCTGAAAATGCTCGACGCGAATTTTGTGCGTTCCCGTGACCTTGATAATCGCCTTGTATTGGGTCGGGCCCTGGTAGTGCCAAGCATCCTTGATCACCATCTCGCCGTCGAACCAGACGCGGCATCCGTCGTCCGTCATAACCTCTAAGGTGTACTCGCCGGGCTTCGGCGAAAGCGTTCCTTCGCAAACGGTGGCAAAATGATCTGCTCCCGCCTCCGGCGCAAAGGTGTAGCCCGAAAAGTCGACCTTAAATGACTGAGAAGTCGCAACGGGAGTGCCCTTCAGAATTGCCTCAAACGCTTTCAATTTCGTCCGCGGATCGCTCTCCGCATCCCATTTGAAGAAACTGATCTTCCAGTCGATAGGAATCTCAACCTTTCTGTATCCGAATGCGACCGTCTGTCCTGCTGGAACGGTTCTTCCGTATCCGTCAGTGGTCTCTGCTCCTACGTACTCCAGTTGAATGTTCAGATCCGTTACTTTGCCAATTGGATAAGTCGCCGTCATCATGTCGCCGACCTTTCCGGATGTTGGCGTTAGCACCACGCCAACCGGCGCACTTGCGACTTTCCAATTTCCAGCGGGCCCCATCACTTCGAATTCCACCGATTTAGCCGCGGGAGCGGTCGGCGATGTTGAGGCGATGGTCTTCTCGCTTCTCGCCCAAACTTTAGGTGACCGCCAGTCGTACGGGCCCCATTCGTCAACGATGATGTACTTACGGCCACGTAGTGCGTCCGCGGGCAGGAACGGGTCCATTCCTCCAACCAATTGCTTCGGAGCATATTTCGCGAGTTCTGGATCGTCAAGTTCCTGTAACGGCGCCCAAGTCGAATTGAAATTTGGCGCGGAGAACTCGGTCGGATCCCAGTAGTTACCGGCCTCAAGCGCAGGTGGCGGCTCTTCCGAGCCCAAAAAACGATTTCCGGCCATTTTTACGCCGTTTGTCCCGGACTGCTCAATCAGCTTCTTCGGCATGTAAAAGCGATTCTTGTTGACGACGATCTCCGCCGAGTCTTTCACCGACAGCGCCACGTTTTGACGCACGAAAATGTTTGACTCGATGGTGTAGTCGTGACTCACCGTGTCGTGGTGCTTCGGGTAACCCCAGTTCGGGTCCTGCGAGGCGTTTTGCCACACGTGAATGCCGAGCTTGTCTCCCCAGAACCAGTTGCGACGAATCACATTGTGCTGGCCGTGCTCGATCGAAATTCCATTGTTGTTGTCCCGAAATTCGTTGGCGAGGATCAAGGTGTCAAACGAGTAACCGCCCCAGACGCCGTGGTCGCACTCATGGAGCTTGTTGTAAACAAACTTGTTCCTGCTAAACGTCGCCTCAATCGCATTCGCCGTCGCGTGGCTGAAGTCGTTTCCGTAAAGCAGATTGTCGTTGCATCCCCCAACTCCACTATCCATGGTCGACTGTCCTGCCCACAGAAAGAAGCCGTCTCCTCCGTGGGTCGCTGAATTGTATGCAAAGACGTTCTTGTTCGATTGTTCGTAAATGAGGATCCCGCTGGAGTCTTGGCCCCGACTGTAGACGCCATGCGAATAACCCCGCACGCACCAGTCGAACTTGTTGTGCATGATCGTGTTCTCGCTGGATCGGTACATGCCGAGTCCGAGGCCACTCAAAAACGAGAAGTCATTGTTCCAGACTTTTCCGCCGTTGCTTTCTCGCATCAGCAGGCCGCACTGGCCGCCTGTGATCTTGTTTCTCGCCACCTCGAACCCGTCGCAATTCTGGAGATAAATGCCCGCGCCATAACGCAGCCACTCGTTGGCCTCATTGTGGTGATAGCTCATCCAGTCGCTCTCGTCTTCCTTTTCCGGTGTGCTGTTGAGGTGCTGTTTCCAGTTGTACGAGAGGTCGGAATCGAGAATCTTAAGGTTCTTGCACCGGTGAGCCATGAGCGCGACCTTGTAGCCCCGAGCTGTCAAATTACGAATCGTAATGTTGTTTCCGGTCACCAAAATGCCGACTCCAGATCGCTTATCAGGATCGGTTTCGAGAGGGGAGCCGAGTAGACGAACGCCTTTGAAATCGAAAACAAGGTTGTCACCCTTCAGCAGGATTGGCGCTACGGCATTTTCATCGCCAGCGGCAGGCACGTAGTATTCGCCTTTGTCGAAAGTCGTCGAACGCGAGTAGGTGCCGGCGTGCAACGGCTTTGAACCCGACTGCGGACCGAAGCCTAATCCCCGACCTGATTGGGCATGGCTACCGACGAAAAGGCAAAGCAATTGAATCATGAAAACGCTCGCTCAGAGCTTACGCCAAAATGGGGGCAGGTATGAAACGCGAACCGATCCTGGTTGATCTTCCCGAAGTTTTGCTCGGAGAAAAGGTCGTCCTGCGCTCTTGGAAGCCCGGAGACGGACCCGAACTGTATGCCGCCATCGATGCATGCCGGCCCTATCTTCGCGAATGGTTGCCGTGGGCGGAATATCATTCTTCATCGGACGACTCGGAAATCTATGTGCGACGGTCTTATGCGAAGTGGATCCTGCGAGAGGATTTGGCCGCGGGCATTTTTAGCGCTGAAACCGGAGAAATCCTCGGCGCGACTGGGCTGCATCGAGTGAATTGGGACGTGCCATCCTTCGAGATCGGATATTGGCTTGCGGAAAAGCACCAAGGACACGGATATGTCACCGAGGCGGTTCGCATGCTGTGCAATCTGGCATTCAACTCGACCGGTGCCCACCGCGTCACGCTGCTATGCGATCCCAATAATCACAAAAGTGAAAGCGTAGCCAAGCGAGTGGGCTTCAAATTCGAGGGAACGCAGGAGAATTGGGGCAGAAGCGACGCACGCGGTCTCTTTGCGACCCAAGTCTATGCTTTGACCTCCGCCGACTGGCAGATCATTTCGGCGAAGCAGAATAGGTGAACGAGGACTGGCCGAACGTAAGAACATCACCGTGTTTCAAGTGCGTCGGAACCGTAATGACCTCATCGTTTACCGATGTCGCGCCGAACGGTACCAAGAGCGCTCCTTCATCGTCGATGTCAATGGAAGCGTGAGTCGGCCCTACCGTTTCATCGTAGGGAATACTGACTGATCCAATCCTTCGGCCAACCCGATTCGACCCGAAATCCAACAAGAAATCTGTTTGGAATGCGTCAGTGAGCCGGTGAGTGGTTCGATTGATCGTGGGCGGGTCATCCGCCCGGACAGGGGTTCGGTGCTGCACAAACTCAAAGGTCGTTGTTCCCAGCAGGAAGGTATCGCTGTCCATCAGTTCGACCTTTGAGACTCGTTCGCCGCCCATCCAGGTCCCCGCGGCACTGTCACCGGCGAGCAAATAATACGCACCCTGATCGAATCGGACGGCTGCGTGTGCGGGTGCCAATGAATCGTCCCCCAACACGGCAATTTCGACTTCGGGTGAAGAGCCGATGCGATTCATCGTGCCCAATAGCGGCTGCTCTTTATCCTCACCGCTCGACGTCGTCCACCGCAAGAACGCGTCGACAAAAATGGATTCCGAGCTAGCAACAAGAGTGCCAAGGAGGAACGCGATCATTACGTGGTCAGCCAGACGCCCAAGCGAGTACGGGACGAAACTGTGCTGCAGGTCTGAAATGCGCGACAGGTCCATTTGCGCGAAGATAATTACGCCTGTGATCGACCAAACGAATGACAGGACTCCCGTCGCCAATCCGCCCGCCGCCATTCGCTTTGCGCGCGCGATAGACCGGCCGCTCGAAAGGCTGGCCGCCAGGGCCAGTCCGCTCGCCACCACGACGTGCCACAGCAGACTAATCCCTAGCTCGATTTCGAACGTCGGCACTCGCATCCGTACGATTTGAATGCTTACTAGGTCGCTCAAGGCATCCGCACCAGCCACCCAGGTCGCGCCTGCGCAGAATGCGACACCGCCACGTCGAAGCGCTTGCGCGCGATCCATGCGCTCAAGAGAAAAGTAGGTTGCTAGGACCGCGCAGACAATGCCGCCAAATAGGCCGTATGATATGGGCCCAAAGGCGGAGCCAAGCGTAAATTGCACGTCGCGAACGCGTATGCCATAGGCGTTTGCCGTAGATGCAAAGGGCTCCGAAATGAGCCAGGCGACAAAAGCAGCGATGGCGGCGATCCGTCCAAATCTTAACCACCGCGCCGCGAGCATCGAGGCAAGGGTACCTCTGCCGTCGGGCTACACTTAGGCCCCGAGAGCCTTCGATGAACCAAATCCCGAGCGAAGTCGAGCGCATTATTCACGCAAAAATCCCGATCTCTCAAGTGATGGGAATATCTGTCGTCAGCGCGAGTTCCGATGGCATCCGATTGCGCGGGCTCATCGCCGCCAACCTAAATGACAAAGGAACGGCGTTCGGTGGCAGCGCCGCCTCTATCGCCTTCATCGCGGCGTGGACATGGCTGAGCCTGTCCCTCGAAGATGCCCCGGGGACCGAGGTTGTCATACAGAAATCGGAAATGCAATTCGATCACCCCATACGGACTGACTTCGACGCGGTATGCGCAGGCGTAAGCCTGGACGAACTCCGTAGGTCTCTCGCTCGGAAGGGTTCTGGCCGCGTGATCCTAACGTCCGAAGTCTGGAGCGATGGACGAATCTGCGCGACGATGCTCGGAACCTTTGTCGCCATGCAAACCAGGGAACGGTCATAATCTGACCGTGGATCACAAGGACCGCATCAGCGAGTTAGCAAACCTGATGGACGAGTTCAAACTCGCCGAAGCCACGCTTAGCGACGAGTCGATATCGGTTACCTTCAAGCGCCGATCAAAAGGCAGAGCGAACGTCGATTCCGAATCCGAATATGTCGAGTTCGAATCTGCGACGGAGCGCGAACCCGTGGCCCCGCAGCCGCCCGCGGTCATCGGTACTCCGATTTCCAGCCCGATGACCGGAATCTTCTATGCGTCGCCTAGTCCAAATTCGCCGGCGTTTGTAAAAGAAGGCGATGTGGTTACCGCTGGCCAGGTGATTGGACTCATCGAAGCGATGAAGGTTTTCAACGAAATTCCGTCGCCGATCACCGGGATTGCCAAAAAGGTAATCGCGGAGACCGGCCAAATTGTCAATCTCGGTGACGTGCTGATTCTTGTCGGTTGACGCTAGAACTCAAAAGCCTTGATGATGCGGACAAGATCAACGCCAAAGTAGAGAGTTTCCGTTTCGCTCTTCCGAAGTCGAAGAAATTTATCATCAGCCGCCTCGAGCATTCCAACGTCCTGACGCTCGGTTCCGCCACCCTGTGAGTAGATAATCACTTTTTTGCCCACCAATTCATTCACTATCGACATTCTTTAACCTCATGAGAGACTTTGCATATGTTAGCGTGTACGTCGCTCTCTTGTGTTGTTGTCAACCTAGTGAGCCACGCGAATGTTGAAGCCGACGGCTTTTGGGATCGGCGCTTTCTTGGTCGGCATGGCGCTCCTCGCCGCACTTGCAATGATCGCGTCGAATGCGTGGCTCGCTCTTGGACTAGCCGTCTGCATTTCTGCCACGTATCTAAATGCCAAGTGGGGTCCTGCCGATGGTGCAACGTGGTTTGGCGCCCTCGTGCTCAGTCTCACGCTGGCAAGTTTCGTGTTGACGAATGAGTCGTCGGCCCTTGAATTGACCCGGCGATCGAAGTACATATTTGCCACGGCTATGTGGGTCATCGCGGCCTTCAGCTGCATCGGATTGGCGCGACAGAAGCCGCGAATTTGGGTTTGGGCAGTCGTCGGAGTGGTCGCAATTCTAAGCATTTCTGGGACTGGGCACGGGGGCTCTGGGGGCACGCTCAATATCCTTGAGCGGCTTGGCCTCAGTCATGCGATGGCCCAAGCCCTCCTAATGCCACTGCGAAAAACCATTCATTTCTGCTTTTTTGGGTTTGTCGCGTGGCTAGGGCTGAAGGCGTCAAAAATTGAGCCCCTTGCTTCGAAAGTAGCGGGTCTCGCGACCGCGTTGAGCTTCGCCAGCTTTGATGAGCTCCACCAAATGGGGTTTGCCAGCCGGTCTGCAAGTATCTACGACGTCGCATTGGATATGGCCGGGGCGATCGTGGTTGTTAGTCTAACAAAAGTGCGACCCGGTGCCGACCGCCAATTGTCGTAAGCTATACGCATGCGCTCGACTGCCGCTGCCATTTGCATCTGCCTCGCTGGGATTGCGATAGCTCAGGATACGGCCACCCCGGTGACCGTCACAATTCGGGCGGCGCGGCTCCCCACCGTTTTGCAAGAGCTCAGCCGTGCCAGCAAATTAACATTGGAAGCCGCTCCGGCAGCGCTGATCCCTTGTGACGTTTTGGCGATTCGCGTGTCTGAGATGCCAATTGGCGAAGTCATGAAGCGCGTCGCGACGGTCACCGCGTGCACCTGGCGTCAGACGAATGGCGTGTATAGGCTGATGCCGGATTCCGCCTTACGGCGCAAACAGGCACAGTCTGAGGCACAGAAGAAGGTCGCGAGCTTCGAAAAGGATCTCAAAGAGAAGGTCGACTCAATTCGAAAAGCCGACGCGGCTGCAAAGCAGGCGGCTTCGGGTGCTAAAGCAACGAAGGACGCCCCGTCGCAAGAAATGGGCATGCCACATGATGATGGCGAGCGCGCGATTGTACAACTACTGCTTTCGCTAAATCGCACCGGCATCGCAAACATGTCAAAAGGTGATCGGACGGTCTACTCGACCAACCCAACCCACATGCAATTGGCCCTACCCGGGACCGCGTCGCAAATCGTCCAACAATACGTTGTTGCCCACAACGCAAACAATGTATATGCCGGTATGGCTCCAGATGCGTTGTTTGATGGCGCTGAGAAAGTCCCCCAATACATTAGGGACATGATGAAGCGGCAGACGAGCAAGATCACAAACGCAACGAAAGCGCTCTTAATCGTCTCACGCCAATCGCTGATGGACCAGATCGTGTGCGAACTTCGCGTGTACGACGGAAAGGGAGTTACCGTCGCCTCCGAAACCCAGAGCTTCGGAAACTCGGAAATGATGATGGGCGGATTGCAAGCCGCCACCGCCGGTGACGCGCCGAAGGGCGCGGCCGCCGCGCCCGCAACATCGACGCCAATCGAGCTTTCCGACGACTCAAAGGCGTTTGCCAAGCTGGACCTATCGTCGATGACCTCGGGCACTTTCAAAATTGAGCCTGCACTTTTCGAAAAGCTCGGCCGTCCGGACATCACAGACCCACTTTCATTTTCTGACACAGACGCGCTGTTTTCAGTGGCGAAGGCGCTGAAATTGCCGCTCGTGGCAAACATTCCCGACACGTCGATGTCGCTCTTTGGCTTTGGAGGCGAAAAGTCTACGACGATCGAATCCGAAATTGCGAGCCTTGAGAAGGACGGACCAATGCAGCGCCTCACGGACCCCGGCTGGCTGAGCGTGCAGCCGCGCACCCCTGAGCAGGCCCGTGCCGTTCGCCTCAATCGCGTCGCAATGGCCACGCTGGTTCAGGCGGGTCGGACCCGTGGAAGCGTCTCACTGGATGAGATGTCGACGTTTGCCCTGAGCGTGGATGACCCAATGGACGGTGGCCTGGCGATGCTCTATACGCTTCTATTTGTGCCAGGGTCGATGAGTCCGAGCATGATGATGGGTACTTCGAACTGGAGCATGCTGCGCTTCTACGGCAGCTTGTCCGGGCCCGAGCGCCAAGCCGTTCAGCGCGGCGGCCGAATGTCATTCGCGTTCATGCAGCCTAGTCAATTGGCCCTCGTAAGCCGAATGGTGTTCGGCGCTGACGGGCACCTGGAGGTCGTCCGGGCAGGTGAGAAGCCAGCGGAAGACGATTACTTCGGCCGCATTACATCGATGTTTGTCGGCGGCGGGTCAGGTGGTCGAGACTATCTTGAAGAGCCGACGGAGGTCCTCCCGGATGGCTTGCGAAACGATGGATTCCTCCAAGCCTCTAGCAAGGTCGAACCGATCGGGTCGCTCGTTCCTGCGGATGGCGCTACTTCCGCCGCCATGATGACCAACCTCGGTCTCGACGAACTTGCAATGTTCAAGATGATGTCAAACGAACCCGCGGTTGCGGGATCAATGCCACGTCTCGATCGACTTCGGGTGGGTTCTCGAGACGTGCTGAGTTTCAAGTTTCACTTCACCCCTGTTGTCGGTTTTTCGCAAACTCTCGTTGACAACCACATTTCTCCAAATGGCAAAATCGTGTCCATGACGAACCTACCGGCCGATTTCAGCCAGGCGCTCGACGCTCGCGTCGAGAAAATGAAGAAGTCGCCGTTCGGCAGCGCGGGCTTCGGCGGTCTGGGCCGCGGAGCCAAACCGCCACCCTAGGAGGCTGTTGATCAACTCAACAGCCTCCGCTTGGGCAAGGATGCCCAAGTCGCGTAGCTCGGTTCTTTGAACCGAAGCGTAGCGTTCAAATCGCTGCTTTCCACGCAAATCGGCGATTTGCTATGACGAACGAAGC
>JBBRML010000038.1:0-37515 GCA_038230855.1 Fimbriimonadales bacterium | reverse complement strand
TCACGTGCGCGCCCAGCATCATCGTGAACTCAGGTGCTACCGCTGCGTCCTTCACAATATCAACCGATCCTGTCCTCACAAGTACGGTCGCGACGATCACCGCGACCTACGGTAAAGCCGTCACCGCGAGTTTGACCGTGACTCCGCCCCATCCCCAATCGCTTCTCGTTTCACCCAATCTTGTCTACAACGGCAACTCGGCCATCGGACAAGTCCAGCTGACCGGCCGTGCCGCCGCCGGCGGCTTCGTGGTAAAGCTGAGTTCGAATAATCCGTCTGCAACGATGCCAGCCACTGTCACGGTGCCTGCTTCCCAAACTTCCGCCACATTTTCGATCGCGACTAAGTCCGTAACCGCGCAAACCACCGCGACCATCACCGCAACCGGCGACTCAAAAACAGTTTCTGCAGATCTCACGATCACGTCAAGCGCGGTAGTGAGTGTCAGTGTCACACCGTCGACCGTGCTCGGCAGCACTTCAACTTCCGCGACGATTACTTTGTCCTCTGTAGCTTCGACGGGCGGAGTCCTCGTCATCCTTGGTTCAAACCAGCCGTATGTGACGGTGCCCACTTCGATCACCGTTCCCGCAGGGGCCAAGACCGCTTCCGTAACTGTCTCCACTCGCCCAGTCGCCGCCTCTAGCGCAGCAACAATCTCGGCCAGCGGCGGAGGCCTCGCTGCGTATGGGTCGATGACCGTCACGCCGCCTCTGCCGACCGGCATTGTTTTGTCTTCATCCAGCGTGTTAGGCGGTTCAATGACGTCTGCATCCGTGTCGATTAATGCGCCCGCCCCATCGGGAGGATACGTGTTGACCCTCGCGAGCGATAAACCGTTTGCGTCGGTTCCGGGTTCATGCACGGTGGCAGCCGGAGCGACGACGGCAACATTTTCCGTCCAAACTACTCCCGTCGCGTCACTATCCAGTTGTGCGATTTCGGCTTCGGCGGGTGGTGCTAAAGCGTCGGTTACGCTAGCCGTAACCCCGCCCGACCTCTTGTCCCTGTCGCTAAATCCAACTTCCGTGACGAGTGGGAGTCCGAGTACGGGCACAATCACGATTTCAGGCCCTGCTCCGGCCGGTGGAATGTCAATCGCTGTCGTGTCGGACCGTGCCTACGCTAGGGTTCCTGCCACCGCCGTTGTCCCCGCTGGCTCAAGCTCAACCACGATCACCGTTTCGACTTCGGCCGTGCCTTCCGTCAGCACCGCAACCATTGGCGCCACCCTCGGCACAAAATCACTGAGCGCGCTGCTGACGATCACGCCTCCCTCCGTTACCGCCTTCGCGCTGAATCCGTCGACGATAGTCGGAAGTAAGTCCACGACGGGAACCGTCACTCTGAGCGTTACTGCACCTACCGGCGGTGTTGTGGTCTCCCTCGCCTCAGACAATTTGTCGGTGACCGTTCCCGCGTCCGTAACCGTTGCCGCCGGAAGTGCCACCACGACAATTACGGTCTCGAGTTTTTCGGTTGCCGTGAAAGCCAATGCGATCATCACAGCCTCCGCAGGCGGGAAATCGGCCACGGCGACTCTGACTGTCAATCCGCCATCCGTAGCGTCGATCGTGCTGAACCCGGTCTCTGTCGTCGGCGGAATCCAATCCTTTGCAACGGTTACGCTTGATGTACTAGCGCCCTCACCTGGATATACGGTCACGTTAACGTCCAATAAATCCGCGGCAATCGCGCCACAGTTCCTAACGATTCCCGCAGGAGCAAGCTCTGCCATCGCAAACATCTCCACCGCTCCTGTCGCCGCGACGACGATTGCTACGATCAGCGCCAGCGCCAGCGCTGGCGCGACCGCAACGGCCCAACTTACGGTAACCCCACCTGTGCTGCTCAGCGTCGCGCTCGACCCAATGTCAGTAATTGGCGGAGCATCAGTAAGCGGTACCGTTACGCTCGGTTCCCCTGCGCCCGCTGGGCTCAAAGTCAACCTAGCGTCTAATGTCGCCTACGCCGCCGTACCCCCTCAGGTGACCTTTGCCGCTGGTGCGAGCGCCGCAACGATTACGGTGACTACACTGGCCCCCGCTGCATCGGTAACCGCTGCCATTACCGCCAACTTCAATGGCACCAAGACCGCAAGTCTTACGATCAATCCTCCCGCCGTAACTGCAGCTAAGCTGTCGCCGTCAAGCGTGGTGGGTGGCAATTCCTCCACGCTGACGATCACGCTTGGTGCAAAAGCCGGTCCAGACGGATGCATTGTCACGCTCGTGTCGGACAAGGCATTCGCGACCCTCGCGATCACGACAACGATTCCCGCCGGGATGAAGTCAACGACCGCCGATGTGTCCACGTCCGGGGTCTCCACGACCTCCGTCGCGAAGCTAACCGCGGCTACTGCAACCGGCGGCGCATTTGATCTCCTAACCATAACGCCAGCCTCGCTGGTTTCACTTAGCCTCACGCCAAAGTCCGCGGCATTCACCGACGATGTCACCGGAACCGTTTCACTAAATGGAATGGCTCCCGCTGCTGGCTTTACGGTCGCGCTTTCAAGCGAGAAGATCATCGCGAGTGTGCCCGCTTCAGTGGTGATCGCCGCAGGCGCAACTTCTGCTTCTTTCTCCGTCGCCCACAATAGGGCGTCGCGAACATGGCAACTTAAGATTTTCGCGACCGCTGGCGTTTTCACCGTTTCCGCCGACCTTGTCCTCTTCGGCATGACGAGCGGACTCGTAGATTCTGCTTGGGCAAAATTGGGTGCAGATGCGCAGAACTCGCGGCAGGGTCTCGGTTACGGCGCAAAAGGCGTCGTCGCCTGGTCAAAAACCTACGGTAATGAGGCTTCTGGTCAATCCCCGGAGCCTAGTCTCGGAGTTGACGGCACGATTTACAACATCATCCAGAACACGGTAGAAGCCTGGAACCCGCAGGGGCAGCGGATATGGATTCAAGACGATCCGCGAATATCCAATTTTGGTTTCGGGGGACTGACGATCTCCACTCCGATGGTCACAATTGACAACTTGATAAACGTCGGATTCTTTGGAATGGACCTAACGGGCAAGATCAAATGGACCTGGTTCCTGTTGCAGGACACCCTGTACTTGTCTGAGTTAAACATAACATCCGGCGGAAACTTCATCGTGCTACCCTCAGGCGCTGGCACGGGACTCAACGAGTACGAGCTCACGCACGGCGGAGCGTACGTCACAAAGCGAACCTATACGGACACGAACTATTCGATCGTCGGCTTCGACGGGAATATGTATCGGAAGAAGTACGGCGACTCGAACACGCTTTACTCGATCAGGCCGGACTTCACCGACATCTGGCATCAAGATTTGCCAGGCTTTCAAGGCTTTGGCTCGTCGCCGCCCCTGTACAGTCCAGATGAGACGGTGTTTGCGATGTCGTGGGACTACACAGACCCGCCAATCTACAAAAACGTCGAAATCAAACTGCACGCGTTCAGCAAGCTCGGCATAAGGCTGTGGACCAGATCTCTGATGATCGGTGATGCGCGGCACGGTGTCGGCCCCTTCGGGACTTATTTAGGCACGGATTCGTCGTTCACGAGCGTGGCGTGCTCTGCTGACAATAAGTTTTACTTGACCACGGACACTCATCTCATCTGCTATTCGACTGCGGGCGCGTCAATTTTTGACTACCAACTCGTGAGCGGAGAACAATGGACGACGCCCCCGACCATCGCGGCTGACGGAGTGGTGTACGCCGCTTCTTTTCGCCAGTCAGATAAGTCCAGCCATCTGTACGCGATCACTCCGAAAGGCACCGTACAGTGGAAGCTCTCGTTCACGCAAACTCCGATTCCGTCCCTCTCGCTCGGCGCAGATGGCACGATCTACTTGTGGTGCGCGGGAACGTTTTACGCCGTGAAGTAATCCCACGTACCGACGCCTAACATCGGCTAGAATCGCAACAGAATGCCTCCGCTCCTCCAAGTCCGCGACATCTCGAAGCGATTTCCTGGCGTCGTCGCATTGGATGCCGTTTCCGTCAATTTTGAAGCTGGCTCTTGCCATGCGGTCATGGGTGAGAACGGAGCAGGAAAAAGCACCCTCGGCAAGGTTTTGGCCGGCATCTATTCCCCCGATCAAGGCACGATTGAACTGAACGGCGAGGTAGTCAAATTCAGCGGTCCCCACGCCGCGGTAGTCGCCGGAATTGGGATGATTCACCAAGAGCTACTGTTCGCGGAAAACCTGACCGTCGCAGACAATCTATGCCTGGGAGACCTTCCAAAGCGTGGGATTTGGATCGACGAGCAAGAAGCGGATCGACGTGCCTCGCAGTACCTCGCATCCATCGGTTTCAATATAGATCCACGAACCATTGTCGGGGACCTCAGTATTTCTAAACAGCAACTCGTGCAGATTGCTGGCGGAGCGGGCCGCGGCGCCAAGATCCTCATCTTCGACGAACCAACGAGCAGCCTTTCACACGCCGAGGCCACAAAGCTTCTTGACGTCATTCGCGACCTCAAAGCCAGTGGTGTGTGCTGCATATATGTCTCGCACCGAATTGATGAAGTCTTCGCTGTTTGCGATACCGTGACCGTGCTCCGCGACGGAAAGTGGGTGGGCACGCACTCGGTTGCGTCGATCACTCGCGATGATCTGGTTCGGATGATGGTCGGCCGTGACGTTCCGCGTGAGAGAGGGACCGAATCGACTTCGGTCCAGGACCACGAGCTGCTTCGAGTAGGCGGTCTGAGTAGTCCCGGCAAGTTCCGGGATATCACTTTCTCGGTCCGCGCCGGTGAGATTTTGGGCATCGCCGGGCTCGTTGGCGCCGGCCGAACCGAAGTCTGTGAAGCGCTTTTCGGACTTGATCGCGACGCCACCGGAGCGGTCGCCGTCAAGGGACGTACGTTGGAGTTGGGTTCGCCTGTTGAGGCGATGCGAGCAGGGTTAGGACTCATTCCAGAAGACCGAAAGCGTCATGGACTGGTGCTCATGATGAACGCACGCGAAAACATATCGCTTCCGACATTGGACGCTGTCTCCCGACTCAAGTTTGTTGATTTCAAAAAAGAACGCAGCCTCGCGCAGAAGTTCTTTGATCGCATGAGAGTCAAGGCTCCGAGCACCGATTCAACTGCTGCGACCCTTTCAGGTGGCAACCAACAGAAGCTCGTGCTCGCAAAGTGGCTTGCCGCAAATTGCGACGTTTTGCTCGTCGATGAGCCGACGCGAGGCGTTGATATCGGAGCAAAGGAAGAAATTCACGCGCTTCTACGTAGCTTGGCCTCTGAGGGCAAAGCCGTCGTTTGTGTCTCCAGCGACATGCCCGAATTGCTCGCCCTCAGCGACAGAATTCTCGTGATGCGAGAAGGCGTAATTGTCGGCGAAATTGGCGGTGCAAAAGCGGGCGAGGAAGCGGTAATGCGCCTTATGGCTGGAGTTGGCTAACCAGCACTTGCCATCGGTTCCAAATAGGCCTATATTGGCGAAAGTGGTGAAGCCCGTCGACCGTTTCACGCGAAAGTCAGCGATGCAACTGCTGCTGGAAGCCGTTGCCTACGGTCTCGTTGCCGCCTTAAGCGTTCGGCTGGTCGTCCGCCCGGAAGGCGTGTCGGCGGTCTGGTTCCCGGCCGGAATCCTTGTGGCAGGACTGCTTCGGCGTCCTCCAAAACAGTGGCCCATCGTTGCTTTGGTCTGTACGTTCGCTGCGATTCCTGCCGATTTGTCGATGCCCGGCCGAACGCTCGCGAGCAGCCTCGTAATGAACGTCGCCGACGCCACCGGATTCTGCGTCATAGCGAGTCTGGTTCGATTCTTTGTGGGGCGACGTCCGACGATGCTGCACTTCAGAGACGTGTACACCCTGATGTGGACTGTCGCCGTAGGGTCATGTGTGGCCGCCGCCCTTGCCGGCGCGGGGCTCGCGACCTTAGGTCGGTCTGACCAATTCTGGGACGTGTTCAGAGTCTTCAGCCTAGCCGTCATACTGGGCTGCTTGACCGTAATGCCGGTAATGCTCAGTTGGCGGCGGACACGTCTCGGAGACCTATTTGGACGATTCCGAGGCGAAGCGTGCGTGCTAGGAGTAGGCACGCTCGCCGCCACCGCGGTCGTTTTCTTCATGCCTGCTCAACACAGTGGACTTGCCGTCAGCCTCGTTTACGTGCCGGTGATCGGAATGAGTGTTTTCGTGTTGCGCCGCTCAGTATCCGAAGCGGCAATTCTAAACCTCAGCTTCGCCGTGATGGCCTCGATCGCGTTCTACTTCGGAACGGGTCCTTCCCAAGCGTTGACCGTGACCGGTGCCGACCGCGTGCTGTGGCTCAACGGCTTCGTAGGAATTGTCGTCATGGCCGTACTGCTACTCGGTTCGCTCAACGACGAACGTCGCCGGGCCCTGAATCGTTTCCGAGCGGAGCGTGAGCGTACGACCAGACGCATAGAGCAACGTACTAACGAGCTCCAACATGCCGTTAGAGATCTGGAGGCATTCGCCTATTCCGTTTCTCATGACCTGCGCGCGCCACTTCGCGGAATCGCTCTCCACGCCGAGTTGATCGAAGAGGAAATCGGCAGCCCCGGGAACAGCACGATTCAAGATTCTCTTACCGCCATGCGCGATCGCACCGAGCGCATGAATCGTATCATCAACGGTCTGATGCGCCTTTCGCGAGCGCAGCGTCAGGGCCTTCAGATATCGCGCGTTGACGTCCAAGCCCTCGTTCAGGAAATCGTTCAACGTCTGCAGACCGACGCCGTAACCGTTACCGTTGGCACGCTTCCGGAGTGCGACGCAGATCGAGACCTTTTACGCCAAGTCTTCGAGAACCTCATAGCAAACGCAATTCGCTACGGGGCAGGCGGGCCAAATTCAGCAATCCGGGTTCAAGGACACGTAGAGAGGGGTGGAGTTATGTACACGGTCGAAGACGACGGAGTTGGCTTCGATCCGTCGATTTCCGAATCAATCTTTGACCTGTTCCAGCGCGGTGCGGGCAAGACTCGCGGCGATAGTGAAGGCGTTGGCCTTGCGATCGTGAAGCAGATCGTCAATCGTCACTCAGGGACGGTCGAGGCAAGCTCAGTCCAAGGTGAGGGCGCTGTATTCAAAGTTTGGCTGCCCGCTTCCAATGCGATCAACAGCCCTGCTTGAGGCGTAGAGAGGAACATGATTTCGACTTCTCAGAATGGCTCAGGCCCGATCGATCCGCGAGTCGGAATTGGTCACGTCCATCTCAAGGTCGCCGATCTAGATCGAGCCCTTGAGTTCTATTGCGGAATCCTCGGCTTCGAGGTGACCCAACGGTACGGATCCCAGGCGGCGTTTATCTCCGCTGGCGGGTATCACCACCACATCGGCCTCAATACTTGGGAAAGCAAGGGGGGCAGCGCACCCCCACCCGGCGCAACAGGCTTGTATCATGTTGCCATCCTCTATCCGGACCGACAAACCTTGGAAGATGCCGTGAAACGCCTCCGCGACGCGGATTACCCCTTGGATGGTTCGGCGGACCACGGCGTTAGCGAGGCGGTGTATCTGCGAGATCCCGATCAAAATGGCATCGAGCTTTATCGAGATCGTGCTCGAGAAGAGTGGCCCCGCGACCACAACGGCAACCTCCGAATGGTCAGCGAGCCGCTAACAATTTAGTCCGGCTCCAGGCGTGCAGAAGATTGGCGAACAACTACGTTACCGCCAGTGGCAAGCTATAATCCCTCCATGCTCAGGGTCGAAAGCCATGGTCCCGTGCTCAAGCTCACCATCGATCGGCCTGAAGTTCGAAATGCGATCAACTCCGAGCTGATCGCAGACCTCACGCACGCCGTTTCAAATCTTCCTGACGGCACCCGCGTCGCGATTCTCAGCGGAGAAGGTGAAGCGTTTTGCGCTGGCGGAGACCTTCAGTGGATGCGTGCGGCCGCAAACTACACACAAGAACAAAATTACGCCGATGCGCTCCGCCTCGCTCAATTGTTTCAAGCAATTGTCGAAAGCCCCGTGCCGATCATTGCTCGCGTCAATGGCGCCACATTTGGCGGCGGATGCGGCCTCGTCGCCGCCTGCGATGTCGCCATCGCCGCTCCCCACGCACTTTTCGCGTTCTCAGAAGTCAAGCTCGGCTTGGTGCCTGCGACCATCTCACCGTTTGTGATCGCCAAAATCGGACACGGACATGCGCGCGCGCTTTTCACGACTGGCGAGGTATTCGATGCTGATCGTGCGTACGCAATCGGACTCGTTCATGACGTGACTGCGGACCTTGATACCGCCGTGAATCAAACGGTTAAGGTGATTCTCGCCGCCGGGCCGCACGCCGTGGCAAAGTCAAAGTGGCTTGCGCAGCAGCCGCTACTCGGCCTTGAGGACTCTGCCGCCCTCCTTGCAAGCGTCCGTTCAACCGACGAAGCAAAGGAAGGCATCGACGCATTTTTGAACAAGCGCAAGGCGTCTTACGTGGTCCCAAGATGATTCGGAAACTCTTGGTTGCGAACCGAGGTGAGATCGCGTGCCGCGTGTTTCGGGCGGCACGCGAGGCGTCGATTGCCACCGTGGCCGTGTACAGCGAGGCGGATGCCTCAGCGATTCACACCCAACTTGCTGACGAAGCTGTACTCATTGGTCCGCCCGAAGCGGCGCTGAGTTACCTCGATCCCGTGCGTATCATCAATGCCGCGCGCGAGGTCGGTGCAGACGCGATTCACCCGGGCTACGGATTTCTGAGCGAGCGAGCCAGTTTCTCCGAGGCCTGTCGCGATGCGGGAATCACGTTTCTTGGCCCGTCGCCGGAGGCAATGCATCGACTAGGATCGAAGGTCGACGCAAAGACCCTAGCTGTCAAGTGCGGTGTACCGATCGTTCCAGGCTTTTTCGAATCCGGGGCTTCGCAAGAGCGGTTGCGGGTCGCGGCTACCGATCTCGGATATCCGATCATGTTAAAAGCGTCCGCGGGGGGAGGTGGACGGGGAATGCGCGTCGTGCGAGACCCCGCATTATTCGATTCCGAATTCGAAACTGCTTCGGACGAAGCCCTCAAGGCGTTTGGCGACGGCACCATGATGGTCGAGAAGTTTGTCGAGCGTCCACGCCACATCGAGTTGCAAATGCTCGCAGATCAGCACGGAAACGTCGCCGCTCTGTTCGAACGCGAATGTAGTCTGCAACGGCGTCACCAGAAACTTGTCGAGGAGGCTCCGTCCCCCCACCCCACCTATGCCGAGCACATCTGGCCGCGCATGCGCGATGCCGCGATGCAACTGCTTCGTGAAGCTGAGTACGTTGGAGCGGGCACCGTCGAGTTCATGGTCGATCCAGAATCTGACGAGTTCTACTTCTTGGAAGTGAACGCTCGGCTGCAGGTCGAGCACCCGGTTACCGAAGCGATAACGGGGCTCGACCTCGTTCGCTGGCAAATCAGAATTACCAACGGCGAACCTCTGAATCTTGGTTCAGAAATCACGGATGGCGTGCGGTCCGCGATTCATGGACACGCGATCGAGGCAAGAATTGTCGCTGAGAACCCTGCCGTGAACTTCATGCCGAGTACCGGAAAGATCAAGGCTTGGGCTGCCCCTCAAATTCCCGGTGTCCGCGTGGATACTGGCTACGCGAAGGGAAGTGAAGTGTCGCAATACTATGATTCCTTGCTTGCCAAGGTCATCGCGCACGGCGAGACTCGTTCGGCTGCGCTCGATCGCCTCCGCGCGGCGCTGCTGGATTTTCACATTCTAGGAGTCCAAACGAACATCGGCTACCTGCTTGACCTCATTGCAACCGACGCGTTTCAATCCGGACACTTTGATACGGGCTTCATCGGACGGTCTTTTGCGGAGTGGCAGCCTCCAGCGTTTCCGGAGGAGCTCGGTGACCTCGTCGTTGCCGCAAGCGAGACTTCCACCAAGGGCCCAGGCGCGCCGACTCGTTCGCGGTCGTGGGATTCCCTGGACGCATTTCGAAACGTCAGAGGATAGACGGTTCGTGCAAGATAGTCGGCTAGCTCACGACCCGCTCCGACGCGGAATCGATCGCACCAACTGCTCAACGTGCGCTTCAAAACCGTCGCGATCGACCGAGTAGCATTCGACATGTCGCGCCCCGGCCACCGTGAAATACGTCGCCCCGCTCGCTTCCACTAATCGTGAGGCATGTGTCGCGGACATGATCTGATCCTCTGCCGCCTGAATTACAAGCGCTGGTTTTCCACGCCAAGCCGCCGCCGCCTCGAGCGGCACGATCGACGATGGCCGAATCTGAGTGCGCGCCGTCGTGATCCAAACAAGAGGACGCAGTAAGAACGCACCGCCCGGTACAACATGCCCGAGCCAATGGTCCATGGCTTCGTCGAAGCGCGCGAACGCGCCCTCTGTCAACACTGCATCCGCTTGATCGGTCTTTTGGGTTGCAAGCCACGCCGCCGCCCCGCCGAGTGATTTACCGCCAATCACAATCTTCACTGAAGGGCCGCGCTGCTTCCGAACGGCTTCCGCGATTTCGGCGAGAACAGAGGACTCCGTCACCCCAAATCCGACCGAATCAAATGGACTGGCATCTTGGCCAGGCATCGCGGGCAGGATGCAAGCGTAGCCACGGGTTCGCATACGAACGGCAAAGTCCGCCCACGAGGTACGGGTGCCGCCGTAGCCGTGCGCCAAGACGAAAACCACGGGCGCCGTATCGAGGCCATCCGTCACCCAGCACGGCGTTTGCTTGCCCAACGTCGTGTACGACTTCTCCGTCAAGTTCTCAAAGAGCATCGGCACGTTTCGAGGCGGATGAATGTAGGTGCTGGAGAGCGACCAGAACAGGCCGAAGAGCCCAACCGCAACCACGATGATAACGGTGAACACCTTAGATCGCTTCGGCGGCTTGAACGGCATTGCTCAACAAACTGGCCACCGTCATGGGTCCGACTCCACCGGGTACCGGTGTTATGTACGCTGCGACCGCGGCGACGGATTCAAAGTGAACATCTCCGACGTCCCCTTTTCTGCCTTCCACCTTGTTGTAACCTGCGTCGATCACGACCGCGCCCGGTTTGATCCAGTCACCGCGGACCATCTCGGGTCGTCCCACTGCCGCCACCAAGATGTCCGCCTCGCGACAGAGGCTTGGCAAATCGACTGTCTTCGAGTGGGCAATCGTTACGGTAGCGTTTTTATGCAGCAGCATCAGGGCCATCGGCTTGCCTAAAATTACTGATCTGCCGATCACGACTGCTCGTTTTCCAGTGCACAGAATCTCGTAATGATCCAGTATCCGCGTTATGCCTAGAGGCGTCGCGCACCGAAACCCGGGCAAGTCTGCGGTCAAACATCCCAAAGACTGTGGCGTGATTCCATCGACGTCCTTCGCGGGACCCAAAGCGATCAGCGCGGCATTTTCATCGAGGTGACCGGGAAGCGGGTGCTGCAATAAAACCCCGTGGACGGCCGGATCAGCATTCAGTGTGCCGATCAAATCGATGAGCTCAGTCTGGGATGTATTCGCGTCGATATCGTAACTCGCGCCCTCCACGCCGACCTGCTCGGCCCACTTCCGCTTCATACGAACGTAAGCTAGGCTTGACGGATCTTGGGCGGCGACAATCACGTCGAGTCGCGGCACGATTCCGCGGGCTCGAAGCGCGGCAACCCGAGTGGTCAGGTCCTCGCGTACAACTTTGGAGAGAGATGATCCGTCAAGAATGATCGCGGGCATGAACGGCTGGAAGTTTACTGGAACCCGTCAACCGACGTGAACCGTCTGCGCCTGCGTTGGCGTGCGATATCTTTGCGCGACGGCGTTTTGTTTGCTCAGCTGTACCATTTCGCGTAGTAGTCCCTGACGTGCCTGCATCAGTTGGCCCTGAATTTCTGCATCGAGGCAGGCTAGATCGCCAAATTCCTCATCAGTCGCCAAGACGTTCAGCTCCTTAAGTCGTTCGATTTCATGGCCTCGGGCCTGCAAGAGTTCAATCGACTCATCGGTCGCTCCTCGCTGGAGGGCGTCGATTAACGTCAGACTAAGAATTGAAAGTCGCTCAAAGGGAGACCTAGGCTGCGGCAACGATCGCCTCTGTCGGCAAATCTATTCCGCGCTCAAGCTGAACCCAGCCGTCGCGCAGTTCGCTCATCACTTTTGACGCCCGATCGATATGCTCGGGGCTGTCGTTAACATTCGCCTCGATCAATTGTTCAAGCACGTACGTGTACAGCGAAAGCAGATTTGAAGAGATTTCGCCGCCTTTGTCCATATCCAGCGTGCTCATGAGTTCAACAACGATGTTCTGGGCCCTCAGCATTTGCTCGTTCTGCTTGTAGAGGTCGTGATCGGCCATCGCTCGCTTCGTGGCCTCCATGAAGCGAAGGGCGCCGTCGTACAACATTACGACTAGCTTGATCGGAGACGCGCCGAGAACGGCGTTGCGTCGATATTCTAGAGCTTGATTACCGTAAGCCAAAATTCATCCCACCCAGTCCAAAACCTAGTGATCTTATCGGGCTTTACTGCGGCTAACTTGAGGCGTCATCGAAGACGTGTTCGGATTTAGGCAAAAACAGCACTGCTCCAATCAGGAACAGCACGATCAAACCGAGCGGAACGACAAAACACAGAACCTCTGGGAATTCGGGAGTCGGCGACTGTTGGAGGCGGGCACTGAGAAACAACTGCGACATTCGGATGTAAAGGAAGACGCCTCCACAAATGCAACCGCCAACGGCCCCACAAGCACCTGCGATCCCCGATCTTCTGGTGACAACCATCGCGATGATTCCCGACGGGATTACGGCAAGCCCGCCCGCAATGTACAGGTTCTTCCAGAGGTAGACGTCGCGGATTGCGAAGAACGGCCAAACGAGCAACGCGTAGCAAATCAACGACGCCGTTACAAACGCACCGCAACCAAAGAGCATGTGGGTGTCCATGTCTCGCTCCCGAGGATAGTGCCCCTCCAGCTTTTCGTCGGTCTCCAGTGGTTCAAATGCCATCGCCGCATTGCCATTGTAATCTCAAATCGCAATTAATCCACTGTTCAGGTTCGGTTCACGGGACGGTCACAGCCGCACCGCAAACTCTTATTCATTAGGCCCGCACCCGAACAGGCGCAAGGTCGAAAGGAAAAGAACAATGAACAAGATCGCAACCTCACTCTTCGCAATCGCTATCGTAACCGGCGCAGGCTTTGCCACTTCCGGACAGCAGGCGAAACTCACGCCAAACAAGAACCCGATGGTCGGTGGGATGGCGATGTTCGCGAACAAGAACATCGTCGAGAATGCAATTCACTCGAGCGACCACACGACGCTCGTCGCGGCAGTCAAAGCGGCTGGCCTCGTGGATGCTCTCATGGGCAAAGGTCCGCTCACCGTCTTCGCACCAGTAAATGGTGCTTTCGATATGCTGCCCGCCGGAACCGTGGATATGCTTCTCAAGCCTGAGAACAAGATGACGCTGACCAAGATTCTGACGTACCACGTCGTTGCCGGCAACTGGACGTACGACATGATCGGTCGGGCAATCCGAAACGGCGGTGGAACCGCCGAACTGAAGACGCTTAGTGGCGGTCGACTCTGGGCTATGTGGAACGGACCGCGAAACATCGTCCTTAAGGATGAGACGGGCGGAGTCGCGAGCATCTCGACCTATGACGTCATGCAGAGCAACGGTGTGATCCACGTGATCAACAAAGTGCTCATGCCTAAGTGAAGTTGGCGTGCCCCGGCTGATCGCCGGGGCACGTTGCTTTACGATACTAAAAATAGCCCCTCAAGAGCCTTTCGCCGGGCTGCGTCCTCAAGCACATCAGTCGAGTCCGAAATCAGATCGACGTTGCCGATCAACCTTCGATTTGCTAGGTCGAGCACATCCGGATCGCGAATCTGCGCAACGAGCGAGGCGGCAAACTTCGCACGAAACTCGATCACCGTGAACGGCCGGTCGTGGAACGAGCCGGGAGTCCCATTCTGGAGTTCACACAAGCCGCTCGAGTTTTGAATCTCTGCGACCGCTGCGTACGCGCGACCAAGCGCGAGATCCCGCACACTCCAACTTGAAGCCGCCAGTACGGACTCAAGCAGCGGACCAACTTTCGGCGCACAATCGAGCCGCGAAAACGCGGTCCCAAACCATTTCGCGTATGGCGCGTAACGGCGTTCTAAGAAGAAGCAGACTCGCATGAGATCTCGAACGAGCCGTGCGGCGATGAGCCTTGCCCCAATTTCGTCGCCAACGAATCCTGCCCTCCCGACGAGATGTTCCTCTTGACCGATGCGAGTCCAGGTTGAGGCGAGAATGTACAACGCGACATCGTGCGGGTACCACGCTAAACTCGCGATGCTTCTTCGCATGTCAACGTCGTCGTGATGAATCGTCGATTCGCTCACTGATCGAAGCCGCTGCGACGGGCAAACCAGCCAATTCGCGATCGTTGGCTCGCCGAGGATGTCGAAGCCGATCGTCGCACGAAGAAAATGCGTCAGTGTCGCAACTTGCACCCAGTTTTCCGCCCTCGTGACGTCCAACTCAGCCGCAACGCATGTGGAGTGCCCAAGGAACGACGTCGGCAACTCGCATATCAAAATTTGCCTAATATCGTCAAGAGTGCCTTCAGAGGCATCATCCGGAAGAAGAATCGTCAGTCTCGGCCCCCAGCCGTGGTCCATCGACATCTCATTATCGAATCCGAGGACATCCGAGCCGCACCCGATCAATGCGGCGGCGTAAGGAATTGCTGAGAAGTGCCGCTGCCAAATCGGCCTGACTACTTCGGCGTAAAGGCGAGCGCTGAGTTCTCGACCCGGCATAAAATAATGGCTCGCCACTCGGAGATTATGGTGTTGCTTTCGGGGTTCCTCGTTGCTTCTTTATGTATGCGAGTCGTGCCTTCGCCTGGTCCGCAAATGAACCCATCGGCCAGGTATTCACTATGTACGTGTAATACTCCGCCGCTCTTCCCAAATCACGATACGCGCTCTCGCAAAGCATCCCAAGTCGAAATGCCGAGCTTTCTACGTCCGCAGGCTGACTACGCGGATCACACATGATCCGGTCAAACAGTACGAACGCGTTGTGAAAATCGCTCGCGCGTTCTAGTCGCGTCGCGACTTCCGTCAAATTGCGTACAGAGAGCATGTCCACGGGCAGCTGAATCACGACCGTTCCAGTGGAGCGAACATCCGACTCAAGTAGCATCGGTAGCTTGGCAATGAATGCCTTTGTGCATTCAGGCGTGATGCCACGAGGATCGCGCAGGCTCTTGATCGCCCAGTGAAGCACGACGTTCACGTCACCGGGGTTGACCTTGTACATTTCCTCCAATTCCATGCGCGATAGGACGCCAAGATCCTTCGTGTCCGCGACCACCGACTTAGACATACTCACCGTTTCTGAGTCTCGGTGAATACGTATGAGGAAGCAGAGTAGGAATCCGCCGGCAACCCCACCGATGTGTGCAAAATGTCCGACTCCGTCTCTCGCACCGAGCAAGGCAAATAGCATATCGAATCCGATGTAATACAGGCCGACCCCCCACATCGGCCAATCAAATGCTTGCCAACTAAAAATAGTGAATCCGCCGTAAATCGCCACTTGCGCGTACGGGAAAATGTAAATCGCCGCGCCGAGAACGCCCATAATCGCCCCGCTTGCTCCAATCAGCGGTACGTCCGGGTGCAACGCGGAGAACAAGAAGTGGTGCAGCAAGTTCCCGCAGAAGCCCGCCCCAAAGTACACGAGCAGAAATTTCGGAGTTCGCAAGCGACCTTCAACCGCGAAGCCAAATAGATACAAAAACCACATGTTTCCGATCAGATGGAGAGGGCTTCCGTGCAAGAACAGCGCACTCACCATGTGAGGAAAATCGATGTTCTTTGCCGTCAATCCCCAGTTTTTCATGACGTCCATCCTAATTGCCAGCCCCTGTGTCGACGTGCATATGTAGATCAGCGTATTGATGGCGATGATCATGACTGTCGCGATCGGGAGCGACTCAGGCGGGTTCTTGGAGCGGTACGGCAAAAACATAAGCGAAAAGTAGGATTATTGTAATCGTTCTTGCTGCTTGTGCCTAGAGGCACTCACCAATGGGCCGCGGCCGTGTCGAGGCGTTCCGCCGCTTGCGCATAACATGTAATTTGCGCCAAGCTGAACGCATCGCTATGATCGCGTCAATAATTGCAATGGCTTCCATGACTCAAACATCCGCCGCCTGGCAAATTGCCAAATCGCCACTCGTTACCCGCTGGGCCAAAGATGTAAGACCCGAGAATCCGCGTCCAGAATATCCACGGCCCCAACTCGTCCGACGCCAGTGGAAGTCGCTCAACGGACTTTGGGAGTTTGCGTTTGACGATGACAACGTCGGAGTTGGTAGCGGCTGGGCGAGCGGCATTGCCCTGCCCGAAAAGATCCTCGTGCCATTCACCTTTGAGTCCGCGTTGTCCGGAATCGGAAAGGGCGCGGAAGTCCATGAGCGCGTTTGGTATCGCCGAATGTTTGAAATTCCAAAGGCTTGGGGAAAGAAGCAGGTCATCCTCAATTTCGGAGCAGTTGACTGGCGGTGCACCGTGTGGGTCAACGGTCAAAATGTATGCGAGCACACCGGAGGTTACAGTCCGTTCAGCGCAGACATTACGACCGCGCTAAAATCCATGGGTCCACAAGAAATCGTAGTCAAAGTTTTCGATCCGTCGGATCCCAAAAAGGATGGCTACCAGCCGCGCGGGAAGCAACTCGGCAGTCACAGCATTTTCTACACCCGCACGACGGGCATCTGGCAGTCTGTGTGGCTGGAGCCGGTTGCAGAATCACACGTGCGATCGGTTGTTGCGTCGGGCGATCCTGCCACAGGAGTGCTTACGATCAAAACTGCGACAAGCCAGCCGAGCAACCTGACGGTGGAAGTACTACGTGAAGGTCAGGTCGTGGCCGCTGGCGGCGGTCGGTCCGGCACTTCTCTCGACGTGCACGTTCCAGACGCGCTCGCTTGGACGCCAGAGGAACCCAATCTGTATGACGTGAAAGTGTCGCTCTCCGGAGCTAACGGACACGTCTCAGACACTGTGTTGTCCTATATCGGCTTCCGCAAGGCGGGCATTGCGAACGGTCGATTGACCTTGAACGGGAGGCCATATTTCTATCGAGGCATTCTGGATCAGGGCTATTGGCCAGATGGCGTGATGACCGCTCCGACCGACGACGCGCTCCGGTTTGACGTCGAAGCCTGCAAGCGCATGGGGATGAACATGGCGCGAAAGCACACTAAAGTTGAGGACCCGCGGTGGTACTACTGGTGCGACAAACTCGGCCTCGCCGTTTGGCAGGACATGCCTTCTCCGTTCAGCCTAACCCAAGATGGCGCCAAGGAAAACTTCGTGCACGAATGGACCGAGGTGATGGAAACGAAGATTGGCGAAACGTGCATCGTGCACTGGATCCCTTTCAATGAGGACTGGGGCCACCCGGAGGAATTCCAAGATGAGATGGTCAAACTCACCCGCAAGATAGATCCGTCGCGGCCAATTACGGACGCCTCAGGATGGACACAACGCTCGCTGACGGATGTCATCGACGCTCACAACTACTCGAATTCGCTCCTGAAAGAAGGTGTCGAGAATCCCACAAAGCCCAAGGTCGTCGGTGAATTCGGCGGAATTGCCTTCATCGTGCCGGACCACACATGGAGTAAGGGTTGGGGTTACCAAACTGCGCCCGATCCTGCCCAGCTCATAAAGCGTCTCACTCGACAGACGACACAGTTGTTTGAGGCCAAGAATCTCTCGGGCTTCGTGTACACGCAGGTCTCCGATTGCGAACAGGAACTCAACGGCCTGCTAACGTACGACCGCCAACCGAAGCTGCCTTTTGCCAAGTTTTCACGCATCTTCCGCGGCGAAGACCGCGAGCACATCGAAGGCAAACTCATTTCGGATTGGCGCGTGTTAGGTCCGTTTCCTACGGGCATCGCTGCCGACCTATGGAACTCCGTCGAGGCTACCAAACTGATGGAGAAGACGATGCTCATGACGCCTATCGCCGAGGAATCAACGCTAGACCCGGCAACGCTGAGTGCGACCGCAAAACGCGTTCACGACGAGGTGATCGACTTTAACAAAGTATTTGGACAGGCTCACGAGTCCGCCATCGCCTACGCTGTGGCGGAGTTCGAGTCAACTCGCGACATTGCCAAAGCATCCATCCACCTGGGCTCGGACGACGGCGTCGTCGTTTACTTGAATGGCGTCAAAATCCACAGCGTCGCCCAGATTCGTGGCGTGAGCATGGATGAGGATTCCATCGACGGCGTGCACGTCAAGAAGGGCCGCAACGTTTTGGTGGTCAAGGTTGGCCAAGGTTACGGCGGCTGGGGACTAACCGTGCGCGTCCCTTGACCGAGAGTAGTAAGTAAGCCAATCTAATTGGCGGTCCGTCTCGGGCACACGTCGTGCCCGAGCTTGGCTAACGCGGCGAATTGCAACATTGACGTCGAGACCCTGGTCGACCAACGCCATGCAAGCGATTAAGGGAGAGCGACCCAAGCCGTAATGGCAATGCACGACGACCGCGCGGCCTTTCTGAATCGCGGTTTGGATTACTTTGGAAATGGCCGCCGCTTGAACGTCATCCGACGGAGTCCCTCGATCCATGACCGGAAACCATTGAAATTCAATGCCTCCGTTCGCCAATTCCAGACCCTCGTCACTCAAATCCAGATCAACAACTTCGTATTCCGACAACACGGAGACAACGAGATCTACCGCCTCTTCGCGGCACACCGTGCAGATCCGCTGGCTCCCGAGATCAACCGCTGAGCGCAACAGGATGCCCACGCGGGCGGGGGCAATCTCCGGCGCATCGATCCAATTGATCATGGACTCAGCTTAGCGGACAAAACAGGTCAATAGTGTTCCCGTCAGGATCTATTACGAGCGCATATCGCTGTCCCCAAAAGGCGTCCCAAGGCTCCTTACAAGCGCCATATCCTGCCCCGATCAGTCGGCCGTACCGAAGGTCAACATCATCCGTCGAATCGCACAAGAACGCGATTCCCAACCTTTGCCCAACCGGCTCAACGTAGTGAGGATCGATTTCTCGCACCATCCGAATATCGTTCCACGAGATCCTAAGTCCGGAGGGGAACTTGTGATCGACATACATCTCTCCGTCTGGGACCTCCGGAATATCTAATCCGAGGATGCGATAAAACGCCAGCGACGCCTGCATGTCTACAACGGTCAACTCGACCATATCGAGCGTAAAAGCCATGCCTAACTATATCAGATTAGGTAGACGTACGTGCGTCTTCTTTTTGCTTCCGAACACGAATTCCGTTCGGCGAACTTCCGATAATCGCCGCGATTCGATTAGAAAAAGTGTCCTGAGTGCTCGGCGGATATATGCAGATGCAGAGGCGCTTGCGGGCGCGCGTCAAAGCAACGTAGAGCTTGCGCATGGCTTCGGCCATGTCTCGAGCCTGCCGACTTGCGTTCAGCGCACCGAAAATCGACGTCTTTGAGTTGATTGCAATCTGGCCCGTGCGTGCATCAACGATCAGGTTTTCCGAGTTTCGCAGAATCTTCATGAAGGTGTCAGGAACGACTACGACATCAAATTCCAGACCCTTGGCCTTGTGGATCGTCAGCAGGGTCACTAAGGGTTCGTCGTCGCTCGCGGTTGGAGCGTCGCCTTCCCGGTGCTGTAACTCGATGGTTTCTCGAATTCGCTCCGCATACTCCAACGGGCCTAGGGCAGGCTCCTCGGCCGCGAGTGCCAGTAGTTTGCGCACATTTGCAATCTGTTGCTCGGCTTGCGACTTTCGACCAAGTGTCTCCAGGTAACGGCTGTTGGCGAGCACGGCCGATAACACTTCCCAAGCCGAAAGTCGGTCGCCGATTTCACGAAGCGGTCGGTACCACTTCAAAAACGTCGCAAGCTTTTCGTTGTCGGCAGGGATAGGCGGCACGAAGGAATTTAGCGTCTCGATCACCGGCTTTGACTTTGCCAACGTGACGATTGCGTCGAGGCTGAGCCCTACCATGTCACCGCGTAAAGTCGCAAGCAGCGAGAAGTCATCGTGCGGCTCCGCAACCGCGCGAAGCATATTGGAGAGCTCCCGAACTTCCAGGCGGGTGTAGAATTTTTCACTCCCGCCGATGATTCGAGTGCCAATATCCAGGCGGTTCAGCTCACCGGCGTACATCATCGCGTTCGCATTCGATTGGACCAATACCGCGATAGTCGACGCCTGGACACCTTCGCCAATGAGTTGGCCGACGTATTCGGCCACCAATCGCGGACTCGACCGGTCCGCCATCCAGAATTCGACATCGCTGTACTCGCGCGTCGCCGCGAACGGATCTTCCGCGTCAAGGTCCACCACCGATCCGCCCGTCATGCGTTCGTAATCCTCGGCGATCAGCTTGTCAAATATGTCGTCGACAAAACGCAAAATGCCTTCATTTGAGCGAAAGTTGCGTGTTAGGCGAAGCGTCGGTAAGCCTTGCGCCTGCATGCGAAACCGCTCTACGTCTGCGTGCCGAAATGCATAGATCGACTGTTTCACGTCGCCAACGTACATGCGAGATTGAATCTGTAGCGCATTCAGTAGCTCGAACTGAACTGGATTCACGTCCTGAACTTCGTCAACCATGATCGCCTTGAACTGCCTAGCAAGTCGTGCGCGAGTGACGGCTGAACTTTGAAGGAGCTCAACTGCCATGGATTCCAACATCGTGAAATCGAGAGCTTGTTGGTCGTGCATCCGCGCCTCAAGGCGTTCCCAGGCCGCGCAAGCCAGCATGACGAGCCCGCAAGTGTGCTCGGCCGCATCGTGTTCTCCCCTCGAGTCAACCGAAGGTATCAGGTACTTCGGCACGCGATGCCCGCTTTGCTTTGCTGCGGCTGAAATGCGGCTGCTTAGCGAACCTCCGGTCATCGTTTGCAAGGCTTGTCGCACGCCCTCGTGCTCGATGCGATCGATAACCGAGGCTTCCCAAAAATCGTGCACCGCTTCGATCGAACCGTAACGCTCGCGAATTTGGTCGATCCGGTGCCCGCTACTCCTCAGCGCGTCGAGGACCGAATTGATTCGTGACTCCAACTCTCGATAAGGTTGGCCGACTGAGAAGAAGCTAGTTTGACCCGTGAAATCTCGAATGAGTCTCTCTGCCACCGGGTGCTCGTTCGGCGCCGCCGTGATGGCGTCGCGAACACTGTCGAGGGTGAGTTTTGCGGCGCGCGAAGTGGACAGGATCTCGAAGTCCGGGTCCAGCCCGCATTCCAGAATATTTTCTCGCAGCAACCGTTCGCAGAATGAGTGAATGGTTTGGATCGGCCCGGTTTCTGCGATCTGTGCGTCCTTTGGTCGCTCGGCATCTCGAAGCGCGCGCACGATTCGCTCCTTCATTTCCGCGGCGGCCTTTCGGGTGAATGTGATCGTGAGAATTTCGTCGGGGGCAATTGCTTGCTCCGTCACAAGTCTCAGGTAACGGTGAGTAAGCACATGCGTCTTGCCAGAGCCGGCTGACGCGAGTACAACGAATTCATTCGAATCCGTCGAAACAACTTCAAGCTGCTCCGGAGTAAGCGGGTTCAGCGCGGGTTTGATCATTCGGACTCTAATCCTTCGTCGTCGGCGATTTCGCTGAAGAGTTTGGAACGTCGACAGAGCTCCCCAAAGTCACATCGGGTGCAGTGATCCCCGGGGCTCGGTCGTATCGAGCCGGATGCGAGATTCGCGGCGGCAATTTGAATCGACGCCTTGGCTTTCTCGAAAAACTCGACCTTGGCATCACGGTCACCACCGCGTCGAGTCAGCGTAACAACCTGGATACGCTCTTCGCTAGGGAGTGCGCCAACTTTTTCTAGGACGTATAGTGTCCGCTTTGTCCCCGAACTCTCAACCTCGATGGCCGTCGGCACACCCTTGTCAAACATAGCTAGCATGTATGCGCCGAACTGCAGATACGACTCGTCGCTAACGTTTTTGTCATCCCAATGTAAGGATTCGTAGACATGGGCTACCTTGTACGCTCCTAGCCGACTCATCGCAGGGACGGTACCCGTGAGCCGCACCTGCGGAGTGATTTGGTTGCGGAGCATTGGACTTCCGAACGGAACATGTAGTTGAACCGATGCAGGGTCTTTCGGCCAGAGTTCTCGACTGCGTTCTTCCCGCTGAACCCAATCATCGACGATTCTTCCTCCGCCAGCCTGGAGTAACCGCATTTCCCAATCGGGCGTCTGGCTGTACAACTCCTCCAACTCGGCTTCAAGGGCGGATTGCAAACGATCGTGAAGTTCGGCCGCTGGACCGAGCCGAGCCATCTCCGCTCGTCGCGGAAGGTCATGCAAGCGCCACCACCGCGTTTGCGACCTGCGTGGATCGAGGTTGAGGTGGCGTCGAGCAACGCTCAGAAACGGACATCGCAAGGCGTCCCGTAGCTCGTTTATCTTTACCCCTGCCAACGGGTCGGTTGCCGTGTTTGCGTACGAGGCTTCCAATTCGAAATCGGCATTTCGAGGTGATGTTCGCGGCGCCGAAAGTGCATCGCGCAACCGAATATCGGCGGCTAGGATTGGCTCAGCCGGTGTGAACTGACGCCGGGGAATGGTCTGAATTTTTCTCTCTTCTTCGCTCAGATTCAGTGCGTCCGCAAGCTCAATCAGATAACCCGCCCTTATGTTGTCTCGGTCGTCGGACGTTAGTGGATAACTAAGGCTCAGCTTTGTCTTGGCCCCGCAACAAACTCTGTAGAAGAGTTCGCGCTCTCCAAACGCTTTCGATCTCGAGTCAGGCATTGGCGGCATCTCGGGCAGCGCCACAGATACCTCAGAGCGATCTTCGTCCGTTAGCAGCGGATCTTCAGATCGCCGCCGCGGGAATGTCCCTTCGAGCATTCCAAGTACGTAAACTTCGTCGTGCGATGAAAGCGCGAGCGGGTCCGTCGTAACGACAATTCCACCGGAGCTTCTCGGCAGCGTGAATTCAGCACTTTCTAGAAGTGGTCGGAGCCATCGGATGAACGCGACAAAACTGACGGAACTGGCTTCAGAAAGCAGGGCTACGGAGATGTTTTGTACCACCGTTCGTTGCATTTGGTTTCGAGCAAACACGTCTCGATCCAGCATCGTCGCCGACCCTGAGGCGACTTTTTCCGTCCACGGTAGCTCTTCCGATTCGACGAGCTCCTTCAGCATGTCGTTCCAGGCGCGCAGGTCCCGTGTGTTCTGCATCGCGCGCTGTCGCCAGTCAAGTAAAAACTTCAGCCAGCCAAATTCTGTTGACCGCTCGTCAACCGCTTCGTGCAATACCTCCCACTGGCGCAGCCGATGCTTGCGCGCTTCGTACAACATCGATCGGAGCTCGGTCTGCTGTGCCGCCCGAAGATTCAGATAGCTGCTTGGAAGCACGTCAATCAACGTCCGCACATCGTCGCTCGCGCAAAACTCGATTGCCGCGAGCGAAATTCGCACAAATGCGTTGGAAAGGAGCTCGACCCGTCGCGTCGCCACGATCGGAATTTCAAGTCGCTCAGCCGCCGCTTGGAGTAAGGGGCCGTACTGGTGCAGGTCCCGCGCGAAGATTGCCGCGTTCTTGCCCGCACATTCTCGGAGCGCCCATTCGCTTTCGGCGAGCGGGTCCGCGGCACACACGAGGCGCACTCGCAGTCCGATCGGTGAAGTCGCTTCGTCACTAAAAAGCGATCGATGAAGGATTGTGCCTTCACCAATGTCACGTGGCACAATCTTCAACCGTTCTGCGATGTTCGCCGGCGTTTTGAACAAGCCCGGATTTGTAGGGTGCCGCTCCGCGACTAATGTGATTTGTGCTCCCTGCATGGAAAGCCATTCGAGGAAATCGATTTTGCTCGGCTCATCGTCGCCTCCAAGCAGGACGAGCATGCGGGTATCCGCTCCCTCAAGCTCTACGTTCATATTCCAATCAAGGCGGAACATTTGGTCGTGCATGCCCTCGCGCCCAAGCGCAAGCAGCGTCTTAGTCGCATGCTCGTCGATGCGCCAGAGGGCAAGCAGTTTTGCTCGAAGCCTTTCATTGCACTGGCTGGCAACGGTCGGCATCTCCTCCTGTCCCACTCCCCATTCCGCTAGCAAGCGCAGAGTGCGGGAGATCCCGCGATGGATGCCGACGTGACGGCTTCCGCGTAGGAATGGTCCGAGATCAGAAACCGAAGCACACGCCATTCCGACTGCCGCCTCAACAAGACCCTCTTGGGCAATGGATCGTGCTTCTTGGCCAGCCGACACGGTAATTCGCCGAACTATTTGGCCGAACGGCTGAATCTCGACGGGCGCATCCGGATCGAGGAGATCGCGCACGGTCGTTAGTGCGGAGTCTTCGAACGCGGTGACGATTCCGTCAGGCGTCTCGGCGAAGTCCGCGAGCACAGCCCTCAACGCATCACCACCCGGGATGACGCGAATCATACGGATCGGTGCCGTTGCCATGCGTGATCAGTGTATCATCCGCCCAGTGGCAACAACGGTTTGGACCTCGAGGCGCAAGTGGATGGGCAATCTCCTACCTGCCTTCACTTGGCTCGTTCCGACCGTCCCTGGCCTCGCCATCTGCTATCGAACCGGCAATTACCTCGGAATCGGATTCATCCTTGTGTTGCTTGGAATCTTAGCTGGGCTCATTGCGTTGAATCAGTTCGGATTCTACGAGAACAAGCCAATGCGTTGGCAGTTGCAGCGACTCCTGATCGACACTGGCGAAGTGAAGGCGCAGGAGTTTTTCTTCGTTGGATATGCATCCCACGGCTTCTCGAGCATGCTAGACGCACACGAAGACGTCGGCTTCCTTGTCTTGGAGAAAGAAAGGCTGGTATTCGTTTCGGAGGTGCGCCGCGTAGAAGTCGCGCTAACTTCAGGGACTCGAGTGCGTTTTCGTTGGAATCCACACTCCTTCTTCGGTCTTGGTCGGTGGATTGCCGTAGAAAGCCCGGAGAAGAGCGCTTACTTCGAGCCACGTGAGATGCGCACGCTACTCGCCAATCGAAAGTTCTCACGCAAGCTGAAGGCGAAAATCGAAGCCCTGATCACTAGGCCCTAGAAATCATATTTGTGTCGGATGCCTCAACATAAAATTAGACGGCCCCGACTTTCGTCGAGGCCGTTGATGTTTGCTTGTACCCTACGGGTCAAGTTGTTTAGCGGATCAGGTTCAGAACGCTCTGAGGACCTGAGTTCGCTTGAGCGAGGACCGACATGCCTGCCTGCTGCAGAATCTGCAACTTCGAGTAGTTGGTCATTTCTTGAGCGATGTCCGTGTCTGCAATCTGCGATTCCGTCGCGGACAGGTTTTCCTTTGCGACGCCGAGCGAACGAATGTTCGTCTGCAACGTGTTGCGCTGGAAGTTACCGATGTCGCCTCGTGCTTTGGAGACCTGATCGATTGCCTTATCGACAACCAGGATCGCATTGCTGGCACCAGACTGCGACGTAAGGTCGAGGTTAGCCATCGTGAGACCCGAGACCGCGCCGCCACCGAGCTGCGAGGCTGCGAAGTTTCCGAGGGAGAGACCAGCGGTCTGGCCGCTATTCGCTCCGATCTGGAACGTTGCGCTGCCCGTAAAGACCTGACCTACCGCTGCCGCCGTTGCCGTGGATACGTTGCCGCCAACCGTAAGCTGAAGCTTGTTGCCGTCGGCGTCCGAAAGCGTGAGACCGTCGTCTCCGCCTTGCCCACCAGTGAAAGCAACTGAGGTGCCGCCCACTTTTACAGAAGCAGCCGCATTAGTGCCGGTGGCCGATGAGTTGCCCGCTGCCGACTGAACGACGCCGTTGGCATCCGTCAAGTTGATCTGGGCTGATGCGCCATACTTCGAGCTCGTGAACTTGAGGCCGTTCGTAGAATCCCATGTTGCGGCAACACCCGTCTGCGAAGAAGCATTGTTGACCTGAGTCAAAATGTCCTGAGTCGTCGTTGCTGCGCTAGCGGCGAATGTGACTCCGTTCAGCGTAAAGCTGCCCGCTGAGCCAACCGTGCTCGTCAAGTACGTGAACGTACCGGACGCGGTGACGCTTGCCTGGGTGGCCGCTGTAACCGAGCTCAACGTAACGCTTGAGCTCGCCGTCACGGCCGCACCGTTCCAACTACCGCCGATCGACAGAGACGCGACCTTCGTCGAGTCTGTTACCGCAGCATTGTTGCCAGCCGAACCGTCGAGAAGTTTCTTGGTGCCGTACTGCGTGTTGTTCGCAATTCGATTGACCGAGGCTACGATTGAGTTGAGCTGCGATTGGTTCGCAGCAAGCTGTGAAGAGCTCAGGGTCGCGTTGTTAGCCGATGCAACAGCTAGCGTTCGGGCGTCGCCGAGAAGCTTGCTGACTTCTCCAAGAGCGCCGTCGGCCGTCTTGGCATAGTTAATGCCGTCTTGGCTGTTTGAGATCGCCTGGCTCATGCCGCCGATCTGCGATTTAAGCTTCTCCGATGCGATCAAGCCGGCAGGATCGTCTGCCGCGCTGTTGATCTTCATACCGGTCGACAGTCGCTGAATCGACTGGCTGAACTGATCCTGGGTGTTCGTCAGTGCGTTAAGTGCGCCCTGAGCCGTTGTATTTGTGTTAATTCGAAAAGACATCCGTTCCTCCGTGAAGCCGCCCTTGCGGTTGGCTTGTGAAACACGTCAATGCATTTCTGCCTCGACGCCGGTCTTCCTGACCTCAGCCGCCAGCTACGTTGCTTGCGCACCGGATCTGGACCTCGGGTTCTCCAACCCTGAACGTATTGTCTTTTCCTTTACGTGATTATATCGTGCCTAGTAATGTAACTAGTATGAGCCTAGCAATGTCGCTGGGAATGCAGCATAATGCGAAAAAATGAACCAGATTAATCGCTAGCCAGTAATTGTACTGCACGGTATTCTTACCGTATAGCAGATAGTTTTGCCAGCCAGCAATTCTGACAGGTGTGACGCGCAAACCTCGGCACCTATTGCAACTACTGTCAATAATACCGGCAAGTAAATATGCGTATGTATCCTGTAAGGATTACTAGGAGCCTGCTCGAGGCTGTCGCCTGAAAGTTGGCACGCCAAGCATAAACGATCGGTTTGGCTCGTCCTGGATGGTCCGGTCAAGAGCATAAACGCTTAGCAACAAGAACATTTCGTCCGTAGTTTGCTCTCCCCAAGTCACGCGCTTTGGCGGATGGCTGGGATTGCGCGGATTACTTTCAGAATTATCGTAGGTCGCCTCGATAATGTGACGCGTCCCGGCCGGAATGTGGATCGGAGTCTTCATCCAGTAGATAAGCTGCCAATTGAAGTCCCAGTCATCAATGTGAATCAGTGGCTTTTTCGTCCCGTCTTTGAACTCAAACCACGATTTCATTGATCTGCCCAATAGGTGCATGTGCGGCATCGTGCCGTATAGCGTTGCGTTAGCAGGAATGACTCTTTCCAGTCGTAAAGTATAAGCCTTCTCGCCGGGAGTTATGTTGAGCCTTGTGTTAAGCGCCCAGTCCAAATTGAGTTCGTGAGTCGGCGTCTGCGACGCAAAGTAGAGCGCGAGTTTCGTCAGGTCTACCTCTGGCTTTCCTGACTTGTGATAGTGGACCTGGAGCACAATAGTTTCGCCGGGTTCCAACCGAAAGGCCGTCCCCTCGGGTGAAAATCTGGCCCGAACGCCAGGTGCCCAACCGCCGAGCGATCCCGAAGGCAGAAATCCGGCGCCGCCACCCTGGTTCAGATAGCCTTCCTTACCATCCGTGCTCTTTGCCGCCATACGTGCCGCTGCCGTTCCGCGATCTAGATACGCAATGACGTGATGAACGACTTTGTTATTACCCGGGCGAACGTCGATCGCGCGAATCCACTTTGTGTCGTTGTAATCCGTCTTGATGACAAAGTTTCGATATTCGTCTGCTCCTTCCGCAGGCAAACTGTAGGCGCGAGCTGGAGAAACAATAAGATCAGGTTTCCCTAGAGTCCACTCTGAGCTGAACTTCGGCGCGGCGATTGGTGTCTTGCTCACTCCCCGAGGCGCGCCTGCGTCTGACCATTTCTTGAGCAGAGCAATCTCTTCTGTCGAGAGTCGGTTTTCGTCCAAGAACTCGCCATAGCCACTGACCGCACGCCATGGCGGCATCTGCCGTCCACTGGTGGCCGCTGCAACTGTCTTTGCGTACTTCTTTGCGTTTTCGTAGCCCAGCAGGCTAAACGGTGCGACCTGACCGGGCCGATGACAGTTCACGCATCGTTCGTTGAGTACTTTCGCGACACCGTCCACATAGCTCGGCACGTGACCGCGGTCAGGAGCGCAGGCAAGGATCGAAGACAAAAAAGCTAACATGAGTTGTTAGCTAATGATAGCGCGTCCGCCGCCAAAGTAAAATCGCGACATGACGGGAAAGCGCGTTCTTGTAACTGGAAGTTCAAGGGGGATCGGCAAGGCAATTGCGTTAAGATTGGCGGAGAAAGGCTGGACGGTCGCTATTCACTACTCTTCGGACGAGAAGGAAGCGAAGGCGACGGAGCACGCCCTCGGCTCCAGTGCCGCTGGTTGCTACCGGGCCGATCTGGGAAAGCCAGCCCTTGCGACAAAACTCTTTGCCCAGGCAATCGCTGACGGCCCGTTGCACGCCATCGTTAACAACGCGGGGGTATACATGCCCATCGACTTTGCCGGAGCTGGCGACGCCGCTTTCGAGGCGAATTACCATAGAACGTTCGCCGTGAATTTCGAGTCGCCGATCGCCCTCACCCGTGCCGCCACAAAGTATTTCATCGAACGAGGCGGCGGTCGAATCTTAAACGTCGCCAGTCGAGTCGGGTTCAAGGGCGAGGGCGGTGCCTCTCTTTACGCAGCTTCAAAGGCTGCCCTAATCAACCTCACACGTAGCTTGGCCGTCGAACTCGCGCCCAAACGCATTGCGCTTTTCGGAGTTGCCCCTGGCTGGGTGGATACCGCAATGGCGCGCGCGGGCATGAACGACAAACTTCAGGAAATCCTCGACTCGATCCCGCTTGGGGCGATGGCCACCCCCGAAGATTGCGCTGCCGCTGTGGCGTTCCTCCTGTCTGACGAAGCGTTGTACTTGAGCGGCGTAGTGATCGACGTAAACGGGGCGTCTTATTTCCATTAGTGTTTTAGCCGCATTCATCGCCCTTTCGCTACGACCGCAGGAGGACCTCGTCCGCAGGCGTACGCTGTTGCCAAATGGCTCTGTCGTGTACGCCGAACGGGTGACCGGCGAGAAGACCGTTACGGTTGCCCTGTGGGCGAACGCCAGAAATTGTCCGGAAACATCGAAGACGAACGGCTATCGGCACTTGCTTGAGCACCTTATGGCCCGAGGCCAGAATCGCGACGTGGATTTCAAAATCGAGTCCTGCGGAGGGTTTGTGACTGCCAAGACGACCCGCGAGGCAGTGCAGTTTTCCATCACTGTCCCAAAGGAACACCTCGGACTCGCCTTATCAACAATCTTCGACATTCTGACTCCCCCCGCACCGAGCCCTGAACGAATCCGGACGGAGGCGTCGATCATTCGTGAAGAGGGGGCTATTGCCGAGCCAAGCCGGTTTTGGAGCGATGCTGCTTGGCGCATGTACGGCGCACTCGATCCAGGTGGTGATTTTGATACGATAGTCGGAGCAACAAGAGAAGCCCTTCTAGACACCTATAAGAGGCAGTTTTCCGCAGAAAGCCTTGTGCTTGCGATCGCGGGCGACCTGTCGGTTGACGACGTCACCGCTGCCGCCGTAAAGGTGCTGGCCGTTATGCCTAAGCGCGAATTCAAGCCGGTTGCATCGGTAGCTCCAACAAATTTTGCTCCTACCCGTGGCGTTGGCTTCGGCGTCGCGTACACCGTCCAAGTGCACTCATACGACACCGTTCAAACTGCCCACGCGTTGGCTGCCGCTTTATCTATTGGCATCTCCGTTTCCAACGGTTTCGTTTTCTACACGCCCTCCGCAACACGCAGTCTCGTCACCGTCGGAACAATAACAGACGCCCCGGCACTTCGGAAAGTCATTGAGCATCCTAACACCGCCGCACTTTTCGGGCGCTCGAAGATCGCCGCCAAGAATTGGGTCAACGCGCAGCTTGTGAGCGGCGCGCATATCGCCGAGTTTCGAGGGATGCTACTGTGTTTGCGGAACGACCTCAGGCCCGAGATGCTCGTTGACGCAGTGAACGCAATGACTTTCGATGAGTTCTCCCGAGCGGTCACAAAATTTCAAATTCCAACGTCGGAGGTTACGCCTTGATCACGTGCGCCCTCATTGCCGCCCACGTTACGACCGGAGCGCGTATTGTGACGGAAACCAGGCACGGAGAAGAACGTGTCGCTATTCAGGGACTCTTGCGCACGAGTGACTTCGGAGCGATCGATCGAGATGCCGCCGAAGTGCTCGCTCATACACTACTCGAACGAAATGCCGATATTTCGAAGGGCCGCATGCTCCTGATAACCGAGGGCCGTCCGCCGACGGTCGCAGTTACGACCATGGGATTACGGTTTGGGGTCAACGTCCCCAAGACGCGTCTGCGTGAAGGCCTACGCTTGCTCGCATCCATAGTCAGCCATCCACTCTATGACGATGAGCTGTGGGAGCATGAGAGATCCGCTCTCGCTGCTAGAACGCTACCAGCGTGGGAACGGGCCTCCGACGGCCACTCCCACGGTTACCCAAAGTGGCCCCATCAAAAGGTCGAGTTTCTTGCCAAGCGTTTGCTGCGGCCCGAACGGCTAATCTTGTCCGTGCTCGGGGACGTGTCGCGCGGAGACGTAGACGCGGCATGGGCTCAGGTCGAAGCCGGCTGGACGCCCGGTCCAGAACCAAAAGGTTACTTTGACATCACTGTCTCGCCGGCCGCCGACGTAGGCAACGTGCTCGTGTGGCGCGGTGCCACGTTCAAGCCAACTGACTCGGCCAAATGGCTCGCTGCGTTCGCCCTCGGTGTGGGAAAAGAGGGTTCGCTCTTTCGATGTGTGCGAGAGGGCCTCGGGCTAACGTACCGTCAGGAAGCCGCCGTCGAGCTCACGCCGAGCGGACCGCAACTTCGGCTCATGTTAGTATCGACCCAGGACCTGAACAGGGACGTCGTTTTCGACACGCTAAGGCGTGATATCGACGCCTGGGACGAGCGCACCGCCCTACGGGCGGTCGGAATGGCAAAGGGGTGCTGGCAGTACGGCGCGCCATGGAATCCGATTTCTTTTGGACGATCAAACGGAACGAATTCATTCGATGATGACGCCTTTCTGCAGGCTTGCTGGCAGAGTCTCACAAATGCCCCGTGGTCGACCACGGCAATGCTCACGTCCCTTGCCGCCGTTTCCGTCGTCGATCTTCGCGCGGCCGCAAAAGCGATTCTAACGAACGCCGACGTTCGCCAAACCCGCTAATATCGCAAGGCCATCGGTAGAGCCGAGGATCGCGCGGGTCGCTCGCTCCGGGTGAGGCATCATACCTATTACGTTTCCAGCTGCATTGATAACACCAGCTATCGCGTCCGTCGAGCCGTTGACGTTTGCCCTATCGGATCGTTCCCCCAACTCATCAACGTATCGAAAGGCGACGAGTCCTTCGCCGTTCAATCGCCGAATAGTTTCCTCGTCGGCTACGTACCGACCTTCTCCGTGAGCGATTGGGAGTCGCAAGACCTTATCCACGTTGCGCGTCCAAATCGAACTTCGATTTTCGGCGCGCAAATACACGTCTTTGCACAGAAAGCGTTCGCCTGCATTCAGCAAAAGCGCACCAGGCAAAATCCCCATCTCACAGAGCACCTGAAAACCGTTGCACGCGCCGATGACTGGCCCACCGTCATGAGCAAACTTACGCACTTCATCCATGATCGGCGAGCGCGCCGCCATTGCTCCACAGCGCAGGTAATCCCCGTACGAGAATCCACCGGGCACAAATACACCGTCAAAACCTTGGAGCGATTTTTCCTCGTGCCACACATACTCGGCATCGATGCCAACATCGTCACGAAGGGAATGAAAAGCGTCCTGGTCACAGTTGGAGCCAGGAAAGCGAATGACCGCAAATTTCATCCGATCACCTCATACGAGTAATTCTCGATCACTGGGTTTGACAACAAGCGCTTGCACATCTCATTGATCCGTGCGTCATCCACGCTCGAAAGTTGCAATTCGATTGTCTTGCCAATTCGAACTTCGTCGACTTCGTCGTAGGAAAGCTTTTGCAGAGCACCGGCTACGGTCCGACCCGCAGAATCAAGTAGAGAAGGCTTGAGAGTTACGGTGACGCGTACGGTCGGCATGAGTCATTTTGACATACGGCGAGGGCGTCAATCGAGGATCGGTTTCTCGTGCACGAATTCTCTGCCGACAACTCGCTCGAATGCTTCCAAATACTTTGCGCGCGTTTTTTGAATGATGTCATCCGGCAATGTCGGGCCAGGCGGCACTTTGCCCCACCCGATGGATTCAAGGTAATCCCTCACGAATTGCTTGTCAAAACTATCCTGCGCCCGACCGGCCTCATATTTGGCGGCTTCCCAAAATCGACTGCTATCGGGGGTCAACGCCTCGTCTATCCAAATGACGCCTTCGCCAGTCAGGCCGAACTCGAACTTCGTGTCTGCAAGGATCAGCCCCACGCTCCCGGCGTGATCCACTGCCGCTGCGAAAATCTCAAGCGTTTTATCGCGAACAAATGTGGCGGTTTCCACGCCAACGAGGTCGCAGGCTTGAGCAAAGGAAATATTCTCGTCGTGACCGACCTCCGCCTTCGTTGCCGGCGTGAAGATCGGCTCTGGCAATCTGGACGAGTCGACGAGACCCTCCGGTAGGCGAATACCGTGTACATCCGGGCCCGAACGCCGGTAATCCTTAAAAAGCGATCCTGAAATGTACGCACGGGCGACACATTCGATCGTCAGCGGCTTCGCCTTTTTCGCGATCACCGATCGGCCATTCAACTCAGGTTGAACCTGAGGACATCGCCGCTGAATCTCGCTTGCGTCAGTTGAGATAATGTGCGTCGGGCAGAGATGAGCCATTTTCTCAAACCAGAACGAGCTCATCTGGGTGAGAATGCCGCCCTTATCTGGCACGCCGTTGGCCATGATCACGTCAAAAGCTGAGATCCGATCCGTCGCCACGATCAGCAACTCAGTGCCTAAATCGTAGACTTCGCGAACCTTGCCGACTTTTGGAGCGGGAAGGCCCGAGATTGAAGTGTGAAGAAGTGCGGCGGCAGGCATACAGAATTGTGACCCAATTGGGAATGTGTCACTTCTTCTTGGATTTCAAGCGGCGCGCGGCACCGACTGCCGCATCGATCCAGGTGCCGCATAGAACTGGATCGGTCAGAACATGGCTCGGGACCTCACGGTACGCGTGCATCTCTTGGCCGCCGCAAATCCAGACCTCCATACCATGTTCAAGAAAGGAGCCACGAGTGAGATCGTCGACTTTGAAAAACAAATGATCGTCGTCTCCGACCGCGAAAAACGCGTCCTCGCAATAGTAACCCGTGCCGCCAAACATTTTCTTGAACGTGACTGGCCGTGCCGCGGAAAGCGCCACCGCCGTTTCCTCGACGAATTGCTTCGAAACCGACATTTCCAGACTTTAGCAGTTCGCGTATGATGAAGGAGCCCATGCTTGCCGCTGCCTGTCTCCTGATCGCGACAAATTCGGATCGACTTCCGAGTTCAGTTGACCTTAGACAACGTTTCGAGAAGTACGGACTCACCGTCTGCCAGCAGCAGGGTCCGCTGTGTTGGGACTACACCCTGATCGGCCTGCTAGAGCTCGAACTAGCCACGAGGGACGGCCGCTCTACGCGCTTGTCACCTGGATATTTGTCGTGGGCGGCGACAAGTACCGACCGCGAAGACTCAGCAGGATCGAACTTTGGCCGCGCCTACCGAGGACTAAAGCGATACGGGATTGCCACTCTGAGTTCTGCCGGTGAATCGGCACACCGCCCGGATGCAAATACGATCGCGCAAGCAAGATCCATCGCCTCACCGCAGCTCGTGTGGATTCGGTTTTGGAACGACCAAGATCGTCTGAGTGCCGACCAAATGCACGCGATCAAGGTCAATCTTGCCGCCGGTCATGCCGTTGGCGTGGGAATGCGTTGGCCCAATTCAGGCGCTCTGGCTTCGTCAAAGCCGGCAGTTCTTGCCGTGCCCGAGCCCGCCGATGTCTTCGATGGTCATTGTGTTGCGTTGGTTGGATATTTGGACGACGCAAAGTATCCGGGTGGGGGCGCGTTCTTGTTTCGAAATTCCTGGGGCGAAGCGTGGGCAGACGGTGGTTACGCCTGGATGCCGTATGAATTGCTGAATCGCTGTGTGAACGACGTCGTCGCCGCGCGAACAGTGCGCGCTCTGTCACCGACCGGCCCGCAGACAATTCGATACGCCGCGAGCGACCTAAAACTGTCGGGCCGGGCCTCGATTCGGGCCGTCCCGTCGCTAAGTCGGGGCCTTGGTGCGGTCTCGGAAGTGAGTTTGCCCGCATCGAAGGAGTCGGATCAATTTTCCGTCACCTTCGATCTAGTCACGGCGGGATCTTACGAATTGCGCACCGTTATTACGAGGGCGGAGGCCAACGGATGCTTTCAACTGTCGTGTGACGGAAGGCGCATGGCGGTGCTGGATGGGGCCGGGCCGGGGACTTCAACGTCCGAGCCGTTGGCGTGTGGGACGGTCAATCTTCGGTCGGGCACCCACACTCTGCTCTTTCGCGTTACAGGACGCGCCGCCGCCGCCACCGGCTACGGAATTGGGATCGAAGAGATCATTCTAAACCCGGTTAGATCCTAAACCTTTGGTTTGATCGCCGCGAAGTGAATTCGATCTGACGTGCGGCGTGGATGCTCCAGCGTGTAGCTGTGGAAGGTCTGGATGCTCTCGAATCCGCTCTTCTGCAGCATCGCAATCACCTCATCCGTATTGTAGGCGCGCTGCCTATGCGTCTCCGTGAACTCTTGGTCTTCGTAGTAAAACAGCATGTCAACCGTAATAATTCGGCTCTCGTCGTCGTAGTCCCCAACCCACTTGTATCGCAGTTTTGCGTTCTTCCGCAGGTAAGTCTGATCGAAGAGTCGCTCCTTGAAGGCGAACTCTGTGTTCATGTCAAAAATCCACGACCCTCCCGGCGTCAGGTGGTCATAAACGCGGTCGAATGCCATCTGCAATCGCGCGGGATCCGTAATGTTGTTCAGGCTGTCGAAGAAGCTGAAGACGGCGTCAAACGTCACGCCGAACTCAAAGGTCGAAGCATCCATGACTTCAAATGGGATGTCGACTTTTCGCTTCGCGGCCTTTGCTCGGGCTGCTTCGATCATGCCTGGCGCGAGGTCGAAGCCGGAGGGCTTAAATCCCTCGTTCTGCAGCATGAAGCACATCGTGCCAGTGCCGCAGCAAACGTCGAGAATCGTGCGCGGGTGAACGTCCTGATAGCTCATGAGCAGCAGGTAATAGCCGACCCACATTCGGTACGGCACGGTCTTCATCAGATCGTCGTAGTACGGCGCGACGGGGCCAAATGAGTTGACGTGCGGCTCCATCGGTGCAGCTATTTCTTGCTCTGAATTTCTTCGATCTTTTGAACCGTGCGATTAATCTTCGCGAGGTAGAGATATAGGGCGAACCACACCAGTAGGGGCGGAATTGCCGCCATGACTTTCCATTGATCCATTTGAATCTTCCTCCAAATTGCGGAGTATCTCCGCGGTCCGAACGCGCATCCGATACATCACGACCGTTATGATTGTGACGAGCGCAAAAACTAAGAGTGTGATGTACGCGTACCAGCCGTGAATCTTGCCTTTCATGACCGAATCACTTGGGTGAAACGACTGAATCGGATCGAGGCGGGGGAACACGTAAATCAAGAACATCGCTGGGATGAACGTGGCCAGCGCCAGCGCCGCGCTATTCGATGCCCTCCGTAGGGTGTCCTGAGTTGCCGCTCTATACGCGAAGTACGCGAAGTACAGCATCAAAACGAGCAGGAACGAGGTTTGGCGGGGGTCGTTTTGCCACCAGGCGCCCCATTGCGCCTTCGAAAAGATCATGCCCGTCGCCATCGTGAGCAGACAGAAAACGTAAGCCAACTCCTGCATCGCAAGAGCCCGGATATCCCACCTGAGGTCGTTCGTGCGCAGGTACTGCCAGCTCATGTACGCGCCCCCTATGAGCAGGCAGGTGGCGAGAATCGGGCAAGGGAAGTGCCAAAAGAAGATCCGAGCTAGCTCTGGCCGCTGAAACATCGGCAAGTCCGGTGCGACAAAACTCAAGACCGTCACGACGCCAACGACGAGAGCGAAAATGGGGTTGATCAGTCTGTTCATCGCTTCCAAACTCGAGGAAAAATCATTGATCCAATTGCGTACGTGCCGATCGCATAGGCCACCAGCGCCATGTTCACCATCAAGCCTCGACCGCTGTGATCCGCCCCAAAAGCTGATCGCATGCCTGTTGTTCCCAAGCTCACCAAAAACAGAAGCATTGGCAACGCGATTGCCGCCGTGAGCGTCGTTGCGTTGGCGGACCGTGCGGCGATGGCCGAACATAAGGTTACCGCGCCCGCGATCGAAGCACAGCCTCCAACAAGGCCTAGCAGAAAGTCTCCTGGGTGTACGACGGGTTGACCGGTCAGAACGAGGAACATCGCGGCAATCACGAGACCCACCGTAAGCATGAGGATGCCGTTAAAAAGTCCTTTGCCCCAAAAAATGGCTTCCGGCTCACCAATCAGTCGCAAGAGATCCCCAGTGCCCTGCTCCTCCTCTTGCAGGAATGCGCGCGGCATCGCGATAACCCCCGCGAACAGGAGCACAACCCAGAGTAGCCCAGCAGATATCGTCGGCTCAATGCTAACATCGGCCGTGGTTAACGAGATCGCGACGACGGCGACTGTGCCGAACAGCGCAGACGTCATGACGCCGCTCGGCGACCGAATCTCACTGATGAATTCCTTTTGCGTGACCGCCAGGACTTGCTTAACCGAGGACAAGTTCGAGCCCTCCTAGCAGTCGCTCCGCGGGGTCGTTAGTGGCAATGATGCATGCCCCCCGCGTGGCTTGTTCAGTGACCAGCTCTTCAACCACGGCCCGGCCATGCATGTCGAGGCCCGCGCCAGGCTCGTCCAGAATGAGCAGTTTGGGCGCGGCTTGCACCGCAATCGCCATCCGGAGCCTAGCTTTCATTCCCGTGGAGATCTGGCCCGCATAAACATGTGCCGCGTCGGCGAGCCCGACACGAGCGAGCAACAACGCCGCGTTGGACTCACACCCACGCATGCGTGCACTGAAGTCGAGGTGCTCCTGGCAGGTCAAATTTGGATAAAGCTGTTGCTCAATGGCCGAATAGCCGATCGCGGTTGCCGCCGGCCCGTCTAGTTCGACAGTGCCTTCATTGCTCGGAAGCAATCCGGAAATAACCCGAACGAGTGTCGACTTCCCACTGCCGTTTGGTCCCACCACGATGAGGCGGTCGCCGACGCCCAACTCAAAGCTGATGTTGCGAAAGATCCAGCGATTGCCGAACTTGCGGCCCAGCTTGCTCACCTGCAACATTCCTGCCAGTAAACCCAATGTTTGTCGTGCGACTTGGTACAAGTGCCTC
>JBBRML010000037.1:0-38147 GCA_038230855.1 Fimbriimonadales bacterium | reverse complement strand
GCGTTCGATTGGCATTTCACCGGACTAACCACAGCTCATCCCGAGATTTTTCAACATCAATGAGTTCGGCCCTTCATGGTGTGTTACCACCACTTCAGCCTGGCCATGGCTAGATCACGCAGTTTCGGGTCTACTAATGCTGACTTGACGCCCTATTCGGACTCGGTTTCCCTCCGCCTCCGTGGCTGAACCACTTAAGCTTGCCAACACTAATAACTCGCAGGCTCATTCTGCAAAAGGTACGCCATCACACTTGAACGGATTGCTCCGCACATGGTGCTCTGACTGTTTGTGGGTTGTACGATTTCAGGTTCTATTTCACTCCCCTTCCCGGGGTTCTTTTCACCTTTCCCTCACGGTACTGGATGCACTATCGGTGACAAGTCGTATTTAGCCTTACCGAGTGGTCTCGGCTGATTCACACGGGGTTCCACGTGCTCCGTGTTACTCGGGTGTCATCTGAATCTGATTGGGTTTTTATATACGAGGCTATCACTCTCTATGGCCACGCTTTCCAACGTTGTTCTATTAACTTACTCAATCTTCTTTTCTACCAACCTCGAAGCGAAACTTGCGTCTCGATTCAAGGGATGGTAGTGATGATCCCACTACCCCAACCGGCAAGCCGATTGGTTTAGGCTCTTCCGCGTTCGCTCGCCGCTACTTGCAGAATCTCTTCGATTTCTTTTCCTCCGGTTACTTAGATGTTTCAGTTCACCGGGTTACCTTCTCAGCAACTATGTATTCATCACTGGATAGCCAGACATTCCTCTGACTGGATTTCTCCATTCGGGCATCTCAGGATCAACACTTCTGTGCAGCTCCCCTGAGCGTTTCGCCGCTTACGCGCCCTTCTTCGGCAACTTGTCCCTAGGCATTCGTCGTACACCCTCTTAAGCTTGACAAATTCGTAGCTTTATCGAGTGCTCGATATTACGCTTTAACTAATCGCTATGCAACTTTCAAAGAACTTTCTACGCTGGCCGGCTGCTCTTCCGAGCGGCTGACAAGGGAATATGATACCAGCGCGATGCGGCCATGTCAAGGCCTGATGAAGAAAATTGGAGAATCAACATCGATTCGCCTTGGTCGCCCGTCTGATATCTCTTGGGCCCCACACTTTGATCCTGGATTTCCCGGTCAGTGGTCAGGCGGTCAAGCTCTGAGCCCCAGTGTGCGGCGCCCGAGCTAAATGAACGGCAAGTTTCTTCAAAATTGCGTTGCTGAGCGGGTTGTCCTCGTCTGCGCTACGCAAACAGCGCGAGAAGAGTTCTAAGGCTTCCGCCCGACTCAAATCCAGCACTACGGTGTCCTGGTGTTCGTTCATCTCATCGTTTCAATCGGTGCGAACCATTGACGAAGTCATAGGAGTCCATGTAAATACTGGTAACTCCACGGAAGCAGACTCGCGTATTTGCGGTGGAAGCCGATGATTCTATTTGGAGATTGCCGAGAAATCGGGTATTTTAAGTACAACTGAATCTAGATCAGTAGAGTTGCCATGGGAAGGCTTGGGAGAAAATGGATCGGAATTGCGGTGGTCACCGTCGTGCCTTGCACGGCCGTAGCCCAATTGCCGTTCAATCTTGATGCCAGCACGATCACCGACGCCAAGGCGGACATCGGTGGTACCTCCGCGGTGGACGTCATCACTCTTAGGCCAATCGGCCCAGGCGCTCCCCTACGCTTCGGCGGCATCGTTCCGAAATCTGAGCGAGTAACCCTCGACAACGAAGTCCTTTTTGCGGGCACCGATTACTACATGGACTACTCCACGGGAGTCGTCTACCTCAAGCGAGCGCAGCGAGGGGGACAGACGATGATCGTCTCCTACCGCTACACCGGCAAGATCGATCCGGCGGGATCGACGCGTTTTAACGGTCTCGGCACAATGAAGTACACGCTCGGTTCGAGCGGACTCAACTTGCTTATGGGGTTCGGCGCAACCGACCGTGAGGCAGGCGGTGGCGTGGCGCAGAGCAACGTTCTCGGCCTTCACAACAATTTCGGGCTCGGCTCTGGCAACCTGACCGGCCTGATGCTGTTCGGCTCGCGGGACCAGGCCACTATGGCTTCCGGCCTCAGCATGGATCGCAACGCTAAGTTCGCGAACGATGTGCAGGACTCCGGACAGTCGCGACTAGCGCTCCAGAATTACGCCGGGTCCGTGCTAAGCGGAAAGCTAACGCTCAATTACCAGAACGTCAGCAAGAAATTTTCCAGTTTTAATTCACTCGCTGGCGCGGGCCTCGACGATGCAACCATCACCCGCCTTCGGTCCGAGCGCGGAGTAACCCGGTCCGGCGCAGGGATCGACGGCATGAAATTTGGAGCACTTGGGTTCAGCGGCGGAATGAAGTCCGTCGGTGATGACAAGGGTGGTATCGAATGGAAGAACTTCGGCATCACGCAAGGGGCATACGCCTTCTCGATGAATTCTCAGCGAGTCAACGCGAATTTCAACCACTTCCATGAAATTGCGGAAGCGGATCGCGAGCAACTGCTAAAAGAGAAGGGCTTGAGCCGCACAAACTATGCGGCAAAACTCGGTGCATTGAGCTTTACAGATTCGGACGTTCGAGACGATGCAACCCACAAGGGTGTCAAGAACCGCACATTCGCGTTCGACTCTTCGAAGTTCAAACTTCAGATCGGTAATCGAAATATCAACTCTGATTTCACCCGCGCAGCGAGCCTACAGGGCAGCGAAACAGCGGCATATACGCGTGAAGTAGGCATGAAGAAGCAGTTTGCAAACCTTCAGGCGAGCCTGTTCAAGTCGAATATTCCTCTGACCTACGGGCAACAATCTATGCGCGATGCCTCGGGCGAATTTCAGTCGCACGAGGCGAGCCTCACGGGTAAGTCGTGGAGCCTCAACCACATCGACGAAGGATCCTCAAAGGGATTCACACGTACCAATGCCCTTCAGGACTCAGAAATTGATCACAACCTCAAAGGCATCGCGCAAATGTACGGCGCGGGAGTTGCGCCGCAAGGAAATGACCGAAACGTCTTCCTGAACGCCAATGGATTGTCGCGAAACTACTCGTCGCTCACCGCTAAGCCGTTCAAGGACTGGGACGTCAAGATTGAGCACCTGAAGTTGAAGAATTCAGCCGATAGCGCAGGATCGGATACTTTTGCGTTCGCTTCAAAAAACTTCCAGGCGAATTTTCACCGGCAGCAAGTCGGCAAACTCTTTCTTGCTAACACTTCCCTGCTGTCGTTCGAAGCCGCGCGTCTCGGAACGATGTCCGGAATGGACCGCAGCGACTTTGGGATGACGATGAACCTCGGCCGCAGCCGAGTACTTACGGTCGGAACGCTTAACGCGTCGAATATGAAGGATAGCCTGACCCGAACGAGCATCAGCTATAAGGAAAATGGCATTGATCTTCAGCTGAACCAGCGTCACGTAGGCGCCGGATTTGACAATGCGAATCAGCTCGTCGATCCTGAGAAAGACCTGCTTCAGCAAATTCATAGCTATCGAGAGCGTGATTTCCGCCTTGGAGTGCAAAAGCTGCCGAATCTGAAGCTCGATTTCTCTGCGATGACCGCGCTAAACGAAACCTCTGGCGAGCGCCGAGCTTCGGATTCTGGAATGTTTGATTGGAATCCAGATAAGAAGACCCACGTCAACTATTTCCACTCCCAGCAAAGCGATCAGACGCTGGTTGGAATGTTGTTCGCCCAATCCACGGAACGATTCTCCTTCAGCCGCAGCTTCGGCAAGTTCGGCAACATGGAGTTGCTTGATGAGCGACTGGCGTACAGCGGATCAACGGGTACTCAGCCCGACGCTCACAAGCAGTACATGTCGTACGAGGCCAAGGTCACCGACACAACCAGCCTGAAGGCCGAACGAACGCACGTCAGTTTTGAAAATGGAACGACCGAAGACACGAGCGCGAACACGCTGAGCACAAAATTGACCAAGCGGATGGGTGTGTCTGTCACAGACCTGAAGATTGATCGGGCAGGCGAGGCAAACGATCAAGTCAAACGCAACTATGGCGTTTGGTATGACTTTGGCAACGGCATGCGCCTCAACTGGGGCTACAATCGCGATCTCAATGGCGTGAACGGAACTTTGAACTCCACGACCACCCTCGGCCAGACGGGCGGACCGATCAGCCCGGATAAGCTCGGAACAGTGCAAGCCGGAGGCATTGGCGACTGGGCAGTTGGCGGTGGATACGGCACAAATCAGTGGGATAGCAATCGATCAGGATTTGATCGCACGCAGGCGTACAACAACTTGTCGCTCTCAACTCGAAAGGCCCTCAAGCTCGGCATGTTCTCAGACTTGCAGTTCAAATTTAATCTCGATTCGGCGACGGACTATGCGAAGACGCTACGCGAGAACACGCTGTACGCCGCATCCGGACGGCTCGGCACGAACCAATTTGCTTACGAATATCGAAGCCAAATGGACAAGAACGGCTTCCGCGGCATCGATCGATCGTTGCGATTGCAGACTGATCCGAAGGCCCTTCGGTTCTTGACGGGAACGATGTTCTACAAACTGCGAACGCTCCCGACGAATCAACAGGTCATGGTTCGGCAATTCGACGTCACCGCCCACCTTACGAAGCAGCTTGACCTCACGAACCTAGTCCAGACTAACCCCGAGGTTGCAAGAGGGGATGTGTTGCTCGGATCTTTGCCGCAAGCATCGAAGACGAACAAATGGAAACTGGACTACAAGAGCACCCCTAACCTGACCATCGGCGGCACATGGGACGAGCTCATCAACCAAGCCACCAAGTCGACGACGAGCGTATCAGGCATCAACATGACCTTCAACCAAGCCAAGGGATCGCCGGTCAGCGTCTTCTTTGGATCAGAAGAGGCGAATGTTGGCACGATCCGCAAGACGACGATGCGGTATCACATTCAGTTTGACAAGAAGGCAAGCCGAAACCAGACTCTGAGCCTGTTCCTCGGGAACGTCACCTATATGTATGCGGCAGCCACCGGCCAGGCTCCCAATAACTGGACCGCCCGGGTCGACTGGCAGATCAAGTTCTAAGCTCGCCTAGCTTCGGGCCTTCTTGACTTGGCGATTGACCGCTTTCCACAGCGGCTTGTTCACATCTTTTGGTATGATGAGCAAGATATTTTCTGTTTGACCGACATACCGTTGTAGGCTGTCGTATCCCTTTTGGCGGCGAGCATCCCGGACATTTGCTAAGCGATCGGCGAGTTTGATCGCCTGCGCCGCAGGGTTCATTTGAGCGATGTCGAGCAGGAGCAGTTCTGCGCGACGCTCGCGCGCTGCTTCTTCGGACAATTCGGCCCTTTCCACATCGGATGGTTCGGTGCGAGTCAGTTGACGCACTAGGTCGGCGACCTCGTGACCAAATTTAAGTTCGAGCTGCTCGATCGTCGTAGATCCAGCCTCGACGACGTCATGGAGCATCGCGGCAACCAAACTCGCCTCGGCAGTGACCTCACCAATCGACCGTAGATTCGACAGCACTTCAAAACAGTGCGTGATGTAAGGAAGCGGTTCATTGCATTCGCGAATCTGGCCCTTGTGGGCCTTGACCGCGAATTCAATCGACTTCTGTAAGTTATCGACGTGCATGGGGTCTAGCATGCCACCTACCGGCGGCTTACCAGCTAAAATCTTAACAGTGCAACGAATTTTTGCCGCCGCCGACATTGGGTCCAATACGGCGCACCTCCTCGTTGCGGCCACCGATGGCGAAATCGTCATGCGGATCGACAACTTCAATGAGTGGATTCCGCTCGGCGAGGTCGTAGCTCGTCACCGCGAAATCCCTAAGGAACTTGCTTCCAACCTTGTCAGCGCGGTCAAGGAATTCAAGCGCCTTGCGAACGCCAAGCAGGCGGAGCAGCTTTACGTTTTTGCAACCGAGGGAATGCGGATGGCCCGCAACCACGCCGAAATTGTGCAGCTGATACGCCGCGAGACCGGGGTGTCCGTGGAAATCATCAGCGCAAAGCGAGAGGCGGAGCTTAGCTTTTTGGGCGTTGGGCTGGACAGCCGTAATCTTCGCGCGGACGTCATGTTCGAGGTAGGCGGCGGCTCACTGCAGATCGGCGTCATCAAAGATCAGAAACTAAGCAATCAGGAGTCGCTGCCGCTTGGCACTGGCAGAATCATCGCTGAATCGGGGCTGACTAGCCCGTGCCCTACATACGCTTATGAAGCGGCGGTACGGTACATCGAATCGACTCTGGATCGATCGGAATGCATCTTTGATGCCAATTTTGGCGTTGCAAGCGGAGGCGTCGGGCGCGGACTTTGGCGCGCTTTGCATCCCGACGGGGAAAAGGTGCTCGCCCGAGAAGAGGTGGAGTACATGCTGTGGTGTACACGGCGACAGCCGATCGAGCGGCTTGTGTCGCGCTTCAATGTTAAGGTTAAGCGGGCAGGCACCCTTTTACCGGGAGCGCTGATATATGCTTCGCTGATGCGAAGGTTCGACCTCGACCAGCTTGCGATCAGCGAGTTTGGCCTCCGTGAGGGCGCAATCCTTGAGATGGCCAAGCAGAAATGAAGGCGTCGCCCGATAGGTATCTGAATCGAGAGCTGAGTTGGCTACAGTTCAACGAGCGAGTGCTGTATGAAGCAGCCTCGGCTCGGGTTCCGCTGCTGGAGCGCCTTCGGTACCTAGCAATCTTCGAATCGAACTTGGACGAGTTCTACATGGTTCGGGTGAGTGGCCTGATTGAGCAGTTCGAAAGCGGCGTAATCTCGACGTCGCCTGACGGGCTTTCGCCTAACGACCAGCTCAAGGTCATCGCCGATGTCGCGAACCCTATGCGGAATCGCGCCGCGCGAATCCTGACGCAAGAGCTCCTGCCCGAGCTGGAGCGGGAAGGCATTCATTTGCGATCGTTCGCTGAACTCACTGAGCGGCAACGGCGCGACGTGACTCGGTACTTCCAGGACGAAGTCTTCCCTCTGTGTACTCCACTGATTCTGCATCCGGCCCACACGGTCCCGTTCATTTCCAGCGGCTCGCTGAACATTGCGGTCGAGCTACGCGATGAACGCGGTGAACTGCGCCTCGGCCGGGTGAAGGTTCCACCCGTCATTCCCCGCGCAATCAGGCTCGGGAAGCGCAAGAACGAATTCCTGCTCCTTGAGGACCTCATTGCCGCCAACATCCAGAGCTTGTTCGCAGGAGTGGAGATCGAGGGATGCCACCTGTTCCGAGTTATTCGCGACGCGGATATGGAAATCCGCGAACTAGATGCGGCCGACCTCATTTCAAACATCGAGGAATCGGTGCGACTGCGTCGATTTGGCGACCCTGTTCTGCTTGAAGTTCAACAGACCGCTCCCGCTCATGTCAGGCAGCTGCTCATGGCGATCCACCAACTAGACGCTCAGGACGTACTTTCGATCGACGGCATGCTGGGATTCGAGGTTCTCTGGGACATCGCGCTCGTCGATCGCCCGAATTTGCGGTTTCCCCCGTATATCGGGTCCGTGCCCGAGCCGATATCTCATACCGCAAGCATGTTTGAGGCGATCCGCCAGAAAGACATCTTGCTCCACCACCCTTTCGACGGATTTCGGTCCGTCGAAGAATTCATCAGCTCTGCGGTGACCGATCCAGACGTCATCGGGATCAAGCAAACCCTCTACCGCGTGGGCAAGGAGTCGCCCGTCGTGGAAAGCCTGCTGACCGCGGCAAACGAAGGCAAGCAGGTTGCGGTGATGGTTGAGCTCAAGGCTAGGTTCGACGAAAGCAACAACATCACGTGGGCACGGCAGTTGGAGCGGGCGGGCGTACACGTCACGTATGGGTTCATGGATCTTAAAACGCATTGCAAACTCTGCCTTATCGTGCGTCGTGAGGGCAAAGGCGTCAAGCAGTACGCGCATATCGCGACTGGGAACTACAATCCAACCACCGCCCGCTCTTACACCGATATTGGACTTCTCACGGCAGATCCGGACATCACGCAAGACATTGCCGAGCTGTTCAACTACCTCACCGGATTTAGCCGCCAGACGAAGTACAGAAAGCTGTTAGTGGCCCCAGTGAACCTACGCGAAGGAATTTTGAACCGAATCCGCCGCGAGACACGATTCGCGAAGCGAGGAAAGTCCGCACGCATTATTCTCAAGCTGAACGCGCTCGTTGATCCCGAGGTCATTGACGCCCTCTATGAAGCCAGCCAAGCCGGGGTTATTGTTGATTGCATCGTGCGCGGTGTTTGTTCTCTGCGCCCTGGAGTCGATGGCCTCAGCAAGAACATTCGCGTGATTTCGATCATAGGTCGATTCTTAGAACACAGTCGCGTTTACTGGTTCCGCAATGGCGGCGAATTTGACGTGCTCATCGGGAGTGCGGACGCGATGCGTCGGAACCTCGATCGTCGGGTTGAGGCGCTCTGTCCGGTCGAGGACCCCGATCTGATTGACCTGATCCGCGTTCGAATCTTGGAGCCCTGCCTCAAGGACAACGTTGGGGCTTGGGCCCTGTCTGCAGCCGGTACGTACGCTAAGGTTACGGCGGCGAAGGGTGAGGCGGCGTTTGAGGCGCAAGAGTGGTTTATGCGGCATCCGCTAGGTGCTGCTCAGTTTGGGGCGACGCCTCGCAAGAAGGCACACGAGAAGGGTAGCCACGCACTTTAGTCTGTTCATCGACTGAATGTTTGTGGCGCGCTCGATAGGACTCGAACCTACGACCCCCAGCTCCGCAAGCTGATGCTCTATCCACTGAGCTACGAGCGCGTGTGCGGAAATGATTATACCGCCCGCCCCTCAGCTCACTCAGGTGTGCCGGGCATCAGGACGTCCTTCAGACCGAAATAAGGATCCTTGTACGGGATCTTGAGAATCGTCTCAAGCACGGCGTCGCGTGCCTCTTTCGGTGTCGGCAATTCTTTGAGTGAAGCAAAGTAGAGATGTACTACAGGGCGCAGTCGCATGATGTTGTTGCGCGAGTCGGTCATCAGCACCTCTTGTTGCAGAGCCTCCGAAGACTCTTCTCCCAGTTTTCGACCCGTCACGATTTTGACGGCAGCGGCCGGCTTCATTGGCGTAAGACTTAGATCCGACAGCTTTGAGGCACCTAGCAGGAATTTAGCTCGATCGGCGTTCGGGTCGGTCACTCTCGTCACGACACCGAGAGTCGGGCGCGCTCCGATCATTTCGAGAGTCGGAGACTCGACAATGGCCTTGGTGACCGTCGTCATGGAAAGGATCGGAATGAAACCGCGCTCCCGGTGGTATGCGATAGCGGCAGCCGTATCCGAGGTTGCCATTTTCGCCAGAGATTCGTGGGCCATCGCAAGGAAGTCGGCGGTCGTGTAGATCCCGGGATAAGCGTCGATGACCTTGCCGTCAGGTTTGCAAAGGTACATAACCGCGTTTCCGCGCACCGTGCGAACAAGCTGTTTGCCGTCTCCGAGATCGATGTAGACGTGCGGAACCGCTCGGACCATCTCCCACGCGGGGACTACTTCGTCGGTCGCAAACTTTCGGAATTCGGGGTCCTTGAACAGGGTGGCGCGAAGCGTCCGGGCGTTTGCGCACGGCATCGCTTCGTCGAGTTTTCCGAACATGCTGAGGAGCAGAATCGGCCTCTGCTTTGCCATCGCCTCGCGACGTGCATCTTCGAACGAGTTGAACCAGCCGACTGAGTGGATCGTGGTCTTCTTGACCGTGTGAGTTGCGCCCGAGAATCCGGTGCCCACCAAGGCGGTTACCGCCACTAATATTCCAACACCAACGAATCGAACCGTTACCCGCGACCGCGACATGATGTTTGGATGCGTGGGGGGAGGCGCAGTTTCGTCGGTTTTAAGAATATTTGGGGAAGGTGGCGGTTGCGATCCGTGGCACGGATGCCGGAAAGTGCCTTGCCCGAAACCCGTGGTGCGTAGGGTTCGGTGAGAGACGGGGGCAACGCGCGCCGAGTGCGCATGCCCAATAGTTGCGGGCAGCGACGGGAAACAGCCCCCCTCGGCTACACAACTCTATTTCTTCGTGTAGGTCGTGACGAAAAGCTTGGTCCAGTCGGTGCCCTGCTTCATTTCCAACGTATACGTGAGGGTCTTCGCAGACGGTGTCGCGTACGAAGCACGAAGAATCGGGCGGCCTTCCATGGGTTTCGTGGTCAGAACAAGGCTCTCGCCGACGAGGTCACCTTCAAATTCCATTGGTCCGACGGATGTGTCGGTGTACCACCAAGCCTTGAACTTCCCTGCTTTCGCGTCGTATGTGATGAAGTGCCGCGTGTCGGTCGGCTTGCGACCGGAAATCGTGGTCGATAGCATCTCGCAAAGGTAACGGCCGCCGATCGCATCGTCGATTTGATTGGAAGCTTCACCCACCATCTTCCCGTTTGGAATATTGAAATCTTGCTTGCCAGTCCAGTTGCCCTTCATGAAAGAGAGCTTTTGCAGCGCCTCAGCGGGCTTGAGGTCGTGATTCTGGGCCGAAGCAGCCGTGATCGTGCCGAGGGCGGCGATACATGCGACGAAGGTGATCGTGAGTGCTTTCATAGGTTCAGTCCTTGCTTAGAACTTACCTGCTTGGCACGTACTAATTCGGAGTTAGTGCTTGTCACCCGCGAAAGTGATGTGCGACTCGAGGTGGACGCTTCGTTCCCAGCCGTCCTTTCGATTGCCCTTAATGCGATCCTTCAGGAAGTACGCGAGGCCCTGAACCGTGGCGTCTCCAGGGCGAACCGTGAGGCAATCTTGAACGACGCTGTAGGCTTCGTCATAGCGGAGCAGCTTGTCGTAAGCCTGGGCCAGCTTGATGCCCGCCTCAACAAATTTTGGATCGAGATCGAAGGCGCGCTTGAGACACGGGATCGCGGCCTCGAAGTTGTTCATCCGAAAGAAGCAGATTCCCTCGTACGCATGCAGCCGAGCATTCGTCGGCGTTGTAAACACCAAACGCCGGAATTCTTTTTGTGCTTCCACAAAATTTCCTTCCTTCATATAGTTTTCTGCGACGGATAAGTCCATAGTCCTACTCTTTCAATATATCAGAACGATTAGTTGGGTTCGTTAGTTTCGCTAAAGAATTCCTAGGCCGCCGCCGATACATCCAATAGCGTGTCTCTGCGCCCGGCAAAAATGACGGTTTTCGCGAAAGTCTTGAAGCACACCGACCTCGTAGTCGGCCTTGGCCTTTTGGTGGTCGTTGGCATGTTGATCTTGCCGCTTCCCCACTGGCTTCTCGATACAGGCTTGGTGATCGCAATCGCCTCCTCCGTCGTCATCTTCCTGACAAGCGTTAACGTTTCCGATCCGCTGCAGTTCAGCGTTTTCCCCTCGTTGCTCCTTGTCTCGACTCTGTTTCGATTGGCGCTTAGCATCGCGGCGACCAAGCTCATCTTGGGCACGGGGCAAGCCGGACACGTCATTCAGACATTTGGCGACGTCGTTATGGGCGGCGATTTTGTCGTTGGCTTTGTCGCATTTCTGATTCTAATCATCGTCCAGTTCATGGTCATCACCCATGGTGCCGGTCGCGTGTCTGAAGTCGTCGCCCGGTTTACCTTGGACGCAATGCCAGGAAAGCAGATGGCGATCGACGCCGACCTCGCGGCAGGACTAATTGACGAGGAAGGCGCCCGAGACCGGCGCAAAAAGATCAAGCAAGAGGCAGACTTTTACGGCGCGATGGACGGTGCGTCCAAGTTCGTTAAAGGCGACGCGGTGGCAGCCATCTTGATCATTGTCGTGAACTTAATCGGCGGCTTTGTCATGGGAATGATGAAGGGCAAAGCGGATGCGATGACGATCCTGCACGATTACTCGCTGTTGTCGGTAGGTGAAGGGCTTGTCTCACAACTTCCCGCGCTGCTGATCTCAACGGCAAGCGGTCTTATGGTCACTCGGGCTGGGCAGGACCGGAGCATGGGAGGCGAAGTGCTCTCCCAGTTCTTACGGCAACCGAGAGTTATCGGGATCGCCGGCTTGGCCATGCTGGCCTGCGGATTTGTCCCCGGTTTCCCTCTCACAATTTTTGGCTCGCTGGGTGTCGGCTTCATTGCCCTTTCGAGGTATTTGAATTCGCCCGGCGCGCAAAAGGCCTTGGATCTCAATGACGGCAAGCCCCAGGCGAAAGTCGAGCAGAAATCAGTGCCGACCGGCCCCGAAGCAGTCATGGGCTTACTTACCGTCGATCCGATCGAAATCGAAGTTGGCTTCGGCCTGACTAAGCTGGCAGACCCGAGGGCGGGTGGAGATTTGCCCGAGCGAATCACGGCCACGCGCAAGCAGATCGCGATGGACATGGGGTTCGTCATGCCCACCGTCCGTATTCGCGATTCGGTCCATTTGCAGTCAAACGAGTATCTGTTACGGATTCGTGGTGAGGAGATCGCACGGGCGTTTTGCGAACCAAGCCATTTTCTCGCCGTCAACTCGGGCGTCGCGATCGGTGGCCTGCCCGGTACGCCGACGAAGGACCCCGTTTTCGGCATGGAGGCGTTGTGGATCGACGGAGCCTTGCGCGAACTCGCGGAGCGAAATGGTTACACGGTCATCGAAGCCTCGGCAGTCATTTCGACGCATCTCGCGGAGATGGTCAAATCGCACGCCGCGGAGATTCTCAGTCGACAGGATGTTCAAACTCTCATCGACAACGCCAAGAATGTGAACGGCACCGTGGTCAACGAGCTGGTCGGAAACGTTTTACAGATCGGCGACATTCAGAAGGTCTTACAACACTTGCTCCGGGAGCGTATTCCGATTCGCGACATGGTCACGATTTTGGAGACAATGGCCGACTTCGGCGCTCGCGTGAAAGAGCCGGACCAGCTCGGCGAGCTCGTTAGATCGGCGATTTCTCGGACCGTTACGCGCCAGTATATTGATGCCGCGAACAAACTTCACTGCATCACATTGGAGTCGCCGCTGGAACGAGAATTGACGGATAGTTTGACAATGACGAGCATGGGTTCCACCCTTGCGCTCGACCCTACCGTCCAGTCAGAGTTGCTTTCCAGCTTAAAAAACCAAGTCGATGTCGCGATGGGAATGGGGAATCAGCCGGTCGTCCTTTGTGGCACGGCCCTGCGGTTGCCGTTACGTCGGCTTCTTGAGCGCCACATGCCGAGTGTCGCGGTTCTTGCCTACAACGAAGTTTCGGCGCAGGCGGACGTTGAGTTTGCGGGTCAGATCGGCGTAGGTAAAGTCGCAGCGTAGTTACCCTGGGTATTGTCGCCAAGACCTCACCCGACTTGCACAAACATCGCGAACTGACCTCACCCCGGCGCACGAACCGCGCCGACCCTCTCCGACACTGACAGGGCTCGTGGGTACGTTACGGGCGGGTTTTGGCGTCAACCGTGATGAACTCCCTGACGGAAGTGACCACATTTCCACGTTTGATCATGAACTCGATTGGGTAGGTGCCTGAGCGGACGTTGCCCCATTCAAGATCGAAGTTACGACCGATCTGACCGTGCGCCGAGTAGATGCTGAAGTAAGCCGCGGGGTCTGAAATCACGGTGAAACCGGGAGGAGGAACGAGTGACACCGTGCCCTCCACAAGCTCGTTGGCATGCGAGACGACGTAGTAGTCGAGGCGGACGTGCGTCTGCTTCGCCGTGTGCGACAGAACGCGAGCTGGGACCAATATTTCCACCTGTGGGGCGATGAAATAGCTCGCCTGAATGATCGAGGTCAGATTGTCGAAGGTGCTCAGCGTGCCGCGAACGACGTGCCAGCCGACCGGCGCCTTACGGCGGATCGCGCTCACATATTCCACGATCGCATGACCGTGCCGATCAAATGCTGGGAATGGCGTGACATAAAGGCTCGTCTCGTCCTTTGCCACACCCTCCGATCGAACGCCAATCTTATCGACGCCTGTTTTTTCATTTCCGGTAAAGCCGAATCGGATTCGAGCGGTTCCGCCCGGCTCGAACATCGGAGACCGGTCGCGCGGAGCGAAGGTCATCCCACTTGGAAGGCCTTGAGCTCGGTACAGGCCGAGTTGCACTGGAGTCACGACGCGAGGTTGAAATGGATCCGCTTGCGGTGTATTTTCCGGCACGAAGTCGACCCTAATACCGAATTTTTGCTCGTTCTGAGCGTTGAATAGGCCGAATTCAGGGTCTCGAAGCTCGACCTCATAGACGGTTGAGCGACCCTCGCGTCCGATATGGACCAAGGATGCGATGTCGACCGCGGTCAAGTTCACCCAGGCGGGAGCGTTCGGATTTGTGGCGTCCAGCCGACGCGCGATTACTCCGCGATTTCGCTGAGAAATTCGCACCTCAATGTTGTCATTTCCCACGAGCCAGCCGTTCGATTTGAAATCGAAGCTGAGGATGACATCGCGTCCTTCTGGCGCCATCGCCGCAAAGTACAACTTGCCGGGCGCCCATTGAAAGTACGACCGCTCGTTACGCTCGGAAGAGAGTTCATCCCACTCTTCCTCCTCGATGCGGCCGTCGAAGCGAGGAGTCAGGGCGAGGCGCCGAGGCTCGGTCACGAAAAAAGTTGAAATGAATTCCCGACGCGATTCGCGCTGATTCTCGCGAATCTGAGTTCCCTGTTTGAGAGGACCCTGAGGTACGGAGACGGAGGAATGTGACGCGACAGCGCCAAGCACGAAAGCGAAGAACATCGTGAAGTAAGTGACGACGCGCAAGCCGCATTTGATGCGGCTTTTACGGTTATTGATCGGAGGGCGCTAGTTGCCTCGGTTTCTATTTTCGCGGATGAACGCGGGAATCTCCAGATCCGACTCGTCGAACACGGAGGAAACCTCAAAAGTGGTCGGGTTTCGATTCGCGGCGACAGTCGGAGACTCTTTCGCTTGTGCGATCAAGTCTGGCGTCGAAATCGCGACGGAACTTGCACTTGGGCTCGCGGCAGGAGTCGGAGCAGGAGCAGGGGCCGTGTGCGTGCTGCCGGTAGCGGTCACGAACGCGGCTTGAGCGACTTTTTTGCCTTCGGGCGTAAACGGATTGAAACCGGTGGCAAGGACGGTTACGCGCACCGTACCTTCCATCGTTGGGTCGATGACTGATCCGAAGTAGATGTTGGCATCTTCGGCGTCGCAAAGAGCCTGAATGTAATTCATGGCTTCGTTCAGCTCAACCAGAGTCAGGTCTTCGGACGATGTGATGTTGACGAGCAAGCCTTTCGCGCCGTGGATCGTTTGTTCGAGCAACGGTGAATTTGTAGCAGCTTGAGCCGCTTGGATCGCGCGGTGATCGCCCACGCCGAGGCCAATTCCCATCAGGGCGGGACCTGCGTTCTGCATTACGGCGCGGACGTCGGCAAAGTCCACGTTGATTTGCCCGGGAATGAGAATGATGTCCGAGATGCCCTGCACGCCTTGGCGCAGCACGTCGTCAGCGACCCGGAATGCCTCTTCCATCGTTGTTTTCTTCTCAACGACGTTCAGCAAACGGTCGTTCGGGATGGTTATGATCGTATCCACCCGACCCATCAACTCGTTGACGCCTTGTTCTGCCTGGCGATTGCGCTTTTTGCCTTCAAAGCTAAATGGCCGAGTGACGACGGCGACGGCAAGCGCCCCGACTTCACGAGCCATTTCCGCGATCACGGGAGCAGCTCCGGTACCGGTGCCGCCGCCCATACCGGCGGTGATGAAGACCATATCCGCGCCTTCGATTACCTTTCGGATTTCCGCCCGCGACTCCTCGGCGGCGGATCGACCGACTTCAGGGTCACCGCCAGCGCCGAGACCACGAGTAAGGTTCGCGCCTAGCTGCACTTTTCTTTGCGCCGGGTTCGTATCGAGAACCTGAACGTCCGTATTCATTGCGATGAATTCGACACCTTTGATGCCGGCTTTGATCATTCGGTCGACAGCGTTTGAACCGCCTCCGCCAACCCCGATGACTTTGATTACTGCGTTTTGCGTGCTCACTGCTTCCCTACTTCCCCTCGATCCTCTCACGGTAAGAGCTAATTATAGTGCCGAATGAACCGCGAAACTTGTTGAGACGAACGGAAATCCGAAAACGACTCAAGAATTTGACACGAGTTCATCGCCCGAGTGGCAAAGGGTCATTTGCATGGAAATGCATTGACCCAATTGGGTTTCGCGCTCACCGACCTTTCTGAACCCCTTTGCCTCGTAAAAACCGAGCGCCTGTGGGTTCGCCGAAACGTTCATCACGGTAGCGCGGCGGTCCCGCGCGAGGGCGATCGCGGCGGCGACAAGCTTCGTGCCGATTCCCTGCCGGAACCAGCCCGGGTCAACGAAGAGCCGCTTCATCTCCGCTTCGCCATTGGCTTCGGGCAGGACGACCACGAGGCCAACGATAATTCCTGCGATGTCGGCAACGAGAGTGTCTCCCGAAAGAATCGTCTCCAGCGGAAATTGGAGCGAGTCCAGATTCGCCTCGAGTAGTTGTCGATCAGATCCCCAGGACAGAGAAGAACGTCGATATAGGTCGAGCAGGATTGCTTGTTCCTCCGCGACCGCTAGGCGAATCTTCACACCGTCACCGTCTCATCTGTCGGCACGAACAAGAGGGTCACGAGACCCGGGATCGAACACAGAATTGCGGCCCAAAACATGCCGGTGTACGCAAAGTTGCTCTGCAAAATTCCGGCGGAAATTCCGGCGAGGCTTATGAACAGAGCTCCGATTCCGACTCCCATAGCGTAGTGCGACGTCGGAAACTGCCCGCGACGAGCGACTGACATTTGGAAGATCATATAGCCCGCAAAGCCAAAGCCGTAGCCGAATTGGTCGACGAACTCGACGATGGCGATTCCCGCTGGGCTGGGACGCGTATATGCAGCCCAGAGGTACAGAAGGATTGGCGCGTGCATGGTCAGCGCTATTGGGAAAAAGCTCCGCTTCAAGGTCAATCGAGAGATGACGTATCCGCCGCAAATGCCTCCAATAACGATGCCGAGCACGCCGATGATGCCCTTTATCAAGCCAATTTGCTCATTTCCAAACCCCATTCCACCGTTCTGCAGTGAGTCTTTAAGAAAGAGTGGGGATATCTTCGCGACCATCGCCTCGCTGAACCGGTAGAACATCAGAAGTCCGAGGATCCAGACGATTTTGGGTTGGGCGAAGTAAGAGGCGAACGCCACCCCCATCGGGGTCCCGACAATTGTACGTCGAGCAAGGCGAAACATTGCGACGGCGAGGACCCCGCAGACGATCAGTTGCAAGAGCTCGGCGGTTAGGCCATCGAGACCCAAGTCAAAAGGTCCGAAGAGGCCATGCTCGCCGAGCATCCAGCCATGGAGCTGTCCGTCCTTGCTGCCGTCCCGCAGGAACCACAGGCCGTGGGCGAAGATCCTCCACACCGCACTCAGCGCGAAGTATGCGCTGAGTCCGCCCGTGATGACGGTAACGGTGCGCGCAATGTTTCGGCGATTCTCCTGGACAGATGACTCACTTTCTGGGCCAGGCTCGTCACCACTTGGACGCGGAAGCGTCCGGCGATTGATCAAGAATCCGAGCGTATAGAGCGCGGCGCAGACAAACAGGGCGGCCATCCAACCGTCCCGGCGGCTAAGCACAGCGGGCTTCGGATAGGCTGCGACTCGGGCGTCATTGATGCCCCAAGGATGCTGACTAGGACGCGAAACAGCCCCCGTCTCGCCGCGATAAATCGATCCGAGAAGGTGAGCTTGTTGCGGCAGGCTGATTTTCGACTGGTCGTCAGATCCAACGAACCGAACGACTCCGTCGACGTCGATCCAGTACCCTGTCGCTGACGCGGGCACGACAACTTTCGGCGAAAACTGATTCCCTAGTTCATCGGTGAGTTCGCCTGCGACGACCCGCAGAGTGAGGCTGCTTCGCAGAACTGGCTTGTCGTTCGCAACGAGGCTGATCTGGCCAACGGACGGAGACACCAGAACATCGCCTATTGTCGAGACCACACCGGTCAGGTAAACGAGAACGCCGGTGCAGAAGAGCCTGCCCAGCCGGTAGCAAGTGGTCTGAACTCCGGCAAATTGTGCCTGCCGGTCTTTTCCGAGAGCAAGCAAATAGAAGCCGTCGGTAGCCGTGTTGCAGAGCGCAGAAAATACGGCGACGAAGAAGAAGATAGCAAGGCTTAGTTCGAAGGCGTTTGGTAACCGAAATACTAACGGGGCGAGGACAAAGCCACCTGCCATCGCGATCTGGCCGCCAAGAATCCAGCGGCGTTTGGTGCCGTTCAAATCAACGAGCGGACCCAGCAGCATTTGCAATGACCACGGAATCGCAATCAGGCTGGTCCAGCGGGTTATCGGTTCATTCGCGACGCCGAAATCCTTGTAGATGACCGTCGCGACCTCTTGAACGAGGGCGACCGGGATCGCCTGCATAAAGTACAGCAGCGGCACGAACGCCCAGGGATTTCGAGTCGTCGTGTTCGTCATCTTCGCCAGACCATGTTAACCGATCACTAGGCCGCGAAAAGCATGATAATGTTTGATCGTGGCGTCCTACTCAAGTTGGTCGGTTCTAGCAGTCGGAGCGCTTGCGCTCGCGGGTGGTTGCGCGCACCAAACGACAGCTAAGAGCGAGTCATCGGTTCCGCCGCCCTCCATAAACAAGGACGGGTGGGTGCTTCAGACGTCAGACCCCGCGTTCGTTACCCTTCCAGTTTTGTGGAATGGCATTGTCGGATTTCGATTTGGAGCAACAGGAGAACTCCAGTCCTCACTCTCTATCCGTGAGTTCGAGGGAACGGGCGAAGAGAAGATTCGCGAGCGTAAGTACAGTATCAAGTCGCTTGAAGCTATTCAGGGCTCTTACCTGGCGAGCCTCGACATGCGCACCGGGCTAGTCACGCTGAAGTTCAACGGCAAGACTCAAACGTTAGCTCTCGCACCGGGCGCGACGAAGCTTTCTGACAAGGCAGGTAGCCGATTCGACAACGTCGATATTGAAATCGATGGCCCGGTCGAAGATCAGCAAGCCGTTCGATCATTCATTTTTTACCTGCGATCGGCGATCGATCCAAGAGCGGGCATGTCGGTCAGTCCGTATGGCCTTAGCAGCAGCACGTATAACGGACACGTCTTTTGGGACGCTGATACCTGGGTGTTCCCAGCCCTCGCCCTGCTCGATCCGGATCGAGCCACAGCGATCCTCACATATCGTCGCCAGATGCAACATGCCGCACAGCTCAACGCCAAAGCATATTTCAAGCAATCAAGCGCCGCTGGCACTCTCGGCGTTACCGACGCCTGCAAATACCCGTGGGAGAGCAGTGTGAGCGGAAAAGAGACCGCACCTGGGGAAAGCAAACGCGAAGAGCACATTTCTGGGGATGTGGCTTGGGCTCAGCACCAAGGTGAGGCGCTCGGGCTAGTCACGGGATCGAGAGGCGTCGTAACCCAGGTCGGCAATTACTATCGCCTGAGGAGCAGTTTGACGAGAGACGAAAGGCAATTACTGGCCGTGATGTCGCCAGATGAGAACCATATCGGCGACAACGACCTGTACACGAACCTTTTGGCGCAGTGGTGCATGAACGGAGGCAAGTTTGAGGGCCCAACCAAATTCCACCTGCCGAAGGATGCGGAGTCGTTCTTGACATACGATGGCGACTCGATTCGTGGCTACAAGCAGGCCGCGGCGGTCCTTTCGATCTATCCCCTCCAATACCCTCCCGCTGAGGCACAGGCCCATGTGATGATGAATCGATTTTCGGACAAAGTCACGAAGAACGGTCCAGCGATGACGGACTCGATCCATGCGTTGATTTGGGCACGCATAGGCGAAACAGAGAAGGCATACGAAACTTGGCACAAGTCATGGAAACCGTTCGTTTTCGGGCCATTTATGCAGTTCAGCGAGAAGCGCAGTCGTCCTGCGACTTATTTTGTGACGGGAGCGGCAGGAAGTCTGCAAACAGTCCTATACGGATTCCTCGGAATTCGTATAGACTCTCAGCAGGCGTCTGGATCGCTCTGGTCCAAGCACCTCCCCACGGGTGAATGGTTAAGCATCAAACCAAACTTACCGACGGCATGGAAGTCCGTAAAGCTGAAGGGCTTTACGTTGCTCGGCGAGCGATACACGCTCACCGCGACGCATGCCAGCGCGACCGTCACTCCGTACCGATCGAATCCCAAGGAGAATCCATAACTCATGCCAAATGTTGTTTTCACTGTTGATTGCGAAGGCGCGATGCACGACCGGTGCTTTACCGGCGAGTACATCCGAGTTCTTGAGGGCGAGTTCGTCCCTTGCACGTGGCTGATCCACGTCTCGCTGAAGGACCCTAGCGCGAACACAAACCTTTACTATCACGAGTTCATTCACAAGATTCCGAACTGGCATGAGGTCGGAATGAAGGTGAACTTCGAGGGCGAGCGCGGCTACATCGAGGACGCGAAAGAGCGCGGAAAGATGCTGTGGGTGGCGAAAGATACGCTGAAGAGCCACATGATCAAGGCGACGGCGTTTCGAGCTGGCTGCTTTGCTCTTGAGGCGACGGACGTTCCCTACCTGCAGGAGATCGGAATCCTTGTCGATAGCTCAGTTGTGCCCGATTCGAACTACCGAATGTTCGTGGATTGGGCCGGAGCACCGAAGAACCCGTATCATAGCGATGCAGACAACTTGCGAAAAGAAGGCGGCAACTCTCTGCTTCACTTGCCTATCGCGACACACAACGGTGAGAACGCTTACCTCGATTTGGGTTGGGAAAAGCTTGAGCCCATCCTCGCCGCAAACCTCGACAAAGAGGTTATTACCGTCGCCCTTCGTGACTACAGCGACTCTGTTGCGACCCTCAAGCAGACGATTCGCTACTTCCGCGAGCGCGGAGCTCACTTCACAACGATGACGCAAGCGGCGAGTGAGCACTTCGAGCATCATTCCGCCTTGGCCGCAGTTTAAGCAGTTTCAAGCCGATCACCGCCCTCCACGCTCGTTTGCGTTGGAGGGTTTTTCTTTAACTGCAGCGCACGCATGAACCGGGTAACTTTCCCCTTAATGACTGACAATGTTCGACTCGGGGTGGCGGGCCTTACCCACGGCCATGTGTGGGGAATCATCGATAACTGGAAGAAAATTCCCGGCGTTGAGTTAGTTGCCGTCGCAGACGCTTCGGAAGTCTTGCCGAAGGCAATCGGGTTTGCTCATCAATACACGGACTGGCGCGAAATGCTGGCCAAGCATGTCTTCGACGTGCTCATCGTAACGTCGGACAATGTCGAATCGACCGAGATCGCGATTACCGCTTTAGAAAAAGGCATTCCATGCTTTGTAGAAAAGGCAATGGCGGCAAGCGGCGCTGACGCCGACCGAATGCTGGCGGCGCAAGCCAAGAAAGGCGCCCTGCTGATGATCAATTGGCCTTTGGCTTGGAACGCTTGGGTCTACGAACTCAAGCGGCAGATGGACGCTGGCGCGGTGGGCAACGTGTTTCATCTAAAGTTCCGCATTGGGCATCATGGGCCAAAGGAGATAGGCTGTGGACCAGAGTTTTACGGATGGCTCTACGATGAGTCAAAGAATGGCGGAGGCGCGATTGCGGATTTCGGCGGCTATGGCGCAGCGCTAGCGCTGTTTTTGCTTGGTAAACCAGAGTCCGTGTACTGCATCCGTGGAAACTTCACCAAGGACTATCCAGTGCCGGACGACCACGCGATTATCGTGTTGCGGTATCCGAAGGGCTCTGCCGTTCTGGAAGGCACTTGGGCGACATTCGGTTGGGACGAGAGCGCGAATCCGGTGGTGCACGGCGCAAAGGGCACGCTTGCGGTTTATGGCAATCAACTAAAGAAGCACGTGGCGGGGGCGGAAGCTGAAGAAGTCGCCATCACCGCGTTGGAACATAGCAGCCCAGCAGAGTACTTTCTGCATTGCCTCCGAAGCGGGAAAGCGCCTGCTGGGATACTCAATCCGACGCTTTCCGCCGATGCGTGCCGAATCATCGATGCGGCAAAGGAAGCCAATCGAACGGGCGTTGAGCAAAAGCTGTGGTAAACCCACGAAAGCAACATGACTTGGAGCTAGCAGGCAGAGAACGCCAAAGAGAAAGCACGGCGTTTTGGGAGTGTCGCCTTTCAGGCCTTATCCGCAGCACTCGCTGCGGCCGAAGAAGGGCCGCGGCGAAGTAGCGATCCGCGCCAGTACCGTCTGTTGTGGTAAGCGGACACGCCGCCGCCAAGACGGCGACTCTGGTCATCAACCCCAAGTAGCCTCACCAAACGCGCACAATAGGGTCGATGCCAGATGTCGTGGTTATAGGAGCGGGGGCGGCAGGAATCTTCGCCGCTTGGCGCGCAGCAAGTCTTGGCGCTGACGTTCTGCTTCTGGAAAAGACAAGTCGAATCGGCACGAAAATTTTGATTTCCGGTGGCGGAAAGTGCAACGTAGCCCATGGTGGCCCGCTCGAAGATGTCTTGCGGGCGTTTCGAAAGAACGAAGCCCTGTTCATCCGGCCGGCGTGCTATCGCCTGAAGAACACGGACATCATCGACATGATGGTCGAGAGGGGACTTGAGGTTTACACGCGGCCGGACGGCCGAGTGTTTCCCGTGCATCAAAACGCGAAAGACGTGGTGCAAATTCTGCGCGACTGTCTGTTAGAAGTGGGGGTTACTACCCGACTCGATACGCCCGTGACCGGGCTCCTCACTTCAAACTCGGCAGCCTCGGGAGTGATCTGTGGCGACCAAACGGTGGATGCGGAGCGGGTAATCGTTTCGGTCGGCGGCATGTCTTATCCTAACTCCGGCACGACCGGCGACGGATGGCCTTGGGTAACGGCGCTCGGACACACGATTGTTCCGCCGCGCGCGGCCCTTGCTCCAATCGAAACGACAGGGACATCGGAGGAACTAAGCACTCGAGCGGGAGTGGCGTTGCGCGACTGCATCTTAAAGGCACGCGCGCCGAAGGAGATCGCGCGGTGGCGAGGCGATTTACTCTTCACGCATCGTGGTATCAGTGGCCCGAATGCGCTGGGAATAAGCCGTGAGGTAGCGGAAGCACCGGGACGCGTTGACCTCGAAGTTGATTTACAGCCCGATGAGACGTTTGAGTCGCTGACCGACAAACTCCTAGCAGAGGCACAGCAACACCCTAATCGACTCCTCAGCAGTTTTCTCAACGAACGCATGCCAGAGCGACTCGTGGCGGAATTCTCTTCCCACGGTCCAACTCGGATGGCCAAGCTGGAGAAGGCGGTCAGAAATCGAACGGTCGAGCGGCTCAAGGCTTGGCCAATCGGTCAGGTTAAGACGGTTCCTATTGACCGTGGCGAGGTGACGGCGGGCGGTGTTTCGCTTAACGAAGTGGACCCGAAAACGATGGAGTCCCGGCTAATACGCGGCCTCTACCTTTGTGGCGAGATGCTCGACGTCGCGGGCCCAGTCGGTGGATACAACCTTCAGGCCGCGTTCGCCACCGGCTACGTCGCAGGCGAGTCCGCCGCTAACGCTTCTGCATGACGTCGCGCTCGTGGTATTGCAGATGTGCGTCCGCTAGCAATAACAGGTCGCGTCCTGTAAGCCAACCAAAGCGCGAATTCTTACTCAGCGGTACGTCTGGCTCAACCTTCTCCAACCATTGAGAAAGTCGGGCGCGGGCGTCATTCCAACGACCAACAAGATCGACCGTCGCATGCTTTCCAGTTGGTGCCATGCCGGGGCCGACAGGCACTCTGATGCCGCGTTTGAGCACGAAGAGTGCCGCGTTCTTGAAGAACTTACTCGACCGCTTGATCGCCTCAAACCGGCAGATTTGACCTTGCTCTATCTCGCTGAGAGAGAGCTCTTCGGCGAGCACGAGATGCTCAAGCAACATGTTTGGCGACCATGCGCGACCCTCTTGCTTAGCCATCTGAGCGCCCGGGTGGAGTCGTTCAATGGATTGAACCATTCGAGCCTTACGGCGCTCAATTTGAGCCCACAAGTCTTTACATTCTGCGTCCATTAACCCTGCAGCACCTCGCGAATAAAGTCAACATCATCGGACGTTAAGACGATACCAGCACCCGCGAGATTACACCGAACTTGACGTTCGTTCCGAAATCCTGGAATTACTGTTGCTACGTGAGGTTGGGCGAGGACATACCGCAGCGCGATGGCTGCTAAGTCCTCGGTGGTGTCGCCAAACCGATACTTCAGTTTGGCGAGTTGAGGCTTGAGCGCTTCGATCGCTTCCGCCTTGAAGGCGCTGCTATTCTGACGGTGGTCGCCCGGCTCGAAAGTTGGAGGATTTTTAGGATCGTATTTATCGAGGAGCCGTCCCTGCGCGAGCGGACTGAACGCGACAAAAGTCAGTTCATTCGCGGCCATGAGTTGGCTCACTCGGGAGCCTGGCGCAATAAATTGATCGTCCAGGGCATGCGCCCAACTCTGTAAGCAAGCGGGGCGCACTTTCGGCACGACTCGCTCGAAGTCGTCTGCAGAGTAAGCGGATTGGCCCTTTACGCGAACTTTGCCTTCTTCGACAAGGCGGTCCATCGTTTCCACCGCTTCATCGAGATACTTATCGTTTTCGCCAAAACTTCCGTGGTGGAAGTAGTACACGTCGATGTAATCGCGGCGAAGATTAATCAGTGACTGCTCGCATTGGTGGCGAATATGCGCCTTTTCGTAGGCGTGCTCGGCAGTGCCGGGATGGTGGCCGACTTTGGTCGCGATCACGTAGTCGTTCGTTTTGACGCCGAGACGGTCGAGAACGCGCGCGAGCATGCGCTCTGCCTTTCCGTTGCCGTACACGTCGGCGTTGTCAAAGTGATTGATGCCTGCATCAATACCTACCTTGATGGCGTCCGTAATTTCGGCCTCATCAACGTTTGCCCATCCGTTCGGGTTTCCGTTCACCCAGTTCAGGCCCCCCATCGTCCAACACCCGAGGCTGATTTCGGAAACGAAAACTCCTGACTTGCCAAGCTCACGCTGTTTCATGATCGTAGTTTGTCCGAAACGGCGGCTCAGTAGTCGCGTCTATTGATTGTGCGAACTCGAATCGTTCTTTTCACAGTCATGGCGATGGGTTGCGTCGGTGGGTATGCGCAAGAGTCCCCACACGCATTCCGAATCCCGGTGCGTCACGCGGACCCGTGGATGATTAAGGCGATGATGGAGGGGCGACCAATCGCGGCACCTGAGCTAAGTGCGTCGATCGGCATTGGCGGCATGGTTGGCCAAATGATAAGCGCAGTTGGGTCACTAATACAGAATGGAGTTCTAATCGTGAATCCGACCGACAATAGCCTCTGGTGGCTGCCCAAGCCTAAGGGAACCGTTTAGACCGTTAAGTTCCACTGCCGAGGCAATTTAGGCTACAAAGTCAGTGTGAGCTTAGTATCCGCACTTTGGAGTGCGACCCTTTTTGAGGGCGCGATTCTTCTTCTTGAGTTTGCGGGTCGAGAATTTGACACGGGGCGTCAATCTGAAGTTCTGTGCCATGGCGGAGAGTATACCGCGTGTGACAGAGTGGGTTTCTATCTAACTGACCTCACTCGCTTCGGGCTACGTCCGAGTTCGACGGGCTACGTCCGAGTTCGACGGGCTACGTCCGAGTTCGAAGTTCTCCGACTCGAAGAGGGCACCCATACGACAGACCTCGCCTCGGCGCTGCAACAAAATCACAGCGCTTGGTCCTCGTAACCCCATCCTGCCGTGCAAAAAGCCGTCTGGTTCATCTTGTTCGTGTACGCGCCTTATTCTGATCTGGGCTTCATAACCCCCATCCTAGCGAGTAAACCGCTCCGCTTTTCAGGTGTGTGCTGTTGTCAGAATCGCAGCATTGAGGCTCAAGGGTAAAGTGTCTTGCATATTCCATGGGCAGCGTCGCCTTGGATTCCACAACGACGAGGAAATGGCCCGCGAAGGTAGGCCGACGACTCAACACGGAGAGCTTATCAAGATGAAGCGAATTGGAATTCTAACAGGCGGAGGCGACGTTCCCGGACTGAATGCCTGCATCAAAACGGCGGTCGCGCATGTTTGCGACGCGGGCATGGAAGTGATCGGCATTCGCCGCGGTTGGGGCGGCTTGTTGCACATGAACACAGCGGACGACGCCACCGTCGAGAAGTACACGATGAAGCTGGACCGGCGCAACACTCGGACCGTAGATCGCACGGGAGGCACGTTCTTACACACTTCGCGGACCAACCCCGCGAAAGTGAAGCGAGACACCATTCCCGACTTTCTGCGTCAACCCGAACACGACGCTCTCGCCGAGGACGCGACGGTCGATTTCACTCCCCACGTACTCAAGAATCTCGAATTCTTGGGCATTGACGCCCTGATCACGATCGGCGGCGATGACACGCTGAGCTACTCGCACCGCCTGCACAAAGAGAATGTGCCTGTCGTAGCTATCCCAAAGACGATGGACAACGACGTGTTTGGGACGGACTACTGCATCGGTTTTTCCACGGCCGTCACGCGCAGCGTCACCTTTATTACTTCGTTGCGTACCGCAGTGGGCTCACACGAGCGACTTGCAGTCGTCGAGCTATTTGGAAGGAACTCCGGAGAGACGTCGTTGATCTCGGCGTACCTAGCGGGCGTCGATCGCGCAATTATTTCCGAGGTTCCATTTCACCCAGAGCGACTTGCAGAACTGCTCCTTAAGGACAAGAAAGACAACCCGAGCAATTACGCGATCATGACGATTTCTGAAGGGGCGACGATCGCGGGCGAAGCAATCATGGAGACGGGCGAAGCGGACGCCTACGGCCACAAGAAACTTGGCGGCATCGGTCTCAGAACAGGCGCGCTGCTGAAAGAGCACACGAAGCAGAACATCATCTATCAGCAAATCGGATACTTGATGCGAAGTGGTGAGCCGGACGCGCTCGACAAAATGGTGGCTAACAGCTACGGCAATATGGCTTCGCAGCAGTTGCTGAAAGGTGTTTCCGGCCAGATGGCGGCGCTTCAAGAAGGGCGTTACACCATGATTCCGATCGATACGATCATGAGCGGCGAAAAGCGCGTTGACGTCGCGGAACTTTACGACTCCGAAGCATATCTTCCCAAGGTTCAGAACGTCCTCGGCAAGCCGATGTTTCTGTATTGAACCGCTGAAGTGTCGCGGGTGCTCGAGTCGCACTTCTAAACTATGTTTAAACTCCCTCGAAAGCGGCAAGCGTTCGAGGGAGTCCGACCTGCGGGCAGCAGAAATCGAATCAGATACAGCCGAAGCGCCAAGCAGAGCTTACGCAAATTTATTCACCGCAGTTAATCTGCGAACTGCCTCAACAAGCTCGTCAACTCTCGGTCAAGGCCCTTGTAGCGTAACGCTTCCGGTGACATCGTGCCGACAGCGGTCGCCAGTGAAGTCAGAAGGGCCTCGTCTGATTTGATGTCTTCACCTCGCACAAAGCTCACGCGCATGAAAAAGAGTGCGGCGTTCACCTCGGGCAGCCCCCACACCACCTGACGATCCGTCCGAACCGAGAAGGCGTTGAGGTGGAATTGACGCCCATCCCAAATGGCTGGATCGTGACCGGGTGAGGAGATTGGGTGGTGGTCTAGGTAGGTATCCGACTCACAGCTCCACACGAAGCGAACCCACGGTCCTCGAAGAATCATTGCTTGCACCAAACCGTACGCGGCGCGATTGATTCGATCGAACCCCGGCACCGACGAATGTCCGTCGAAGAAGCTCATTCCCAACTTCGTGGAAGGATCCCAATGGCTTGGCGCGCTCACGTTAATGTACGTGACCCAGTCGTTAAGGTCATCCGCGACAACAATGGCAATGTCCTCTTGGACTTGAAGCAGCAGCGCATCCAGTAACTGCCGCGGTGAAAGCGCCAAGTCGACGGATTCACCGGTCAAGGTGCATTCTAGCCGCTCATTTGCGATCCAAAAATGGTTTGGATGCTCTTCGAGCAGTCTTCCGATCAGGAACTGCGCGGCAGCGTTTGCGACGGAATCAGAAAGGTTGTGATCTCCGACATAAAGCGATTTGCGCGACTGGGCCGCGAGCTTATTTTTGCGATACTTCTCGAACTCGGTGTCAAATTGGAACACCTGCTCGTCCAGAGTCCCGTTGCCGAAGTCGGTACGGAAGGCCCGTAAATTCGGAGCAACTTCATAAATACCTTTGTCCCACGGCGTGTAGCGGGCGGGGGCGGGAAGCATCACGGATGAGTGTACGATATGAACGATGCGCAAGTTTGATCAGTTCAAAAAGACGATCTCCAGTCGCCGCGCGCAGCATCTCGTATTTCTGGTCCATATTTGGCTTTGCACTCCGTTTCTTTGGCTGTGGCTCCGCGATCCAAAGGTCGTACGTCTCATCGGACCTGAGACGACAGAGCACCTGCGGCCCGTTGTCTGGTTCACCTTCATTTACCTGTTGGTGCGAACGTGGCTCGCGTGGATCGATCCTCCAAAGTTACGGTGGGAATATATTTTTCCCGAGGTGGATGTCGCCATCGTGACGGCGATTCTTTGGCTCAGCCACCGCGGGCCAATGAGCAACCTGTCGATTTTGTTTTTCCTGCCGATCATCGAAGCGGCAGGGACCCTTCGTGTGAAGTGGGCCGCGTTCATTGGACTCCTGGTCGTCGTCGGCACAGCGCTATCGTCTTTTGCCGGAGCCCAAGGGGCGACTGCCACCTACGCGAACTGGCGCGATCTGTGGAGTCAGGGCGACCTCCTCAATGTCTCTTTCCGGCTGTACATGGTGATTATCATTTCGAGCCTGATGACTTACCAGGCTCTGATCGCGGCAGGCTTTCGGGAGAAGTTGGGCGCAGCAAATGCCCGCCACAAGTTGTCGCGAGAGATTCATGACGGCGTGCAAGGGCACTTGATTACCGTCGCCTCGCAATTGGAGTTGCTAAGCCATGTGATTGATCGCGACGCGGATCGAGCGAAAGAATTGGCGCAGGACATTCGCGAAACGGCGCGACTCGCGGCAGACGAACTGCGTTTTCTTGTGCGGCGAACGGAGTCGGTGGCTCATGACGGAGAGTTTCTGCCGGCGTTTCGGCAATACGCTCACCACCAATGCAGTCGAAACAGCCTGGACCTTGAGTTTGTCGTCACTGGCCAGGAAGATGTGGGAAACGCGGACTGGGAAACCATGCTCTTTCGCATCGGTCAGGAAGCGCTGAATAACACGATCAAGCACGCGCGGGCGAGCACCGTACGCATTTCGCTCGTGATGGACGACCGGTTAGCCCAGCTAGAGGTCGCCGATGACGGCGAGGGATTCGACATAAAGGCCTGTGTCGAGGGCATGGGAATGGTAAACATGCGAAGCCGCGCGGGAAATCTCGGCGGACACTTGGTCGTCGAAGCCGGGCCAGGTAGGGGTACGATCGTTCGGGCAACACTGCCGCGCGGAAGTCGAAATGGCTGAATCTCGAATTCGAATATTGGTCGCGGAAGACGACTCGGTTCTACGCCGAACGATCGTGGAGCTGTTGCAACTGCAGTCCGACTTCACGGTAGTTTCGCAGGTCACAAGTGGGGATCAGGCCGTAGCCGAAGCATTCATAGTGCAGCCAGACGTCTGCCTGATGGACATCCAGATGCCTACTATGACCGGCATTGAGGCCACCCGAAAGATCCGCTCTCGTCTACCGAATACGCAGGTCGTGATCTTAACGAAGTTCGGGGACGACGCCAACGTCTTTGAGGCGATTAAGGCCGGTGCGATCGGCTACCTGTTGAAAGACGCTAGCCTTGACGAGATCATCGCCGCAGTCCGTTCCGCTCAAGCGGGCGAGGGTTCGCTCAGCCCTACAATGGTTGCCCGCGTCATGGCGGAATTCACGCGGGTTACGGCGAGCGCGATTCACAACCGCAAACTCTTTTCTGAATTGAGCCGCCGTGAAATTGAAGTCCTTGAATGCGTTGCGGCGGGGATGCGGAATGCCCAGATAGCTGACCGACTCTGTTTAAGCGAAAAGACGGTCAAGACCCATGTCGGAGCGATTTTCAAGAAATTGCAAGTTAACGACCGGACCGAGGCAGCGCTTCTGGCGCAGCAAAGTGGAATTCAGCCAGCGTAGCCTTTGATCTCTGATCAAAGGCTACGCTCGGTCTACGCCTATTCGTTTCGAGTTTTGTCCGGTCGGTGAAGTCCAAGGGTGACGGGATCACTCTTTAGGAACAATTCGATCGCCCAGTCGATTGAAACCCGCAGTCGCATCGCTATCGTCGGCAGCTTCGCCAAATACGTTCCGCGATACAAAAACCATCCGACAAAACCGCTGAATCGCATGCCCAGAAGTTCGGCGGCGGCGGCACGGCGTCCGATCACCGCGAACGATCCAAGTGGTTTGTGATCGTAAGTCTTCAACGGTTGGTTCGCGAGGGTCGCGACGATGTTCTTTGCGACCAGCGGGCCCTGTCTGCAAGCGTTCTGCGCGGTCGGAGCAAAAGGCGTGCCGTCTTTGGAAAGAACGGTGGCATTGTCACCGATTGCCCAAACCTCTTCGAACCCAACAACACGCAGGTCCCGCTCGCACTCGATGTAGCCATGCTTGTTTAAGGGCAGCCCCACGAGGGTTGAAAGCAAGGGATTAGGTGCCACGCCGGCTGCCCAAACGGTCGTACGGCAAGGAATGTGTTCACCTGAGGTCAAGACTACATGCGCCTCGCCAATCTCCGTCGCCGAGGTGTGATAGAAAAACTCGACGCCTCGCTTCTTGAGCGTCTCTAAGGCATACTTCGCCGTTGCGTCCTGGACGGAGTTCAGGATGCGGTCGCCTCGCTCCAAAACGATCATGCGGATCTCATCCGGGTGTACGTTGTGGTAGTCGCGAGCGGCGTCTCGCATGAACGCCTGGAATTCCCCAGCAAACTCGATACCAGTGAAATTCGATCCGATCGTTACGATTGTGAGGATGGCGCGGCGCGCCTCAGCTGTTGCCAGCTGATTCGCGAGTTCAAGTAGGGCAATTGCTCGGTCTCGCATACCGATGGCGTCGCGTAAAGACTTGAGCTGAAACGCGTTTTCACGCAGGCCGGGAATGTCCACCCACCGCGTTACGGAACCGAAGGCCAGCACTAAATGGTCGTAGGGGACGCTCTTGCACTCCTCGTCACCGACGGGACAAATCTTGACTTGCTTAGCGGCGAAATCAATCGCGAGAACTTCCGCCATCTCAAATTCGCAATACTTTGCGAACTTGCGAATGGGCACCACAACGTGGCGAGGCTCGATCGCGCCGACCCCAGCCTCGATTAGCAACGGATAAAACAGCGCGTAGTTCCGACGGTCGACGACGGTTACGTCTAGTTCGCCGGCGCGTGACTGCTTCTGAAGTGCTTTCGCCGCGTAAGCCCCTCCGAAGCCGCCACCAAGAATTACGACTCGTGGCCGCTGACTTGTGCTCATTCGCTTGACGCTCGGTGGACTCGGCCTTTCCTGAACGCCCGCCGCAAGGGTCGAGTGACTGATAAAAACATACGTATCTTCATCGCTTTCCCCTCAATTAGCTACTGCTCCAACCGTAACATCATCGATCTGTAAGTTCGATTGACTTGGAATCCGTGCCCACCGTAAAACTTGACCAAGCCTGTCCAATCAATGATGCACTTGCGCACGCCGAGATCTCGCTGATGCTCCAAAGCCTTCCCGAGTAGCGCATTTCCCGCGCCTTTCCCTCGTAGGCGTGCGGCGACACCGATCGGGCCGAGGGTGCCCCACTGGTCTCCGAGATCGCACCTCCAAACCGCACCCGCCACGGGGTGCTTGCAATTCCAGTCTTGTAGCACGGCAAACCCTTCGCAAATTTCACCGGCAAACATGCCGTACACGACACTGGGCCGCCCCTCAACGCTCAGCCGACTCTCGGTGTCGTAATGCCAACGGCCGGGGAATTCGCGACGCAGGAATTCGTCGATGGCAAAGTAATCGTCCTCGCGAGCAATGCGAAAGTCGAACTCGGAAGGAACCGGAAAAGGATTTTCGTAGCCAGTCAGGTCCCGCTCAAGGTCCACGGCTTCACCTCCCGCAGAGAAACCCTCGATCGTCAAAAAATTGACGACTGCGGGAACGTCAATCGGACAGCCCGGAAAGAAATGGCGTGAATCCATCCCAAAGGCCATGCGTTCAACACCTCGGTCCACAAGGACATTTCGGGCATAGCTAAAAAGGTCGACGGCGACATTCGCATCACAAAACGCGAACGCACTGAGGTGAAACATGTCCTTATCAGGTCCCTTATACAGCCGTGCGGCCGACTGTTTGATGATGACAAATGCGGTAATTTCATCATCCTGATCAATCGCCGCGCATGACGCGCCCCAGTCGAAAACGGGCGATTCAACGGTATTAAAGCGAATCGTCGAGGCATCGACGGCGTATTTGGCGGGATAAAAGCGATTCCAAGCTCGGGCAACACGCTCGAAATCGATATCTCGAAAATCAATTCTCATGTGACCTACGCCCTCAGGCGAAGGTCATCAGCATACATCGTGACGGCGTGCTTAGTATCGATCAGGTCTATGATGAGGGCGCCGTCGTCACGAATCAGCAATCCGTCGAGCGTTTTCGAGCGCCACAGCGCGCGAAAACGATGCGGTCTTGCGTAGGAGCTCAGAAGGGGAGCGACGGGCACAAATTTTGCCTCCAATATTTGCGACAGCGCGGCGTACTCGCGTTCATACTTCGGCGCTGGGCCATAACTCGCGGCCGTGCTAATAACGTCCACGATGCGCTGGAAGTCTGCTGAAAACTCGTCGAAAGCTGCGCGCTGAGCTTCTAGAGTGGGTAGCTCAACGTTTGGACGCCAAGTGCAAACGGCGGCGATGGCCCGTACGCGCCACTTTAAGCCATCGATCTCGCGACGTCCACACCAGAAGGGTTTCACCGTAGAATCTTTCATTGGGGTAACTCCTTACATTTCTCGACATAGTTGAGGCGCAAGTCTCGAACAAGACTCTGCATTTGTCGGCGGTCATCAGAATCCAATTGAATGTCAATCAGCTGACTGAGATGGGCGACGAGGTCAATCGCAACCTTAGCTTGCGCAAGATCGGCGTTGATCGTGCCCGTCATCATATCCGGGTGCAACCCGAGTTTTTGCCACGCGATGGCGCTGAATTGGTCGGCGGCGGCGGCGATCGCGTCGTAGACGCTAAACGGTTCCGTTTCAGCCATGGATTGCCTTTAGAGACGTCGAATCTAGCCGAAACGCTTCATTCCTGCTAACAAAATGGCGTAGGTAAAATTGAAGGTTCACATGCCCTTAAAAGTTGCAATCATCGGGTCCGGTCCGGCAGGATACACTGCCGCGCTTTACGCTGCCCGTGCTAGTCTACAGCCGGTGATGTTTGCGGGGTTTCAACCCGGCGGCCAACTCACCATCACCACCGACGTCGAAAATTATCCGGGCTTCCCCGATGGCATTATGGGGCCGGAAATGATGGAGCTCTTCCGCGCCCAAGTCGAGCGCTTCGGGACGGAAATCAAGTACGAGCACGTGACGAAGGTCGACCTGAGCGAGCGCCCGTTTAAGATTTGGGTTGACGAGACGATGTACGAGGCGGAGACGGTCATCATTTCGACCGGGGCAAGCGCGAAGTGGCTGGGCCTTGCCTCCGAAGTCACCTTTGGAGGATTTGGGGTGAGCGCTTGTGCAACTTGTGACGGCTTCTTCTTCAGAAACAAGGAAGTCATCGTCGTCGGCGGCGGCGACACGGCGCTTGAAGAGGCAAATTACTTGACTCGGCACGCCAGTCGTGTGCACCTAGTGCATCGCCGGAGTGAGCTACGTGGCAGCAAAATCATGCAGGACCGGGTGCTGAAGAACGAGAAAATTTCGGTCATCTGGAATTCGGCCCTTGATGAGATTCACGGAACTGATGAACCGCGCAAGGTGACGGGAGTTCGGCTACGAGACACCGTTTCTGGGAACCTAACGGAGATGCCGATCGACGGAGTTTTTATCGCAATCGGACACAAGCCGAACACGGAGCTCTTCGAAGGCGTCTTGGATATGGACGTGGCGGGCTATCTGTTGCCCATTCCTGGGACGTCGCGAACAAAGATTCCGGGGGTCTTCGTGGCGGGCGACGTCGCCGACAGCGTATACCGGCAAGCCGTTACGGCAGCCGGCACGGGCTGCATGGCGGCGATTGACGCCGAACGATTTCTCGAATCGCTAGGAGAATAACGTTGCTGTCGCTGCTAGCATTCCACGCAATATCGCAGTTTCAAGATCGACAGTTCCTTCGTGTCGATCTGCCTAACCCGGACGGGCCGGAATCGCGCTGCTTCTTTCAGTCTTACAGCGGTCGGATGCAGCAGACCAAACTAAGCCCCCGTAAGTTTCCTCCCAATAAGATTCAGTGGGAATTTGATTTCGTGACCGCGGCTTACGTAAAACTCCCAGGTGAAACGACAGGGCGACGTCGCTTTAACGTCTTCTCGCAGGAACACAAGAAGGAAGGGGATCGCGCGCTGCTCGTCGCGCAAATGGCTCTGCGACTTTGGGAGCACAACTTCGACCTTTATGGATACGACAATCCCGGCCTTTACCGAAACGGCACGATCGATATTTACCTTTGCTGGGGCGGAAAACCCGGTGGTGAGCAGTTGTTCGACGTCGATGCACAAGTTCCAGACTCTGTGAAAGCGGCAGGCGCGGTGAACACGATTTACATCTACGATTTGAACAGCTTCGCGGATCCCGTAGAGATGGCCAGAGAGGTGGCCCACGAATTCGGGCACGCATCCCTCCCCGCGATCGGTGGGTTCAAGGAGCCCGAAGATTGGGCAAACGGTTTTCTCGGAGAGAAACTTTACATGGTCCGGCTTCGCGACCGCATGGCAGTCCAAAAAGCAGGTCCGAACGACACGATGGGAGCGACGCTCCCCCAACTGACGGATTGGATAAGCAAGAACGTCGATCCGCTCGCCAAGTCTGGACTGCTCTACGGACCGAGCTTGTTCACCAAGAAGTCGAGCGACGACATCTCGATGAACGATTATCTATCGCTTTGCCTTGCCCAGAACTTGATATTGCCGCCAAAGGCGTTCGGTCGGTCACTCAAATTGGTCGGTTCCTCCGACGCGAAAGATGTGCCGCAGTCGTTTGCCCTGGCGTGTGCAGAACTCAGCACCTTCGAGTTCACCGTCCCGAAGATTTCAGGAGGTCTGCCGATTTGGTTTCCAGCGGACAAGGCGAAGTTTGTGGGCGCGAAGGTATTGCGGACCGAGCGCGGATGGGCGAAGATTCAGCCTACGGCGGCCACCGTCAAAGTGACGATGCCTGCACTATAGTCGCAGGGGACCGACCCACAGATCTGGCCCCCGGAAGAGCAGCCTACTGCTGAGGGATGTTGTGTTCCCAATCGTCCGCATCTCGAACCCAGGTGACGAAGCCTTCAAGGAATCCGCCTAGGACTAGGCTGCCGCGATAGTCTTTCGCGTACTCGGATACGTCATGAATTTGATCGCGATCCTTTCGGAGTGACGTGCATTTTACGATTGCGTGTTTGTAGGATTTGAACATCGGCTCCGTTCCGCTGGTTCGCTCCAATCGGGCGGTCGATTCGGTGTACATCAGGCGATAGGGAACCCCGTGTGGGTCCTTGTGAGGGATATCTTGGCCTAGCGAGTCGATGCTGGGCGGATATGCGTCATTGTTTGATGCCCGGTACACATTGACTGCGCTGACAATCTGGAGCAAATCGGTTCGAACCGAGTTTTCAAAGTCGTCATCGTTCGGACGCAAAAGAATCCAGATGTTAATGCTCAGGATGATCAACACCATCGAGACGATGATGAATTCGATGGCGGCAATGCCCCCCTGCTTTCTAGTAGTTACTCGGCGTCGGCGAACCATTTTTCACGTTCCATACAATATTTGTGCCAATCGCGCAACGTCGAGGTGCTCGACTCCGGATGGCCTGCATCAGTGCATTACACGAATCATGCCGAAGTGAAGTCCACGCCCTCATAGGTCTCAAAAGGATCGGTCAAGTCGACGTAGTTGTACCGATCAAGAGCGACCCCGCTCCAATCGAACATGTAAAACTGCGGACCTCGACGGTTCAAAACTTGTTCCACTAAGCGCGCTCGCGCTTTAGCGCGCGTGTCTTGCGGCGGGTCGGTCATAGCCACGGTGATGTCGAGGTCGGTGAGTTCGCGACGGCTGCGGCCCATTTCTTGGTACCCATAGAAGAGGCCCGTCGAGGGGTCGATGTTGTGATACTCCAGGTCCACGGAGTGGAGAGCGTCATCCGTCCAGCTTAGATTCTCTTCCGACTTGTACTCTTCGACGATCTGGCGCTTAGCGACCCAATCGATGCGGTCTCCGAGCTGCATTGGGTCCTTTTCGAGGCCGTCCAGTATCGATTCCCATTCCCGTAGGATCCAGTCCGTTTGCGTTGACTCACCCCCGTAAAGTTGGGCGAGCTGAAGATACTCGCGCTGAATCGCAATGGCGGACATTTGGTCGCCGTTCGCCATCATAACCGGCCACTTGAACGTTTGGTCGCGACTTACCGTCCGCAGCGTCCTGATGGGGCTCGCGAGATCCAGCCACTCGGGAACAAGGCCGTCTTCAAGCAGACGCAACACGAGCAATGTAGTTCCGATTTTCAGCTTGTAGGCGTACTCGTTTTGATTCGACTCGCCAAATAGCAGGTGCAAACGGGTCATTCCGTCATGGGTGTAGTAGTGCTCCCATTTCGGATTGATGATCGCGCGGTTAAAGCGCACCTTCGAAGCCATTGTCTTTAGAATGTGATCGGCGCGCTGGCTAAGTTGAAATGGCACAGAAGTATCCGGCAAGACTCCGTAGATTTGACTCACCCAAATGTAGTCAATGGGGTGATCCTCAATGTCCTGATAGGTGGGGCCGCCTTCGCGTCCTGAAAGGATGTGGCCACCGACCCGGCCCACGCCCGCGAAGATCTGCCGTGTGACGAGGAATGGATAGAACTGAGGCGCGGCACGCTGGAGAAAGTCGTCCTCGGCCCGAATCAGATAATTTTCGTGACACCCAAAAGTGTGCCCGCCAAAGTGATCCACGGAATTGTTGTAGATGCTGACTCCATCCTCAAGTCCCATTTCGTGAATCGCTCGAACGATTTGGCGTTGACCGGCGCGATCATTGGCAATCAAGTCATCGAGTTGACGGCACTCTGCTGTGGCGTACTCAAGGTGCGATCCGACCGCGTCAATGTACAGACGAGCGCCATTCATGAGGAAGCCACCCGACTCGGCGGGCTCAAAGACTTCGTCGCGAGAATGCAGATCGATCGCCCCGAGCCGCAAATCGTAAAACAGGTAGTTTTTGATCGTTTCTACGGCGACTTCGGGACTGCCGAGCGATTCATCCGAAACAAGGCACCCAAATTCGGTTTCGACACCAAAGATTCGGTCGCCGGGTTGCCTGTCCATGTTCCTAACTTACTCCCATACTCGTTGCGAAGTCGCGGCTCCCGCACTTCACCGCGGAGACCGGAGCCTTAGGCGGTTACTGAGGTTCTGCCCACTTGCCATCGGCTTTCAGAAGGCCGATCAGCTCGGCGACTCCATTTTCTTGGGGAATGCCATTCTTGACGATCTCGCGTTTGCGGTAGAGCGTGATTTTGCCACCGGCTGCACCGACGTAGCCGTAATCTGCGTCCGCCATCTCACCGGGTCCGTTGACTATGCAACCCATTACCGCGATGTCAAGGCCGATGAGATGCCGCGTTGCTTCCCGGACTTCATGCAGAACCGACGGCAAATTAAATTTGGTTCGCCCGCATGACGGGCAAGCAATGTACTCCACCTTGGTTTTCCGCAGACCAAGCGACTGGAGAATGTCGTAACAAACCGGTATTTCGTTGATCGGATCTTCGGAGAGCGAAACTCGAATTGTGTCGCCGATGCCTTCCATCAGCAAGGTCGCAATCCCCGCCGTTGATTTGATGCGAGCGTACTCTCCGTCGCCGGCTTCGGTCACTCCGAGGTGCAGCGGATAGGCCATTCCTTCGGCGTCCATCCTGGCGACCATATGTCGATTTGCGGCGACCATGATCGGCACGCGACTAGCCTTTAAGCTGATGTTTAGGTTCTGGTAGCCGTGCTTTTCACAGATGCGCAAATATTCGAGCGCGCTCTCGACCATTCCCTGCGGGGTATCGCCGTAGGTGACGAGCATCCGCTCGGCGAGCGATCCGTGGTTCACTCCGACCCGCATACCACGGTCGAATTTCTTACAAGCTTCGATGACGGGCACGAACGATGCCTCGATCGCTTCCAACTCATCGGCGTGCTCTTCAGGCGAATAATC
>JBBRML010000036.1:0-38307 GCA_038230855.1 Fimbriimonadales bacterium | reverse complement strand
TGTAAGGTTCCAATAAAGTTGTACAGAAAATGACGATTCTGTACGGGTGGGTTTAGGTTCACATTCCTGTGAGTTCCTTCCATTGTTCAAAAGCTTCTGCGGGGGGCTTACACGCGATTCCCGTGTGAAGTCGCGTGCCATTGTAGTAAAGCACGAATTTCCCAATCGCCTTTTTTGCTTCTTCTAGAGATTTGTATTTAGCCTTGTAGACCTCTTCTTGTTTGACCGTTCGGTTGAGCCTTTCGGCATGGGCATTCTGCCTTGGTTTTCCAGCGGCTGACATGCTAATTTTTATGCCTCTTGCCAGCAGAGTGTCTTGATATGAGCCTGAAGCATAGTTTGCTCCTTGGTCGCTGTGGTGAATCTCTGGCGATCTTTGAAGCTCTAACCCCAAGCGCAGCGCTCTAAGGGTGAGAGCCGTATCGTTGCTAAGGCTCATGCTCCATCCCACGATGAATCTTGTGTACACGTCCATGAGCAGGGCCAGGTAAGCCCACCGACCTTCGATGTAGATCCCTGTTACGTCGCCTACCCAGACTTGGTCTGGGTAGGCGTACGTCGTGTCCAGGCACAGGTTGGAATACCGAGGGAACTGGTGTGTTGAGCAAGTTGTGCGAACTCGCTTTCGGCGCACTTTCCCAAGGATTCCGAGTTCAACATAGGCTCGCCGAACTTCAGAGCGAGAAGGATTGAGTCCGTTGCGGTTCAGTAAAGCTAGCATCCGCCGGCACCCATAGTCTCGGTGAATCACTCGAAACACCTCGATCGATCTCTTGAGCGGGGTGAGGTCCTTTGGCATCTTCTTCGTAGAACGATAGCAAGCCGAACTCCTTGGAACGCCCATTGCCGAACACAAAGCTGGCATCCCAAAGACACCTGAGAGCTCCCTCACGAGCTTCTTCCTTTCCGGGAGGCTGAGACATTCAGCGCTTTTTTTAATATCGCCAGTTCAAGAGATTGCTCTTTGAACATCTGCTCTAGGTCATGAAGACGCTGATCCACCTCAGGAGTACCAGCACCGCGCGCAAATACCATCGGGCTACGCTCGATGAAATCCTTCTTCCACTGTGAAAGAAGAGACTCACCAACCTCGTAGCGACGGGATGCTTCACTAAGCGTCACATCGCCACGAACGAGCTCCAGCACGATCTTTGCCTTCAACTCAGGCGAATGCATCCGTTTCATTGATCCAGTCTTTGACATCTGTGTCCTTGGGGGATACCCCCCGTTGAGAGATGTACAACTTTTCTGGAACAATACAGGAATCGTAGGTCGCGCTTGTAGTTTCGATCTGTTCAATGGAGGCCAACGCGAGATCAAATGGCATTGGAGGCCGTCTTTACGGGCTTGAACGCGGAGCTGATTCTTCGAGGGCGCCGGTCCCGAGCATGGCGAGTTCCAGCGCGTAGTCCTTGATCGCGGCTCGGGAAGCGGATTCGCCAACTCGCATAGCCGATTCGAAATCTGGACTGTTAGATGCTTTGATACGTGAGCCCAGGGCGTCCCAGACCGATAAATCGTGGGCGTGAACTACCTCAGAGCAACTGGTTCGCAGGTTCTTGGCCGCGCCTAGTCTCACAGCGGCGGCAAGTGGGTTTCCACCCGCGAGCGCGAGATCGACAAAGCCCAAAAAGCAGGCGGCGAGGTTTTCGGCGTCATTGGCGCGCACAAAGTATGGAGTGGCCTTGCCCAGCAGTTCCTCGGCCTGTGTGGTGCCAGAGCGGCCGACGGTAGCACGCGCCAACCGGGACAGAATGATCGATTCCCACTTCTCCAGTCCGATCTGGCGACATAAATTCAGGGCCTGCTCCAGCCGCGTGCGGCCTTCATCGACCTCGCCCCGCGCGTATGCCATTTCGCCCGATTCGAACAGTGATTCCATTTCGCCGTACACGTAATCCCCGTCTCGGCTGCGGGTCAGGGCGAGTTCGTAATGCTTGGTCGCAAGGTCGAATCGGTCTTGCCGGTGATAGCTCCAAGCCAGCACGTGCAAGCAGTTGGCCGTGCCCCTGACGGTTCCGCGCTCGCCGTTCAGGGCCATTGCCTTGGCAACGTTTGTTCGGGCAGCGTCGTACAGCCCGAGGCGACACTGCGCGTGGGCGATATTGAGGAACGCCGACGCCTGCGCGCCGAGATCGCCTGATTCCTCGGCAAGGGCGAGCGAAGACTCACTTTGCGCGGCGGCCGCTACAAAATCTTCGCGCTCGTCGGCAAGGATACAGAGGCCAAAAGAAGCTTTGCTCCGCATGCGCAGGTCTCCATGTTCTGGGCACCCGGCGGCCAACTCTTCGAAAGACCGGCGCGCCTGATGGCGATCCTCCAGCACGTGACTCAACCATCCGATTGCGTACAACGCACGAAGGGTCGCCGTCGTGTCTTTTGAGTTCGGATTGGCGTCGCGTGCGCGCACTAGAAAGTCGAGCCCTTCCGACGGGCGTCCGAGCCGGAACCACCAAAGTCCAAGATTTCCGGCCAGCCGAAGCGCCGCTTCACTCGCGTCATCGCGGCCGAGAGCCCAAGTAAGGGCGGCACGAAAGTTACCAATCTCCGTCTCGACCCTACGCCGCCAGTTCCCTTCGTCGGCCGTGCGGTCGGCGGCGTAGGCGGCTTCGGATATTTGGACGCACCACGCCAAGTGACGGGAGCGAGTTTGCTCCACCACGGTCTGCTGGCGAAGTTCGGACTCTTCGTTGAGGTCGAGGATGTAGTGCCGAATGTTTTCGAGCATCGCGTAGCGCGTTCCGCTCGCGGTCGACTCTGCGGTCACGAGCGACTTCTCGACGAGCGCACTCAGCAGCACCGGGGCGTCAGCAGGGTCGGTACCGATCCAGACGGCGACACAAGCCTCGGCCGTCCATCCACCCTCAAAGACCGTCAGGCAAGTGAGCATCTCCCGTTCTCGATCGTCGAGCGCCCGATAGCTCCACTCGATGAGGGCGGCCAGCGATTGATGCCGTGGCATTGCGGTTCGACTTCCGTCGGCCAGCAGACGGAAACGGTCATTTAGGCGCTCGTGGATTTCCGCTACCGAGAGGCTCCGCAGTTTGGACGCGGTGAGCTCGATGGCGAGGGCCACGCCGCCTAGCCGGTGAAGGACGCGGACGACGGTCCGGACATTGTCGGGGGAAAGCTGAAAGTCTGGCTTTGCTTCGCGCGCCCGTTCAACGAAGAGCTGCACGGCGTCGAATTGCAGGAGGTCCGCTCGGTCTGAAGCATCGGTAGCACCTCCTTCCTCGTCCGGTAACGTCATCGTCGGCAGTTCGTACGCCTGCTCGCCAGTAATCCCCAATCGTTGCCGGCTCGTCGCGAGCATCCGAACCGATGGGCAGTTCTGAGTGATCGCCTGCACCAGGTGATGGACCTCGTCGATCAGATGCTCGCAGTTGTCGATTAAGATCACCCCTTCACGCTCGCGCAGGTGCTGCACCACCGAATCTAGGGCACTGCGTGAAGCACTCAACGGAAGTCCGAGCGCAAGCGCGACGACGTTTGGAACAAGCTGCGGGTCCTCGGTTCCGTCGAGGCAGATGAACCAGACTCCGTCCTGGGCGACCTTCGCAAATTCTGCGGCGACTTGCACGGCCAACCGCGTCTTTCCGATTCCACCTGACCCAACGACGGTGACTAGACGGTGGGATTCCATCATCCGTTTGAGTTCGCGCGCCTCTGCGTCACGACCGATGAACCGGGTAAGGGCGACGGGCAAGGGTCGCCGGGCATCGGGGCCGCTGGCGGCCTTCGGCCCAAGGTCACGGGCGGGCAGTGAGCTCAGGCTCTCGTACATCGCCACGGTCTCTTTGCTCGGCGAGGTGTTCAGATCACGGTGGAGGTTTAGGGCAAGCGCCCGGTAGATTCGGGTCGCTTCAGCTTGGTTCCCCGAACCGGCAAGAGCTTGCATCAGCAGACGATGGGCGCTTTCCCGGTACGTTTCGATGCGGGCCAACGGGCGCAGGATGCGCGTCGCATCGCGAAAGTGCCCGGTGGCGATGTCCCGCTCCGCCAAACCCTCCACGGCCTCTGCCCACTTGAGCGCTCGCGCATCTCGCTCTGAGTTTGCCCACTCTTCGTGGCAGCCCTCCAAGAGGTGACCGCGATACATGAATACTGCCTCGCGAACGGCATCGTCTTCGGAACTCGCTAGTAGCGCGTCAAATCTGAGAACGTCTGCTTCCGCGGGATTTAGGACCAGGCGAATGCTCGCGCGTTGCGGCGAAGTGATTCGGTTTGCAAGCGGGCCGAGGGCGCGGCGCAGGTCGTGGAGGTTCTCACGCAGGTTGAAGAGTGCGCGCTCTCCGTCGCTTTCTGGCCAAAGGATATCGGCCAGCCAACGGCGCGCCACCTCACGATTGGCGTGCAGGGTGAGCACGGCGAGAAGCCAGAGCCCTTTCTTCGAGCGCATGCGGGCTAATGGTTCGCCGCGAACGAGAATTCGAAGCGGACCCAGTAGTTCAATCGAGAACTCGCGCGTAGCTAGGCTCGCGCCTCCAGTTCTCAGTTCGAGTTTCGGCGTTTCGCGGCATTCAGCGGCATTTTCTAGCATTTCGCCCACGGTTTCGCCTACGTACGTTTCCGTATTATGCGCCTTGAAGGAGAAGTTAATCGCAATTCCGGCGAAGGGCGCGGTCGTCCTATTTAATCGCCCGGACCTGCGAACACCAACCTAAACGCTATGAACACAAAAAGATCACTCTTCCCCGCAATTTTCGCCCTCGCGATCCCTATGTTTGGCCTGCTTGCGGGCAGTGGCTGCGGAGGAGCGACGGTGGGGACATCCGTACTTACCGCGGGCTTCAAAGTGGTATTGGACTCACCGACGGGCACATACGACAATTCGTGCATAGCGGCGGGACCGCAGAACCATGTCGCCGTCATATCTCAACATGGATGGTCGGGCACCATAAACGTCACGGTCAAAGATGAAGCACCGGCGGTGGAAGGTGGGAACATGATTCATTCGATAACAAACTCGATGTTTTCGATAACCCCGGCCGCAAGCGGAGAGTCGACTTTGACGTGGGAGTGTTCGTCACCGCCACCGGGATCGTTCAACTCAATTGTTACGATAACGGGCACGCCAGCCGGTGGTGGACCTGCTCTCACCGCTACGGTAACCGTTCGCGTGAACGGTTAGTCGAGTCGGCAATGGAGGTAGGCGACGATTCTCCTGACTGAGTCAGGAGAATCGCATTTCGGCCAGAAGCAGTATCATTTCTCCAAGATGTTTGCCACTTTCCCGCTCGTCATGCTGCTCGCCACTCAACAAAACGTTGCTGTCACTCCGGCCGATCGTTTGGGTGAGGGATGGTGGAAGACCCGCCACGAGCGATGCGTTGAGCAGACGAAGCAGGGTGGCTGGGACCTCATCTTCATCGGCGACTCCATCACTCAGGGTTGGGAGGGCGAGGGACGCGCTACGTGGAGTCAGTATTACGGCAACCGCAAGGCCGCTAACTTCGGATTCAGCGGCGACCGCACCGAGCACGTGCTTTGGCGCATGGAGCATGGCGAAATCATTGGGCTTCACCCGAAGGTCGCGGTCATCATGATCGGTACCAACAACATCGGTCACGGCTCATCAGGCGCGAGCCAGACCGCAGACGGAGTGAAGCTGATCGTGAGCAGGCTTCGGACGGCGATGCCCGAGACCAAGATTTTGCTTCTGGGTATCTTCCCACGCGGCGCGACGGCAGAGGATCGAATGCGTATCGCGACCAGAAGCGCGACTGACCAGTTCAAGACGATCGCAGACGACAAGTCGATCTTCTTCTTGGACTGCGGCAAGCACTACATGTCACGCGATGGCGTGCTCTGGAACGCGATCTTGCCTGACCTCCTCCACCCGAGGGCGTTTGGTTACGAGATCTGGGCAAGATCTATGGAGCCGACGCTTAAGAAGCTACTAGGATGATTTTGACTAACTCCGCATCCAGCTTCGTTCGTCATGGCAAATCGCCGATTTGCGTGGAAATCAGCGATTTGAATGCTTCGCTATGGTTCAAGAACCGCGCTTCGCGACTTGGGCATCCATGCCCAAACGGAGGCTGTTGAGTCGATCAACAGCCGCCTAGGAAGCTGTTGACGAACTCCGCATCCAGCTTCGTTCGTCATGGCAAATCGCCGATTTGCGTGGAAATCAGCGATTTGAACGCTGCGCTACGGTTCAAGAACCGCGCTTCGCGACTTGGGCATCCATGCCCAAACGGAGGCTGTTGATCGACTCAACAGCCTCCTAGGCGAGAATTGAGGTTGTGGCCGCGAGACGCCGCTCGCGGCCTTGACTTCCCTACTTCGCGCCGTGCTGACGCAATACGGACTTGACGTCTTCACGCGCGCCGGCTTGCTGAAGCATTGTCGCGCCCTCGCGGTTGGCTGACACATTTGGATCAGCGCCCGCCCCAAGTAGGGTGGTCACGACACCGACGTAGTCACCAGCGGGATTGCCGCACCACTGCGAACCGTGGCAGGCCCAACCGAGGGGTGGACTGCCGTGCGAGGCATCGAGAAGATCGAGCGGCACGCGGCCTACGAGGAGCTTAACGACGTCGAGCCAGCCGTACCAGCACCCGAGGTGAAGGGCGCTTCCAGTGTCCATTCCGGGAGTGCAAGGGTCTAGCCCGGCCGTCAGGAACAGTCGCACGGCCTCGGTTTTTCCTTGCTGAGCAGCGTCGGAAATCGCGCGCGCTTCCGCGCCCATCTCCTTGCCAATCTCCGGATTTTCGGTCAATATCGCCGCGACTTCCTTCGCATCTTCGAGCCACGCGGCAGCGATGAGCCGCGTTGAGGCCGGGACCGCTTCAAGCAGCACGGCGAGCACCTCCCGGTGCCCTAGGTGCGCGGCCATGTGAACGGGCGTTGCGGCGGGGCCGATTCGATAGGTGTAAGTGTGACCGCCGTTCGATTTGGTAGTGACGAACGGCGCTTTGCCGACGCAGGAATTCGCGGCGTTGGGGTTGGCGGCCAAGATCGAACGCGCGAGCGCAGGGTCGTTTAGGGCGGCCGCGGTGAAGATATCCGGGATCGCCCCGTGCTTCAACAGGCACCGCAGCAATTCCGAATCATTGATGTGGTGCTGAATCGGGGTCGATTCGTGGTCCACATCGCGCTGCTCGAGGTCGGCTCCGCGCGCGATTAGGAACTCGGCGACTTCCGCGTTTGCGGCGAAGTGAAGCGGTCGCTCGCCGTCGCCACCTGGCGCGTTGACGCGGGTTGGGTCTTCATCGAGCAGTTGCTTTAGGACATCAAGACGTCCGTGGGCGGCGGCCGACCAGACGTCGAATTTCGCACCTAGGCTTAGCAAGACTTCGACGGTATCGCCCTTGGCCCCATCGAGTGCGCCGAAACTCCCGGCCCACCAGCCGCTGCGCGCATTTGGATCCGCGCCGTACCGCACGAGCACGGGTACCGTGCTGGCCGAGTTGCGACTGCCGCTCGCGGCGACGACGGCCGGGGAGTCGAACGAAAATATCGGGTCGTTGATTCGCGCTCGCACGGCGGAGTGCTTTCGCAGGAGCTTCTCTAGACCGTCCGCATCACCGAGCCCGACCAGCTGCTTGAAGCGCTCGATCAGGGCCGGAGTCTCGACTTGCTCGACGAGTTTCGGCCAACTGTCAAAGCCGTACTTTCGAGCGGTGAGTCGCTGGGCATCGGCGAGCTTGGCGGTCGCGGCGAGGACGCCGTCGGCGACGATGTCGCCGGATTGAAGGGCGCGAAATAATTCCTTCGCTTGGATGCGGAGCTGCCGGACATCGGCGCGCTCAGGGATAGATTCAGACATAAAACCTCCGTTGCGGGTGGCCTGTGGTCCGCGAACAGGCAGCAACAAAGGTCGACGTAACTTACGACGAACTGGTTTTGGATGGACTCAGTCCTTCCCGCGGACCCGGGGGCGCTCCGTACGCCACCTCAATCTTATCACAACTCGTCTATGCGACCGGTCTGATATTTGGCCCTAGTACCGCGCGACGCCTTCCGTCCGTACGTCGCCAATCGCGGCGGCAGCCGTGTCCTGGGCCGCTTGTAGCATGAATCCGAGTTCGCTGCTGATCGCCACGAATTGCCATCCTTCCGCGATGCGGCGGCAAGCGGCGGATGAATCCGCGGTGTGGAGACCGGGCGCGACGCCGTGCCGCACGGCAGTTTCGCGGACATGGTTTAGGGCGGCGACGAAGTCGGGGTCTTGCGAGTCCATCGCGGGGGTTTTGCCCATGGACGAAAGCAGATCGTTGGGACCCACGAAGACGGCGTCGATGCCGGGCACAGACAAGATCGCATCGGCTCGCTCGATCGCCAGCACGTGCTCGGCCTGGACGATGACAAGAATTTCGTCGTTCGCTTGGCGATAGTATTCGGCAGGGCTCGACTGGAAATTGAGGGCATGTAGGCCACCGCCGATGCTGCGCTGGCCGCTCGGCGGATACTTGCAAGCGGCGACGGCGAGTTCGGCCTCTTCGACCGAGTTACACATCGGGAAAATGATCCCGAACGCGCCTGCATCTAGGCATCGTTTTACGTTTTCAAGGCTGGTGAACGGAACTCGAGCGAGAGGCACACCGCCGGCGTCGGCGATCGCCCCGAAAATGAGGGCAGCCGATTCCCAATTGACAGGACTGTGCTCGATGTCGAGGGTCAGCCAATGGAACCCGGTCCGGGCCATGTATCGCGTCGCAATCGGGCTCGCCAGGTTTAGCCAAGTTCCAACCTGCGCCCGACCTTCGCGGAGTGCCGCTTTTACTGGGTTATTTCTCATCGATCAATCCTTCTGTTTTATGCTTACGAACTACCATTCCTCGACCCGCCACTCGCCCCACACGTGAGCTTCGCTCCACTCTTCGGTTGGTTCGTGGCCGGCCAGGCGCAGGGCGAGAAAAATCAGCCCCACATGCCAGCCTTCATGCCAGACCATGTGCTGCAAGAACAGGACGGGATGGTCGTATCCGCCGACCGGTTCGGGCGGCGCGGTCAGCTTTTCCTTCATGGCTTCGCGAACAGCGATCGTGCTGTCCACGAGCAAACTCCGGATCTTATCGAGGTCGGTGATGGGAGTCTCCCAACCGTCCGAATACGATTCACCGAGGGTGGCTCCTCGGGCGGGATCGACCTGGCTCAGCCAATAACGCCTTACGAGGTGGATGTGGGCGAGTTGTTGGTAGAGCGGCCAGCCGTCGGGCGACGGTAGTAGGTCGCGGGTGCTCTCGTCGACGAGGCCGGCGGCAGCCTGGACGATTCGGCACTGACGGTCCCACGAATCGAGTAGTGCGTCGACTAATTCCATTTCGAGACTATACACCGCGGTCGGGCGTTACAGGGGTCACTTTCGCCGGAGCGGCGAGTTCAAAACCTCGGGGTTACAAACGTGTTCGGGTTTCGGGCCGAGCATGCAGGTGAGTAGATTTTCGGCGGCCATCATGCTGATCGCTTCGGCCGCTTCCTTCGCATTCGAAGAGTTGTGGGGCGAGAGAACGCATCGAGGAGCTTGGCGCAGCGGGTGATCGGCGGGCAGTGGTTCATGCGCGTAAACGTCGATAGCTGCTCCTGCAATCTGCCCTGTTTCGAGGGCAGCGAGAAGGTCGACTTCGTTGACGAGGGCGCCTCGGGAGGTATTGATGAAGTACGCAGTTGGCTTCATCTGCGCGAATCGCGTCGCGTCGATTAGGCCCTTCGTTTCGGGCAAACTTGGTGCGTGGAGGCAGACGAAATCGCTTTGGGCGAGCAGCGCTTCTAGAGTCACAAACTCCATTTTGGGAAGGTTCATGGCGGAGGTCGCAATCGCCTGGAGAGGGGGATCGAAAGCGAGGACCCGCATTCCGAACCCTGCCGCACGTCGCGCCACGGCCTGGCCAATTCGGCCCGCTCCGACTAGACCGATCGTTTTTCCGAACACAAGCGTGCCCGTGATCTCGCTCCAGCCGCCGGATCGCATGAGGCGGTCGCCTTCTACGATGCGTCTCGCTGCGGCCAGGAGGAGTCCGAACGTGTAGTCGGCGACGGCTTCTGCCATGGCGCCCGGGGTGTTGCAGACGATCACACCGGCTTCAGTCGCGGCCCTTAAGTCAATGCTATCAATGCCAACGCCCCACCGCGATACGACCTTTAAGTTTGGGCACGCCTGAAACACCTCCGCGGTGTACTCATCACTGGACGCGAGCGCGGCGTCGCAGTCGGCGAGCTGTTCGATCAGCTGCGGTGCGAGTATGGGACCAAATTCCGCCGAAGTTACGACTTCGCAGCCTGCGGCGAGCAGGAGATCGTTGGCCGCTTTGCCGTTCGAGACGAACGCCCGAGCCGAGTTGAGAACTTTCCACGCCATCGCTTGAGAGGCTACCCGTCAGGCGCATAATGGTCGGAATGAATCCGTTGTTTGAGGGCGTGCCTGAAGCAGGGTGCGCGCCGAAACGAACGGGTCGCAGCGGAAGTGGAATCCTTCACCTGAGTCTTTAGGGGGAAGTACGGCGGGTTCTGTCCCGCCCAGGATGGGGTCCTTATGGCGAACTTGGGCTATCGCGACTATCGTCTCCCGTGGACTGTGTCTATCTGACTATCTACAACACCTCCGGCGTTGTAATTGTCGTGGAACCGGTAACCAGGGTACGCCCCGAAAAGGCCGGGTCGAACCCTTCGCTGAAATCTACAAACCCTCCGGGTTTGCGGGAATCCGGGCCGTTCAATCGTCAAGCATTGGAGACGGTCCAGATGAACGTTTCCAGCCGCGATTTGAGCCTCGCAATCGGCGGCCGGGCGGACCGACTCTCTCGGCAAGCAAAATCTGATGACTGACCTCACCCCGGTGCACGAACCGCGCCGACCCTCTCCGACACTGAGAGGGTGCCCGACGCCATCGCTGGCAGGCTACCCGTCGGGCGCATAATGGTCGGAATGAATCCGTTGTTTGAGACGAAAGCTTCTGAGTCCGCGAAGGTTGACGCCTTTATGGCGAAGGTCGATCATCCGCTGAAAGATGTTCTGATCGAACTACGGAAGGTGATCCTGGCCGTCGATCCGGAGATCGGAGAAGAGATCAAGTGGAATCACCCGACGTTCTTTTTTGCGGGGCCGATGGCGCCGTCCAACCCGAAAGAGTATCGACGTTACATCGTCGTGTCGAACCTGTTTCGCAAGGAGTTTGTGCGATTGGTCTTTCCCAGCGGAGCGAAGATCAACGACACGAGCGGTTTGTTGGAAGGTGATTTCCCGGATGGTCGGAAGACGGTGGTGTTTACGAGCGTCGCGGATGTGGAGGCGAAGTCGGGGGCGCTTAGGGCGGCGATTCGGACTTGGTTGTCCTTGGTTGAGAGGTAACGTTCAACCTAATCGTTGTTGAGAAGCTATGCGGCTATTCGTCGGAATCACAGATAAGAATTGGTTCGAGCAGCTCTCCGTGTCACAGCCGGACGAGGTCAATTTTTGGAAGCCTGGCGAGAAAGGCGCCTTTGGAGTTTTGGGGCCGGGCGAGCTCTTCTTGTTTAAGTTGCACGCTCCGCACAATTTCATCGTGGGTGGGGGCTACTTCGTGAAGTTCTCTCGCCTGCCACTGTCGATCGCGTGGAGCGCATTTGGTGAAAAGAACGGCGTTACTTCGCACGCGCAGTTCCTTGCGCGTGTCCGAAAGTATCGTGCGGGCATCGTTCGGCCGGATCCGTCTATCGGCAACATCGTCCTCACACAGCCGTTTTGGTTCGGTCGCGACGAATGGATACCGACACCCGCGGACTGGCCAAAAAGCACCGTGCAAGGCAAAGGATACGACGCGCTGGCGTCGACCGGATTGTCGTTATTGCGGCAGGTCCAAGACAGGCTTGGCGCTTCGCGCGAAATGCTGGCTGCGCGTGAAACGGCCAATCGATATGGTAAAGGCGAAGTAAATTTTCGGTTAGGTCAGGGCGGGTTTCGGGTTTTGGTGACCGAAGCCTATGAAAGGCGTTGCGCGATTACAGGGGAGAGTACGCTGCCCGTTTTGGAGTCCGCGCATATCCAACCTTACGCGGAATCCGGGCCGCATGCCCTCGGGAACGGACTTCTTCTGCGGTCGGACATGCACACTTTATTCGATCGTGGGCTGCTGACGGTGACTCCTGATTTTCACATTGAAGTCAGTTCACAGATTCGGGAGCAGTACTCGAATGGCAAGCTGTACTACAGTTACCACGGGGAGTCGCTTCGCTCTTTGCCGACGAACGTGATGCACCAACCAGATACGCAGTATTTGGATTGGCACAATCAGAATGTCTTTCTTCGCTGAGGGCCTTCGGCGGTTTCGTGGTTGAAAAGCGCCAGCCCTCTTCGCACGCAAATTCTGAAGACTGACCTCACCCCGGCGCATATACCGCGCCGACCTTCTCCGACACTGAGACGGTGCCCGACGCCTCGTCAGCGGTGACGAGGAAGCTGTTGACGAACTCCGCATCCAGCTTCGTTCGTCATGGCAAATCGCCGATTCGCGTGGAAATCAGCGATTTGAACGCTGCGCTACGGTTCAATAACCGCGCTTCGCGACTTGGGCATCCATGCCCAAACGGAGGCTGTTGAGTTGATCAACAGCCTCCTAGGGGTGGCCGTCGCTGTGACCGCCGCCATGTCCGTCGTCAGGGCCGCCATCTGGGCCGCCATCTGGGCCGTCGCCGTGGCCGTCGCCCTTACCAACGACAAGGGCGGTCAGCGTCGAGCCTTCGAGCGCACCGGCCACCTTGAGAACATCGCCGTTCGCCATGTGCATCAGGCTCGTTCCGACGAAGACTGTTTTGTCGTTCGTAACAACGTGCAGAACGTCGCCGGCATGCAGTTCACGACCTTCCCAATGCTTGACCGTTATGTTGAAAGTGCCCGCTTTCGCGTCGAGCGAATCGATGGCACCCGCGACGCCGACCGCACCGTGGTGATCGCCATCTTTCGGCCCGACAAGGTTGACGTGAGCGGCGGTCATTACGCCCGACGCGTCGTCCACAGTTCCATGGACCATAACGAGGGAGCCGACAGCGATCGCGGCGTCGAATTCCGCGGACGAGATCGAAACCGCGTCCTTGAAGAAGAGAGTATCGGCGGTCGTGTTGATCACGACTAAACTCGCCACCGGACGCATGTCAATCACGTCGCGCGGCGTGACCGTGAAGGTGTGAACTCCGATGCTCTGTACCGTTCCCGCTACGAACGCCGGAGGATGGGAAATTGAGCCGTTGGAGATAAGAATTTCGGCAGCGGCGATGCTCGAAGTCGTGTGGTCAAAGGTGCCGCCGACATGGACGACGACGCCGTTTGCGAGAATCGGGCTGGAGGTGCCATCGGCATTTGCGATGATGGTGTCGACGCTCGTGGTAACGGCAAGTTTATGCTCGCCGTGGATGAGGTCAAACGTGAAGTTCGGGCTGGTGCCGGCCAGGTTGGCGACGGTGCCCTTGAAGTACTGATGCGGGTGGGTGTCGCCACCGAGGCCCGACGTGCTGCCATTCTTTGGGGTTGCGGTGACTGATCCCCCATCGACTTTCCACTTTCCGAGATCGAAGTCAGCAACAATGCCGCGCGGGTCGTTCCCCGCTACCGTGATCGTGAAGACTTTGACGCCGCCTACGCTGCCAGCCAGCGGGTAGGTCGAAGCGGCCGATGTACCCGCGGGCACGAGATTGACGTTCTGGTCGACGGTGATTCGCAGCGTCACGGTTGTCGCGGACGGCGCTTTACCGATCGCGACGAGGGCGAACTGTTGCTTGGTTGAGCTACTGAGAGCGGCGAGGTCGAGAGTTTGACCCGCGGCATCTTGATAAGCAGTGACCGCGCCGCTCTTTCCGACAATGTCGATTTGCTTGACGGTGACCCAGGCGTGAGAGTAGGTGCCCGAACCGTCTGTGACGTAAATCGGCACGTTCGCCGCCGAGGAAGTGTCTGTGCTGCCGCCGCCGCATCCGACGACGATGGCAACTAGGCACGTCAAAAGCAAGAGTTTAAGCAACTGACCCATATAGGAATCATACCACAGGTGCCTTAACTTGCGGAAATCGCGGTTGAAAGTCCGGCAAAACTCACGAGTTCTTCATTTCGCCATGGCGCTGCGACCACGGTTCGAGTTGGGGGTTTGCCGACCTGCTAGGCTGACCTCGATCGACCACGCGGTAGCATACGAGCCGTAATGTTCGTCGCGGCAACACTCCTGCTTCTGGGATCGGCTCCGTCAGAAGCGAGAGTGTACGTGTTCGCCGCCGCCTCGTTGAAGGATGCGTTCACCGCCATCGCGCGCAAATTTGAACGCAATCATGCCGACACGAAAGTCGTGCTTAACTTCGGCGGATCGCAACTTCTCGCCGCCCAAATCAACCTCGGCGCGCCAGCTGACGTCTTCGCGAGCGCGGCGATGAAGAACCTAACGGACACGAGCTACGACAAAACAAGCGTTCGGGTCTTTGCCCATAACCGCCTCACCGTCATAAGCACAAAGCCAATGAGCTTGGTCGACCTCGTAACTGCGAAGCGGCTCGTCATCGCGGATCCCGTCGTGCCGGCCGGACGCTACACCCAAGAATTCTTCATGAAAGCCGGTATCAGATACGGCGGCGCGTGGCTCCGGCACGTTCGAAGCCATATCGTGTCCAAGGAGCAGGACGTACGGGCCGTGCTCGCCAAGGTTCGGACGGGCGAGGCGGACGCCGGAATCGTGTACGTGAGTGATGCGGCGGCGGCGCAGGGCGCGATCAGGACGGTCGCGATTCCCGATGAACTCAACTCGATCGCCGAGTATCCCGCCGCTGTCCCGACGACTTCGGTCAATAAGACCGGAGCGCATGACTTCGTCAAATTTCTGTTTAGTGTTGAGGCCCAGCGGGCGCTGACCGAGAGTGGTTTCATCTCCCCGTTGAAGGCAGTCTCGGCGATCAGGGTCTCACGCGGCGCTGGTCACGTGAACCTGAAGTTGCCCTTTACGGGCAAAACTTGCGCCGTCGACGCGACGGTGCACGGCAACACGGAACACTTCAGCGGGATAACCGTAGAGTCGGCCTTAGCGCTTGGAAAGGCAACTCGCGCCACTTTTTTCTCCGCAGACGGATGTCGGCAAACCATTGCCGTCGCTGACCTTCGAGGCCGCAAAGCCGTGCTTGTGTGCCGCGCAGATGGCAATTACCAACTCATCGTTCCATCGCTGAATGCCGACACTTGGGTGGAGTGGATCCGGCGCATCGACCTACAATGAGTCAGACTCCTTCCAGTCGGCTGGTCACGGCGGGAAGCCTTGGATTGCTTGCGAGTCCAATTCTGCTCCTCATCGGCGCGGCCATCGCCGCTCTCGTCGTATCCGCTTCACCGGCTCAGATTTGGGCGCAATTGCGCGATGAGCCGGTACGCGACGCGATATTCCTCAGCCTTCGGACGACCTTTGTGAGCCTTGCGGTAATCACGGTCTCGGGCACGGCCGTCGCGCTGCTTTTGCACCGGTCGCGCGGCATCATGCGGGGCGCGCTTGAGTTACTGGTCACGCTACCGACGGTCATGCCGCCGTCCGTCGCGGGCATCGCGCTCTTGCTGGGGTTCGGACGTCTGGGCCTGCTCGGATCCGTTCTCAGCCATTTTGGGATCACGGTTGCGTTCACCCCATTAGCGGTCGTGATGGCCCAAACTTTTGTCGCCGCGCCGTTTTACATTCGAGAAGCGGCGACCGCATTCCAAGTCGTCGATCCATCAATCGTGGACGCGGCAAAGCTCGACGGCGCGGGCCAGGCTTCGATGTTTCGGTACATCACGGCCCCGGTCGTCGCCCCTTTCATGATCACGGGGGCGGTGCTTGCGTGGGCCCGCGCGCTTGGCGAGTTCGGGGCAACCATCCTCTTCGCGGGGAGCCTCCAGGGTGTCACTCAGACGTTGCCGTTGGCGATTTACCTTGGTTTCGAGTCAAATTTTGACCAAGCGAAGGCAATGGCGATAGTGCTGCTGATCGTGGCCGCGGTCGTGTTGACCGTTACGCGGTTCGCATTGCGGCGACGCCTTGTCTATGCGCATTGAAGCCCGTCCTTTTCAAATATGCTCGTACGAGCTGGAATTAAGAGATGACACCAATCCTCGGAGCCTTGATCTTTTCGGTGGCAACGCAAGCCCAAAGCACTCCACGACAGCGAGTGTTTGATCCAATCGCAGTTGCCCCTAGGAAGCTGTTGACGAACTCCGCATCCAGCTTCGTTCGTCATAGCAAATCGCCGATTTGCGTGGAAATCAGCGATTTGAACGCTTTGCGACTTGGGCATTCGTGCCCAAGCGGAGGTCTCCTCTTACGACGTCTTCACTTTCGTGGGGCAGACCATCCCCATATGTTTCCGCACAATCGCGAAGAGATGGGTGGCAATCGCACTGCTTGCTATTGCGCCGGCTCGATGGTCGAATTCTGAACGTCCAGTAAGTCTTGGACCCGGCCGCTGGCTCGTTTCCCGTCGCTCTTGTAGTTTCGATCAGTTAGGTCGAAGGGACAGCGAGCTCATATGGCAGTGTAGGCAGACCCTACAGGGCTGAAACCCGCTGGGCCGTTCGTACCAGGGTAGCCGCCTCAGGGCGGCTACCCTTCGCTCTAAGAGGGATCCCCTTCAGGGATGGAAACAACCATTTCCCCGGCCATCGGTATCGGCTTATCGTGAGATTTCGCCAGAGCATCGTAGATTTCCGCGCGACGTGCGTGGGTCGTTCGCACAGTCATCCTTCCACGGGTTACGGGCAAAGCCCTGCACCCGTGCCACCCTCGTGGGTATTTAATTGGAAGCCCGTGCACCCGTGCCACCCTAGCGTCACGTGGGACGCCGTTGACGAACTCCGCGTCCAGGATGGCAAATCGCCGATTTGCGTGGGGCAGATCATCCCCATATGTTTCCGCGCAATCGCGAACTGATGGTTGGCAACAGCACTGCTTGCTATTGCGCCGGCTCGATGGTCAAATTCTGAACGTCCAGTAAGTCTTGGACGCGGCCGCTGGCTCGTTTCGCGACGATGAGCCATTCCCGCGAAATGCAAGTCGCGCTATAGGTACCGAGAGGCATCTGGATGCGGTCTGCGTAGGCGATCTCAAAATCGACTCCAGGGATGGAAGTTAAGATATCGACTCTCCAAGGTGGCACTCCGAAGTGAAATACGAAGTCCGATTGCAGCAACTCTTCGGCACTGATCAGGTTGACGGGCGCGCCGAACTCTGCTAGGCATTTGAGTAGCTTTAGGTGGTCTGGGCTTTCGACGGTGATCAGGACATCTAAGTCCTTTGTGTACCTCGGCTGTGCGTGATACCCAACCGCGATGCCACCGACGATTAAGTATCTAATCCCGTAAGAATCGAGTGCCACCAACAGTTCGATCCAATCTTTGAGCTCCGGAATTGGGATGCAACACCTCGTGATATAACGTTCTCAGTTCAAAAATTGCCGCTACTCGCTCTTCGGGAGTAGCAGCCTGCCAGAATGCACGGTCAAACGAGCCATCGTCTTCGCTGACACGACCCTTGCCACCCATCATTCGAGTAGATCGCAACACAGTCCTATTATGCATTCTCTTCGGAGCCTGCCCCGAAGAAGCTGTTGACGAACTCCGCATCCAGCTTCGTTCGTCGTTCCGCACAGTTTTGTCGTCCACGGGTTACGGGCAAAGCCCTGCACCCGTGCCACCCTCGTGGGTGTGTGGTTAGAGGCTCCTGCGCCCGTGCTACCCGTCGTTCGCGCAGTTTTGTCGTCCACGGGTTACGGGCAGAGCCCTGCACCCGTGCCACCCTCGTGGGTATGTGGTTGGAAGCCCCTGCACCCGTGCCCAAGCCGCGCTTACGCGATCAGGGCGGTGTCATCCACCAAGGCAACGGTCGGCGTGATGGCCTCGATTTCCCGAAGTTGACGCGTGAGCAGGTCACGCATTTCCGACTGATAGCGATCTCGCTCCGAGCGCAAGCGCTCGACTTCCCACCGCATCTGGCTCACCGCTTGGTGGCCGGCAATCCTCTCGGCAAGCGCGGCCTGCCGAGCTTCTTCGATAATGAGATCACCTTGTCTTTGGGCAGCGGCTCGCGTTTCGTCCGCCGTCTTCTGAGCTAGGAACAAAGTCTGCTTGAGCGTATCCTCGCTCGAGCGGTGCAGATCCTGCTCGAAACGCAAGCGCTCGTTCTGCTCGCGCATGATCTGTAGGTCGTTGAGTTGACCTTGAATGGTAGAAGCAGCCGCGCTCAAAAGTGCGTCCACCGTGTTGGGGTCGAAGCCGCGAAACACCTTCTTGATGTCGGCGTGCTCCAAGTCTATGGGCATGATGCGATCCATCGCTAACCTCCGTGAAACTTATTGTACGACGGAATTACGGCAATCCTTTGAGTTTTCGTTGCACACGAGCGAGATTCACTTTTGCCTGGCCATCCTCGGGGTCAATCGCGATGTACTTCATCAAAATTCGCTCCGCATCTTTGAGCTTGCCTGTACGTTCGTAGCTCTGCGCCAAGATCCGATAGTGGTTCGCGTGGAGGTGCGGTCGGTCGATTATCGGCGCCACATACTTGATAACCTCCGGGAACTTCTTGATTCGGAAGTACATTTCCGCGGTCGGCATGAGATTATCGGGCTCGTTGGGATTCTGGTCGCGATACCTTAGGTAAACGGCGAGGGCGCTTTCGTAATCCTGGATGTTTTCGTACATCCAGCCAAGATTCGTGGCGGTGTCGTAGTTACTGGGCGTCATCTCTTGTTGGAACTCCAAGAGCTGAATTAGTTTGGGGTACTCACCGTTGTTGAACCAAATGTCGACCTGGGTGCCGATGCGATCGTTTACGGCGGACCAGATTTCGTCGAGGCGTTGCGCTTCGGAAGGAGGCGGTCCCATGGGCGCCGCGGACGGGCTCGCTGTGCCTTCCGTGATGTCAACGCTGCCATCTTCCCAAGCCCGGACGACGACCCCTTCGTGCTTGAACTCAGACGCCGAAAGCTTTGATTTCGTACAGGAGACGGCCATCATGGCCAATGACCAGCACACTGCTCCGAGCGCCCACTTGCTCAAACTCATAATCGTATTCTTCCACGTAATTGCATTAGGAAGTTGTTGACGAACTCCGCATTCGGCTTCGTTCGTCGTTCGCACAGTTTTATCGTCCACGGGTTACGGGCAAAGCCCTGCACCCGTGCCACCCTCGTGGGTATGTGGTTAGAGGCTCCTGCGCCCGTGCCACCCGCCGTTCGCACAGTTTTGTGATCCACGGGTTACGGGCAGAGCCCTGCACCCGTGCCACCCTCGTGGGTTTGTGGTTAGAGGCTCCTGCGCCCGTGCCAATCGAAGTTCGCACAGTTTTGTCGTCCACGGGTTACGGGCAGAGCCCTGCACCCGTGCCACCCTCGTGGGTATGTAATTGGAAGTCCGTGCACCCGTCCCACCCTCGTGGGTATGTGGTTGGATGGCCCTGCACCCGTGCCACCCTAGCGTCACGTGGGAGGCCGTTGCTCAACTCAACGGCCTCCTAGGTCTTAGCTTAACTTTCGGAACTGGTGCTTTCCAACTCTTAGCACCTGACCTGAGACTTCGGCGATGGTCAGGCGAAGCGACGGGTCCGTGACCTTTTCGCCCTCAATTCCCACCGCGCCCGCCTTGATGAGATCCTTCGCAGCGCCGTTGCTCTTCGCCAGTCCAAGAGCGACGACAAGCTGGACGAGGCCAAATTTTCCGTCGTCGCCAACCAACTCTGCGGGGATGGTCGCATCGTCAGCTTCGACAGGCTGCTGACGCTTGCCAAACGTGTTCACGAAGTACGCCTCCGCGTCGTCGGCCGCTTCGACCGAGTGATACAGAGCCACAATCGCTTTTGCGAGCTGCACTTTCGCATCACGCGGGTTCTTTCCTGGCCCCAACATCGCGCGTACGTCCTGCATGGGGACGTCTGTACAGAGCTCGAACCAGTTTTCGATGGTCTCGTCGGGAATCGACATTGTCTTCCCAAACATGTCGTTGGGAGTGTCGATCACGGATACGTAGTTTTTGAGCGACTGAGACATCTTGTCCTTGCCGTCCGTGCCGACGAGCAAGGGGAGGAGCACGACAACCTGTGGTTCTTGCCCGTTCGCCTCCTGAAGTTGCCGACCCATGAGGTTGTTAAACCGCTGATCGGTGCCGCCTAGCTCCACATCCGCTTCCAAAGCAACCGAGTCAGTTCCCTGTAGCAACGGATACATCAGCTCGTGCATGGCGATCGGCTGGTGCGCTTCCCACCGTTTGGTGAAGTCGTCGCGCTCCATAATTCGAGCGACAGTGACCTTGGAGCACAGGCGCAAAACGTCCTCGAAGTTCATGCGACTTAGCCACTCGCTATTGGGTCGAATCTCTGTTTTGTCGATGTCGAGAATCTTTCCGAACTGCTTTTTGACGGCTTCGACGTTACAAAGTACTTCCTCGGCGGTGAGTTGCTTTCGGGTCTTGCTCTTGCCACTCGGGTCGCCGATCATGGCGGTGAAGTCGCCGATTACGAGCACGGCTTGGTGCCCAAGCCGTTGAAAGTCACGAAGTTTGCGCAGAACGACAGCCCACCCTAGCGTTACGTCCCGCGCGGTCGGGTCCACGCCTAGCTTGACACGAAGCGGCTTTCCAGACTCCAACTTCTTGCGTAGCTCCGCTTCAGAAATGATCTCGGTCTTCCCACGTCGAAGGGTAGCGATTTGCTCGTCAACGGTCATGCGAGGCACGATTTTACTCGCTTGACGCCGTTACCGGGCCGACAGAGCGAGGCTGCACTCAAGGCGAGAGGTTGCGCTCACGCTCCAGAACGAACCGATAACCGGCGCGGCGTTGGCGGGGTTAGCACATGCGGCAAGAGCGACATGCTGCGTGGAGATGGATTCGCCGGTCGTTGGGTCGAATCCGATCCATCCAAGGCCCGGCACGTACACTTCGACCCACGCATGGAGATTTCGGTGGTTTACGTCGATATCGGCCTGTTGGTACCCGCTGACGAACCGCGCAGGAATGCCGACCGATCGGCACGCGTCCATGAATAGCACGGCAAAGTCTCGACAGGCTCCTCGCTTCGCGACAAAGGTTTCCCCTGGAGTTAGCGGCGCCCCATGCTCCCGAATGACCTGTGAGAACTCCTGGTGGATAAAGCGATTGAGCGACCGCGCGAACCACAGTGGATGCTGATCGGCGGCCCTAAACATTTCTAAGGCACATTCTCCAACAAGGTCCGACGGGTTCTCCCGAGTCAGAAAGCTCGTAACGAGCGAGATATCGGACGCTCCGAGGAAAGGCGATCGCGGAGCGCCCCAATCAATTGGATCGAGTTCGAACGTCTCGAGCGAGAGCAGATTGACGATGCGCAAGTGGTCAGTCTGACCCTCGAAAGTCGCCAAGACAATGGAGTTGCCTTCAAAATCCTTTGCCTCGATTTGCGAAGTCGGGGCGGGGGAGATTGGCATCGTGTGAACCAGGACTTTGAGGGCAGCACTGGGACGCGGCGTTAGGCGAATTAGTTGCTCGCCGAGGCGCACCGGGGCCGTGTACTGGTAGTCGGTTATGTGCTCGATTTCAAACAGCATGCGTTAGCCCTGCCCCTGCAAAATGGAAACGGGATCGGGGTCCGGAGGCGCGAAGAAATCGGTGCGGACGGCTTCACTAACCTCGTTTAAGCGAAATTGGAGGTGGTCCAAGTACTCGTGTAGACCCGCAATCACGATTTCTTTGGGGTCACCGTACATGACATCGGAGCGAAGCTTATTCAGGAGGCGTTCGCTGGCAAAACGGTACGACCCATTCGGTGTTTTTGTCACCGTATAGAGGGCGTCGCGGGCCGCCGACAACCCGTAAGCCACGGACCTCGGAAACTCTTGATTCAGGATCAGGAAGTGCACCATTTGCGCCGGATCGAGGCGACCATACTCTTTGCGATACATCTCGAAGCCGCTAACTGACTTCAGCACGGCTCCCCACTGAATGTGGTCCACCGGTGAACCGACATATTCGACTTTCGGTAAGAGCACAAAGTATTTGACGTCTAAGATGCGCGATGTTTGGTCTGCGCGCTCAAGCATTCGGCCCATTGTCGCGAAATTCCAAGCTTCGGAATGCGACATCGTCGCGGCCGATATTCCCTCGAACAGGTGGCTTGCCGTGCGAATCTCAAAATAAAATTCGGACGGATGCCGCGAGACCCACTCCGGCGAGGCATTGCGGACCATGAGATAGAACTTATTCAGTTGCTCCCACATCTCGCTGGAAATGATTTCGCGAACCGAGCGCGCATTCTCGCGCGCTTGATATAGGCACGATGCGATCGAGTTGCCATAGGTTGTATCGAACGTCAAGAACCGAATGACGTTGGCTTGACTCGGCGCAGGATAGCGCTCTTTGAACGCCTCCTCGTCGTTGGCCACCTCGTAAAGGGGTATCCACTGGTCGGTCGTGCTTCGCGTCGAATCCAGGGTTAGGTGGAGGTTAACTTCGATCATCCGAGCCACGTTCTCGGCCCTTTCGACATAGCGCGCCATCCAAAAGATGGCCTCAGCAGCCCGGCTGAGCAAACCCTGCGTCGTCATGCCGCACCGCCAACGTTGTCAACAATCCAGGTGTCTTTGCTGCCGCCGCCTTGGCTCGAGTTCACAACGAGCGAACCCTTTACAAGCGCGACACGAGTTAGCCCGCCGGGCAAAACAAACACGTCCTTCGCACCAGAAAGTACGTACGGGCGTAGGTCGACGTGCCGCCCTTCCACCGCGTCATCGCAGAGGGTCGGTGCTCTCGAAAGGTCAAGCGTGGGCTGGGCGATAAAGTTTCGAGGATCAGCCTGAATCCGGTCGGCAAAATCGTCCCGCTCCGCTTGGGTTGCGTGCGGTCCGATCAACATCCCGTAACCGCCCGCCTCGTTCGCCGATTTGACAACAAACTTGTGTAAATTCGCCAAAACATGCTCGCGATCCGCGTCGTCCCAGCACAGGAAGGTCTCGACATTCGGAATGATTGCGTCCTGCTCCAAGTAGTACCGGATCATCTTGGGGACGTACGCGTACACGACCTTGTCGTCGGCGACGCCAGTCCCCGGTGCATTTGCGATGGCGACGCGACCTGCACGATAGACTTCCATCACTCCCGGAATGCCCAGCCTAGAATCAGGCCGGAATACCTGAGGGTCGAGGAAGTCGTCGTCGATGCGACGGTAAATGACGTCGACCGGCACGAGTCCGCGTGTTGTCCGCATCTTCACGTACCTGTCGTGGACCACGAGATCTCGGCCCTCAACCAATGGCACGCCCATCTGCCGCGCAAGGAATGAATGCTCGAAGTACGCGGAGTTCGCGGTGCCAGGAGTGAGCACGACGACCTGGGCCGACGGCGCATATGATGGAGCCAGCGACTGTAGCATCGCGAGCAATTGACCCGGATAGTCATCGACGGGCCGCACATTTAGACCACGAAAGACCTGCGGAAAGGTCCGCTTCATGATTTCGCGGTTCTCGAGCACGTATGAGACCCCGGACGGGCACCTCAGGTTGTCCTCCAAGACGAACATGCGGCCGTTTCCATCGCGAACAAGGTCGATGCCGTTGATATGGCACCAGATGCCTCTCGGTGGACGGAGGCCGACGCACTCCGGACGGAATGACTTTGCGGACTGAATCACGTGTTCCGGAATCACGCCATCCTTTACGATCTGCTGCGGTCCGTAAATGTCTTGCAAAAACAGATTGAGGGCTCGAACACGCTGGCGCAAACCTTTGTCCAAGGCGTCCCATTCATCGCCCGCGACGATGCGCGGCAGCACGTCGAACGGCATGATTTTTTCGGTGCCCTGCTCATCGCCATACACGTTGAACGTGATCCCCATGTTGAGCAACATGGCTTCGGCCGCCCGTCGCCGGTAAGTCAACTCTTCTTCGGAAAGTTGCTGTAATGAGGCAAGCAGGTGTTGCACGTGCGCGCGGGGTTTGCCTGGTTCGACGAAGTATTCATCGAAAAAACCTCCGACGTCGTAATGCTGCAGTTGCATGAACATTCCTGTCCGCATCGGTGGGGCCCAGAGCGACATCCACGATGATGTCAGTCGTTGCGACATTGTACTGAGTTACGATCGGTTTGGGAAGGGTCGACCCTAGTGGTGGATGCTGATTCCGTCACCGATTCGCTCGGGGGCCAGGGAGAAGAGGCTCTCCATGGCCTTCGCGCTATCCCCGTTCTTCCCAACGCTGAACACCCGAAAGCCCGTCGCGAGCGGAACGTGCTGCAACATGCCATGACCGAAGATGTCGCGGCGGCGAGGAGCCACCTGCATAAATGCGATGTCGTGCCGGCCGGCGGCGAGTTCTCGTGTCAGGATGTCGAGGATCTCTTGGGCGCAATCCCGCATCGCGGTCGCTCGGGCCATAGTGGCCAGATGGTCGGCCATCGGGCGGATCACTTCATACACGATACGATCGACGTCGCACGAGCTCTGCTTTAGGTCCTCTAGTCGGCCCATGAACAACTGGAAACTTCGGGCCGGAGTAGCAGAATTTTTGACGTGCAGCTCGTTTATGCCAATCATTTCTCGAAGCGCGGCGGTGCGGACTTCCCTTCGCGCGGTCGCGAGGCGCAGCCAGCGGTCAAACGCCTGTGTGATGCCGAAGACCAACTTCGGACTCGTGCCAGCCTCGATTTCGTCCAGCTGATCCATGAGGAAGGACGTCGCCAGTCCTCCGGATTTCGGTTGCGTCGGACTCGGACCAAGTTCGACAATTAACTGGCGAACCCGGGCGATGTTATGTTCGGTAACCCCCGAATCCACAAGCACGTCGAACGCTGCAGTTAGGAATGTTCTTTCCTGCGCCGCTCGCACGATCTCCGTGATTTCTATCGGACGCGTACCGCAAAGTCGTGACAATCGCGCCGCCGCCATGAGATCGCGAAACGCGGACTCAACTTTGCGAGACTTTGCGCTTAGTTTCGCTCGAGCACAGAGGCCGGTCGTAATCTTGCGTTCTTCGTTGACATCCACGAACAGCAACTTTCGGCCAAGCCGGTAGTCACGCGCCGGATCCAACGTAGCGTCTTTCGGCAGGGCAAGGAGCGTCCGAGAGATCAGATCCAAGTCACCAAAAGGGATCAGCTCGAGGGCGATCACCGGATTAACTTCGGAGCCGTAGACGAAGGTCGCGGGGATCACCGCTGCCGATGTGCTTCGGAGAGCGGTTCGACACTTGAGGATTGCCGCGCTGACATCGCAGCTGTCCCTGGTTGGACTGGGTACCGGAAAATTTCGGTACGTAACGACCATTCCCTGCGCCCGTGCATCCCGGACCGCGTCGTTCCACTCACGTTCGATCCGCACGCTGGGCCAATTCTGATACACACCGCGCGCAAGCAAGCCGCTTATCCCGATCGCGGCGAGAATGCCGAGGGGAAGCAATACTTGCTTGAGGTCGCTGGAAGCCATGGGCGTGACCTATTGACGGTCCCAACTCGCAAGCGGTTCGACTAGCCGGTTAGCTTGCCCGCCCATCGCACGCCGTTCGCGATGACTCGCATAACGTTTGTATCGAAGTACGTTGGGTAGGATTCGTGGCCCGGCCGGAAGTAGAAAACTCGACCGATACCGTATCCCTGATTGACGCCATTGCCCGGTCCAGAGGTGAATTTCGGGTCGACGCCTTTGCCAACCGTCCAAGTTGCACCACATGGGAATACTGAGCCGTCGAGCGGGAAGTACGACTGAAAAATGAGCGCGAGGTGTGGTGGCACACCGAACGGTCCGCCGTACATCTCCTCTTCCTCCATTACAAAGTCTTCGACGCCTTCTGCGATCGGGTGCCAAGGAGCACAAACCGTGATTTCTTCGCGTTCGTCCGCTTCGCGCCATCCGCCCTTTAGGTCGCCGGAGCAATCTAGCGTCAATCGGAATGGTTTGCTGTAGTGACCGGAGTGCAAGACGACGAGACCCATGCCGTGGTTGTGTACGCGATCCTTGATCTTCTCGGCGAGTTCGTCCGCTACTTCGCCGTGACGTGCATGGCCCCACCAAACGAGGACGTCAGTCTTTGCGAGGCGCGCGTCCGACATTCCCTGATCTGGATCGTCGATGCATCCGACCGAGACCTCCACGTCCGCTCCGACGATCGCCGCCGCGACTGCTGCGCGAATCCCGTTCGGATAAATGTTCTCGATATGAGGCTTGTTCTCGTCACAAACGACGACTCTCAAAGGTCCCTGTGCCACAGACTCTATTGTGCGGGTTTACCGGTCGGCCCCGCAATGGTCGGACGTTAAATCTAACGCCTTCGTGATCGCGCACCTCAGATCGGTTGTGCGCCGCGAGCTCGGCTAAGCACGCGGCATGCTTTGCGAGAATTTGCGCGACTACGCGGCGAGGCTCATCGCGCGTTCCGCGAAAAGGCAGTCTCGGACGGCGTCGAGACAGTCGGGATCAAATGCGGTGCCTCGATCTCGCTCCATGATTACGAGCGCAGCGTCGGCCGACATTGCCGCGCGGTAGGGCCGCTCGGCGGTCAGGGCATCGAAGACGTCGGCCGTGGTAAGAATTCGCACGTCCAGACTAATCTCACCGCCGGCCAATCCCCGCCAGTAGCCTCGGCCGTCCAGCCGCTCGTGATGCGCGGACGCTAATTCGGCAATCGAGTCGAAAGACGGCACTCGCTTTAGAATGTCAAAGCTGTACTTTGGATGCAACTTGACGTGCGCAAACTCATCGTCGTCCAACTTTCCGGGCTTCTCCAGAATTCCCGTAGAGACCCCCAACTTGCCGATGTCATGGAGTAACCCCGCTCGCCGAAGAGTCTGAAGCCTGGTTTTTCCGATTCCAAACCAGTGCCCAAGTTGCAAAGCATATTGAGTTACGCGCGCAGAATGCTCTGAAGTGAAGCTCGATTTTGCGTCAATGATTAGGGCAAACGCCTCGCAAATTTTGTCGATGTCCGCATCCATCGCGGACTCGCCGAGGTGCGGTAGGGCGTCTGCGATCGCATCTGAAGACTCGTCGCCAAAAGAATTCCAGAAAGCGGTATCGGTGCGGAATGATCGGCATGCTTGAACAAGGTCAGGATCAAACCACGTTCCGCATCGGGTTTCCATCATCGTGTACGCGGCATCCACTCCAAATGTGGTCGCGAACACTTCGAAGGTCTGAGTCAGGCAAATGATTCTCGCGAGTAGCGGGATTTCGTCTTGCCGAATTTCGAAAGGCGCGCCATTTCCGTCCCAATGCTCATCGATGTTTCGCACGGCGTCGGCAACTACGGGCGAGAATCCGAGCATACGGGCGATTTCTGCACCGCGGGTACATCGCGCTTCGGTGACTTCGATCATGACCTGCTTGGGTGGGCCAAGATTTGACGCCATTCGCCGTAGCTTGGCGACCATGCTTTGGCCGCGTTCGGTGTGTTTGAACGCAAACTTAACCGATTCGACCGGCGATGTCCAGTCGATGAACTTGACCGCGCGCTTCGATAGCAGCTCGTCGCCACCGAATATCTTTTGGATTCGCACCGAGTTGTTTGAGCAACCGCTGTCCTTGATTACGCTCGCAAAGAAGAGATCTTCTGCGGTCGAATCGGGCAAGCCGATTTCGCGGCCAATTCGCATCGCAAGTCGTGCCGCCCGCAACGCATGCCCTTCGGGCTGGCCCTCAACGAGGTCGAGCGCCTGGCTAAGGGCACCTAAAATGCTTGACTTTGACGGCGAGATTTCCATCGGCTGTCCAAGCTCTCGGCGACTTGGATGCGGCACCTCACCCCCGCGCCTCATTCGTCAGGAAACGTTCAGCTTGCTTTGCGGCACCCTACCAGCGCGAGCCAAAGCGCTCTTCGGCCCAGGGGTCACCATGCATGTGATAGCCACCCTTCTCCCAGAAGCCGGCGCGATCACCCTCAATAAACTCGATCGCTTGGAGCCATTTTGCGCTCTTCCAAGCGTACAGCCGAGGCACAACAAGCCGCACCGGGCCACCGTGTTCGATTGGAATCGGGGCGCCATCGTGCAGGTCAGCAAGCAGGACATCCTCTGCAAAGAACTCCTCAATCGGCACATTTGTCGACCAGTTTCCGTCGTACCCGTGCGCGACGACATGGGTCGCGCTGGGGCTCGGTTGCATCAATTCGCGCAGGTCAGACGTGCGTGGGCCTTCCCAAACATTTCCAAGGCGCGACCAACGGGTGACGCAGTGCATGTCCGCGAAAACCTTTCGCCTTGGCAAGGATTGGAACGCCTCCATGTCTAACTCGACGTTCGCGGCAACCTTGCCAACGATGTAGAGCTTCCACTCATCGAGGTCAATCTCCGGCGGGCCGTATGCATCGAGGACCGGCCACTTCCGAGTTCGCGACTGCCCAGGCGGCATTCGATTGTCTCGCAGAGTGTCGGGCGAAATAATGGCATCCGGCGGGGCGGTCGTTACGTTGGGGGGATCGCCGTGCTGATACTTTCGCTCGTCGTGCGCGCGGTCCGCGCCAGGCACCACACGTTTGATTGTCCGCTTAGGGAGCATATACAGATAATGACGTACGCGCCTTCTGATGTGCGGCGATTAACGACCTCTAATCACCGCAAGTATGCGGCGCAACAGCTTCACGACCTTGAGCACGACGAGAGCAAAAAGGACCTGGAGAAGCTCAAGCGAGTGCATCAGTGCCTCGGCCAGCTTGAAACGAACCCTAGGCACCCAGGACTGAACTCGCACAAGTACAACGAGCTCAGGGGAGCCAACGGCGAGGACGTGTGGGAGAGCTATGTGGAGAACAACACGCTTGCCGCTTGGCGCGTCTTCTGGCATTACGGCCCGGGTCAAAGCGTGATCGGCATCGTCGCGGTGACGCCGCATCCGTAGTCTCTACTCTCTGTTCGACGGATTCGTCGGTACGTAGCAGTTTGCGAAGTACGGGAAGATCACAACGTGCTCGACCGATACTGCGGCGGGGTCTGGCCGAGCAGGTGGAATTCGGCTCGCGGTACGCTCATTCCATGCTCGCCGAGATCGCCTTTTTGCTCGCTCAGAAGGTGATCTGCATCGACCCTGGTCACCCAAGTGAAGTCGGCGTTGGCACACGCGGCAAACGTGCGACCGAGGTGACAGTCGCGTGGACGGTGGCAATCGGCCTCAAAAAGCAACTCGAGGCGCGCGGATATCGGGTTGCCATGACGAAGCGAGCCGAGAATCAGAAAGTCCTCAACAAGACTCGAGCGGAGATCGCGAATTTGGCTCGCGCCAGTTTGATGATTCGGCTCCATTGCGATGCTTCGAGTGGCTCCGGGTTTACGGTTTACTACCCAGCGCGGCAAGGGTCGAGCGGCGGGCTGACCGGTCCGAGTAAGTCAGTGTTGGACGCCAGTCACGCGGCGGCGATAACCCTGCATCATTCATTGCATGTGTCGTTGCTAAGCAAACTGGCCGACGGAGGTCTGAAGACCGACCTCGCGACCGCAGTCGGGGCCAAGCAAGGCGCTCTTACCGGGTCGATTTACAGCAAAGTGCCCGTCGTGTTGGTCGAAATGGTTGTGCTCACGAACCCGAAAGACGAGGCGTTTATCCTATCTAAGGCGGGGCGAAACCTGATGGTTCGCGCGCTGGCAGATGCCGTCGCGGAGACAGTGAAGTAGCCTGCCAACCGACTACTTTGGGCTAACGGCAAAGCGGATTGCGATGCCGCGACGCTCAATTTCTTCGCAGAAGCGATGACCGGTCAAGGCGTTTTCGTACTTCGTTGCGCCAGGCCCAATCTCGCCAGATGCCTGGGCAATCGCGTGGATCGCAATTGAGAAACCCGTCAATCGCTCCATCGCGGTAAAGCCGGTTACTGGGCATTGCTTTTCGAAAATGTCAGCCTGCATCACGACGTCCGCGCCGCCAACGCGGCCGCGACCGACGCACCGGACCGCGCACTGATCTAGGTCGACGATCTTGCGAAGCTCTTCTCCAAACACCGCGCAGAACACGTCGAGGGGCCGAACGGAGTTCCCGTGAACTTGGATCGGATCGGGATTCCAGAACCCGAAGTCGCGGAATATCCGCATCAACTCGCAGTGCCCGGGCCAGCGAATAGTCTTGTACTCGTAGTTCTTCACGCGGTCACTCAGGGTGTACGGTGCGGTCGATGTACCGCCCGAGGTCGTGAACGCTTCCATCGTCCCCAATTCCGCGATTTCGATCGATTCGAGCTCCGCAAGGGTGTCAACAAGGGCGATGTCGCCATTCCGCAGCACGACGGCTTGATTGTCGTACTCGGTCACCAGCCCCTCGATGTTAAAGGTGAGCTTGTAGTTGAAAGGCGGAACGGGATTCTGGGGCAACACACCGCAATACAGCTGAATCGAATCCGTCGAGTCGAGGGATTCCATCACGCGGAGGGCGATCGAATTGACTAAACCGGGCGCAAGTCCCGTGTCGGGCACTAACGAGACTCCGGCTCGGCGTGCATCGTCATCCAGGGCCAGGGTCTCCATCGTCACCGTAGTGTTGCCACCTAAATCCGCCATGTGCGTTCGGGCTTCGATGGCGGTGCGGGCGACCGCGGGGTGCATGTGGTACGGGACGCAGCTGCACAGCGCAACCGCGTCTTTCAAAAGCGGACCAAGCGAATTCGGATCGAGAGCGTCAACTTGACGTGCTTCACACACTGAGCGTCCGACGAGCGTGTTGACTCGCGTGGCGCTTCGCAGCGCTTGCTCCAGGCTCCAATCGCCCAACAGAATCGAGCGGGCGTTGCCAAATTTGGCAAGGTCAAACGCGGCCGCAGTCCCCTGCATGCCAGCGCCAAGAATAGCGTAGGTGTGTTCCATAGGTGCTCGATACGCCGTTGTATACGAGTTCGGCTGAGAGTAGTGAGGATACCGTTTGAGAATGGGATATCAAGACCTTCGGCGTGTGTTGCAACGCGCGGCGGCGATTCGCGTAAAGTAGGTCATGCGAGAAAGAACCGTATTAACCGGACTGCCGGCGGAGGCATTTGTTTCCGATGCTGACCACTGGGCATTGGAGAAGCTGAAGCGCATCCCCCTCCTCCCGACGATTGTCACAAAGTTTTATGAATACGGGTTCGATCGCTGGCTTTACTGCATGAACATGTCCATGTCCGTTCGATGCGGTCCCAATCAGTACAAGACCCTGTACGGAATTCTCGAAGAGTCTGCGCGTATTTTGGACATGCCCGCGCCGGAGTTGTATGTCACCAGCAACCCGTTCCCGAACGCCATGGCGGGCGGCGTCGAACGACCGTACATCACGCTTCACAGCTCGATCATCAACAACTTGAACGACGAGCAACTGTTCTATTTGGTCGGACATGAACTCGGCCACATCAAAGCCCGGCACGTGCTCTATTTCTCGGTCGGTGCCGTCCTCATTCCCCTTCTGGACATGCTTGCGCAGTCCACACTCGGCGTTTCGAATGTCGCGCGCACGGCCCTCATCCTCGCGTATTACGAGTGGTCGCGCCAGGCTGAATTCTCTGCGGACCGCGCAGGGCTCTTGGTTTCGCAGTCATTGGATGACACGCTGGACTCCCTCGTGTGCATGGCAGCGGGTCCGAACCGGTTCTCCCATGAGCAGAGTCGCGATGCGTTTATGGACCAGGCACGGGCCTACCAAGACGCCGATTTCTTAGATGAGGTCGGCAAGGTCATCCTGTTCTTAATCCAAGGAAGCACGTTTACGCACCCGATGCCGGTTCACCGCGCCCAAGAACTTGAGCGCTGGCAACTGAGCGGACGTTACGACCAAATCTTGGCCGGCAACTACGCACGCAACGCCGCGTAACTTCTGAGAGCTCAATACCAGTATCCTAAACAAACCTGTGGCAGTCGCTAGCATCCACAACTTGGTCGTGAAGTACGGAAATTTCACGGCGGTCAACGGGCTGTCATGTGAGGTTCCAGAGGGTTGTACCGGCCTCCTCGGACCGAACGGGGCGGGCAAGACGACCCTTCTCAAGACATTTTTGGGCTTTGTTCGCCCGACTTCCGGCACGGCATCGGTTGTCGGTTGTGACATTCGCACCCAAGATCGCCAAATTCGGCAACGCGTCGGGCTCATGCCCGAGCAGGACTGCCATATTCCGGGCCTCAGCGCCGTCCAGTTCGTCGCGTATGCGGGTGAACTCGCGGGAATGCCGTCCGCGCAAGCCCTGCGCCGCGCCCACGAAGTCTTGGAGTATTGCCACCTCGGCGAAGCCCGATATCGAAACGTCGAAACTTTTTCCACGGGCATGAAACAGCGGATCAAGTTGGCACAGGCCCTTATTCACGGCCCGAAACTGCTCCTTCTCGATGAGCCAACGAACGGCCTCGACCCCGCTGGACGTGAGGACATGCTTGAGCTTGTTCGATCCGTCTCGCACGGCAAGGGCATCAATGTCATCGTAAGCTCGCACCTTCTTCCGGATATCGAGCGCGTCTGCGACCAAGTGATTGTCGTGATGAACGGCACGCTGCGCGCCCAAGGCAAGATTTCTGATCTCAAGCGAATCGACGGACACCCGGTCGACGTCGATTTGCGCGAACCAAGCCCTCAGTTCGTTGAAGCTTGCATCAAACGGGAATTGACGGTCAATCCGACAAAGGCGGGCGCTTACCGCGTCCAAGGCGCGGGAACTCCTGAGGCAATCAATCTCCACGTCATTCGCGCCGCCCGAGAATCCGGAGCACAAATCCGCGGCCTCACGGTCGCCGAGCGCTCACTTGAAGAGGCCTTTATGACGGCAATCCAGACTCCTGCGGAGAGTCGATGAACACACCTGCGCGACGCTTTCGACCAAGCGGGACGGCACAAAGCTAATGGACCAGAAACTGCCATCGACATCTTCATCGGCGAGTTCCGGCCCTATCGCGGACCTGACGTATCGCAACTACGACGGTCCGATGGAGTTGCCAACTCACCGTTGGTGGGCGATCGCGAAGCTGTGCATCCGCCTTGCGACAAAGAAAAGGGGCTTCTGGATAGCGAGCGTCATCTCGGGCTACTGGTATCTCATTCTTGCTGCGGTGTTCTTTTTTGTTGACCTCCAAACTCAAGGCAGTCCACTGGGCGTCAAGAACCCAATCTTTGCGAATATCGTCTGGAAGGACCAGTTCCTCAATGCCTTCTCAATTAGCCAGCTGTTGCTGTTTATCTGTGCGCTGATGCTTGGGGCGGGGGCGATTGCGAACGACAATCGCGCCAAGGCGCTGCTCGTTTACCTCAGCAAACCTTGCACCAAGACCGACTACTTGGTTGGCAAGTGGATGAGCATCTTCATACCGATTACCGGCGTGGTGGCGGTGCCGACAATCCTGTTTTACGGGTACTGCCTCATGAGCTATCGCACGTACGGGTTCTGGACTGACGACCCGTTCCTGTTGCCCAAATTGCTCGGGATGATCCTTGTGCCGGGGTTCTTTCACGCGTCAGTCGTGCTCGGGATCTCTTCCCTGTTCGACCAAGGTCGAATGGCAGGTGCGACCTACGCAGGCATGTACTTTATCGGGTTGTTCTTTACCAAGGCGATGCAAGTTATACATATCGTCAACAGTCGGCATGACCGGCCGGTACCGTTTGTTGACACGCTATACTACATGTCCGTCGACGGTCTGCAAATTGGTTTTGCGAAGATCATCTTGAACACGCAAGGCTCCACCCTGTTCCCCATTCCGCAAGGGCCATCGCAAGCGGCGAGACAGCCGCTGATAGAAATTCCCAGCGTTGGACTTATCCTTTCGCTGTACTTCGGGATCTCGTTCCTGGCGATGTGGCTCGCATGGAGTCGAGTTCGCGCGGTGGAGGTGGTCGGTTGAGCGTTCACGATATCGAACTCAAGAATGTTTCGCGCTGGTACGGCGAGGTTATTGGCCTCAACGACGTCACCTGCACCGTTGGCCCTGGGCTAACCGCTCTGCTCGGCATGAACGGCGCGGGTAAGAGCACGCTTTTGCGACTCATCACCGGCCAACTTCGGCCAACCACGGGCGAGTTGCTCGTCGGTGGCATGGAGCCGTTCGCCAATCCGGCAGTTTATCGGCTGATGGGTTACTGCCCAGAGATCGACAATTTCTACGAGCATTACAACGGCTTCCAATTCGTGAACTTTATGGCGCGTTTGCAGGGCTTCGATGGGGCTCATGCCAAGCGCCGCACGGCTGAAGTGATCGAGCATGTGGGAATGAGCGAGCGAGCGCACAAGAAGATCGCCGGCTACTCGAAAGGAATGCGTCAGCGAATCAAGCTTGCTCAGGCGATGATTCACGACCCGCAGATCATCTTGTTGGACGAGCCTCTCAACGGCCTGGACCCGGTCGGGCGGCGCGAGTTCATCGACGTGCTTGGCGATCTTGCTGATCGAGGCAAGACGATTTTGGTCAGCTCGCATATCCTCTTTGAGGTGGAGCAGATGACGCGCTCCATCTTGCTGCTGCACCGGGGTCGCCTGCTTGCCACTGGCGATCTGCGGGAAATCCGGGGACTGATTGACAAGCACCCGCACAAGATTCGCGTGGAGACCAGCGATCCGCGACGCCTCGCGACGTACATGCTCGACCGCGCGAATGTCGTCAGCGCGCGTTTCGAGCGCAGTGGGACGGCGGTGCAATTTGAGGTTGCGGAGCCCGACGCTTTTTACACGATGCTGATGAACGTGATCGACGATCACCAGCTGCTGGTGCAAGGCTACAGCAGTCCTGACAATAATTTGGAGTCGGTCTTCCGGTACTTGGTGAGCAACTAGATGATTGGCGCGATCTTTTCTCAGGCTTTGCGCGAGTATTTACGCGCTCGCAAGATTCTGCCGTGGTTGCTCCTTACGAGCCTTTGCTACCTATTCTCGGCGTACCTCGGTCAATTGCAGCCCGGCATCACGGCGCAGGGAAAATATATCGTCAGTTCGACGATCTTGGTGTATCACATCATGGCTCTCGCGTCTGCGATTTATACGACGTCCATCATTAGCCAGGAAGTTGAACAGCGGACCATCGTGTATCTGTTAACGCGGCCGATTCCGAGGCCGGTCTTGCTGTTGACGCGGTATTTGGCGTCGGTATTGGTGGTGTACGGGATCGGCGTCTTTGGCGCGGTTTGCTCCGCCGCTGGCTCGCACACTTGGTCTTTGCTTCCTCACGACCTGGTGGCGATGTTGGTTGGGGCGTTTGCGTACGGCGGCTTGTTCCTAGCGATCAGTCTGCTTTTCAATCGGTCGATGATCATTTGCCTGTTGTATGCGTTCGGTTGGGAGATTTCGGTGCCGAGCATGCCGGGTGAGATGTATCGATTGTCGATTTACTCTTACCTGCAGAGCATCGCCAATCATCCGGACGTGGAGATCAATGCGGCGATCGCGGGCCTCGCTAGTCCGAAGTCGATGCACTTGATTACGGCGTGGATCTGCATGATCATCGCGATCGTTGGCTTGGCCGCGTTCAGCGCTTATTGGTTCCAAACTCACGAGTTCATTGGCCGAGAAGACGCGGAGTAGGTGCCTTCGCGAGTGGCAAAATGGCACTGGAGGCAGCCGTTACAGGGCTGGGATCTTGTGTGACGACGCCACCAGGGTTTGCGCCTCATGGCGCCAACCCTTCGCCCCGATTCGCTTCGCTCATTTCCCTTCGGCGGGGTCTCCGCTGCGCTTCGACTTTCGTAGGGCAAGCACTACATGCTTGAGGACAGTGCGTGCTACAAGAGCGACGGGAAACAGCCCCACTCGGCTACACGCCGTGTTGCTACCTTTCGATCCCCTTGGTGCGGCGTTCAGAAGCGCCGATTGCCTGCGATACTAAATGTAGATCCGCATGGTAATGATTCTGTGTTCTCTGTTGTTCGCCGGGACCGATGTCGCCGGCCCCGGCCGCGAATTCTATTTCGTTAGGGATGGCTCGCTCATGCGTCACGCGGCATCTGGAGCGGTCACGACCTTCGTTCGGAATGCGGCCAACCCAAGTATTTCGCCTAGCGGAAAGCGGATCGCATTTTGGCGGGGTCGCGACTTACGCATCGTCGACGTTGCAACAAAAGTGGAAACGCTCGTGGACCGAAACGCACTCGGCGATTCTCGGAAGTCAGACTCACGCTTCTATCCAACATGGACATCCGATTCCCAGAACTTGATCGTTTCACGATGTGACGCGGTCAAGGTGAACTTTCCCGGTAAACCGCGTGAGTCGTTTCAATACGCTCTCGAATCACCTCTCCGGTTATGGTCGATTTACCGATATGTTGCACGAAGCTCGCAACGCCATGGGGCCGATCAGGCTGTAGCTCTTAGCCACCGGTAGCCTCTACTTGGTCCTGGTACCTCGGGCGTCGGCAGCTTTTCGCTGACTTCCTCTTGCGCGGCCTCGGTATCGCCTGGAGGCTCTCAGGTCGCATTCTGCCGCAACGGAGACCTCTGGATCGCAGACTTCGAGCACAAGTCACTTGATCCTGACCTGCGCGGCTGGGCGGAAGAGAGGGTTTCGAGTAGTGGAACCCAAGAAGGTGGCACCGGGGCATCCAACGAGACAACAATGATCTTTCGGATCGCCTGGTCGCCATCTGGTTCCCTGCTCGCGGTGTCGAGCGATCGGTACGGCGGCTCTGGGAGCGCACGGATTGCCGTGTATCGGTTGCAAAAGCCGGGCGCGTATTTCAAAGCGAGTGAGGTCACGGGCTTTGTGGGGCGTGGGGCAGTCTTTTCTGGCGAGGACGAAATCGTGTATGAAGCTGCTTACGATCAGCCTCCCAAGCTGCTTGTGCATTCGTTGACGACTAACAAATCATTGGTCATCTTGGAATCTGCGGCACAGGCCGCCGTGCCGTGGCGCTAAGCCTTTTAGCCAGCGGTCATTCGTAAGGGTCTAGGCAGAACCCGAAAAGGGCGCAAGTTGGTTCATCAAGACGCTGAACATCTCGTACATTCCATCGAAGTCTTGCTGCATTGGTAAGCTCCGGTACACAATTCGTGGCGGGCAATCGTAATGTTCAGCTTCCATCTCGCAATCTGTTTGATCGCTCAAACGAGCAATTGTGCCCCGGCTCTACGATGGCTTGCGGGCGCACAGCGTGAGCCGCGAGCGCCCCTGATGCCCTTCCGCGAGTCTTTGGGGCGGTTCACTCGGACCGACTTGCAGTCAGGTTCGGTGATATATGGTCGTGCTCAAGGCGTAATCGGCCCAATCGAATTTATCGACACATCAGTCGCTTACGTTGGGTTGACGTGCTTGGATGCTTTCGACTACGTGTCCTACGATTGTTTGGTCGGGGCTCTTGGAATCTATTCGCGCGAGCTGGGCGGCAGCTCCAATCTACTCATCGACACCTACTCGGCGCCGAGGAAGCGGGCGGCGCTCATGGAACATCGGTTGAAGTCGAATTACTTCTTCGCGCAGATCGTCAATTCGAAGAAGCGAGCTAGCTGGAGCCACTTTCGGAAACCAAATCAACCGACAGTGGCCGCGCTAAGCGCCCTAGTTCCAGCGGCGGTCGGCAAATTGTTCATCGCGGAGTTGAGGCGGGACGACTTTGCGGTCCGTGACTTCGGAGTTGCTTCTGGTCTCGCCCTGACCGCGAGCACGGCGCTCGGGCTCAGAGGCTACACCCTGTATTTCGTGACGATCGTTAGCGGCGACATTGAGGAAGAAGTGATCTTCCAGGAATCTGAGGGGCAGGTGCGCACATTGGCGTTCTTGCCGCATTGGTAAGTACGGGGCCTCTGACCGCCTAACTTTCTACAAAACCTCCGTCTTTGGGTTGGTCTGTGTCGCATTTGCCAGTGTAGCCGCCTCGGGGCGGCTACACTTCGCCCCGAGGCGCCCCGCTCATTTCCCCTCGGCGGGGTCTGCGCTGCGCCCCGATTCGCTTCGCTCATTACCCTTCGGCGGGGTCTCCGCTACGCTTCGACTTCGCTCATTTCCCTTCGGCGGGGTCTCCGCTGCGCTTCGACTCTGATATGGATCCCTGACAGGGATCGAAACAGAATGCTCTTGTTGCGACGGTTTGCGCCTCGTAACCCCCATCCTGGCGGGCACAATCATCCCGCCATCCTTCCCCCTCATCGGATGAATGGGAAGGAATCGCAGGTCGCGATTGTAGTTTCGATCTGTTCGATGGGGGCCGACGCGAGATCAAATGGCTTCGGAGGCAGCCCATACAGGGCTGAAAATTCTTGGGACGTATTTACCAGGGTACGCCGCCTCGTGGCCGGGGCGAACCCTTCGCTGGAATCTACAAACCCTCCGGGTTTGCCGGAACCGATTCGAGATCGTTTCGTAGATTCTCAATGCATTGGAGGCAGCTTGGATGCACATCTGATGCGACGGTTTGCGTTTCGCAACCCCCATCCTGGCGGGCAAAGCAGCCCGCCTTCCTTCCCCCTCATCGGATGAATGGGAAGGAATCGTAGGTCGCACTTGTAGTTTCGATCTGTTCGATGGAGGCCAACG
>JBBRML010000035.1:0-38807 GCA_038230855.1 Fimbriimonadales bacterium | reverse complement strand
CTTCAACGGGCACAGTCACCCTAGCATTTCCAGCCCAAGCCAGTGGTCGCTCCGTAAGCCTAGTTTCGAGCAACGCGAACGTCACCGTGCCGACATCAATATTGATAGCGGCAAATTCCACGTCGGCGACGTTCAGCGTTCAGTCGACTGGCGCAGCGGCGGGCACTACGGCCACGATTACCGCTAGCAGTGGTCAGCTTGTCGCCCAGGCAACTTTGACCGTCACGAGCGGAGGAATGTCTTCCGTCAGCGTTAACCCCAGTAGCTTTGTCGGCGGATCTCCTACGACCGTTACCGGCACCGCAACCCTCAACAGCGCGGCTCCGGCGGCAGGAGCGGTTGTTAAACTATCATCGAACAATCCAGCCGTCGTCGTTCCGCCAACGGTAACGGTTCCGGCGGGTGCCACGAGCGCGACATTTGACATAACTCACTCTGCGGTGTCTTCAACACAGAATGTGATCCTGAGCGCATCACGAAGCACCTTAACGGTTACCGCTTCAGTGGCAGTTCAGCCACCGATGATAACCACGTTTACAATCGCTCCCGGTACGGTGAGCGGGGGCACTGCACCAAAAGGAACAGTCACCGTGAATTCAGTAGCGCCCGCCGCAGGAATCACGGTTTTGCTGACAGATGATTCGCCGTTTGCGACGGCACCGAGCGCGGTTACAATCGCATCTGGGTCGAACTCCGCGACGTTCAACATTCCTACCACCGGTGTAACAACTCTTACGACCGTGAACGTGACGGCAACGCTCGGTTCGAGCACGAAGGCCGCACTCTTTAAGATTAACCCAACCGTACTTGCTGCGCTTACTCTTTCGCCGACATCCGTCACAGGTGGTCAGAATTCCACGGCGACAGTCAAACTGAGCGGATTTGCGCCGACTGGAGGCGTAATTGTGACGCTGAGCGATAACTCGGCAATCACGTCGCTGCCGGCTTCGGTCACGATTCCGGAAGGGAGCATATCCACGACGTTCGTTATCACATCCGTGCCCGTGAGTTCGCTAACAACCTCCACGATAACGGCCACGACGAGCGGAGTGACGAAGACTGCGAATCTAACCGTGAATCCAGCAGCGCTCCTCTCACTAGCGATGACACCGGCCGCAGGTACGGGAGGATTCGCATCCATAGGAACGGTGACACTCTCCGGGGTAACTGCCGTAAATCTGACGGTGAAGTTAGCTAGCAGCAATTCTGCAGTCGTGCCGGTTCCTGCCTCCGTCGTTGTGCCAGTTGGATCGCACTCCGTCACATTTACGTCGACCACTGTGCCGGTTACAGCGACGGCAACATGCACGGTTACGTCCACGAGTGGCGCCGTGTCGAAAGCGGCATCCGTCACCGTTAACCCACCGGTGATGCTATCTGTTTTGGTCGCGCCAAACAAAGTTGCCGGTGGCCAGGCGTCGGTGGGCAAGGTAACGCTGACTGGCTTGACTGCAGCCGCAACCTCGATTGCAATTACGTCTTCATCGCCGAATGCCACGGTTCCGGCAACCGTCATCGTCGCCGCAGGTCAAAAGGTCGCGACATTCACGATCTCGACGAGCCCCGTTGCTTCTGACTCGACCGCAACAATTACGACGACGCTGGGAATTGGCAAATCTGCGAGCCTGATCGTGGCCGCGCCGACGCCTGCGAGCCTCGTGTTCAGTCCGACAAGTGTTGCGGGAGGAATCAGTTCGGTAGGAACGATTACGCTGACCGGCAACGCACCGGCGGGCGGCGTAGTCGTGAACCTCTCAAGCAGTAGTTCTGCAGCCACGGTACCAGCATCCGTAACCGTCAGCCAAGGCTCAAAGTCCGCCTCATTTACGACGACGACAGTCGCCGTAACGTCAAATGCCTCGGCAGTCATCTCCGCAACTCTCAACAGCGTGACAAAGTCGAGTGCACTCACCGTTAAGGCACCCGCCATTTCCACGATGACGCTTTCACCGACAACGGTTAAGGGAAGTTCGACAACGGTCGTGACGCTCACATTGGTCCTGACTAGCCCGGCCCCGGTCGGCGGTTTGTCTATCGCTCTCGCCTCGAACAACCCAGCGGCGACCGTTGCTAGTTCGGTGTTGGTGCCGGCCGGCGCCACGAAGGTATCTGTGACGGTCGGTCATACTGGCGTGACGACAGTCACGTCCGTGACACTCACGGCAACGCTGAACGCAGTAAACAAGGCGGCTGTGCTGTCCGTGACACCGTAGAACATCGTGGTCTTCAAAGTCACCGCTACATTGCCAAAATGTTCATAATAATGATTATCAGAAAGACTTAATCGGATGAGAAACTCGACGCGATGAGCCCGGAAGAATCTTCCCCGGCGCAGGAACTGGTTGAGCGCAAGCGGGATCCGTCGTTTGACATTCTGAAAGGCATTCTCATTCTGTGCGTCGTGCTTCTGCACTCAACAGGACGATCGGCGAGCCACCTCGCCGCGGACCACTCGACTACCTGGTGGGTCTTGAAAGAGATCAATTGGTCTCTTTGTTTCGCGGTTCCAGTTTTCATTCTCGCGAGCGTGGTCCTGTGGACGCGCTCGCAGGTGGCGCGGGGTAACTGGACGGGATATTTTGGCCGCCGCATCAAGTCCATTCTTCACCCGTATCTCGTGTGGACGGTTTTGTACTGGCTATTCAAGCTTTTTGTCGCTCACACGCTGTTAGATAAAGACTCCAGCCTCCCCTTGCTCACACGCCTGCATCTCCCAGCGAGGGCGTATGAGCTGTTATTCGGGAAGGCGGAGTTTCACCTCTACTTTATGTTCGTGATGTTGCAACTCGCAATTATCTTTCCGATAATATTCACGGCCTTTCGGGCTGCCAAGTCCCAAACGTTCTGGGTGATGTGCCTGACGACACTCGGAATTCAATACATCGTTTTCGCAATCTATCGATCTCTTTACTCGCCACTGTACGGATTGGTCGTCTTTCGTAGCCCAAGTTCCTACGTTTTGTGGGACATAACTTCTCTCATTCCGGGCCTCTGGCTGGGGTTGAACTGGGCCAAATGGCCCTCAGTTCGTCGCGGAGCGGCTATTGCGGGCATCGTTATCGCACTACCGCTTATGGTGCTCATCGTGAGTTTTGAGCAAGCCCTGCTCCATCACGCCGACGTGTCGAGCTACTACTACAATGGAGCGATTTCAGTGCTCGCGATGGCAATGGCGTTCGCGCTGCTCACCGTCTCACAAAAGGTGAGCCAAAGCAAAGTCGGCGAGTGGTTGGCGTACGTCGGGCAGAAGTCGATTCAGGTCTACTTCGTGCATCCCATGATCATGTTCTTCATGGATGGTCGCCGGCCCACGGCGTTGTTCAAAGCTTTGCCGCTCGGACCCCTGTGGAGTTTTGCTGTCCTAGTCGGGCTCTCGCTGTTGTTCGCTCGAGCCATGGAGTGGTTGCGCCTCGACGGGGTTCTGTTTGGACGGGCAGAGTCCAAAATCAAAGCGCCAACGACAGAAGAAATTAGGCCGTCTGTCGCAGGTTGACCGTGAGGCGACGATCAAGCTCATCAACCGCGGATTCGCAGAGATTTAGCAATTTGCCGGTGCGCGATTCGGGGGAGTTGGCCTTCTTATGCCAGACCGCCAGAATTGTGGCTATCGCGGCCACGCTACCCACAACGGCAATAGCCGCTGATACCTTCCTTGATGTGCTTCCGTTCATCTCGATCACCTTTGCTTAATACAACTGTTGGCAGACGCGCTAGGTTCCATTAGGGGCGAAATTGCGTGCATCACAGCACGTAACAATAGGACTCAATGCCCGCCCGCATTAAGAGTCGGTTTCAATCGCAGAAAAGTTCGCATTTCGATCATAATTAACCCGTAGAGGCCAAGGGGCGTTGCGATCCCTTAAAGACCAGGCTTGGCCTCAAGCGGATGGGCTCTGCGAGCTTTCCGCCTACAACTGCGCTCACGAGATTCGATTCGTGAGACCGGCAACGTTCTCCGAATCGCGACTTAGGAGAACAAATAATGCAATCGACAAAAGTACATGACTTCCACGTCGCTGACCTTAGCTTGGCGAGCTGGGGCCGGAAAGAGATGCGCATCGCGGAAACCGAGATGCCTGGACTCATGGCAATTCGCGACGAATTCGCGCCGAGCCAGCCCCTCGCAGGTGCCCGCATTGCCGGATCGCTGCACATGACGATTCAAACTGCGGTTCTCATCGAGACCCTCACCGCGCTTGGTGCCGAGGTTCGCTGGGCTTCGTGCAACATCTACTCGACGCAGGATCACGCTGCAGCCGCGATAGCGGTGACCGATGTTCCCGTGTTTGCGTATAAAGGCGAAACTCTCGAAGAGTATTGGGACTACACCCATCGAATATTCGAATGGCATGACGGTGGCGCTCCAAACCTGATTTTGGATGACGGCGGCGATGCGACGTTGCTCGTGCTACTCGGCTCAAAAGCGGAGAAGGACCCTTCCCTACTCTCGAATCCGACTAGCGAAGAGGAGATTGCCCTCTACGATTCGATCAGAGCAAGAATCGCCGTTCAGCCGGGCTTCTACTCGAAGTTGCGAGCGAGCATCGTCGGCGTGAGCGAAGAGACCACGACCGGAGTGAAGCGTCTCTACTCTCTCGAGAAGGACGGCGAGCTCCCCTTCCCTGCTTTCAACGTTAACGACTCGGTCACTAAGTCCAAATTTGACAATCTGTACGGCTGCCGCGAATCCTTGGTCGATGGAATCAAGCGCGCGACGGACGTGATGATCGCGGGCAAGATCGCCGTCGTCGCCGGGTTTGGTGATGTCGGCAAGGGCTCCGCGTCCGCGCTACGGGCGCTCCACGCTCAGGTTTGGGTTACGGAGATCGATCCGATCTGCGCCCTCCAAGCGGCTATGGAGGGTTATCGAGTGGTGACGATGGACTATGCGGCCGCCCACGGCGACATCTTTGTCACGGCGACAGGCAACTACCATGTGATCACCCACCAGCACATGAGCGAAATGAAGGATCAAGCGATCGTGTGCAACATTGGCCACTTCGACAACGAAATCGATGTCGCCTCGCTGAAGGATTACGAGTGGGAGAACGTGAAGCCCCAGGTCGACCAGATCATCTTCCCGAGCGGAAAGCGTATCACCCTACTTGCGGGAGGCCGTTTGGTCAATCTTGGTTGCGGAACGGGTCATCCGTCTTATGTGATGTCTTCGTCATTTGCAAACCAGGTCATGGCTCAGATCGAGTTGTGGACGAAGAGCGCGGAGTACGGCCCAGGCGTGTACGTGTTGCCGAAGCAGCTCGATGAGAAGGTCGCAAGATTGCAACTGTCGAAGCTTGCGGCGGAACTGACGATTCTCCGACCAGATCAGGCCAGCTACATCGGTGTAGACGTCAACGGACCGTACAAAGCCGATATGTATCGGTATTGAATTGGCCAAGCCTAGGCGGCGAGTGTCGCCTAGGCTCCTAGTGATGCTTCGCGTAGGGCGCGGCAAGCGGGTCGCCGATTACGATGTCTTCCCAGCCGATGAATCGAGACGCAGCGTAGAACGATTCCGCTAAGGTCCAACCCGAGGTGTACCGGTCAAAGAGCACGGTCGGAGATGCAACTGCTTGAAGCAGCGGTTCATCACAATAACCCTTCACTCCCGTGATGTGGTTCGCGATGAGGTCAGCAATGAGCGACTGCCCGCCCGAGGTTGGCAGAAAAGTCCGCGCGCTGGTGGAGACGGCCGTCTCACCAATCGCGCCATTTGCGAATCGCAGGCTCTTGTACGACGTGATATTGAAATGCGGGTCGTTGCTTCCCCACGAGCAGTAGCCCATCAGGTCGGACTTATGGCCGATGAAGTCGTCCGTTTTATCGAGCACGAACGGTATGTGTCGCTTCTCTAGTCGCATCGAACACGCGACCATATCGGTGTCGTACTCGTTGTAGGCCATCTCGCTGATCACTTTGTAGTCGAGCATGCCGTCCTTGATCGGAGACAGCGGCTGCTTGGTGACGTCGGTCAGGCCGTGTGCGAGGACGGTGTCCAGCAGAAAAGCCCCAGTTGGAGGTGTCTTTTCGGCCTGCATTGCGAAGATCGTTAACCCTCGCGCATCGTCGCTTGTATATCCATCCAGCCGAGTGACCAGATAGCCACCAAACCTCTTGTGTGTGAACCTCACCGAGCTGTTCCAAAACCGATTCGCCCAACCCTTCCCAGTGAATCCGGAGTCGTTCAGCTGTACCGGCACCACGTCCTTACGTTCGGCGTACCCCTCGGCGGCAATAAACGAATCCAGTGAAGGCTGGGTGTTGTTCACGCCAGTGCTTGCCCCGGTCAGACGAATAGGGACCCCTTTAGTCAGGACGATGAAATCGATATCGTGATGCACCTTCAGATACGCAAGTAGCGGAGTTTCGATTTGCTCTTTGAAGTCCGCGTAGGCCATGGTCTCCTTCGCTGTTTCGAGTGCAGAGTCCTGGCACGTCACCTTCAATATCTGCTTCACGCCTCGCAGCTTGGAATAGTGCTCGGCAACTTCCACCGACGTCGGGCTCGCGACATTCTCGATGACGAGCACGCGGTGAGCCATCGGATGCGGCGGAAATAGAATCATGACGGTTATGTAGAACGTACGGGATAGCCCTGCATGTTTGGTTCACGGCGTCGCCACTGAACCCAAGCACCAACAATTTGCTGCTTGGTAGGCATGTTCAAATCTCTAGCCAATCCGACGGCACGCAAGCCTTTGATCACCCAGGCGGCGGCATCGAACTGCCAGCCAAAAACTCCATGCTGAGCCCAGAGTTCCGATTTGTGATGCGTGTTATGGCCGCCTTCGCCGAGGGCCAGAATCTCGATGAACGCGTTATTTCGAGAGTTGTCTGGCGTACTGAACGGTTGCTCACCCCAAAGGTGACAGACCGAGTTGACGCAGAAAGTAACCCAGTTCACAAAGCAGATACGAGCCAGCGTTTCCCAAACGGAGATCCCGCTAATCAAGTACGGGACGACGAACGAAGCCGCAACTATCCCCATGTAGACCAGTGGGTTGCTTAAGAACTTCACGACAGGGTCTCGCTCAATTCGGACGACCTGATCGACGAGCTTTGACCATCGCCGTTTGATGAGCGTCTCGGTTGTCACGATTACCAGCCCAGATTTGTCTCGAACCTCCCAGTAGTGGCGATCGTCTTCCCGGAATCGAAACGTCTCGGTTGCAGGCGGATTGGCAAGAAGCTTCGCCTCCCAAGCCTCTGTGGTCAGCCCTCGCGGCTTCACAAGGCTCTTTTCGACCATAGCCCACATCATAAATGAGTGCATGAACGACTTGAATTGCTCAATGAAAATTCCGCGCTTGGTGTCGTCGAACACGTACGGTGAGTGAACATCAGAGCTCGTCTCTCCGAACGCATGATGTTTGCTGTGCTTTTTCATCCACTCGCCCGGGGGACCCTGCATCGCGCAGATTCCCATAGCGAGCAACAAACCACGCACGACAGGCGAGGTCTTAAAACTGGGGTGCGTGCCGACTCGGTGGTAGCCCACGGTGATGCCGAATCCGCAGATCGCGTAGCCGACAAAGAACCAGACGAAATGCGCCCGGTGCATATCATAAAGCATCACGAACGCTGGCAGAAGCAGAATGGCAAAGCCAATTCGATATGCAGAACGGTACACGCGGTTCAGAAGCGCTTTCAGCACGAGCTTGGGATGTCGTTTCTTCAGGTGCTGGGAACGGTTCCTGATTTCTCGATAGCTTGCCACCCACGGGAATCGACGGAAATACGGGCGAACAAACTTGATATGCAGGCTAATCGCGGTCGCAATATACGCAATGCATCCGACCGTGGCCCAAAAAACTGTCGCGTTGTGCACCGCGTTCGCCAGAACAATCAAGCCTCCAAGTGGGGGCGCAGACAGAAAGATAACGACCAGAATGCGTTCAAATAAAGGATTGGGAATCGTTTGGGTTGTTGTCACGGTGAGTTTCTCCTTGATTGTGACATGTCGGAAAAAAGCGGTTTTGCGTCGCGCACCGGCGCAGTCGAACCTAAACGGCATTCTTTGCCGTAAAATATTTCCGTGACGGCAATTGCGATGATGCTCGTAACTTCGCAGGTACGAGTGTACGTGCCGCGAGGACAAATGCACCCCGAATGGGGACCTGAGCCGCCGGTAGCCCAAGTGAGCCACGCCGAACTTTCGGGCGAAACAATCTTATGTCCGATGATTTTTCCTGTCCTTGGTCAAACACGTTGGCGAAACGACTTCAACGAGGACCGTGGGCCGTTCCGCCACACGGGCATTGATATCAAAGCTCCAAAGATGTCTCCGATCGTAGCTCCGTTTCGTGGCGTGATCGGAATAAAATCGGAGTCCTTTTGGATATACGGCGATAATGGCTGGGCCGTTCTGGGAACACACCTGAATGACGATAATTTGGGCTCGCACGACCACCAAGGCTCGCGCGACCTGATGTTCGCGCCGAACCTGTTGCCGAACCAAGTCGTCGAAGCAGGACAGCTCATTGGCTACGTCGGGCAAAGTGGCGACGCGACCGCCCCACACTTACATTTCGAACTATTCTGCCCGGGTCGGGGGACGACAATGGAACGGCTACGTAGTCCCGTAAAGTCTCTGCAGTTCTCGCAGGCAATCAAAGTTCCGCGACCAGAAATCCAGTTTCCAAATGTTCCGCCTGCGAAGGGCGTCGTTCGTGTTGCGGCCTGCGTCCGAGCCTTTAATCCTGGCACTCGGGCCCTCGTCGTGCTTCTCGCGGAGAAGCAGTTGCCCGATGGAACGCGGGCGGTAGTGGCCTCTCCGCAGTATCGGCGCTACAAAATCGATATTTCGTGCAATTTGGACGAAATCAGCTCTATTGACTCACATCACCCGCTCATTCTAGACGTCGACACAAGAGACACGTCGCCGGTGCCAACAGTCAAGACTTTCCGTCAGGAATAGAACTGACCGCTGGATGACAAATCACTTCGAGTTCGATTTCAGCAAGTCGCGGATTTCGGTGAGAAGCTTTTCCTCCGCGGTTGGAGCCGGCGGTTCGGCGGGAGCGGCATTCACAATTTCATCCTGCCGAAGCTTTTTGATCGCCTGAACCATCAAAAAGACGCAGAAGGCGATGATCGTGAAATGCACGACGGTGTTAATGAGATTCCCGTACGCAACGACCGCGCCTCCTTGGTCCCTTGCTGCCTTCAAGGATGAGTACTGGCGGCCGTCCAACGAGAGAAACTTATCGGTGAAGTTGACCTTTCCTGTGATAATTCCGGCAACTGGCATTATTACGTCGTCGACGACGGACGTGACAATTTTTCCAAAAGCAGCGCCGATTATTACGCCGACCGCCAGGTCGACAACATTGCCCTTTATTGCAAACGACTTAAAGTCGGTAAGTAAATTCATTCGGTGAGCCAAAGTTTAGCGCGTCGCTTGCCTCAAATTACGCTCAAACTCCTGGGAATTCCAGTTCGCGAGTTCGATACTCGCGCCGCCATGAACCAATTCGGCGGGGTTGGAGAGGTACGGTCTTACCGGAATCGATGCCTGCAGAAGGGCTGCTTCTGTCGTTATGCGAAGCGCGCACCCGCAAACCTTTTTGCGGGTGACCTCGTGCACGATGTCATTTGGGGAAGTGTAAGCGAAGCAGTCTGCGGTGTGCGAGCCCCGTTCGCTTGCAGTAAGTTCTTTGGCCAAAGTAGCGGGTAGGCCGCTGGCACGCATCGCAGCGATCAGCGGCCGCGTAAGTTCGAAATAGACCGCTTCGACTGACCGCTCGGTACAGTTCAGGACGGCCAACGGCGCGATGATCGAGACGGTCAAATCAGCCCCGTGCACGACCGCCTTCCCGCCGGTGGGCCGGGAAACGTGGGGGATCTGGGGGGACTTCAAAACGCGCTCCGGATGTTGGTAACGACCAAGACTTACCCAGAGGCCATCCCAGCTGTATAGCCGGCATGAGAGCACGCTTTGCGCGAGCAACTCCGCGTCTTTTGCCATGTTGACGGGCCCGGATCCCGGACCGTCGACGATGAAGTTCACGCTTCTAGGCGACGCTCGCCGGTCGCCAGCGTGTGTCCAAGTTTTTCACGGCCGCGGTTTCGTCAAGGCGACCCACGATTTGAGAGCTCGGTGCATCGTGCAGTAGATTCGGTGACTCGACGGCCTCTCGGCAGATTTCGATCATCGCGTCACAGAATTCGTCCAGGGTTTCCTTCGCCTCGGTCTCGGTCGGTTCGATCATAAGGCACTCTGGGACGATAAGCGGGAAGTAGTTCGTAGGCGGGTGGAAACCGTAGTCGATGAGCCGCTTGCTGATGTCGAGAGCCCGGACACCGTGCTCTTTTTTGTATTTTTCTGCCGTCAGAATGCACTCATGCATACATGGACGGTCGTGCGCGGGGGGCAATACGTTCTTGAGGCGCGCACGTACGTAATTAGCGTTTAGGACGGCATAGCGACTGATGTCCGCCATTTTCTCGCGTCCGTAAGCTCTCAGATAGGTGTACGCCCGGACCTCCATCAAAAACTGGCCATAGAAGGCGCTGACTCTCCCGATCGATTGCGGGCGAGCGTAATCCGCGATCAGCTTGCCGTCGGCTTTACGAACGACCGGCGTAGGTTGGAACACCGCGAGGTGCTCTTGAAGGCCAATTGCCCCGCATCCCGGTCCCCCGCCGCCGTGGGGCGTGCTAAAGGTCTTGTGCAGGTTCAGATGCATGCAATCGAATCCGTGATCGCCCGGACGGGTCGTGCCCACCATGGCGTTCATGTTCGCGCCGTCGCAGAAGACTTGGCCACCAACAGCGTGAACCATCGCGCAAATTTTGGTTATGTTCGGTTCGAAGAGCCCAAGGGTAGACGGGTTTGTCAGCATCAGGGCGGCGACGTTTTCGCCAACTTCGTCGATCGCCTTCTGAAGGGCGACGAGGTCCGTGTTGCCATCCGCATCGGTTGGGATCGATTTGACGGTGTAGCCGCACCGGGCGGCGGAGGCGGGGTTCGTTCCGTGGGCGGAGTCGGGGACGAGGACGACGGTTCTGTTGGCTTGACCCCGCGCCTCATTGTAAGCCTTGATCAGCATCAAGCACGTCATCTCGCCGTGCGCTCCGGCTAGCGGCTGCAACGTTATGTGCGGAAATCCGGTGATCGCAATCAGCATCTCTTGGACGCCATGCAATATTTCGAGCGCGCCGGGAATCGTCGCGACGGGCTGCATCGGGTGAATGTTGGCAAAGCCGGGCAGCGCGGCGGTGCGCTCGTTGATCTTCGGGTTGTACTTCATCGTGCAAGAGCCGAGCGGATAGAAGCCGGTCTCGATGCCGAAATTGATGTGGCTGAGATTCGTGAAGTGCCGTAACAGTTCAAGTTCGCCCACCTCTGGGAGGTGTAACGACTGACGAATTTCGCCGACTTGCTCGTCGAAATTTACAGTTGGGGTGTCCGCTTTAGGGAGGTTGCAGCCGACTCGACCGGCGCTCGATTTCTCGAAGATGAGAACCGGCTCAGGCATACGCTTGGTGCGCGACATTGAAGCGATTTTACCCGTCGGCTCACGCGCAGTTAGTGGTGGGTGTCGTCCGTTGTCGGATAGCTACCGAGCACAATCGTGTCAATCGTCGATTGCCTCAGAGCCGCGAGCGCTACCTTCAGTCCCGGGTCTGATTGATGACCGACGCAATCAACGTAAAAGATGTACTCAAATGAGGCACGCTGGGCGGGGCGGCTCTCGATCATGATCAAGTTCACATTGGCCTCCTCAAATGCGCGGAGTGCCCGCACAAGGTGGCCGGGCTCGTTCCGGAGGTTGAACATCACACTTGTTTTGTCATGTCCCGTCGGCTCAGGCTCTCCGTAGCCAATTACATAGAACCGAGTTCTGTTCTTGGGATTGTCCTCAATGCGCTCGACGAGGATCGGGATCCCTACCGCCTCTGCGCCAAGACGATTGGCTATCGCGGCGCCATGCGGATCGTCCAGAGCGCACTTAGCCGCTTTGGTGGTCGGCGCGACTTCGACAATTTCTGCGTGTGGCAAGTGCTCCTTTAGCCAACGTCGACATTGCTGCGAGGGCTGCGGTCCGGCGTAAACGCGTTGAATATCCTTGAGAGCCTTCGCCTTCGAGACTAGATTGTGATGAATTGCGATGTGCGTCTCAGCGACAATTTTCACGTTCGTCCACGGGAACATGTCGAGGGTTTCTGGAACAATCCCGGCGACGGAGTTTTCGACTGGCACAACTCCGAATTTGACGCGCCCGTGCTCGACCGACAGGAAGACTTCCTCGATGCTGGACTCGGGCACAAATGTCGTCGAGTGCCCGAAAGTTTCGATCGCGGCTAGGTTTGTATAGGTGCCCGGAGGACCCCAGTAGGCCACCTGTACCCGTGTCGCTGCCGTGCGACCCGCCGACACTATCTCGCGGAAGATCGTTCGAAGCTGATCTGAAGTCAGAGGTCCTTTGCTTTCGGCAACCACCTGGTCGACCGCGGCCCTCTCGGCGGCAAGCGAAACAACGACGTTGGGCGAACCTGGCACGCCCTTCGCGACCTCTTCTGCGAGCTTTGTGCGTCGGTTTAGCAGTCGCACCAGGTCGGCATCGACCGAATCGATATCTTTGCGAATCGCATCTGAGCCGCGTTGCGTATTTTCTGCCATGAAATTCCGGTTGCGCATGGACCTGTTCGGGCCAATTGCACTAACTATTATATTTCGGTTGCGAAATCGCCCGAGGCTTGGAACTTCGCGGTTAAACTAGGGATTGAACGATATCTCAGTGAACGAGTTTGCCGCAATCGATTTCAAAAACCTCCTCGAAGGACAAGGCGTTGCCGCGGCCATTATCGATGTTGCCCTCGTTACTTTCTTCGTTTATAGACTTCTCGTACTCGTTCGCGGCACTCGCGGCTGGCGCATTCTTGTCGGAATCGGTGCCTACGCGCTCGTGTTCTTTGCCGCCAAGGCACTGGGATTGCGAACACTGTTTGCCATCTTACAATCTGGCGTAAATCTCTATCCGGTTGCGCTTGTCATTTTGTTTCTGCCCGAACTCCGGCAGGCAATTGAATCGTTTGGACGACTCGATCGATTTGGCGCGATCGGCTCTCGCTTGGACCGATTTGGCTTGTTGGAAGACATTCGCACGGAAGCTCAGACCGTAGAGCAAATCGTAGCCGCCGTAACTGAGCTTGCGGCCATGCGAATTGGCGCCCTCATCGTGCTGGAAACCGGTCCGCCGCTCACTGAAATTGCGTCGAATGGCGTGTCTCTCGATGCAAACGTGAGTGCCCCCCTGCTCGGATCTATTTTCTACGAGAATAATCCGCTTCACGATGGCGCGGTCATTATCAGCCGCGACAGAATTGTTGCAGCCGCGGCCCGATTGCCGTTGAGCGACTCGGCGCGGATCGATCCGCACGTGCACATGCGCCACCGAGCGGCGGTCGGCATCACAGAAGCGATCGAATGCCTTTGCATCGTCGTCAGCGAGGAGCGCGGGACTATTAGCTATGCTTGGAACGGCGAACTCTTTAAAGTAGGGGGGCCAAATGAGCTTTGGGAAGTGCTGAACAGCCGGCTTCGTAGCTTCCTTGCTCCCAAGAGCGCCAACCGCCGCCGCAAGCCCAAGGTGACGGTCGATTGAAGCCGAACTTGCCCATTCTCATGGCATCCATCGTCGTCGCGGTCTGCCTATGGATATACATTGCCTTGCCAGACAAAGAATCCAAGCAAGTTAAATTTCGTCTCGACAAGATTGATCTGCCCGACAAGTTCGTAGTTACCGAGATGCCCTCAGAAATGTTCTTTGATGTCAACGGTACTCGCGAAGAAATCCAGTCTTTAACCAACATTGTTGCAACGGTCGAACTTCGAAATGCGATCACGGGTAAGCATGACTACAGCGTCCTATTCCCTCGGAGCATCTCGAAATTGGTGATTGGCGCACCGTACACCGTTAAGGTGAAGATCGAAAATCTGCTATCCAAGGAGTTGCCCGTCGCACTGGATGTGGCGGGATCGTTGTCAGATCGGGATAAGGTGTTGCAGGCACCAACGGCGATTCCGGCGCGGGTGACAGTAACAGGCGCTGAATCGCTTGTGAACAAGGTTTCACGAGTTGAAGGGATCGTCGATCTAAATGCGATCGCCGTCGATGACCCGAAGGACCTTCCCGTAATTTTGGAGGCTTTTGACTCCGAGAGTCGCCCCGTTAGCCGCGAAAGCGACCGCGTCGAGTCATTTCGAATCTTCCCGGAACGGGTCTCAGTGAGACCGATCTTGTTGCCCGCTCCTAGCGAGAAGAGCATCGTTATTTCACCGACGATTGAGGGCGCGCCTGCGCCGGGATTTGTGATCGAGTCGGTGACCGCGATTCCGAACCAGGTCTCAGTCCGCGGACCGTCGGCAATGCTCGCCCAACTTCGAAATTTGCGAACTGAAAAGGTTGACATATCCGGCTTGACTGCGTCGAAGCGCTACTCGGTAGCACTGCGCTTGCCCCTTTCCATTCAAGCGGTCGGTGCCGGCAAGAGTGTGATGGTAGAGGTCAAAGTGAAGGCTCTTCTCGTCACGCCGACCTCGAAGAAATGATCGAGATTCGGCCCATTCGAGAAGCAGAAGCAGAAGCTTTCCTCAGAACCCTCTGCGAAGCCTTTGAATTGGACTTCGACCGCGCTAGCACGTTGTTCTTTCGCGAGCCGTTCTTCGACCTGTCTCGTAAGTGGGCGCTGTTCGACTCCGGACGGATCGTCACCCTGCTCACTACGACTCCGTTAATTTTCGGATGGGGACGAGCGATTGGAATCGCGGGGGTAGCCACTATCGCATCGCGACAACGCGAGGGCCTTGCTGGTCAACTGATCGAACGCGTGTGCCGCGAGGCCGAACGCGCAGGAGAAGGCGCGGTATTGCTTTTTGCGGCGGATACTCGGCTGTACCAAGCACAAGGTTTTGAAGCGCTTGACCGGGTTATCCGAGCGGATATCGCACGGCATAAGGGGGTTGAGTCGCGCGAACTGACTAAAGTTGAGGTTCGGTCCGTTTATGATGGTTGGTCGGAGCAGCATCCAGACCGGCTACGGCGTGATGCGCAGCGGTGGGAGTATTGGGGCTGGCAGTATCGCCTTGCCCACTCATACCAAGACGGCTACTTGTGCTTTGAGACGGATGTTCTGCGAGAAGCAGTGTTTTCGACTCCGCGAACGACCCTGCCGCTGCCCGATCTGACGCAATGGTATGGGACTTCACTCGTGACCGACGTCTTGGATCTGCCCGTGGACAACATCAAGGTTGAGATGTATCTGATGGGCCGCAATGTGCCGGGCGTCCCGCAGATGTTCATGACCGATCAATTTTGAATTCGTCAGAGCACTTGGCAAGGTCAAATAGGGCTCGCGGCGGCGTCGGAGCTTAGGAGCTGAACGCCTCACGTTTCGCATCATCGAACAGAGGCGTTACGCTGAAATGCTCACACCAGCGGTCCAAGTATGCGTTGTCCAGCAGGCCTTCTTGAATCTCTAGGACCTGAACGATGTCGTTCCATTGCCGGTCGCTGACTCGATTTCGCAAGATGAACCACCTTAGCTTGGTAATTACGGTGTCCTCGGGAGATGCGAACGGCAACGATCGGCCTGGAACGACTTCAATGTATCTGCGATTCCGAAGTTGTGAGCGGGAATACTCATTTTCGCTAAGCAAGAAGAGGTCGACCCTATCAAGCGTCTCGCGGTGAAGAATTTGACCTGAGTCAAATTCGTGCAGGTTTGACAAGCTAGACCGAATCGTCGCCGTGTCCATGACGTACGGCCAACGAATGAGTTGTTCTAAAGCGTCAAATTTTGACTCGGAGAAGAGAACGGCAATGTCAGCGTCCACAGGAGTACGTTCTTGTCCCCATGCTGAGCTTGCCAGTGATCCACCGATCAAGAACTCGATTTTGGCTTCCTCAAGAAAACCGCTCACCTCCAGCACAGTTCTTAACAAGCTCAAGGCGCAGTCGCTGGCTTCCAGTTCTTCGCGGCGACCTTCAGATTTCGGATTTCGTCACACAGCTCAAAAGTCTTCCTGATTCGCCACTCGGCACTTTTTGTCTCAGCAACCGAACATGGAGCGCGTGCATCTGCGGGCTCGTATCCATAAGGTCCGTTCGCTTCATTGCCGGGGCAGATTTTACTTGGTCCGAGTAAGGACCGCGACCGGCATGGGCATCGACATGGGCGAGAACAATTCGGTTGGATGCCCATAGCTAGGACGCTGTTGACGAACTCCGCATCCAGCTTCGTTCCTCATCATAAATCGCCGATTTGCGTAGAAATCTGCGATAAAACGCTTCGCTGCGGTCTAAAAACTGCGCTACACAACTTGGGCAAAAACATTTCTTTCGAAGCGTTCTCAGGCGAGTCCGATCCGCTGATCGCACCATACTGACGCATGGCCGACTTAGTTACGCTGCGAGCGATTCAGGACGCACTTGTTGAAGGGCTTCGACCCTCGCGCGACGTGGTGGAGATCGGGCCGTTCGTCACCTGTTTTCATCCGTCTGACTCCTTGTGTTGGATCAACCAAGCCGTGCCGGTGGGCGAAGTAACCATTTCAGATTGCCGTGACTTGATATCGGCCTACAAGAGCCGAGGAAGGATCGCGTTTCTTGAGTTCTCGATCGACCTCTGGCCGTCTGCGCCGGCCGCCCTTGAAGCGGCTGGCCTTGAATGCATCCTAGAAACGCCAGTTATGGCGATGACGCGAGGCCAGTGGACGGGCGCCGCGACTGAGGCGCGGTCGCCCATGCCAGGTGAGTTTGCCGAGTTGTGCCGAGTAACGAGCGCGGCGTTCGGCATGGCTGAGCCCTCCGCTGGCTCAGATGAATCGCTGGCCAAGAACCTAAAGTTAGGGTCTCACCTAGCGGCGCTGCGCATCGTGAACGGTGAAGTTGTGTCTGGAGGCCAAGCGTTTGGGACGACCGCGATTCGCGAGATTGCGGGACTCGGCACCCGCGATGATAGTCGACGTCGCGGTTATTGCACGGACGTGCTGCGATCGCTCACAAACCAGCACTTCAATTCCGATGGCGAGCTCTGCTGGCTAACTCCGGGGGATGCAGCAGCCGAGCGCGTTTATCGATCGGCGGGATTCTTCACGATCGGCCGACAGGTCGCGTACGGAATTCCGCCAACCGAGTAGTCACCTAGCGATTGACGCCGGTAACCTGTCGCGATGCGTGCTCAAGACTTTATTGCAGAAGAAACGAATCTTGCCATGGAGGCTTTGCTCAGCCAAGCAAAGCGGGTCCCCGCCGACAAACTCGACTGGAAGCCTCTCGAAGCAGGGCGAAGTGTCCTCGATCAGCTGCAAGAGTGTGCGGTTATCGCAGGATTCTACAAGTCGCTACTCGCCACCTACTTAATGCCAGAGTTTGGCCCGGAATTCATGGCTGATTACAACAAGGCAAGAGCGGAGCTCGACACGATGGCAAAGGTCGAGTCGATGTTACGAGAGAACACGGCGACGGCGGTCGCAGCTATTCGTCGCGCAGTTCCTGACGATGTGATCGAGAACGAAATGCCGTTTTTTGGGCCGGAGCCGTGGAAGGTTTACTCAGTCATGAACGCCCACGCCTGGAACATGCACTACCACACGGGGCAAATCTGTTATGTGCAGACCCTGCTTGGCGACAAGGACATGCGCTGAACACCAGATGAGCAGCAAGATATTTACGCCGAAGTTCGACACTGGACCCTACACCTACGCAGGCGACAATCTGCGCGAGATCGCTTTCCCTCTAGGCGGCATCGGAACCGGGTGCATCAGTTTGGACGGACGCGGAGCATTTCGCGATTGGGAGATTTACGGACGGCCAAACAAGAACACCTTGATGGAAATGACGTTTCCAGCCCTCTTCGTGCGGGAAATTGGTTCAGCTCCGCGAGCGCTCGCGCTCCAAGGACCACGGACACGAGACTGGATCGGTGAAACGGCCGAATTCTGGGATTTCGGTCACGGCCGGATGTTTCGCCAAATGGACGGACTCCCTTGCTTCGACCAGGTTGAGTTTGTTGGTACTTTCCCACTCGCTCGACTGCGATTCACGAAGGCAAATCTGCCGTTGGAAGTCGAACTCGCGGCTTTCAATCCGTTCGTTCCTCTGGACATCGATAGTTCAAGTTTTCCCATAGCTTGCCTCGTTTACCGATTTACGAATACGGGTGACAAGCCCTTGGATGTCAGTGTCGCGTGGACGATGATGAATCCTGTCGGCGGCACTTCAAGCGAGTCGACCACCGCCGAGAATCGCAAGGTTGAATCCAAAACGTTCACAGGGATTGAATTCAGCGACCCAGGATTCGCCGACGACGATCCAGGGACTGGCACGGTTGTCCTCGCTACAAACTCGCCGCATGCATTCTGCGAGCCTCGATGGGAGCCCGGTGATTGGTGGGATGCCATTCAGCGCATGTGGAACACATTTAGATCGACTGGAACTCTTGAAACAACGCAGCCCGAAGCTTCTACGCGTCGAGCAGCGGGATCGCTCGGTGCTCAAGCTCACTTACTGCCCGGAGAATCCGTCGAGATACCGTTCACGATAGCGTGGCGATTTCCAATTTCATCCAAGTACTGGGACAAGAACTCGCCCTCGTTTGGACACCGCTGGAAACCGTGGTATGCCGACCGTTGGCCCTCAGCCATCGCCGCCACTGAGGAATTCTATTCGCGATACGATGAACTGGCATCGCGCACCCTTGCTTTTGAGGAAGCTCTCTTTGACTCGACGCTACCGACGAGCGTGATTGAGTCGGTTAGCGCGACGGCATCCATTCTTCACTCACCAACCGTACTGCGACTCGATGACGGCACGTTTTGGGCTTGGGAAGGTTGCTCGCCGAAGGAAGGATGCTGCTCAGGAACATGTTCCCACGTTTGGAATTACGCGCTGACGCACGCATATCTCTTTCCGGATATGCAGTTCAGCATGCGGCGAGCGGAATACACACATAGCTTCAACTGCGGACCAGAGGGTCCGAAGGGTGCGCTCAATTTTCGAGTGATGCTCCCGCTCGGCCACGATTCGACCCTTTGGCATGCGGCAAGCGACGGTCAACTTGGAGGCATCGTGCAGCTCTACCGAGACTGGCGACTGTCGGGGGACGAGGCGCGTCTGCGAGAACTTTGGCCCGCCGCAAAGCGTGCGCTTGGATACGCCTGGGTGATGTGGGACCGTGATCGGGACGGGCTGGTCGAGGGGTCTATGCACAACACCTACGACATCAACTTCGAAGGACCGAACCCCCTCACGCAGTTTTTCTACCTTGCTGCGCTTCGGTCGGCGGCCGAGATCGCAGAACATCTCGGAGAAGTCGAGGACGCGGCAGAATATCGACGGCTGTACGATTCGGGTCGTCCACTTACTGAAGAAAGGCTGTGGAACGGCGAGTTCTTTGTGCAAACGATGGATTGCCTCGTTCCTGGTGCACCGAAATATCAGCACGGTCTCGGCTGCTTGACGGATCAAGTATTTGGTCAATTGGCGGCAACAGTTGCCGGATTGGGTGACCTCGTGGACCCGACCCTGATTCGGACCGCCCTCAGAAGTATCTACAACCACAACTTTTTGTCGCCACTTGGTGACCACGAAAACCTTCAGCGGGTGTACGCGATGCAGGATGAAAGTGGGCTGCTCTTGGCATCCTGGCCGAACGGTGGCCGGCCCGAGTTCCCTTTCCCCTACTCCGACGAAGTGTGGACCGGTATCGAGTACCAGGTGGCGACTCACCTCGCTTATGAAGGGATGCGAGCCGAAGCGCTCGCAATCGTCGAAGGTATTCGAGCACGATACGACGGCCGCAGAAGGAATCCTTACAATGAGTTTGAGTGCGGTTCACACTACGCGAGGGCACTCGCGTCATACGGATTGATCTTGGCTTTCTCTGGCGTCCGCGCGGATGCGGTTACGAAGACACTGACTGCCATAGGTCCGGATTGCCGATCGCTCTTCGTTACTCCAAGCGGCTGGGGATCAGTTGAGGTCAAGAACGGCGAGCCGAAGGTGACGTTGAGCGAGGGCACAGTTTTCTGAAGTGCGGGCTGCTCCCGCACGCTGAGAGTCTAATTACCATCTAGGCGGTCGATACGGGAGCGACGTACGGAAGTTTGTCGCGGAAGCACTTCTCACCGAACTCCGACAATTTCTGTGGCTTAGAACCGCTTATCCTTGACTGGAACTGTTAGGGCATAATCGGAGGATGCTTTCGGTGTTAGCAGCATCCTTCGTCCTTCAAGGCCTTCCTCAAACCGAGGTCCAACCCGATTGGGTACGCAAAGATCACGCGATCAGAATCGGGGGTCAAAACGTTCGGTACGAGACCACGGCGGGAATGATGCCGTCTCGGAACAAATCCGGAGTCATCGAAGGCCGCATTTTCTTTACTTATTACAAGCGAACGGACCTTCCATCCGGAGCAAAGCGACCGGTCACATTTGTTTTCAACGGCGGACCCGGAAGCGCTTCCGTTTGGTTGCATCTTGGATTCGTCGGTCCGATGCGACCAAAGATGGGCACGGTCGATGGCTTCATGCCTCCTCCACCCTACGAGCTTGTGCCAAACAACGAAAGCATCCTGCCGGAGTCTGACATTGTAACGATCGACCCTGTGGGAACCGGATTTAGTCGCGCGGAGAAACCGGAAGACGGCCCGAAGTTTTGGGGAGTTGACGGCGACATTAACAGCGTAGGCGAGTTTGTTCGGTCATTCTTGAGTACGGAAGGGCGTTGGCTGAGCCCAATCTTTGTGATGGGTGAGAGCTACGGTGGAATCCGAGGTTCGGGTTTGTCCATTTGGCTCCACAACCATGGAATTGGCCTGAACGGACTTATCTTGGTCAGCCCACTCATTGGTCCGGCGAACGCCGAAACAGCCCGTGGCGGCGACGCTCGATTTGCTTTCCATCTCCCGACCTTGGCGGCGTCGGCTTGGTATCACCACCGCTTATCGGCGGATATGCAACGAAAGCCAGTGTCCGAAATCTATGACATGACGATGACGTTCGCGAAGGAAGACTACTTCCCTGCGCTCGGCCTCGGCGACAAGCTTGCCGCAGACAAGCGCAAGGAGTTGATCGCAAAGATGAGCTCGTTTACGGGCCTCACTGAAGCGTATTTAGACAAGGCCAACCTCAAGGTTTCGGACGGTCGATTCTATAAAGACTTGCTCCGTTCCGAGCACGACCTGATCGGTCGATATGATTCGCGTTACATCGGAATCGACCTTGCGCCAACCACCGAGCGCGGCGGCGAGGATCCTTCCTACACGCAGGTTCAGACGGTCTTCACGTCGACCGTCAATGACTACTTGACGAGCGACTTGGGATACAAAACGGCGCTACGTTACTACATCTTGGGCGAAGGCATCGGTGGCCCTTGGAAGTACCCGGAGGGCGGACCGCTAGACAAGAGCGAGTCTATCCGACAGGCCATCGCGGCAAACCCGTACACCAAGGTCATGGTTTGCATGGGCTATTACGACGTTGCGTGTCCGATGGGAAGCAACGACCAGTTGCTCGATCGACTGAACCTTGATGATCGCCTCAAGGGCAACATCGTGCGGACGCGATATCAGGCCGGTCACATGATCTACATGGATGAGACTTGCCGCAAGCAACTCCATGCGGACGTGGCGAAGTTCATCAAGGGTCAGAGCGGTCCGACAGCTCCGGCCGGTGTCTTCAAGCGCGGGTAATTCTGCGCTTGGCAAACCAGTACGACTCTCTCGATCGATGATCGAGAGAGTCGTAACTTTATGTGGCAACCCGAGTTTACTGAATCGGTCGGACTTCGATTCCGAAGCCGTACTGCTCGCCAAACATTGCCGCGGGGTGTAGCGACGCGACCGCGACCGCTTCATCGATGTTGTCGGCTTCGACGATGAAGAAGCTACCGAGCTGCTCTTTCGTTTCGATGAAGGGACCATCCGTGACCGTTGGCCGACCGTTCCGCGGTCTGATCGTTCGAGCCTGACTAGTGTGCTGGAGACCTTCCTCCTCTACAACCTTCCCGGTTGCGCGAAACGGGACGCATTGCGCAAAGCACGCTTTCATCGTGTCCGACTTCTCTTGTTCAGGCGCGGCGTCGAACTGTTGCATATTGAGATATCCAAGGCATAGGTATTTCATGTTTATTTGTCCTGCATTCTGCCCGGCCAAGAACGTGCTCCGCCGAGTTTAGTTTGGGTGCTCGAATGCATGTCGCTAATTCATCGTTTGAGGAGTCTTCGATTCGACAGTTCAGGTTTTCATTATTTTCACGGTCGCGGTGACTGTCCGCTCGATAACTCTTCCATTCGCCGGTTGAGAAATCTGCGTTCAGCGTCTTGGGTGGCGAGATTGAGGGCTCGCAGATACGAATCGCGCGCCTCTGCCGTGCGTCCGCAACGCCGGCAGAGGTCCGCCCGAGCGGAGTGGGCGAGCCCATAATCGTCGAGGGTTCCAGTGCTCATCACTTCGTCGATTAGTTGGATTCCTGCTTCCGGGCCGTCTCGCATCGCGACGGCAACTGCACGATTCAGCGCAGCTACGGGTGATGCGTGCGGTCCGACAAGGCGATCGTAAAGGCCAACAACCTTGTTCCAGTCGGTTTCCTCGCTTGACTTACTCGAGGCGTGAACCGCGGCGATTGCTGCCTGGAACGCGTAAGCACCTGGGTGTCGGGCGGCCATCGCGAGGCCGACGAATTTCAGCCCCTCGTCGATCATCGAATGATTCCAGAGTTCACGGTTCTGGTCGCTCAGCAGAATTAGATCGCCGGTCGCGGTACTACGGGCTGATCGGCGCGACTCCTGTAAGAGCATTAGGCCGAGGAGCCCAAAGACCTCTGGATCGGGAAGCAGTTCGACAACGAGCCGTGCTAGCCGGATTGCCTCGCTCGCCAGGCTCGGGCGAGTGAGCGAGTAGCCGGACGAAGCGTAATAACCTTCATTAAAGACAAGGTAAGCCACTTTCAACACGCTTTGAAGGCGTTCAGGAAGCAATTCTCCTTCTGGCAGTTCATAAGGAATCTTCGCTTCCCTGATTCTGCTTTTCGCGCGGACGATTCTCTGAGCTACCGTGGGCGCACTCGTTAAGAATGCATGGGCAATCTCTTCCGTTGTGAGACCGCAGACTTCGCGAAGCGTCAGAGCGATTTGCGCTTCGTTTGGCAGGGCGGGGTGACAACAGATGAAGATGAGGCGCAGCCGATCGTCCTCGATGGTGTTGTCGTCGAGCAACGGCGCGGATATACACACAGGCATCGCGGAATCCGTCAGCTCAGCGTTCCGGTTGTTCTTGCGAAGGGCGTCGATCGCCTTGAACCGTCCCGCGGTAATCAACCACGCACGAGGATTCACAGGCACACCCTCTTTGATCCACTGCTTGAGTGCCGCCGTGAACGCGTCTTGCATCGCGTCTTCGGCTAAATCGAGGTCGCCAACGACCCGTACGAGGGTCGCAAGGACACGGGTCGATTCTTGACGATGCACTTCGCCAATGAAACGCCTCATTTCGGATTCAGTCATCGCCTGCGCCATCGTGCTTCGTTTTGGAAACGGTTAATAGTGACCGATTGCCAGAACTTTGCAGGCGGGTAGCATGCAAAATGCTTGGATCTCTGGTCTATCCAGAGTGTCCACGAGGTCCGAAACGATGCGAAACTTCCGAGCCATTCTTGTCGCCACGTTAGGTGGCTCCTTCATCGCAAGCGCATTTCAGTTCGGTGGAGGGCCTCCGCCGCCGTTTGACGACCACGCGAACATGATGCGTCTGCTGGGTTTGCGATCGATTCGCCCTGGGCCAAATCCCAACAACCAGTCGACCTTCAACGAAGCGAGCTCGAATCCATTCAAAAGCACGATGCCGTATATGCTCCAGATGGAAAATGGCGATGCGGTGTCCACGCCTGCTCAATGGGCACGCCGAAGACGCGAGATTGCCGAGCTGTTCGACCGCGAGGTGTACGGTCGCGTTCCGAGACGCACACCACGCGTGACTTGGGAGGTGACCGGAATCACGCCCGGCGTAAGTGGCGGCATCCCAACGATTACGAAGACGCTCCTTGGTCATGTGGACAATCGCGCCTATCCTAAGGTCAAAGTAGACATTCAGGCGAGCTACACCGTGCCCGCTCATTCCACTGCTCGAGTACCGATCATAGTGGAATTCGGCTTCGGTTCCGGGGCTCCGTTCCGACGCCCGGGAAGCACGGCTAAGCCCTGGACTCAGCAAGCTATCGAACGCGGTTGGGGTTACGGCGTGATCGTTCCGAACTCGATCCAACCGGATAACAACCACCTTGAGATGGGGATTATCGGCCTGTGCAACCACGGTCAGCCACGAAAACCTGATGACTGGGGCGCTTTACGCGCATGGGGCTGGGGAGCCAGTCGCCTCGTTGACTACTTCGCCGGTGACAAGTCGAGCCACGTGGATGCGTCGAAGCTTGCGATCGAAGGAGTTTCGAGGTACGGGAAGGCGGCGCTTGTTGCTGAGGCATTTGACCCCCGCATCGCGGTCGGGTTCATCGGGTCTTCTGGCGAAGGCGGCGCAAAGCTGCATCGACATATATTTGGCGAAGCGGTCGAGAATCTGGCGGGTGGCGAATATTACTGGATGGCGGGCAACTTCATCAAATACGGCGCTTCAGACCCTGCTAAGACCGCGGCGGATATTCCGGTGGACTCGCATCAGTTGATCGCGCTTTGTGCGCCGAGACCCTGCTTCATCAGTTATGGACTCGTCGAAAAGGGGGACGCGAAGTGGGTGGATGCCCACGGATCGTTTATGGCCGGCGTGCTTGCGGGTCCCGCGTACCGGCTATTGGGCAAACAAGACTTTGGAACTCCCGGCGATTATCTGACTGACCCGATGCCTGCGGTGAACACTTTGATCGGCGGCGAGCTCGCGTGGCGTCAGCATGATGGTGGTCACGAAGTGACGCCGAATTGGCCCGCATTCTTCGATTGGGCTTCGCGATATGTTTCGGCGCCTCCGCTTCCGACCGATCGAACTCCCGTTTCTGGCCATCCGTACTTGCCTCAGGCTCGCTCGGACCAAAACTCGCAGTTCGCGCACTTTCAGCTTTTGCAGAAGGCCGCCAAAGGCGGCATTGATGTGTACTTCGTGGGAGATTCGATCACCCGTCGATGGGGCGCGACCGATCCCGCGTACAAGCCGATGCTCGAGAACTGGACGGCGAATTTCTTTGGCTGGAACGCGGGAAATTTCGGGTGGGGTGCAGATGGGACAGAGAACATTCTTTGGCGCCTGAAGAACGGCGAGTTGGACGGCGTGCAGCCAAAGGTGATCGTTGTACAGGCGGGCACAAACAACGTTGGCGCGGGCCAGACGGTAGACGAAATATCGCGCGGTTTGGAGGCGATCGTCCAGACCTGCCGCCAAAAGGCTCCGCGCGCTACGATCATTTTGACTGCCCTGTTTCCGCGGAGCGATAAGGCTGGGTATTCGACGGTGATCGCCGCGATCAACGCGCGGTTAGCCTCGATTGCGGATGACCAGGTGCGATATTTGAACGTGAACTCGGGGTTGGCCGATGCCTCGGGAACTCTGCTGCCGCGCATGACTGCGGATGGTTTACATCCGTCGGTTAAAGGTTATCAGGTGTGGGCAGATGGATTGAAACCGTTGCTCACGGAGCTGCTCGGTCCGCGAGCCAAGACCGATCATGCTCCACCAGCTACAGGTGATCCAAGCCTGCCCCCCGCTCCAGGCGGTCCGCCACGACGCGTGGGAGGTTAGTGTCTGCATTGCATTAGTAGTAGTTCCCGGAAACGGCTGAGGGCGCTAAGTTGAAGTTGCCACGGGGTAGGCACACCGAGGTGGTCAAGAGAAGAGTTCTAACTCGCTTCTTTTTGGGACCTGACTAGAGACCTGAATCTACGGAGGGTGCCCGGTTGGCTTGTACTGCTAATCGGCGGCCGCAGGTTGCATCCACTCGCTCAGCGATTTTTTCTTCAATGGCTACGCAAGGGCAAGACTCGCTCACCTATTTTCGATTCGGAGTATCAGGATACGGTCAGCGCTTCGAAGAAACTCATGAATAACTTGAACATGGCCTTCAATGAACGCACAAAGCGTGGCCAATTTCATGTTGCCAACCGCCAAGTGAATAACCCTTCCGGTAGCGGATACAGTTGCTAGTTCCAGAAAGTCAGAATCCTTCGTAACAACCACAAGGTTGGCGAGGATAGAAAATTCCCAAATGCTCGCGTCAGACGTGGCGAGGAATCCCTCATCACCGACATGAACAACCTGCACCGTCGGCGCTCGGAGAAATTCGGCCAACTGCCTAGGCAAATTTTCGTCCAGCAAAAAACCAGACATTAAGCGATCCGAATAATGCGCTCTCTGTCCGCTGCATACGCCAAGCACGCCAGGACATCGTCACGAGAGAGCTGCTCGAACGCGGCGAGAATGGCTTCCGTGTCGTCGCCCGCAGCCATGTGTCCAAGAATATCCGCAACAGAAATCCTTGTGCCTTTCACGATCGGCTTCCCAAAACGGATCTCCGGGTCAATTACTATGCGGTCTCGATAGTCCACGAACGTATTATACGAGGAAGGCGCTAGCTCAACTCAAAAATCACTACGCTCGAAGTGATGCCCAACAAGCACCACCCGGGGGTTAGGAGATGCGCTCAGTGTCTGCATTGAGCATACGGTGTGACGTCGATGCAACCGCGTTCTGGTGCTGAGGAAAGGACTTCCCGATTCGCCCCGATTCCGCCTCGCCGCATCACGCTCGGCGTGTCCTTCGGACGGGATCTCGCACAGGCTCGACTTCGCGGCTCACTACCCTTCGGCGGGATAAACTTCTCGTCCTAGTGTCGGCACGAAAGAAATTTGGTGCCCAGGAAAGGACTTCCCTATTCGCCCCGATTCCGCTTCGCCGCATCACGCGCGGCGTGTCCTTCGGACGGGATCTCGCACAAGCTCGACTTCGCGGCTCGTTACCCTTCGGCGGGATAAACTTCTCGTCCTAGTGTCGGCACGAAAGAAATTTGGTGCCCAGGAAAGGACTCGAACCTTCACGCCCTTACGAACTCTGGCACCTGAAGCCAGCGCGTCTACCAATTTCGCCACCTGGGCACGGCGAGATTGAAATGTACCTGATGCACGAACCGGCTGTGCAATCATAAGCTATGATCCTTGCCTCGATTGCGACCCTGAGCAAGCCCGCAGAATACCCACGGAGCGAACTCATCAACGTTGCGGTCATGGCGAAATCGGGCAACGTTCAGCATTTCAACAACGTAAGACCGAGCTTCAAATTCAAGGAGGCGATCGTCAGTTGGAATGTCGCCGATCTCGGTGCGGGCACTTTAACGGTTGAAGCAAGGGCAAGAAGCGAGAAGGGTGAGTCGAAGTGGTTCACGATGGCGGTTTGGTCCATCGGTCCTGAGCGACACTCGGTCAAGAATCAGGGTGACAACTGGGGCACGGTCAACACCGACACTCTCGAACTCAAACAGTACGCCGCGTCGCTCGATTTGCGCCTCACATTCGTAGGCTCGACGGTGCCGAAACTCAAACTTCTGTCGGTTTGTTTTACCGACCCGACCGGCGGCAAAGCTTCGACCAGTGAGCACTCAAGGGCGTGGGGCAAGTCGGTCGATGTCCCCGAAAAGGCGCAAGGCAACTATCCGCGCGGCGGCGTTCTGTGCAGTGCGACTTCGACCTCAATGATGCTTTGCCATGCCGCACGTACTCTTCAGCGGCCGGAGCTCGAACTTGACGTGCCCGAAGCTCAGGTGGCAATTTGGGACCCAGTCTACGATGGCGCAGGAAATTGGGCATTTAATGTGGCGTGGTTCGGATCCTTTCCGGGGCTGCGCGGATACGTTGCGCGTCTTAACTCGATTTCGGATCTGGAGCGTTGGATCGTAGTCGGGATTCCGGTGGTCTGCAGCGTCTCATTTGATTTGTTGAGAGGCAAGCCGCTCTCGACAACGGAAGCGGGCCACCTCGTGGTTCTCGTTGGGTTCACGAGCGATGGCGATCCCGTCTTCAATGATCCCGCACGAACGAATCAGATCCGAACCGTTTACGCACGGTCAGACTTCGAAAAGGCGTGGCTCTACTCGCGACGAGCGGTGTACGTGATGACGTCTTCGGAAGTTCCTACGCCGAGCGGCTCCCATGCTTGGGTCTCTGATTAGTCACCCCGAAACCCTAGTAACGTAGACTACGTAAGACCCACAATGGATGGGGTTCGCAGGAAGCGTTCCGCTGCCTCGATATTCATCAACTACTCATGAAGAAAGTTCTTACGATTTTGGTCGTCGTCCTCGTGCTTATTTGCGGAGTCGGCGGATATATGGCCCGAAAGCAAGCCGCGCAAAAAGAGGCGGATAAGCCCAAGGCCGCGGAAACGGCGAAGGTCAGTCGCGGAGACTTGATTGTCAAGGTTGTGGATAGCGGCACGATCGACGCCAACCACACCGTGGAAGTTAAGAGTCGAGTCACCGGGCGTATCAAGGCGCTCTATGTTGAAGAAGGGGACTTCGTGAAGGCGGGTCAGCTGGTCGCCACGATTGATCCGAAAGAGACTCAACTGCAGCTCGATCAAACCCAGGCCCAGCTTCGCGGCGCGAAGTACGGAGTGGAGCGTGCGACGCTTGAGATCGCCCAGCGCGATAAGCAAAACCGATCGTCATACGATCAGGCCAAATTAAAGATTGCTCAACTCGGCCTCGAGATGCGAGCCCAGCCGAAGCTGACCGCGGCAGCGATCACGGAAGCGGAAACGGCGCTGAGTTCCGCGCAGTCAGAGCGACAACGATCGGTTGGAAGCCTCTTCCCCAACCAGCGCGCCCAGGCAAAGTCCAACGTCGCTGAAGCGGAAGTGAATTATGAAACCGCGAAGAAGGAGTTTGACCGGCAGGTTGAACTCGAGGCCAAGGGCTACACGGCGGGACGCAGCGTGGAGTCTGCAAAGCAGTCAGTTGACCTGGCAAAGGTTCGGCTGGACCAAGCGCGAGACAACGCCAACCGTCTAGAGAGCCAGCTGAAAGACGAAGGGGCCAAGCTCGACCAAGGAATCAAACAAGCAACGGCTGCGCTGGATCGAGCTCATATCAACTCCATCCAGGACGAGGTCAAGCGACAGGATTATCGCCTCGCAGTTGCAGACTTGCGAAGGGCAGAAGCTGCCCTTCAAGACACGGCTATTTTGACAAAGACGCGCTCTCAGAGCCAAGCCTCTATCGATCAATTGCAGTCGGTTGTGAGCGACTCCCAGAGACAACTCGGAGAAACGGAGATTCGAGCACCGATCTCCGGCGTAGTGACGAAGCGCACGCTTCAAGTGGGTGAACTCGCAACCGGACTCAGCCAATTCAGTAGCGGGTCGACGATTGTCAAGATTGAGGACCGGAACGCGATGCGAGTCCGCCTTGATGTCAACGAAATCGACGTCGCTCGGATGCACATCGGAATGGACTCCAGAGTAGACGTAGACGCCTTGCCGGGACACACGTACACTGGAAAGGTCCTCAAGATCGCACCGGCGAGCAAAGATGTTGGTAACGCTACTGGCACTCAAGCGGCCGTCTCCAGCGACAGCGTCGTCAAATTTGAGGTTGAAATCTTGCTCGACGGAACGGACAAAAACCTTAGGAGTGGCATGTCTTCGAAGGTCACGCTAATCCTATCTGAATCGAAAAACACGCTTGTGCTGCCTGTCGAGTTTGTTACGAAGGAGAATGGCAAAGCGTATATCGAATTCCCGCCCGCGACGGCGCTCACAGAGCCAAAGCGAAAAGAAGTACAAGTCGGCCTCGTGAGCGGCTCACAGATTGAAATCAAGTCCGGCGTAAAGGAAGGCGACACCGTTCATCTGCCGCCATTCAATGGGCCGAAGAGGAAGGGATTCATGGAAGCCGGAGGCGACGGCTCTTAATGGGAATTGCTCAGTCGTTCTTTGTCGCGATCGGGATGCTTCGGCTACACAAGCTGCGAGCGTTCCTCACGATGCTCGGCGTAATCATTGGCGTCATGAGCGTCACGATCATCGTCATGATTCAGAACGGCTTCGACGAGTACCTGAAGGGACAATTTCGCAAGCTAGGGGCGGACACAATGTTTGTCGTGTTCGACCCAGGGCGCCGAGGTCGCGGCCAAACTATGGCCGGAATCAAGAATCTACGCACGCAGGACATCCAATTTCTGATGAACCGCGCGTCGAACCTGGACGTGGCGAGCGCAACCCTTTCCGTCCCGGTTACGAAGGCGTCGTATGGCGAAAAGGACATCACGGATGCAAAGATCACGGCCGTTGACGAGAACTTTCGAGAGCTAAATCGCTTTGCAATCACTAAGGGTCGCTTTCTCAGCAAGGCTGATCTTGATCAGAGGGCAAATGTCTGCGTCATTGGCGAGGACATCAAGAATCGCCTGTTCGGCACCCAAGAGCCGATCGGAAAGCTGATCAACGTAGGCGGATTTGCGCTTGAAGTCGTCGGACTGATCGAGAAGACAGAATTCATGGGTGACTCGACCGCACGGATGATGCTAATTCCCATCACGATGGCCCAGAAGAAATGGGTCGGCGGCGACCGAATCGACATGATCATGCTTCGAGCAAAGCCCGGCATCGTAGTCGATGATGCAATGGGCCAGGTCTGGCGAGCCCTCATGGTGAAGTCGAACGGTCGCCCGGTCTATAGAGTTGACTCTCGCGAATCTATTCTGCAAGTCTTTGGCAAGGTTGTCGGGGCGGCTGGCACGGTTCTCGCCGCCATCGCGGCGCTGTCCCTGCTGGTCGGCGGCATAGGCATCATGAATATCATGCTCGTGTCTGTGACGGAGCGAACCAAAGAGATCGGGCTGCGCAAGGCGGTGGGTGCTAAGCGTGGGGCGATCCTCATGCAATTCCTCATCGAATCGGCGACGCTCAGCCTCATCGGAGGAATCATCGGGATGTTCATCGCTTGGTTACTTGGTCAGGCCGTCCACCTCGTGACGATACAGCTCAAATGGCCGACCGAGGCTGGGTTTATCGCGCCGTTCCCGATGTCTGCCGCAGTCATGGCCGCCATATTTAGCGCACTAATTGGTGTGATCTTTGGGCTGTACCCGGCGATGAGCGCTTCTAAGCTGGATCCAATTGTGGCGCTGCGAACCGAGTAGGCCTCCGGTATCCTTAGTTGATGGACTTTTCCCTCAGCGCCGAGCACGAATTGATCCGTGAGAGTGCGTTCAAGTTTGGTCAGAAACACATCGTGCCCGGAATTGCCGAGCGTGATCGACACTCGAAGAGCGACCGCGCGACCCTTGACGACATGGGTGCGTCCGGATTATTGGGGGTCAGCATCCCTGAGGCTTACGGCGGATCGGGTACAGACTACATCTCGCTCGGGATCGTCTGCGAGGAGCTTGAGCGGGCGGACACTTCGGCGCGAGTTGTGATGTCCGTGCACAGCGGGTTGCACTCGCTGACCATTTTGCAATGGGGCACAGAAGAACAGAAGCAACGCTGGTTACCTAAATTGGCTTCGGGCGAGGCAGTCGGCGCGTTCGGTCTCACGGAGCCAAATGCGGGAAGCGACGCGGTAAACATCTCAACTCGCGCGAAGCGAGATGGGGATAGCTACATCCTGAACGGCGAGAAGACCTGGATTTCGCTTGCGGATTATGCAGACCAATTTTTGGTTATTGCCGTCACTGATTCCGATGCTTCGTCGAAGGCCGCGGGAATGAGTGCGTTCATCGTTGATCGAAAGACGCCAGGATTTCGAAGCCAGCCGCTTAAGGGGAAGCTCGGAGTCCGTGCCGGAAATACGGGGCAGATCTTCTTCGATGATTTGAGAGTCCCAATCGAAAATCGGTTAGGTGATGAAGGCGACGGGTTCAGAATCGCGATGTCAGCGCTGGACCACGGCAGGTACACCGTCGCCGCTGGAGCCGTCGGAATCATCACCGCCTGCCTCGATGCATGTGGCACTTACGTGAAGGACCGGAAAGTCGGCGGCGAGGAGATCGGCCGAAAACAACTCGTTCAGCAGATGATTGCGAACATGGTTGCCGGGCGCGATATGGGCCGACTGCTCTACTACCAAGTTGGTTGGCTAAAGAATGTCGGCAAGCGTCACACGCGCGAGGTGAGCATGGCAAAATGGCAAAATTGCAATTTTGCGTTCCAATCGGCAAATGACGCCGTCGAAATACATGGAGCGTACGGATACATCGACGAGTTCCCTGTCGAGCGCTATTTCCGCAACTCCCGAGGCGCGATGATTTACGAAGGCACCCGCGAAATACACACACTCGTCCAAGCGGAATATGAGCTTGGATACCGCTCTGATCGCGCGTTGAAGCGCACATTGCCGGCTTGGCTGGGCGGTGGTTCATGATCGGCTTCTTCCAGGCGGCGGAACCCGCGCTTGAATTCATCAAGCAATACTCTGGCGGCGTCTGGGAGGCTCATTTCGACCAGATGACGGCGACTCTCAAGTTTCAGGTGATTCTGGAGGGCCGGTCAATCGAAGGAACTGGTCTCGTGGTTCGCGATGTGCTTCCTGGGGCCAAAGGTGCGCAACCAAAGCCAATCTTGGCGGTATTCACCCGCTTTGGGTACGACGTTAACTCGAAGTCTGTGTACGTGCTGGACATTCACAATGACGACACGGTCTATCAAGGCAAGGGGCGCCTAGAGGGCAAGGTGTTTGTCAACGACTTCCGGGCGATTGTTGGCACGCCAGGGCACTGGATTCAGCGGACTTCCCTATCCGACAAGGATACGATGGAGTCCATTCTCTATACCGTTGAAGATTCCGGCGCCGAGAAAGAGATCGAGCGGTTCACGTTCAAGCGAATGAAAAAAAAGTGAAATGGCTCGCCCTCGCCATGGCGGGCCGAGCGGGTTGGTGTGTCCAGCGGCGATATGCTTTTCTCGTAAGCTTCGGCGGTTGATGCCTAATCGCCAATCGATTTGAGTTTCGATAGCCGCACTGTGCCCGGAAAACGGTCGTAATCAGAAAGTTAGGATGGCTGCGTCTACGAGGGCAGTGGTAACTTTCACCAGCGAGCCGTTTTTTTGGCTGATATGCCAACATCGGGCTGTGTTATCTGTGTTCGTCTCTGCATTTTCCCTTGCCACAATCCAGGCTGAAACCCCTGAAACGGTGCTGGGGCGAATCAAATCTGCGGTCGAGTCGCTGCTGGAAAAGCCGCAGCCTCCGCTTTTCGTTCGGCACCTCAGATCCGTTCTGGCGCTGTCCGAAGTAGAAGTTCAAAAGCTTAGGTTTGCTACTACCCGTAAGGACGAACAGTCGAAAGAAGTGCTGGGATACCTTCTGAATATCGACCACGGACTTCATGACGATGGCGACAAAGCTGAGACGTATCTGAAGAAGGGCCGGAGGGCACTGACCCTTGCCGGTCTCTCAAAACTCGACGGCTCCTTGCAGTACTGCACGGTAGGGCTTCCACCTAATTTCGATCCTCAGAAGCCGTATCCGTTTATGGTCGGTCTCCACGGAGCCGGGCCAACAATCCCTCTGGCGTACGTCAATTTCACCTTTTCACCGCATGGGGAAAACGAACGAGCGCCGCGTGAAATCGTGTCGGTTGTGCCGTGGGGGCGCGGCAATCGCGGTTGGCGGGACGATGGAGAAACCGATCTTTGGGAAGCCGTTGCCGAAGTGCAAAGCATTGCGACTCTAGATCCAAATCATTGGTACATTCAAGGCCATTCGATGGGCGCGGACGGCGTGTGGGCACTGGTCCAACGGACACCTGACCTTTGGGCAGCAGCCGGTATGCAAGCGGGCAGCACGTACGCGCTTCCCGTGCAACGCGGCCTCGTTGCCAATGCGGCCGCTGTGCCGTTTCACATTTGGATTGGTGATCAAGATTCCAACCGAGACCGAATCCCTTCCAGCCAAGAGGCACGAGACGCACTAATCACAGTTGGCGCCAAACCAGAATTTGTTCTATCGCCTGGCGTGGGCCACTCACCGCGGGGTGAAGACGGCGACCGACAGACGGATTGGATGCTCACTCATACACGCAAACGCCCAGATCACTTTGCTTACATTGCGGATACTGCCCGACATCGTGGAGTGTGGGGTATTCAGATTCTGCGACCACAGGGGGTCGGCAGAGCGTTTAATGCGATGCCGCAACCAGATGCACGTATCGAGTGCTGGACCGACGGGCCGACAGTTAGAATTGAGACGAAGGCAGTACCACGCCTATCGATTGACCTTGGGCCGAGCGGCCTGCATCTCCAGGGCATGGTTCGAGTGACAGTGAATGGAAAGGAAGTCCACAGCGGTCCGGTGCCAAGCGCACCAATCGTCGTTAATGAACCTTAGGTCAAGCCTTCAGGCTCACCATTTTGCCCGCAATACCGGCGACAGCATTGGCCCACGCATTGAGCGACACTTAGCAACTCCCGTGCCGTCGATCATGCGCGTTGGACCGATGCACCGAAGGACCTGACGCCTCCAGACAAGCTCTTCTTGGATCTCATTTTGACTGAGGAAGCTCTGCTCACAGCCGCTCATCCAAAGTGCGGCTACAACATTCGGATCGCGGCGCGCCATGGAGTCGTCGTGAGAGGGGCAATTAAGATTGATGCGGCTCCAGATTTTTACGAACTGCTTCGACAAACGGCTGATCGTGATGGATTCTTCATCGAGCCATTCGGATTTCATTTGAATCTATTGGCCGCGGTTCTTGCGGCCAATCCAGGGCGGCTCTTAGTGGCGCATTTGAATGGCCAGCTGCTGGCAGCAATTCTCGTAATTTTCCACAGGGTCACGGCCACACACATCTACGGCGCTACTTCGTCTAATACTCGGCACGCTATGCCCAGCTATTTGCTTCACGTCGCCGCTATGCGCATGGCCCGATCGCGCGGTTGTACCGAATACGACCTATACGGCATCGACGCCTTTGTTGGCGCGATCTCCTAAACGCGGGAATTACCCGGTCCAAGAAACAATGGGGTGGGCGCGTCGAGCGCAGAATTGGGGCGAGAGATCTGCTCTTCTATGATCGCATCGCCGACCTCGTCGTCGCTCGCACCCAGAGTATGTGACACCGCCGTTTCGGCGGTGCCGATGTGGAAACCTTAACTACAACCGCTCGTCTCGCCGCAGCTGTCGCACTTGAGACACACGCCGTTACGAACCATCGTGAAAGCACCGCAGTTTGAGCAAGGATCGCCTTCGTAACCCTTGAGTCGGGCTTGACGGATCTTTTCAGCCACCGCCGACACGCGGACCTCGACCAAAGCAGCGGCGTTTGCACCGTGACCACTTACCTGCCGCTCAGAGTATCGAGCTTGGGCACCCTTCTGACCCTGCTCTAAAGACCAGGTCGGGCTGCCTACACTGCCAGGATTGTCATCGAGTGGAAGCGATTCTTGCCCTCCGCGACTGGCGGCATATCCTGCGGACTCATGCGACTCGGTAGCGCGACCAGGAACGTTTCCATCAAGCGCGCCTTGCTCTACTTCTTCGTCATCGAAGTCCGGTACCTGCGACGGTCGACCTACGGTGTCACCACGCAAGTCCTCGGGCTTGACCTGAACAAGGTCGGTCCTGCTTAGGTACGACAGCGCAAGTTCACGGAAGATGTAGTCAATGACGGAGGTCGACATCTTGATATTGTCGTGACCATTGACGCTACCATTCGGCTCGAAGCGAGTGAAGACAAATGCCTCTACGAACTCCTCAAGAGGGACACCATACTGCAGACCGAGCGAGATCGCGATCGCGAAACAGTTCATCAAAGAACGAAATGCGGCACCTTCGCGGTGCATATCAACGAAGATTTCGCCGAGAGTGCCGTCCTCAAACTCACCAGTACGCAGGTAGATCTTGTGACCACCGACTCGAGCCTTTTGGGTGTAACCCTTACGTCGACCGGGCATCAGACGTCGCTTGCTGAGGTAACGGTAAACGAGTTTAGTCGCGGCCATTTCGACGGCTGAGGACATAACCGGCTCCGCGATCGTCGGCTCCAGCTCCACAGATTCAAGTGAAGCTTCGAGGATCGCCGCGGCCGACTCATCCGACGAAGAGTTTAGCGGTTGACTCAGCTTCGACCCGTCGCGATATAAGGCGTTGGCCTTGAGACAAAGGGACCACGAGAGCCAGTAAGCATCGTGCACGTTCTGCACGGTAGCGTCAGCCGGAAGATTGATTGTCTTACTGATCGCTCCGCTGAGGAAAGGCTGCGCCGCCGCCATTTGGCGGATGTGGCCCTCAGCGCTAATGTAGCGCCGTCCTATCCTGCCACACTTATTCGCACAGTCAAACACAGGTAGATGCGCTTCCGCCAAGAATGGCGCGCCTTCAACTGTCATCGTGCCGCAGACGAATTCATTCGCCGCTTCGATCTCTGCTTTCGTAAAGCCGAGATACGACAACAAGCTGAACTGCCAGTCATTGAGCTGAGCATCGGTGACCTTCAATTGATTACGGCAGAAGTCGTCGCCAAGGGTAAACCTATTGAACGCAAAGCCGATCTCGAATGCGTTCGCCAGATTCGCTTCGACCGCGGCAATCACTTCTGCCGTGAAACCCCGCGCCATCAAGGATTCGTGATTGATATGGGGTGCGCCTCGGAGCGTGCTCTTTCCGATTGCGTAGTCCACGATTGCCGTAATTTGTGCATCCGTGTAACCGAGCCGACGCAGAGCGGGAGGAATCGATTGGTTAATGATCTTGAAATATCCGCCACCCGCAAGCTTCTTGAACTTGACGAGCGCAAAATCTGGCTCGACGCCGGTTGTGTCGCAATCCATGACGAGACCGATTGTGCCGGTTGGAGCAAGCACGGTGACCTGGGCGTTCCGAAATCCGTACTGCGTGCCGAGCTCGACGGCTCGGTCCCAAGCACGCTGGGCTGCGTCAAGCAGGTGCCGAGAAACATCTGCGGCGTGGATTCCGACTGGATACACGGTCAGGCCCTCGTAATCGTCCTTCGGAGCGTCGTACGCGGCGCGGCGATGGTTTCGAATGACACGAAGCATGTGGTCACGGTTACGACGGTACGAAGGAAATGGCGACTGTTCACGCGCCATTTCTGCACTCGTTGCGTAGCTTTCACCGCCTAGTATTGCCGTCAGCGATCCATTGATAGCGAAGCCTTCGGGGCTGTCGTACGGAATTCCCATTTGCATCAGCAGTGCGCCCAGGTTTGCATAACCTAGACCGAGCGTGCGGAAGTCGTAGCTGAGTTGGGCGATCTCCTTGCTCGGGAATTGCGCCATTAAGACGCTGATTTCCAACACAATCGTCCACAAACGAATCGCGTGTTCGTACGCCTTAACGTCAAACTCACCAGTTGTAGGATCGTACAGTCGAACTAGATTAATGCTTGCGAGGTTGCACGCCGTGTCATCGAGGAACATGTACTCGCTGCACGGGTTGCTGGCATTGATTCGTCCATCCGCAGGACATGTGTGCCATTCATTGATTGTCGTGTCGTATTGAAGTCCGGGGTCGGCGCTGTTCCAAGCTGCTTCGCAAATCTGATCCCAAAGATCGCGAGATTCGATCGACTTGATGACTCGACCGTCGGTGCGAGCAGTCAGATCCCATTTCGCGCCTTGCTCAACCGCGTAAAAGAAAGTGTTTGGCACGCGGACTGAGTTGTTCGAGTTTTGGCCGCTAACCGTGAGGTATGCCTCCGACTCGTAGCCGGTGTCAAGGACTGGAAACTCGAGCGATGTGTAGCCTTGCTGCGCGAACTGGATCACGCGCTGAATATAGTTGAGCGGAATCTCTGCGGTCTTCGCCTCGGCAATGGCTCGACGAAGAGTCGAATTTGTGCGCGGGTTACAATCGACCGTTCCGGGCGCGAGCTGACAGGACGACATGATCGCGTTGAGGTGGCGCTCGTTGAGCTTGGAGCCGGTCACGAGAGCCGCGACCTTCTGCTCTTCGACGACCTTCCAGTTGACAAAGGTCTCGATGTCCGGATGGTCGAGGTCGAGGCACACCATTTTCGCAGCACGCCTCGTGGTCCCGCCGGACTTGATCGCTCCCGCACTGCGGTCCCCTACGCGAAGAAAACTCATGAGGCCGCTTGACCTTCCGCCGCCAGAAAGGCGCTCGCTCTCTCCTCTAATCTTAGAAAAATTTGTGCCTACTCCCGAGCCGTACTTGAAGATTCTGGCTTCGCGAGTCCAGAGGTCCATGATGCCGCCCTCGTTGACGAGGTCGTCTTTCACGCTGAGAATAAAGCATGCGTGAGGCTGCGGGCGCTCATATGCGTTCAAGCTTCTGGTCAGTTCTTGAGAGACCGGGTCCACATAATAGTGTCCTTGCGCGGTGCCGTCGACTCCATAAGCGAAGTGCAGCCCGGTATTGAACCATTGCGGTGAGTTGGGAGCGGCGACCTGCTTTGCCAACATGTGAACGAGCTCGTCGTAAAACGCCTGAGCATCAACGGCGGTGTCGAAGTAGCCATGCTTCTCGCCCCAGAAACGCCAGCAGCCCGCCAATCGATGGAAGACTTGTCGACTGTCCGTCTCGCAATTTGCTTTTGGTGTGAGGTGCTCTCGATTGTGCGCATCGTACTGTCCACCTCCAAGTTGCCCTACGGTCAGACCGGCCTTGCGAAAATACTTTTGAGCAAGAATGTCGGTCGCGACTTGCGACCAGTGCGATGGCACCATGACATCTTCCATGAGAAACACCGTCGATCCGTCGGGGTTGCGTATCTCGCTCTTGCGGGCCTCAAAGTTGAGGCCGAGGTAGGGGTCTTGGTTAACTTCCGTGAAATACCGTTCGATTTTCAGTATTCTGGCTACTCTTCTAGCGACGAAAGGGCGGCACGAG
>JBBRML010000034.1:0-39194 GCA_038230855.1 Fimbriimonadales bacterium | reverse complement strand
GGGAAACGCAGTGAATCGGGAAGTCCTTTCCCGCGCACCAAACTTCTTTTGTGCCGAATCTAGGACGAGAAGTTTATCCCGCCGAAGGGAAAAGAACGAAGTTCCCGCGTCAGCGGGGAACGCAGTGAATCGGGAAGTCCTTTCCCGCGCACCAAACTTCTTTTGTGCCGAATCTAGGACGAGAAGTTTATCCCTCCGAAGGGAAAAGAACGAAGTTCCCGCGTCAGCGGGCATCACGTGAGCCCATCCGCATTTGCGAGGATCGCCGCGGAGGTTGTACAAGCTCGACGCCGGGCACCGCACCAACTTTGTCATACTTCGGTTGCGATACTGGCCCGCGCGCCGGTGTGATTTGAAATGCCCGAAGAAATTGAAGTTCCCATCGACGATGTCAAAGAGCACATGGATAAGCATCATGAGCACTTGATCGAGAGTGGTGAAGCCATTCCAACCTGGCTCAAGCTCGTACCCATGACGACGGCGATTTTTGCCGTCGTTGCCGCGATCAGCTCGCTGAATGCCGGTCAATTGATCAACACTGCCCTTCTCGAAAAGAATAACGAGATTGCCGAGCACACGTTGGCATCAGATCAATGGAATTACTATCAGGCGAAGGGCATCAAGGGGCTAATCATGAGCACCCAAGCGGACGCGTTGCCTGAGGGCTCCCCCTTAAAGCTCAAAAATAAATTGAAAGCCGATCGCTACACGCAGGAGCAAAAGGACATTTCGGCAGAAGCCAAGGGCCACGAGAAGAAGGCCGAGGAGCTTAACAAGGAGGCGCAACATAGCCTGCACAATGGACACTATTTCGCGCTGGCGGTTAGCTTGTCGCAGATTGCCATTGCCATGTCCGCGATAGCCGCAATGACCCGCCAGCGCACAATATGGATGCTCGGAATGGCCTCTGGAGTGATCAGCATCGGCCTTTTGATTTACGGTTTCATGCAAAAGTGATTCTGATCAGGAAATCAGTTTGTCAGTGACTGGGTCCTAAGGGTGATCGACCGAAAGTGACGTGGATGCGATCGATCAAAGTTCCCATCGAGATCGCAATTCAAGAGGGATTCAGCTTCGGGGGACTTAAGCGTCCGCCGCGGCCGCTTTCTTTGGCACGGTGTACGTCAACTGAACGAGGCCAGAGTCAAACGACTCCGCTTCGCGCAACTCCAAAACCGTCTTCGGGAATGGACCCGGAAATAGAGGCACGCCCTTGCCGAGCATTACCGGGTGCAAGGATACGACGACTTCCTGAATAAGTTGCGCTTTCAGGAACGAAACGACCAACTCACCGCCGCCGACCAACCAAACGCGTTTCACACCGCTATCCGCCAAGCGGTCAGCGAGATCGGTCAAATCGCCGTTGAAAACCGCCGTATCCGGCGTGCTCGCCTTGAAATCTTCCTTCGTTGTGACGACGACCGTCTTCTTTCCTGCATACGGCCATTTGCCCAGGCCGCGAACAACGTTATAGGTGCCCTTGCCCATGACTAGAGCGTCGACGCCTTCGTAAAAGTGATCGAAGCCGTAGTCGGCATCTGTGAACAGCCACGACAGATCGTCATCGGGACCTGCGATGTACCCGTCGAGACTAGTGGCAATGAAAAGCGTCGTAACCAAGTCTTGAAAGTACCCTATGCTAGCGGAGCGCGAAGCCCGCGTCCCGGTCGGATGTCTCGCAGTTGACCCTGGTCGACGACCGCCTGACCATGAATCAGCACGTATCGCATTCCCACCGATTTCACCGCGGGTTTGTCAAAAGTCGCCTGGTCACCAACCGTCTTCGCGTCAAACACGATCAAATCAGCATCAGCTCCAACCTGAACGCGCCCCTTACGCCGGAAATCGGCGCAACGCTTCTCGATCCGCTTGGCCGCGCGCAGACCGCACTTCTCAATTGCGAGGGGAAGCGGAATGAGATTGAGGTCGCGCGAGTAATGTCCAATGACCCGACAGAAAGTTCCCGAGCTGCGCGGATGACCAACACCGTGATCGAGCCCGCCGTCACTGCCCACCATCGTGGCCGTGCTCTTGACCGCTGTCTGCACCGATTTCTCGGGAATCGCATGGGCGATGCACATGCCCTTTCCTTCAGCTCGGTACTTCGCAAAGGTCTCGGCCGTCAGCCGCTCGTGACTGGCCGCCCACTCGAGATCGCTGTAGGTGATCCCAAATCGCTGTTGCCAGCCGTCTGCGAATACCTCCGACCCGATTCCGGTGCCGAAGGCGGTGTAAGGGTAGAAATCGCACGTGAGGTCAGCACCTCGCCGTTGGGCGGCCTCAATGAACTCGAGCGCCAAGGCCGTGTTGCCGAGAGCCATGCTCGGTACATGAACGATGTGAAGTGGCGCTCCCGTTGCCACCGAACACGCGACGACTTCCTCGATCGCTGTCAACACATGTTGCTCCTCAAGCAGCGTTCCGTACCGGATGTGTGGATGACATGACGCGGTGTACTTACCCGCCACCCGGAACATTGCGAATACTTCTTCGCGTGTTGTGCCAGGTAAGTATTCCAGGCCAAACCCGACCCCTAATGCGCCTTTCTTGAGCTGGCCGTCGATGATTTGGGCCATTCGCGCGATCTCGTCGTGCGTCGCCACTTGCGTTTCAATGTGGTCCTTCCCCAGAACTTGGCCGCGGGCCGTGCCGTGACCGCAACCGGCACCGTAATTACAGATTCGGTTGCCCGCCTGTAGCTTGTGCCAAGCGTCCTGGTCTTCGACGCCTGACTCCATTTGCAACTTTGTCGTCACACCGTCGAAAACTTGGATCGCGTCATTCTCGACGTTCTGCCCATGGGAAATGGGATCGATAAAGCCCGCCGCGACGGTAAGGCCCTTTGCATCAATCTCACGAGTTCCGCGAATCTGCTTGGCCGTGACCGCCACGATCCGACCGCCGCGAATCCCGACGTTTCGTATTCCGTCGAGACTCGAGTCCGGGTCGATTACGCGACCGCTATGAATCACGAGATCGAATTCAGGACCTCGCGTGATGAAGCTAATCGGGCCGAACGCCATCGCGGAGCCTCCAATGCTGAGCGCGGTGCGGCGGCTGAAACGACCATCGGACATGGGCCTAGTTTAGCCTAGCGACTCTCGCATCAATTCATGGTGCTTATGCCCGGCTGCATCATCGCCATGATGTTCCAAACAACGGTATGTGCGTCCGCGTAGTTGGGTTGAGTGGACTCCACCGTGTAGGCATCCACGCGACTAACGGGAAGGAGCTTGCTTGCCATATCAGCCGATTCTGCCCGATTGAACTCGACACGAACCGATGTTGGCTCTGCGAACGGTCGGGTACCAATCGCTGAGGCTCGACGCACCCCATCAGCGGCGGCATTTTCGATCATCGGCCCTGTCACGGACGGGTGAAGCAACTTGCCCATGTACCGTCCAAACCCCTTCTTGACTGGCGCTGTCGCGATTCCGGACACGAGGACGCTTGCTTCGTCGCAACCGGCTTCGTCGGAGCTAATCATGACCAGAGGCACGCCGTATCGAGACGCAACCCCAAGCGATAACCCAATTTCGCCGCACTCCGCGCCGTTCACCCAAATGCGATGCTCTCCGCCGGTGATCGTGTGCTCCATGATTCCGGCTTGGGTGCCGGCTCGAGCGTGATAGCCTACCAACAGCGCCGCGTCGAAGGATGCATCGATCCCTTCCATCATGCCGTCCCTGCCCGCGCCGTGGCCAGAAATCAGCTCCACTCCCGGTTCAAGGTCCTCAATCAAGAGGTTCTTCGAGTTTCCGTGCGAGTCCTTAATGACGACTTCGGTGGCCCCTGCAGCGCGAACACCACGAATCGCCGCATTCAAATCGTGCGACATCATGCGTCGGGCGTAGGGAAAGTCGTATGAACTGCCGTCTGGGCGGCTGCAATGCGACCATGAAACCAGACCCGTAATGCCCTCAATGTCGACCGAAATGTAAACCTTCATTGCCGGATAGCCTACTCTGTGTCGGAACCCAACGAGCACGAGTAACGTGGCCGCGTTAGACTTGCCGCGAATCTCCGAGAAACGAGCATTCCAGATCAGGCCGTGGCACGTTACAGCTTTGTCGCTTTGTTTGGAGTGCACTGAAGAGCGTTCACCGGCTTGACTGGTTTTGCGAACTTCAGGATTGCGTTCGAATGATCAGTCAAATTGAGAGCGGCAAATTTCACTTGGTCAACTTTGGTAATGAGTTGACTCAAGCAGGCAGATTAGGTTCACAACAGTGAAGTATTCTTTAGTTCTTCATGCTGCCACGGCATCGGTACCGACTCTACATAGATGAGTCTGGCGATCACAACTATTCTCAGCTCGACCGAGACGGCCATCGGTTTCTGGGACTTCTCGGTGCGTGGATGTCGTATGGTGAACCCTACGCGAAGTTTCAAGATGACCTAGAATCGTTCAAGCGCGACATTTTTGGCCATCCGCTCGACGGCGACCCAGTTATCTTGCATCGGAAAGACATCATTGATAAGTCGGGCAGATTCTTTGTTCTGCAGGACCGCGAAAGTCTAGTCCGGTTCAACTCGGGCTTACTGAAGCTTATTGCGGATGCTCCGTTTACGATGTGTTGCGTTGTCATTGACAAGAAGCAACATCAGAATGCTTATCAAGTCCCCGAGCATCCATACCATTACTGCCTGATTGCTCTGCTCGAGCGATACCTTGGCTGGTTGCATCTCAACCATGCCGAGGGAGATGTCATGGCAGAGTCCCGAGGAGGAAATGAGGACGCGAAACTCAAGGCCGCGTATCGCCAATTTTATGAGTGTGGTGGCCGATTCTTGAAGCCTGAGAAAGTCCAGAGACTGCTCACTTCGAAAGAATTGAAATTAAAGCCTAAGTCAGCAAATATCGCAGGGTTGCAGCTTGCAGACATTCTTGCCCAACCTGTGAAGCAAAAAATCCTTCACGCTCAACAATTGATTTCTGTGCCTTCGACAGGCTTTGGTTCTGAGCTTTTTGGGGCCGCAGAGCTAAAATTCAATACGAGAGTCGATACGGGAGCGACGCAAGGATACGGGTTCGTCATCCTCTAAAATGAAACTGCCCCGCAATAACGGGGCGTTCCACGCCAGCCCATTCGGGCTGTCCACCTGCGGGGTTCCGCATTACTTCTATTATACGGCTGAACTACCCGCACTGTTCAGATAGACGAAGATCCGGTACTGCTTTGTCTGCTATTAACCAGTCCACGCAGGTCCTTCTTGCCTGCAACTGTATCTCGTGCGTTGCGCCGCATTGATGACAAGTGGTATCTTTTCGTCTACGTGTCGACTCCGGGCTGGATAACCATACGCAACGCGCGCGGTAACAATCTCAAGGGGATTGATGTCGCGATCCCGCTCGGAATGTTTGTGTGTATCACCGGAGTCTCCGGCAGTGGCAAATCCACCCTCATTCAAGACACGCTCTTCCCGCGCTTGATGTACGAGGTCTACGGAACGCGCTCCGTTTGGGAGGCGCACGACGAAGTCACCGGCCTCGAAGATTTCGACAAGGTGATCGACATTGACCAAACGCCGATCGGTCGAACGCCGCGTTCGAACCCCGCAACGTACACGGGCACTTTCGACATGATTCGTGAGCTATTCGCGGCGACTCAAGACTCGAAACTGCGCGGTTACAAGAACGGGCGGTTTAGTTTCAATGTCAAAGGCGGCCGCTGTGAAGCATGTAAAGGCGACGGCGTCTTAAAGATCGAAATGGTCTTCTTGCCCGACGTCTATGTACCGTGCGAGGTCTGTAAAGGCAAGCGGTACAACCGCGAAACCCTGGAAGTTCGATACAAAGCCAAGAACATCAGTGAAGTCCTCGGAATGACCATCGACGAAGCCGTCGATTTCTTCCGGCCCATACCGAAGATCTTTCGCAAACTCGAAACGCTCGAGCAGGTCGGCCTTGGCTACATCCGAATGGGCCAGCCTGCGACCACCCTTTCGGGCGGTGAGGCCCAACGCATGAAGCTCGCCGCCGAGCTGAGCAAACGCTCGACCGGTCGCACAATTTATATTCTCGATGAGCCGACGACCGGATTACATTTCGAAGACGTTCGTCGTTTGCTTGCGGTTTTGCAGCGGCTGATCGATTCTGGAAACACCGTGCTCGTTATTGAGCACAACCTCGATGTAATCAAGACGGCCGACTACATCATCGATATGGGACCTGAAGGCGGAAATGCAGGCGGCAGCATCGTAGCGTACGGAACGCCTGAGGAAGTGGCCAAGCATCCTACAAGCCACACCGGTCGTTATTTGGCCGGCATCCTCGCCAAAACGGCGAAGTACGAGGCGCGCGCCGAACGGGTTCCTCTTAAGCTAGTCGCCGAACGTAAGCCCCGGAAATCCGTCTAATATTTCGAAATGAGGCCGGGCCGGAGGGTGTTTCTATATGGCGCGCTCGGGGCCCTAGGCGGGCTGCTCACTTATACACTCAGTCTCCCGCTCTTCCCTCACAAAACGCTCGCCGAAATGCTGGGGCCCGCGTCGTCGAACCCGGCTGATCTTGAAAAGCTTCTCACTCAAGTCCAGAATCTGCCCCCGCTGACAACCCTCGGCACCCCATACGGAAACCTTGCCTATTTCCTCCTAGGCGGCTTCGTCACCTCGTTTCTCGTCCTGTTTTTGAGGTTTGAACGCCAAGGCTTGCTCAAGGCGTTGCTCTTTGCCGCCCTCTCATTTGTAGCCGGTGGATTCGTCACACGCTGGGCCGACGCCTTTTCCGACACGCTTTTGGTCTACATGCCCGGCGGGCGATATTTAGGCGTGCTGCCTTGGGGCTTCTTGGTTGGTGGCACGATCTCCCTCGTCATCTGGATATTCCAGGGGCCGACGTTGCCTCGATTCAAGCGCGCCCTCATCGCCGGACTCAGTGCAGGAGTTGTTTCGTTTTGCGTGCGGCTACTCGTCGCACCTATGATTGCGATCAGCTCGGTGGCAACAATATTCAAGGGTGGGATGCCCGATGCTAACTCGCTGATGCAGCTAGACATGTGGGAGGCAGCCAAGCCAGACTTCCTCGCAAACTACGTCATCATGTCCGCTGCGATTGGCGTCTGCTTCGCGTTTATCGAAGCACGCCTTCGGCGAGCTTCCATTCGCTGGGAGGTGGGCCGCAAAGAAGGCAAGGAGTGGGAACTTGGACTTCACCCGATCGTGATCGGGGCGAGTGAACGCGCCACGATTCGCCTGCCCGAAGACGGTTCGATCGCTCCGGAGCACGCGGTACTCGGAGTCTATGGTGTAAATTACGCCGTTCAACCTCAGCCGGGTCACGCGATCTTTGTAAACGGATATCTCGCGCCTGCGGCTTACCTCCGCCACGGGGACGTAATCACGGTGGGTAGCTACAACTTACGGTTTTTGGAGGCGAACATGCCGAAATTGCGACCCATCGCCGCCCCGATCCCTATGGCCGTCACGGAACGAACTACGCCGCCGCCCGTTCCTGTCTCAGCGCCCGTCGCTCCAGCGCTTCCCTCGATTCAGGCCTGGGTCGAACATATCGACGGTCGAACGACGACGATTGGAATTGGTGAGACCATCGTTGGCCGGAATGCCGACTTGCCTATCGTCATAGCCACGACCGCCGCATCGCGGCAGCACGCCGTATTTGTAAACGACGGCAAGTCTGTTTTGCTTCGCGACCTTGGAAGTACAAACGGCACTTTTGTCGCTGGCCAAAGGATCACCGAAGTCGTTCTGAACAGCGGCGACTTGATCGACATCGGCGGTACTGGGCTCGTGTTTCGAATGAAGTGAACGACGGGTCGCCACATTGGCGGCGGGCCATAGAGTGCTCATAACGGCACCGAACTAAATCTACAATGAAGGCTATGCAAAAGATCACCCCGTTCCTATGGTTCGATACACAGGCCGAGGAAGCCCTTAACTTCTACGCGTCGATTTTCCCAGACGCTAAAATTGGCACGATCAGCCGAGCTCCTGAGGGTGGTCCCGCCCCGGCAGGCAGTGTGATGGTCGCTGAAATCGAGCTTTTCGGTCAGAAATTGCTCGCGATGAACGGAGGACCCCACGTCCAATTCAACGACGCCGTCTCCTTCTTGATCAACTGCGAGACTCAGGGTGAGTTGGATTACTACTGGGACAAACTGTTAGAAGGCGGCGGAGAGCCGCAGGCTTGCGGCTGGCTGAAGGACAAGTACGGACTCCGATGGCAAGTCACGCCGAGCATGCTCATTGGGTTCTATTCCAGCGGCACTGCCGAGCAAGCGTCGCGCGTTATGCAGGCCATGATGCAAATGGTCAAGCTAGACGGCCCCGCCCTCCAGCGAGCATTCGACGGCCAGTAGCGCCGCTTCTCAAAGGCTACGTGTGGTACTCGGCGTTGATCCGCACGTAGCCGTATCCAAAATCACATGTGTAGATCGTCGCTGTCGGGCCATCCTCAAGCCAAAGATCAATGACGACCGAATCGGCCTTCAGGGCCGTGGAAACGTGCTTGGCGTCAAAAGCGCCCGGCCCGCCATCTTCAAAAAGCACATGCTCCTCGCCACCTGCGTGGAGCTTTAAAGTCGCATGGTCGATCACGAAGGGCACACCCGCGTGTCCGGCCGCCATGAGCACCCGGCCCCAGTTTGGATCGCAACCAAACATCGCCGTCTTCACCAGCGGTGAATTCGCAATCGTCCGAGCAATTGTTTTCGGATCTGAAGTCCCGGTGACCCTCACTTCTATGAGCTTCGTCGCCCCTTCTCCGTCACGTGCGATTTGCTTTGCTAGTGAAGTGCACAGCAAGGTCAGCAAGCGCTCAAACTCCGCTTCCGTAGGCTTGATTCCACTCGCGCCGTTCGACAGGATCAGGACCATGTCGTTCGTGGAGGTGTCGCCGTCAACCGTCATCGAGTTGAAAGACTTATCGACCGCGCGTCGCAGCACTGCATCAAGGTCAAGTGTGGAAGTGTCGAGATCGGTCACGATGAAGCCGAGCATCGTCGCCATGTTCGGCATCATCATTCCGCTACCTTTAGTCACTCCAAAAATTCGCCCAGGGCCGACGGTCGCCTTTGGCGAATCGGGCTGAAAGACCACCTGAGAATCCATGCAAATGACTCCCCATTTCTCGACGAGATCCGTTGTCAAGATCGCATCCATGAAGGGAACATGGCTGTCGCTGAGTTGCTGCGCCGCCGCCCCAATCCCCTTGGCAATCTTTGACATGTCGAGCAATTGGCCGATTACGCCCGTAGATGCTACGGCAACATCCGATGGGTCGACCCCTAAACGCGTTGCCGCAAGTTCGGCCATTTTATGCGTGTCGCGTACCCCTTGCTCGCCCGTGCAGCAGTTGGCGTTGCCACTATTCACGACAATCGCTCGCAAGCGCCCGTCCGCAACTGCAGCATGAGTGAAGTCGACGGAAGATGCACGAACGAAGTTTGTGGTGAAAACACCGGCTGCTTGGCAAGGTCGATCTGACAACAGCAAGCCTAGGTCGTTGCGCTTGTTTTTCAAGCCACATCGCACACCAGCAAATTGAAATCCAATTGGAATCAAGGCCACACTCCGTTCAGCGGTAAGCCGGTCGCTTCGTTCAGTCCAAACATCAAGTTCATATTCTGAATGGCCTGACCCGCCATTCCTTTCACAAGGTTGTCAATTACTGCGCAAATCACCGCGTAGCCGGTTCGAGAATCCACATCAACTGAGATGTCACACCGATTCGAGCCCAAAACCTGCTTCGTCGACGGCGGTGATCCAACAACGCGCACGAAGGGCCGATCGATGTATGCGTCTGCGATAAGAGCCCTCAGTTCGTCTGCGTTCACCTGACGGGCCAACTTCACGTAAGCGGTTGTGTGCAGCCCGCGGGCAAAAGGAACGAGATGAGGCGTGAACCGGACAAGACCGGCGAATTGCTCAATCTCCGCTGTGTGGCGATGACCAACCGTTGCATACGCCTTAAGGCCGCCGTCAATTTCACTGAAGTTGAACTCCCTGGCTGAGCGCCCGGCCCCGGAAACTCCCGTCTTGGAGTCGACAATCGTGACCCCCTCGTAGACCGCGGCCCGCGCGAGCGGAACCAATCCGAGAAGCGCCGCCGTCGGATGACATCCCGGATTTGCAACGAGCCGAGCGGCGGCAATGGTTTCGGCCGGCACGATCTCCGGCAAACCGTAAACCGCCTCTTCTGCATAAGTGCTCCAGGGCGTCTTGTAATACGTGGCGTGAGCTTTCGGATCCTTCAACCGATGATCCGCGCTATGGTCGATGATCTTTACACTCTCGATGAGAGCCTCGACAAGCGGCGTGGCCCGCCGTGCCTCAACGGCGAGGAAGGCAACGTCATATTCAGCCGATCGCTCGATAACTCGTTCTGTTGACTCAAGCACAAGATCCGATGCGAGCCAAGGGCATTCTTCCGAAATCTTGTGACCGGGCAAACGATCACTCGTAACCGCCACGACTGTCGCATCAGGATGGCCCGCAAGTAGCCGAATTACCTCGGAGCCGCCATAGCCCGTTGCTCCAAAGACCGCCACTCGAATCATTCTCGATCCCCCAGGAATCTGGTGACATGCAGCGCAATCTGCTTGCGTAGCTGACCGTGGTGCTCCTCGGTGAATTCGTGCTCCGGCATCTGCTGATATTCGAGTGAGTACGTCCAAGGGCCGCTCGTTCGGTACTCGTCGTTTTCCCATTCATAGCGCGGATAGAGGTGCGTGTGAAGGAAAGGGTCGAGATTGCCCAGAGTCAAGTAGTTGATGCGCGCGCAGCCAGTCGCCGCAATAATTGCTTCACCTAGTACGGCCGTGTCCAGCAAATAGCGTGTGCGAAGGTGTGGGTCGAGATCGGTGACTTGGCTGACCTCGGGATATGCCAGAAGCATGCAATAGCCGGGCAAGAACTGCCAATCAGACATGACGGCAAACCCACTTGGCATCCGGCAAACCATCGCGGCATTTTGCCCGGCCGCCAGTTCAGCTAATCGCTCGCTCGGTGTCATGAGCTTACAATTATTGCTTTATACTAGCGACAATGTCCGTCGCCGCCGCCGCACCACCTCTGAATAAGGATCAAAAATTAGCCTTCGCCGCCGCTTGGTTGGGTTGGGCGTTCGATGGATTGGATGGATTTCTCTACACTCTAATCGCGATTCCTTTCGTAACAAGCCTCTCGAAGGGCGATTCGCCCGAACTGATCAAGAGCCACGCCGCCCTCATTCAAGGCGTCTTTCTCGTAGGTTGGGCACTCGGCGGAGCCTTCTTCGGTCGAATCGGCGACAAACTCGGACGCTCGAAGACTCTCACTCTAACCATCCTGACCTACGCGATTTTCACGGGAATGCACTTCTTCGCGACGGCGTGGTGGCACTTGCTCATCTTTCGCTTTATTGCCGCCCTCGGCATCGGTGGCGAGTGGGCGGCCGGTTCTGCCCTCGTCACCGAGACCCTGCCCGAGCGATTTCGGCATTGGGGTGGCGCTCTACTGCAAAGCGCCTACATGGTCGGCCAAATCATGGCTGCGGGCGCGATTTACTTCACGAGCACGATAGAGCCGCGTTGGGTGTTTCTTATCGGCGTGTTGCCGGCCCTCGTGACGGTTTGGTTCCGCCGTAACCTGCGCGAGCCCGAAGTTTGGGCCGAAGAAAAGGCGGTCGTTGAGTCAAAGGTTTCCGATCTGTTTCGAAAAGACCTCATCCTTGTCACCATCCTTACGTCTGCAATGGCCTCGATCGCTCTTACGGTCATTTGGGGTGTCTTCTACTACCATCCGCAGGTCATAACCGCATACGCAACGAAGGCGGGAATGGACGGAGCTGCCACCAAACGGCTGATCTCGCAAATAACCGTGCTAAACGCACTGTTCAATATTGTCGGCAACTTCGCGTGCATGGCTGTTTTCAAGAGAATTGGTGTGCGCTTTGGCCTGACGCTCGTCATGCTTATGGGAGCAATTTCGCTCCTGATGTACAGCCAGACGTCGTCGCTGATGGGTGTTCAACTGTGGGGGTTCTCGACCATCTTCTTCGTCGGCGGACTGTTTGCGCTGTTCCCGATCTATCTGCCTCCGCTCTTCCCGACGATGATCCGCACGACGGGTGCCGGCCTTTGCTACAACATTGGCCGTGTCGTAAGCGGAATCGGAACCTTTTACGCCGCCGATTGGGCACGCAAACTTGACGGTGCGCAGCATGTCATGCCGTTCCTTGCCATGATGTTTATCCCTGGGGTTTTCGTCGCGATGCTATTGCCGCACATGAAAGGCATCGAGCGCCGGGCATCGGTTCCGGCCTAGCCAGCTTCCGCAGTCGGTTCGTCGTCCGTAGGCGGCGGCACGAGATTCATCAATAGGATAATGGCCGCCGTGCAGATGGCAATTGTTGCGATCGCGGTAGCGAGTCCTCCTTCCAGGAAGAAAATGTTGTGATTTGGATTTCTGACGCTTTGCGTCACGCTCACAATCGCGTGATTCGCCAGCGTCAATGCGATGAAGAAGGCGAGCACAGGTATGGCGGTCCGGCGTTCGCGAGAAACGTCGAGCAAGAAGATTAGTAGCCCAACGTAGACCATGTACGCTGCGCCAACGGCAAGGAGGCGGCCGCTGTAGTCCGTCCGCAGCGTAGGAATCATTAAGATGACAAGGATCGCCGCGCCAGCCAGCCCGATCGCGTGCCGCATATCGTGCGGATGCCGAATGGCCTGCATCGCAAGCGCTGCAATGCTCACCGCGATTGTCGTGCTGAGCATGACGACCACTAATGAAAAGCTCATCGGTCCGAGAAAATCGTTGATGTGAGTCGGAAGCACCAAGTGAGCGATGGAGTGGATCCGGAAGTTGGCCACTACGAAGAGGATGCCAAGCGCCACCGCGATGCTGACGTCTTTCCGATTGTGAGTGACCGCCCGGTTATCACCGGTCGGACGAGGCGCATTCCACACGAGGTAAGCACCGCCAAGCAGGCAAAGTAAATCAACATACGGATAGAGGCTCGGTATCGGCGCTCGTCTCAGCGACGCCGTAGCCTGTACGGTGAACCATGATGCTTGAGCCGCGTATCCTAAGCAATATGTGATCGCCGCCGCGCCGGTAACACGCCCGGTGTCCGTCACCGACATCATCAGGTGAACAATGACCGCCAACAGTGTCCCGAAAGCGAGCTCACGCACGCTTCCCAATGCAAAGGACACTAAGTCCGGAGCGAGGAAAACGTGTAGCACGATCACGGTGACGATAAGTGTCGCCACTACGATTGCCAGCAACTGCGCGCGCGAGATTAACCGCGTCCGAGATGCGAGCAGCCAATTGCCTCCGATCGCCCCAATCGCATAGCAGACGTAAGAAGCCGTCGAAAGCCACGTAAACGACCTGGGCCAAGCGGAATGCCGGGAAGCCATGTGTGCACCCACGGAGAGCAGGAAGATTGCCGCAATCGCACTGAAGCGAGTGAGATTCGGTCGGGCTTCCACACCGCCATGTTACAGGGTTTTGGTCACCGAGTCCGACGGCTGATATCTCGCCATCCTAGGCGATACTTCGTGTGAACATAGCGGCCAACCAGCCAGTCCGACTTCGCCAAAAGTGCGGGTCGCAATTCCTCGGTAAAAGCGTAGGAATAGCCGGCGTCACGCGCGAATTTCGCGCAGCGGTCGTCGAACTTGCCGTTCGGGTAGGCCAGGTACGACACGGGATGTCTGAGCTTCAATTCAAGCGCAGACTTGCTCTTCACGAACTCTGAGCGAAGGTCGGAATCTGACAACTCGCGCAAGTCAGCGGGATGAGTGACGGTCTGCGAACCAAAAGTAACCAGGCCCTCGCGGTCTAGTTCAAAAATTTGCTTCCAAGTCATTTTCGGCCTGCCGATCGAACTACCGACGAATCCCGTGTGAACAAACTGGGCCGCGGGAATGTGGCGTCGTCGCAAAATCGGCATCGCGTAGCGGTAGAACCCGAGGTAATTATCCGCGAAGGTGATAATGACGATCCGGTCGTTGCCGACCTTGTGCCTTTTCAACTCCGCGAAACCGGCGAGCGAAGAAAACTTCGCCCCCTGCCGGGTTAGCCACTCAAGTTGAGATTCGAATTCCGATACCGAGCAGTCGAACCAGACGCTATGCTGATCCCTTTTGGGGACGATGTCGTGATAAGTGAGAATCAGTATCTGAGGCGCGACGACCAGAGCGGCAACGCCCGCAATCACCGGGGGCCGCCGCCTATCGAATCGGCCTTACTTGCCATTTGCGTGCTTCACGGCTTCCGCTTCAAACTTCGCACGCTTTCTGGCGTCAAACCCCATCATCGTGATTTCAAGGTTGCCTTTGGGATTCACAAAGAAAAACGTCGGCGTTGTTTGACCACTCAATTTCAGTGCCCGCTCGCCCGTCGTGTCTGTGATCCAACCGGCGCGGCCTCGTAGGCCACCAGTGCCGACAACAGCAATCTTTACGCCCTGTTTCGCGAGGGCGTCGAGCGATGCGATAGCCGCCTTGCTGGGCTCGTCGTTCCCGAGTACGGCGACCATGCCAGTTTGCTTCCCGAAGGCCTGCGCGAGGCTGACTTTTGTCTTGGTCTGAGCGTCAATCCACCCCTCCATAGGAAAAGGAAAGCCCGGCTCTAGCGGAGGCGGTGGGATCGGAGTGGAGTAGGAAACGTAGCCCGCCGGAATGGGCTTTGTCCAGAAAGACATTGGGATCGACTTCGGCACATTTTCGTACTTCAGCGTCCATTGCCGCAGTGCACCACCGCTTGGCAACACGCTAAACCAGATCGGTTGCCCCTCGTCGTTAACCACAACGGACATATCCAGTTTTCCGTTTAGCGTCTTTACTTCCCAATTGAGTCTGTCACCACGGTCGTCATTCGTTTGCTTGGGCTTCGTGATGTACTTCATCAGGTCCGCAATCACGATGTACGGAAACGCGGAGCCTGGCAGATCAGAAACGCGGGATGCGAAGAAATGATAAGGTACATCCTTCTCGTTTGGCCACTTTTCGTATCGCTCCGAGCCCGTCGAAAACTCGACGCTTTCGACCGCGTCCTGACAGTACTTGTACTCTTCATGCTTGGCCGTAATTTTGAGGTTGGCGTAATTATTGACGCGGTCTAACCAGATGTCGAAGTCAATGCTCGCAGCGCCAGATTTGCCGACCGCGAGGATATGGACCACCGGCTCCGCTTGACGGTTCTTCAGCAGCTTTCGCATGATGGCGTCTTCGTCGACATGTGGTCTGAAAAGCAGAAGTCCAAGCATTACTGCGGGCATTATGCGCGATCTCCGATAACTGTTAAAGATACGGGCCAGTAGAGATGCGGCGAGTGGAATTGCTTGGGTGTGAAAGCGCAAGAAAAACTCGTGGAGTTCCTGATTTCCGAATTCAGAATGGCGCTTTCCATCGAGAGCGTCGACAAAATCTTGCCAAACCTCGATATCTTTGCGGTTTCGAGCAAACATCGTTGGCTCGTCGGCACTCTCGTTAGTGGCTCCGCGTCGTATCCGGTCGTGGACGGCCGTATGCGATTCGGGGTCACCGAGTCTTTTGATTCAAAGAACATGATCGTCGTCGTGGCTGCAGAGGGGCGCTACGCGATGAGAGTAGACGAGGTCTTGGGGATCGTCACCTATGACGATTTGAGCTTTGTCCGCGAGGCAGATCTAAACATTCTGGCTCCCGTCGGCAGCGCCTTTAGTGCGACCGGCCGACCGGCAAAGCTCGACCCAGACCACGTTTTGCCACCCGGCTTCTTCTCCGAGCATTGCGTGCATGCCTCGGTGCCGGAGGGTGTAGCCGCTTAGCTAGAAAGTCGAAGAATAACAGTTTGAACCACAAGCGCCAGGATCTCTTCTGGTGGCCGTGTCGCGTCCATAGAAATTAACCGCCCATGGGCGCGCGCGGCCTCGTAGAGGAATCCCTGGCGCACTTTTTTGTGAAAGTCCAGGGACTCGGAGTCCAATCGATTCCGGTCAGGTCGACGAGCCAGGCCGACTTCCGGGTCCAAATCTAGCAACACGGTTAGGTCGGGCAATAGGTCATCTGTTGCCAAAGCGTTCAAGCGGCGCAGTTCGTCGAGATCCATGCCGCGCGCATGGCCCTGGTAGGCAATCGTCGAATCGACATATCGATCGCAAATCACGATCTCTCCGCGAGCTAACGCCGGACGAATCACGCTGGCGACATCGTGGGCACGATCTGCGAGGAACAGAAAAAGCTCGCATTTGGAATCCAGCGCCTCGCCGTGCAGCAGGATATCGCGAATCGCGCTTCCCACTGCTCCCGCTCCGGGTTCTCGGGTGAGAACAACGGTGTGATTTCGAGCCTCAAGGGCAGACTTGAGGCCAAGTGCCAGCGTGCTCTTTCCCGCACCTTCTGGCCCCTCAAGCGTGACGAACATGACCATTATTGTGACCGACCGAAGCCGGTCACCTGCTTCCGGGGCTCACTCGCTTGTCTGACCGCGTCGCTTTCGAAGTTTGATCCGCCTTCGCTGCAGCCGAAGTTTCCAAAGCTCCCCAGATGCGGTTCATTTGGGCCCGAGACAAACGCTTGGCAAGCGCATTCATAAATTCAACTCCCCGTGCGACGCGCGGTCTAGGCGACATGACCCGCGACCGAAAACGCGCTAAATGAAATAATAGAGTCGATGTCCATTAACCTGAACGACCGCGCCACGATGACCGAGCTGGATCCCCACGGCATGCTTCGGCTGACCGAAGAGTTTCCAGACCAATGCCGAAAAGCGCTCGCCATCGCTCAGCAGGTCGTTCAGCCGCCCCTCCTTGTCGAGCCAACCTTCGCCGTGCTCACCGGACTTGGCGGGTCGGCCGCCGGCGGGGATTTTGTGAGAGCGATCTTTGAGAACGAAGGCTCGGTTCCTTTCCAAGTCAATCGCGACTATCATTTGCCGCACTACGTCGGACCCCGGACTCTGGTCTTTTGTGCCAGCTACTCGGGAAATACCGAAGAGACACTGTCCGCTTACGATGACGCCGTGCGCGCCGGAGCCCAAGTGATCTGTGTGACGAGCGGCGGAGAGTTGCTGGCGCGGGCGCAGCGCGACGGATTCACCGCGTACGTCGTTCCCGGGGGACAGCCCCCGCGCACGGCTCTCGGATGGATGATGATCCCCGTCCTGCTTGCTTGCGAGCGATTGGGCCTCATTCCTTCGCAAAGCTTTGAGGTCGCATTTGACGCGATCGCTGACCTTGGGCGCGAACTTACCGTTGGCGGGTCGAATGCGGCAGCCCGCGACCTCGCCGAAGAACTGCATGGCAAGGTGCCGATCATTTATGGCTTGGGTTTGTGGCCAACCCTGATCGCCAACCGCTGGCGCTCACAGATTAACGAGAATTCCAAGAGCCTGGCGTTCTTCAACGGCTATCCCGAACTCAATCACAACGAAATCTTAGGTTGGGTAAATGGCAATCGTCAGCACGCAAGGTTCACCGGGATTCTGCTCGCCGATTCAGACTCCGGAATGAAACTGAACACGCGCGCGTCCGTAACCGCGAGCCTGATCGGTGAGACTTGTGAGTTCCATCGTGTCCAGGCCGCAGGCGGTTCGTTACTTGAGAAGCTACTGCGATTGACCTTCTTTGGCGACTTCGTGTCAATCTATTTGGCGCGATTGTACAAGGCCGATCCGGAAAATATCGACTCGATCAACACGCTGAAAGCAGAACTGGCAAAGGTCTAAAAGGGCCACGCTACTCGCGTTCGAACCATCCCGCTGCTGCTTCAATGCGGCGGGCAAGCCCGGCTGGTAAAGTGAGTGCGGTGGCGAAATCGCCCTGAGGAATTTTCGTGCGCGCGGCATCCGCATGTTGTGGCCATTCGGGATCACTAATCGCGATGCGACCAAGCGCGATGAATGACGCACCTGTCTTAAGCGCCTCGTTCGCATCAGGCGAGTTCTTGACTGATCCCGCGACGACGATCGGCTTTCGACCAGCCACGTACTCCGCGATGTGATTCAAGGTCGGACCCGCGAACGCGCCGTGAATCGAACCTTGCCGAAAGTCGCGCAAGGACACGTGCAGGTAATCGATCCTGCTGCCACACAACACGTCCAATAGAGCTTCCGTATCCTCCATGCGAATCCCTGGCTCCTCCGGCTCTTCCGGCGAGAATCGATAGCCAACGATCAATCCTTCGGGAGCATTTTCGAGCGTGGATCGCACAACTTCTTTCGCAAACAGCAACCGATCTTGGCCCCAGCGGTCCTCACGACGATTGCTATGCGGACTAACGAACTGTTGTAGCAAATAGGTGTTCGCACCGTGGATTTCGACGCCGTCGAATCCCGCGTTCGCTGCTCGCTTTGTCGCAAGGCCGAACGACCCGCTGACCTCCAGAATTTCTACCTCCGTCATGGCTCGCGGAACCGGCGCTCCCTCGCGGGTAGCGGGAACTGCGCTCGCGCTGAGGCACTCACCGCCGCACAATTCCGGGGGGCACTGCCGACCGCCATGGTGAATCTGCAGAATCGCCAAGGCGCCGCCCGCGTGAATGGCCTCGGCCACTGACGCCAATGAAGGCAAATATCGATCGTCCGAGCACTGAAATTGCCCCGCAAACGCCCATCCGGTCGGGTGAACGGCACAGGCTGCCGTGATCACCGTTCCCAAACCCCCTTCCGCTCGCCGCTGAAGATATCGCAACTCTGAAGGGTCGATGTCGCCGCTTGCCAGACTTGAGTAAGTGGTCATCGGGGCGAGCATCAGCCGATTGCGAACGTGGCGTGAGCCGAGCATCGCGGGTTCAAACGGGGAGATCATGAGTGGATTATGAGTGACTGAGTGCGGCATCGGCCATCGTCACCCCGCCGCAGGCTCCGACCGTGCGACCATCAGATAGAATGGTCAGAATCCGCAACGGCGCGCAACATGGCTAACACCGTACCAACCCGCGAGGAATACCTCTATTTCTCACTCCCTGAAAAGCTGCTGTTCTATGCCCTGACGTTGCTTTCCCTTGCGTTCATGGCGAAGCAAATCTGGGTTCGAGTGAGGTTGTGGCAGACGGGACGACCGATCCCCTGGCGCCAAACGCGAGCTGGGAAAGCCTACTGGAAACCACGGGCGGACGCGGTTCGCGCGTACATCCGCAACATCACGTCAAACGTTCTCGCACAAAAAAAGGTGAGATCGAGCCGGCCAACCTCCGGCGCGCCGATGCACCTGCTCATCTTTTATGGATTCGTTGCGCTGTTCATTGCCACGACCTTGCTCGGCATCAACACCTACTCGCCGTTCAAGTTTCACAAGGGCACCTACTACCTCGTTTACGAGGCCACGTTTGACAGTCTCGGGTTGCTCTTCATCGCGGGCATCGCCTGGGCGGCTGTCCGTCGATATGCGTCTTTACGTCAAGACCTCGGACCTGCCGCGCTCGAAGGGACGGACGAGCAACGCCGATTCATGGCGCACCGTCGCCGCTTTCCCCTGAGCCATGACCAAGTTGATTTTCTGATCTTGGCCCTGCTGTTCTCTATCGGCTTAACCGGATATTTCGTTGAAGGCATGCGCCTTTCCGTAAACCGCCAATCGTGGGATAACGTCTCCTGGGTCGGAATGCTGGTCAGTCGCGCGATTGGTGAGCACCCGGGTGCCGTTCTCGCCTACAAGGTCTCTTGGTGGCTCCACGCCGCTCTCGTTCTCAGCTTTTTTGCCGTTCTGCCCCAGCTGCGCATTCGCCATGTCTTGCTCGCGATTCTCACCTCGGCCGACCCGCTTCCGGACGCCATGGGGAAGCTCCGAACGATCCCGATGGAAGAGGTGGAAGCGACCGAGCAGGTCGGCGCAAAGTTCGCCAAGGACTACTCCCGATGGCACCTGATGTCCACCGACGCCTGCATGGAATGCGGTCGGTGTACCGAAGTCTGTCCGGCTTGGAATGTTGGCAAAGTCCTCAACCCCAAGCAGATCGTTCAAGACGTTCGAGGTGCGATGCTCGATGGTAGATCGGTCGCCGAGGCGATCAGTGAAGAGGCGCTATGGGCATGTACAACTTGCAACGCGTGCGTGGAAGCATGTCCGGTCCTAATTCGCCATGTCGACCTGATCGTTGACGCACGAAGAAATCTAGTGAGTGAGGGTGCCCTCGCCGGTTCGGCCGCGACCATGCTTCGCCAGGTTGGATCGACCTCGAACGCGTGGGGACAACCGGCGTCCAGCCGAGAAGACTGGATGAAGGATCTTGACATTCCGCTGTGCCGCGATGGCGTCGAGTTTGAGTATCTACTTTGGGTTGGGTGCGCTGGCGCAACCGATCCAGGCGCAATCAACACAACGAAAGCCACGGCAAAACTCTTGAAAAAGGCCGGTGTGAAATTCGCCTGTCTCGGACGCGAAGAAGCATGCACCGGTGACCCGGCAAGGCGAATTGGTGAGGAGTTCCTGTTCCAGGACAAAGCCGCTGCAAACGTGTCTGTGTTTGAACGCTACCAAGTCAAGAAGATCGTCACCGCGTGCCCGCACTGCTTCAATTCATTCAAAAATGAATACGGCGACTTTGGGGCGCATGTTGAAGTTTTCCACCACACGCAACTCCTGCAGCAGCTGGTCACGAAGGGCCAACTCCTTGCCGCGACCCCCGACCGAGGAACAGTCGCGATTCATGACCCGTGCTACTTAGGTCGTGTGAACGAGGAAGTGGACGCTCCGCGCGCGATGCTTAGCGGTCTTGCTGTGGAACCGGAGTTCAGCGGCAAAAAGACTCGCTGCTGCGGTGCGGGAGGCGGACGTATGTGGATGGAAGAGCCCACGACGCAGCGTCCGGGAAATGCGCGAGCGGAGCAGTTGATCGCCACCGGAGCGAAGACGGTTGCCGTCGCCTGCCCTTTCTGCCGCATCATGCTCGGCGATAGCCTGAAGCAAGTTAGCCCGACCGACGAAATCCGCCTGGTTGATCTCGCAGAACTCATGCAAAGCGCCAACGAATAGCGGTCAGTCTGCGTCGGGCTGTCCGCCGCTATCTGCCTATACTTGAGGCCACAGGTTAGTAGGAATGAAAAGGTTATGCATGATCCTTGGCGTTTGCGGCTCGTTAATATCGTCCGCCTTGGCGCAAAATTTGCCTCCTGACGGCGAAACGAACGTCACCGGCTGGTCGCTGCAAGACGCCACCGTCGCGACAGAATCGGGCGAAATCATCTCGTCGCACGCGTACAAGACCGCCGGGTGGATCAACGCTGTCGTGCCTGGAACCGTGCTCACAAGTCTCGTCAAGGCAGGAAAGTATCCGGAGCCACTTTACGGCGAGAACAATCGCAACATCCCGGAATCACTGTGCCGCACATCGTATTGGTATCGCACTACGATTCCCATCGGACCGCTCGCGCCGCGCGGCTTTACCCACGCCTGGTTGAATTTCTACGGCATCAACTACGCCGCCGAGGTTTGGGCAAACGGTCATCGGCTCGGGCAAATGAAAGGCGCATTCACTCGCGGTTCATTCGACATTTTCCCCGTCCTCTTGTCCCGGAACACGACATCATCCGTGGTCATTGCCGTCAAGATTTTGCCGCCGAACCACCCCGGCAACCCAAAGGAACAGACCGTCGCCTTGGGCACAGGGCTCAACGGTGGCGCGATCGGTGCAGACGGCCCCACTTTCAACGCAACCGTCGGCTGGGACTGGATTCCAGGCATTCGTGACCGAGACATGGGCTTGTGGCAATGCGTTGGCTTGCGATACACGAAGGATGTCTTGATCGAAGACCCATACGTAAAGACCGTGCTGCCTTTGCCAAAAACCGACTCAGCCGAGCTCACGATTTCGACTACGCTTCGTAACCTCGCCGACCACGCGGTTGAAACTCAACTCAAGTGCACCGTTAAAGGTACGCCAATTAACTTCACCGACGCCTTTCACTTGGCCGCTCGCGAAGTTCGCACCGTGCAGTTGACGCCAAAGGACCATCCGGTGCTTCGTCTCGCTCATCCAAAGCTGTGGTGGCCCAACACATACGGCCAGCCAGATCGATATGCGCTCGAAATGACCGTTGTCACAATGCCTGCGCGTATTGAAGAGAGTTCGGACGGCAGATCACGCAAGCCTGGGGTGCAGAGTTCCGACGCTCGATCGGTGAGTTTTGGCGTCCGAAGCATTCAGTATTTCCGAGAAGGCGGCAAAGACTTAACCGTCATCGTAAACGGTGTTCCGATCTTCTGCAAAGGTGGGAATTGGGGCATGGACGAGGCGATGAAGCGCAGTCCGCGCAGCCGGCTGGACGCCCAGTTACGCCTCCACCGTGACGCGAACTGCACAATGGTTCGCAACTGGGTGGGTCAGGTAACGCAAGAGGATTTCTACGACCTGTGCGATAAGTACGGGATGCTGATTTGGGACGACTTCTGGCTCGCCAATCCCGTTGACGGACCCATCCCAGAAGACCCCCAGAACTTCCTCGCCAACGCGCGCGAGAAGGTTCTGCGATTCCGCAACCACCCGTCCGTTGCCGTTTGGTGCGGAAGAAACGAGGGTAACCCTCCTCCCGTCATCAACGACGGCCTTCGCACGTTAGTAGCGGAACTCGATGGCGTTCGATACTACCAACCCCACTCTTCAGCCACGAACGGGGTTGGCGGCGGCGGACCGTATAGCTACCATAAGCCCGCCGATTACTTCAAATTCCGTGACGCCCTGCATACCGAAATTGGAGGTCCTTCGATCCCGACAATGGAAGCGATAAAGGCCATGATGCCGAGCAAGGATTGGTGGCCGCCTCTCAACGACGATTGGGCGATGCACGACCTTTGTCGCGGAGCCCAGAGGGGCGACGATTACGTCCGTATGCTCGGCGATCGCTTCGGGAAAGTCACGGGATTCGCAGACTTCGAGCGGAAAGCTCAGCTCGCGAACTATGAATCCTATCGGGGGATCTTTGAGGGCCGCGCCGCCAGCCTCTTCGCGCCCGCGACGGGCGTACTGCTTTGGATGAGCAATCCGTCGCAACCCAGCTTTGTTTGGCAGCTCTATAGTTACGATCTCGAGCCGACGGCGGCTCTATTTGGCACTCAAAAGGGCTGCGAGCCGATTCACGTCGAGTACGATGAGGCCAATCGAAAGGTTGTGGTCGTGAACACGACTCCCCGACCACTCAATGATTTGAAGGTCCGAGCGGTCGCGTGCGACTTCGCTGGACGTTCGCTAGGTAAATGGGTCGCCTATGCCCGTGTTCCAAAACTCAGCGCGTCGGCGCCGCTCGTTCTGCCGATCGACAAGATAGACGCCCCCCAGGGGGTCTTCTTCCTCCGCCTGGAACTCTTAGATTCCAAGTTCAAAGTCGTGAGTGAAAACTTCTACTGGCTCACGCATCCCAACGCGGCGAACGACTATACGCCAGGCGATTTCTCTGGTCTGCAAGATCTAAAGCCGACCCGACTCGATGCGCACGTTAGCTACTCGTCCGCAGCGCACACCCAAATATCCGTCCAAGTGAGCAACACCGGCAACCAGGTCGCCCTAGGCGTTCACCTTCAATTACGTCGCAAGAAGACCGGTGAGCGCATCTTGCCAACCTACTACTCGGATAACTACGTGTCGTTGCTTCCGAGTGAAGCGAAGACCATCACCCTGTCATTCGGCTCCGCGGATTTGAAAGGCGATACGCCCGAGGTGTGCGTCGATGGTTGGAACATATCGGTCGACGATCACCCGGCAAAGAATCAGCCGCTGCCGTTCGACGCGAATCTCGCAATGAAGGTGATGGAACGCCCCGTGATGCGAGCCAGTGTCGCGGCCGGTGAATTTTCCCGTCAAATCGCCGCTAATCCTGACGGAAAACTGTTCCGAAGCGATGACAATTTCGTTGACGGCGGCAACGTGCGCGGCATTCAGCCCACCGTAGTGCTTTCGATGGACGGTACGAATCTCGGGCCTGAAGCCATCTACCGAGCCAGCCGGTCCGGAGAAGTGACCTTCACCATCCCGGTGCCGCCAGGCGAAACTCCATACAAGATTCGGCTGCACTTTGTCGATACCCAGAACAGCGCAGCCGGTGCCCGCAGCTTCAACGTTGACTTAAACGGCGCTCGTGTCCTTACCGAATTCGACATCGCGAAGGAGAGTGGTGGGCGATACCACCCGATCGTCAAGGAGTTTAATGACGTGCGGGCGCTTGTAAACGGCACGATCACTATCTCTCTGACCCGCGGTCTGGCGAGTTTCCCGACTATCTGTGCGGTTGAAGTTGTGCCTTTACGAGCGCCAAATGTGGCGCGCACGCCACCGTCGAGGATAACCCTGCGAGTGCGAAAGGCATAAAATAGCGCTGAGAATCAATGGGACCTTGCGAACAAAACCAGATCGCCTACGCGCGCGAGCGATTCAAGGTTTCCGGCCACACGGTCTTTGAGCGTCCGTTCGCGCTTTGGGGGATCAGCCACCGGACAGCGGGCGAGTGCCTGGTGACCGGGTGTCAGATGGATGACCACTATTCGCAAGTCGAGGAAATAGTCCGAACTTTTCAAGCTGCCCGGCGGCCCGGAGATTGGGTGCTTGGGCCAAGCGCGCAGCCCGCCGAGTTGGGCCGGTTTCTGCGAACGGCGCGACGCATGATGGGTCCCATGCACCTGGCGGAGATGGAGCTAGACCTCGCCGACTGGTCACCAGAGCCGCTCAGCCTTCCCGTCGCGAGAATTCACGAGTGGGACGCAATCGACGCCGAAGGCCACCCAAAACTGACGTGGGTTTCGAAAGCGTCGAGAATCGACACGGCGCTCGCGATGAAGGAATTGCAAGCGCTTGGCGCGACCCATTTCTTTGTGTCGTACGTCGACGGCCGGTTGGCATCTTGCACCGCCGTTTTCATCCATGACGGGGTGGCGGGAATCTATGATGTCATCACGAAGGAGCCTTATCGACGCCGTGGTGCCGCGAGCGCCGCGATGACCGCCGCCCTCGGGTTCGCCCGCGACACTGGTTGTCGCGTCGCTGTGCTGCAGAGTCACCGAAAGGCGATCGGATTGTATCGCCGGCTCGGCTTCGAAGAAAAGGGGCTGTTCAAGGTCTTTTACTACTCAACGCTTCGCATGGAAGCTGATGCCGCCGCCCGATAGCGACGGATACTAGAGCGCCATCCCTTAAGCGAGCGTCCGGCAATCGGTAATCTTAGGTCGAAAGGCCCGATTCCGCGCAGAAGCCCGGCACATTGAACTGACCACGCCAAGCGCCTCACTCAATGGGGGTGAACAGAAATCGTCCCGACGATACCGGTGTAACCCAAAAACGTCAGAAGGGAAATCAGAACCATGAATAAATTGATTCGAAAGACAACCGTCCTCGTAGCATCTCTTGCGATCACGTGCGCGGCCAATGCCGAGACATACACCGTTTGCTTTGGGATCAATAAGTATCCGACGCCCGTTGACGCGAGCGGGAAGCCACTGAAAGACGACAAGGGCAATATCGTTAGCTGCAACCTCAGCGGAGCGGTGAACGACGCGACCTCCATGCGGGACTTACTCATTGGCCAATTCAAGGTCAAGAGCGAGAACGCCCACCTCGTGACAGACCGTGACGCAGGCGTTGACGGATTCGTACGCGAACTCAAGTGGCTTGTCGCGACGGCAAAAGCCGGCGACCAAGTCGTATTTGTTTTCTCGGGACACGGATCACAGCTGCCCGACAAAACCAAACCATCCGGTAAAGCGTCCGTAATCGTGCTTGCCGATGAGCAGTTGGTTCAGAGCGATTTCTTCAAGAAATTTGCTGCAAGCATGAAAAGTAATGGGGTCAACTCGACTTTCATTTTCGACTCTTGCTTTAGCGGCGGCATGTCAAGACAACCGTTGCGCTTCGACGGCGCCGACATCAAAAGGGTCCGCACACGATCGCTGAACGCGATGATTGGCACGAGCGGAACACCGATCGTTGCCAACGGCCAACTGCCCCTCAGCGCGCGCGCTCACCTAGAGTCAGGGTCTGTCTTGCTCAAAGGGGCGGGCATTGTCGCCAAGTCTCGTCTCGCGCGTGGATCCGTTCAGGGGGAGGTCGCATTCCTCTTTGCGTCGTCTGATCAGCAGACGAGCTCGGACCTTGAGTTTAAGGATCCCGCGAAAAAATCGCACGGTCTGTTTACGCTGATGCTTGAGCTCGTACTCTCAAAATCGCCCTCGTTGCCGGTCGGCGAAGTTGTCACGTCGATCAACGACTTCATCACGAAGAAGACGGAGTTCAAGCAACGTCCAGGCACAGAATTTAGCAGCGAAGAGCGTGCCAAGCGATCGCTTGTGTTCGAGAACTAGGCCAACCAATGCTTAACTCTCGTCTCGCTCTCGCGCTAGGCGCCCTCGCGCTTGGTGCGCTTTGGCCTGCTCGTCAATATCCGAAGCCCGCTCGAATTCGCCTCGTGCCGATCACCAGCGACACCCGAATGGAAGACATTCAGGAGTCACGTGACGGCACGTTGCTCCTAACCCACGATCGCGGCTACGCGCCAAAACTGTGGGATGCGAAGTCCCTTAGCCTCTTGGCCGTTCTTGGCTCGCGCACAGAAGGCGTGGAACGCGTAACGTTTTCGCCGAACGGCGAGCGCATTCTCACGATGTCTCGCGACTCTGCCCACATCTGGGATGCGCGGCGGGCTCACGATCTCGGCGTCGTTCGTCCACCGATCACCGGAGACCACTGGACCTCGTGCGCTGTTTCCGGCGACAGTAATTGGGTTGCCCTCGGCACGGAAAAGGGCAACGTGGTCGTTTGCATGATCAACCGGCTCGCTCCGGCGCAAAGTTGGAATGCGCATACGCAAGAAGTCCTAGACCTAAAGTTCGCGGCGAGTGGCGATACGTTAGTGTCCGCCTCCAAAGACAAGCTGGCGAAAGCCTGGGACCCGGCGAGCGGTCGGTTGCTCGCAACCTATCGCGGCCACGAAGGTCCCGTCCGCTGGATTCAGATCTCACCTGACTCCTCGCTCGTGCTAACGACCGGCCTCGATAATGTGGCTCGCCTCTACCATCGAACAACCGGCCAGCTCGTTTTCGCCAAGACCCATTACATCGGTCGCAAAGGCACGTCCGCGATCACCCTAATGTGCGCGCTCTTTGTCGGTCCAAGTGGCGAATGTGTGCTTTGCGCATCGGAAGGCGGGCTGATGGAAGTTTTCGATCGTGCATCCGGCGCTAAGTTGCGAGAACTCAAAGGCCACTCAGCTTCTGTTCGCGAAATCCGAGAATCGCGCGATCTCACCAAGGTTGCGACGGCCTCTGAGGATAACTCGATCAAGATGTGGGACGCCCTTACTGGGAAAGAGTTGCCGTTCACGCAAGCGGATACTCTTCCTACGGCAGGCGAGTTTTCAACCGACGGCAATGTCTTTTGGATGGGCTCGGACACCGGCGAAATCACGCGCCACGACCTGAGGACGGGCAAAATCACCCACGACCAAACGGGTCGAATTTGGCGAGTGCAAAGTGCGCACGTGAGTCCCGATCTCAAGAACTGGTACTTCCAGTTCTCAAGCTCTGTGCTCTTCGGTCAGAGCTACCAAAACATGCTCTTTCATCCTGAAACTCCCGGTGACTGGATCCGGATGAGAAGCACAGACGGCCACCCCGTGTTCTCTGCGGACGGCCGATATCTGCTGAACATCGCGACGGATGATACGGGCACCCTGCTCGATCAAAATCGCCAAGAGCGGCTAATCGGGTTAAAGAAACTGAAGGGAGGTGCGTTCTCGTCAGATGGAAAGCGACTGTACACGTGGCACGAAGGAGGAACGCAAGTCGTGTGGAACACCTCCACTTGCGATTCGATCCGCATGTGGAAGGCCGCCTCAGACATTTCGAGTGCGGATTACTCTCCGGATGGGAAGTACGCCCTGACCGAGGATACGAAGAGCGTTTTTTCGCTCTCGACTTGCGACGACGGGCACGTCGTCGGCGCCCTGGGCAAGTTCTTCGTGCTTCCGCGGGGCCATGGCTTCTCCCCCGACTCAAAGTATGTATTGCTCTGGGAAGATTCAGACATTCACGTCTTCTCGACCGGATCAGCGAAAGCGAAATGGCATCTGAAAATTCCCGCCGACAAATCGATGGTGGATCAATGGTACGTCGGAGCAAAGCCATTTTGGAGTCCGGACTCAAAACGATTCGGAATCAGTAACTCGATGGGAATTGCCGTCTGGGACGTCAGCACGGGCCGCCTCGTATCGATGCTGCCTCAGAGCGCGAGCAACGTCGTCGAGCCTAACTCTCTGATCTCGAAATCGAGCGCACGCATTCTTCAAATCATCGGCACAACCGTAAACGTCGTCGATATTGACTCAGGGAAGGCGCTCTTCTCCATCGACGCCGAAGATGCCGTTGAGCAAGCCAGTTACGTTGGCGACGGTTCGCGACTGTTGATCATCGACCGTGCCGGAAGTGTCGCGCTGTACAACTCGACAACTGGCCACAAGCTTGGCGCCATGGTTCGGCAGCCGACGGGCGGATGGCTAGTTCTCGACCCAGAAGGTCGTTACGACGCATCTGATCCTTCTAAGGTCGATTGTGCGAGCTACGTGCTAGAGTGGGCCGGAGGGCTCGAGCCCATCGATGTCGCCCAGCTCAAGCAACAGTTCTACGACCCTGGCCTATTCGCCAAAATCGTTGGCGTTGACCCTGAGCGACGGCGGCCCGTAGCCGATCTCGCTGAACTACACCTTTGTCCCTCCGTCGAGTTGAGCCCAACGAAAGCATCTCCGCTCGAACTTGCCATCAAATTGAAGGAGCGCGACAACGGAGGCATCGGCAGAGTCAACGTGTTCGTAAACGGGAAGCTGCTCGAAGTCCGAGAAGGGGCCGGATTCTTCACGGTTGACCTGCGAAACAGCCTACAGTTTCTGCTGCCAGATGCGCAGCTCAACGGCAAGCAAAATGTCGTCACCGTGACTGCGACTAACGAGACTGGAAACCTGACGAGTGAGGCGGTGACTTACCAGGTGCCTACGCCCGAAGGCCTCAAGACTCCGGAAGTGCATTTCTATGCGCTCTGCGTCGGCATTGGGGATTACGCGGGAACCGCGGGCGACCTGAACTCTCCGCCTTCGGATGCGTCCGCTCTCGCCATCGCGCTGCGAACAAGCGCGGAAAGGCTCTTGCCGAAGCGGGTTCACGTCGACACCCTCGTCACTTCGAGCGGCCCCAGCCCGACTAGAGCTGCAATTTTGGACTGGATGCGAGCGACCGCGAAAACCGCCACTAGCTCGGACATCGTCCTCGTATTTCTTGCTGGCCACGGCTGTAACCAAATCGGAAATGACCGGGACTACTTCTTCCTCACTTCGGAAAGCGACCCGTCGGATCTAAACGCCCTGTCCGCCAAAACCGGTGCAATCAGCGGCGCGGACCTGAAGTCATTGCTCGCCGCCATTCCGGCGGCAAAGCAAATCGTCGTACTCGATACGTGCCACAGCGGTGCCGCTGCGAAATCGCTAGTTGGGGCGAGTCGTTCGATTTCCGGTGACTACCAACGTGCTTACGAATCGATCCGGGACACCACCGGAACATGGATGCTCGCCGGCTCTGCTGCCGATCAACTTAGCTACGAATCCTCCAGCGTAGACCACGGAATTTTGACCTACGCCTTGCTTGAGGCCATCGACAACGCCTCCGCCGAAGGGCTACGCAAGGGCTCAGACAATCAAATGTTCCTCGATGTGGATCGGTGGCTGAATTACGCAGCGAATCGAGTCGAGTCGCTGCGCAACGAGATCGGCCTCGCGGGCATTCAACGACCTGAGTTCAAGCGCTCGGCCCTCGGGGCGAGTTTCGACATCGGGGTGGTGGACGCCACCAAACACGGGACACTGGGCCTGCGTGCCCCGCGTCCCATCGTGATCATGGGAACTTTCCAAAAGGACGAGGAAGATCCCGCCGGGCTCGAAAAAGCGCTCGTGCCCGCCCTAAAAGATTCGAGCCTCTTCAAACTCTGGACCGATGTCAACAAGCATCCAAACGTGTATCGAACGGCCGGAACTTACACTGTGAGCGGCGGGGTCACGAAGGTCAAGGTGTTCCTCCAAAAGTTCGACGCCGACGAGAATCGACAGACAATCGAAACGTTCACGGTGGAGGGGGCGACGGTTGCCGTCGTTGCCGGCAAGATCCGCGCCGAGTTGGACACCAGAGTTGAGCGCATCGCCCGGGCGCAGAAATGATGCGGCAGAAATGATGCACCAGAATTGATGCCCGCGACACCGCTTACTTGACGGAAGGCAGCCGGTAGGCGGCGACCGTGGAGTTGTCGGTCACGAAGAACAATCCCAAGTCCGGGGCAAACGCCGCGGTCATCGCCGCAAAGTCGTATCCGTTCTGGCTCGTGGCAAGGTGGGGCAGCGTCCACTTTTGTCCGCTAGGGATGTGAGCAAGCGAGCTGTCCCATCCCTTCGCCGTCCACGCAAACTCCCAGCCGAGATTCACCGCCCACTGCGAATTTGGCGAAAACACAAGCTCGACCGGCATCTCGCGGACGTCTGGCATCCGGGTGAACTGGGTCGTTTCATAAAAGATGTGCTTCCAGTGCTTGGTAGAAAAGAACGTGAAAAAGCGTCCATCCGGGGTGAACTGAATCCCGCTAAGCCGCTCAATTGCCGGAAATGTAAAGGTGTTGGTTTTCGCCCCGTCCTCACCCCGGAATACGGTGAAGTCGACCTCGCCGCCGTGCTCCACATACGTCACGTACTGCTTGAGGTGCGGACTGAGTGCTACGGCGTAGCTCGACGGAACGGGATGCGGATAATCACCATGCCCCACCTGTCCGATCCGAGGCCCTTGCTTGCTCGGGTGAGTAAACCAATTTCCGTCGGGAGAAATTTGGTGTACGTTGCGTGAGTCATCGTGTGTGAAACTCGGTCCGAAAGTGAGTGTTCTGAGATTGAGCTGCGCTCCGCCCCTCGTCCTCAGGGTCAACGAATCATCACTCCTGCCGGACCCTCGAAACACCGTCCAGTTCACCCCCGGACCTTGACCATTGGGTCCGGTCGTGGCCGTGCGGCTCACGGTGCCCGTCTTTGCGTGAAGGGTCGTGATAGTTCCGTTGACCGCCGCGCAGACGAGTTCCTCCCGCGCATTATCGTAGGCCAGAACGTGAATGTGGGGCGGAAGCCGCACGCTCCAAACAGGCTTGAACCGCTCTTGGTTTGCGATCTGCGACAGGAGAAGCGGCAGAATCGTCATGAATTCAGTGTAGCCGTCTGCCGGGCTGCATTAAGTTCGCCTCTTCTTTGCGCGACCGTCTCCAGGCTGGTCCTGGAGAGGGTCGGCGGTGTTTTCACGCCGTGGTGAGGTGCCTTTCGTGCATTTATCTAAATTGCAAACGAGGGGTGCCACGGGTGCAGCCGCAGGCGTAACCCGTGTATTGTAAATCTCACCCACCCCCACGCCGCCGAGACGTCACTCAGAATCTGGACCTTCCGGCCCCGCCGAGCCCCCGCCCTGAGGTACCTTTCCCGCCGTAATGTTCACAACGCGCACGGGCGGATATGGAGTCGGATTTCGACGGGGTTGGTCAGATTGGCAAAAGGACATCGATGGCCTTGCGACCTGGGCAAAGGACAACGGTTTTGCATGCATCGACCTTGGCGGCGATGCCGACGTCGTCGGCCAAAAGGTAGTAGATAAGGGCCTGAAGATCGGCTCGGCTGACTTGAAGGATTGGGGCGGATTCATGGCCGCGGATCCAGATCGACGAAAGCAGGCGTTGGACGCCAATTTGACCTACATTGCCGACTGCGTCAAGCTCGGTGCGACCAACTTCTTTACGGTTATGTTGCCACCAGAAGCGGCACGACCGCGAAAGGAGAACTTCGAGTTCATGATCGAGGGTCTCAAGCCGCTTTGCACAGAAATGGAAAAGCTCGGCGCGCACCTCGTTGTCGAAGGCTGGCCTGGCGCGGGGGCGCTCTGCTGCACGCCAGAAAGCTATCGCGCGGCAATTGACGCCCTCGGCTCCAAAGCGTTCGGCATCAACTACGATCCGTCGCACCTCATGCGGATGGGCATCGACCCGATTCGGTTCCTGAACGAGTTCGCGGACCACGTCTATCACGTGCACGGCAAAGACACCGAGATCATTCACGAAGACGTCTACGAGTTTGGAACAGAGCAACCCGGCACCCTCGCTGGCAGCAAGCCGTTCGGCTCGATGTCGTGGCGCTACACGATTCCTGGCCATGGTCAGGTCCGCTGGGTGAAGACAATGGAGATCCTGCGCGATCGCGGATATAAGGGACTCGTGTCAATCGAACTAGAAGACGGCAACTTCAACGTGAGCGAGCAAGGCGAGAAAGACGGCTTCCTCTACTCTGGCCGATTCCTACAAGGCTGCTAAAGCCAAGCACAAACCAGGCCCGCTCCGTGAGGCGCGGGCCTAAGCGGGTGGGCGTTCCTTCGCCTTATCCGACTCTGCCACCTGTTTGCGGACGTTCTCACGGTCGGTTTCCATCTCTTCGACCGATTTGGTCGGTAAGCGGGCAGCGCCCGCGTACTCCTTCGTCGGAATCCTCGACTCGCTCGCAACTCTTTCCCGAACCGCGGGAAGCGCCCCTGCGTAATTCGGCAGCCACTCCGATTGAGCGACCAACATGTCGTCCGTCATTTGCGCTAGCTCAGGTGGATTCCCCACGGCACCGGCTAGCGGGTCAAGCAGGATCGCTTGCTTGAGCAGGTTAACGTCGCCGTGGGCCGCTGCTTCCACGCCAAGACGCTGCACGGAGATCGATACATTGCAGACGGCGGCGCAGCCTAGCGGCAAGTCCCCGACGATCGGCATCGATATGCCATTTCTGTCAACGTAGCCCGGCGCTTCTATGATCGCGTCATCGGGCAAGTTGGTGATCGTGCCGTTGTTCACTCGGTTGAAGTGACCGCGATACACACGCCCGGTCTCAAGGGATTCGATGATGTACGAGCCGTGCTCTTCACCGCGCTTGTCAGGTTTGAATTCATTCGCGGGCGCGGTCATCCAGTTCGGAAAATCGTGCTCAAACCATCGCCTTCCCTCGGTGCAAACGCGCAAATAGCCGCCCGTCTCACCGTTGATCCAAGAACCCAAGTCGATCCAGTTGAGAAGGTCATCCGGGCGCTTTCGATACCAGGGCACATACTCGCTGAGGTGCCCGTTCGACTCTGTGGAGTAATAGCCAAACCGCTCCAGCATGTCGATGCGCACCTTTTCTGTCTTGCAAAACTCTTCCACTGAACGGAAGGCTTCTAGCAAGTGCGGCACCATATCCATGTCGCGCCACCGGATTTGCACATACCAAGTCTGGTGATTGATCCCCGCGCAGATGATGTGGACGTCCTTCTTAGAGACCGTTTCTTCTTCAGTAATCAGGCCCTTTCTTCGCGCCCAAGACTGGATGGCGCGCGCAATTTGGCCATGTCCGCCTTGCACTCCGTGGCAAAGTCCAACGGTGTCGACACCGCCGTACTTGTTGCAGGCCCACGTGAGCATCGCCATCGGGTTTGAGTAGTTCAGGAACAGAACCTTGCTTGAGGCAACCTCTCGAATGTCTTTGCAAAAGCCGAGGAGGGCAGGTATGCCGCGCTGGGCGTACATGATGCCGCCCGGACCGAGCGTGTCGCCAACACATTGGTCGATTCCGTAACGCAGGGGGATATCGATGTCCGTCTGAAAGGCCTCAAGGCCGCCCACGCGCACAAACGACAAGACGTAGTCTGCACCGTCCAGCGCGCGCCGTCGGTCGAGTGATGTTTCGATCGTTGCCCCGACTCCGTTCGCCTCGATGTCGCGACGCATCAGTTGGGCAACCATGTCGAGGTTATGCTCGTTGATGTCGTGGTAAGCGAAGTGGGTGTCGCTCAGTTCCGGTACGCACAAAATGTCGCGGGAAATCCCCCGCGTGAATCCAACACTTCCGGCGCCAATGACCGCGACTTTGATAGGCATCGGCGCAGTTTACAGGCTAAAAGCGCAAGAACTGATCGACATCGAGTACGAACGCAACCGCACCCCCGACAGGAACCTTCACGGGGCTGGGCACAAACGCCCCTGCAGTCGACGACTCGAATGGCATCACGTTTACAAGTTGCTCACGACTTTGGCAGTTCTGGGCAAGCACCGACTTGAGGGAGTTCAGTTCATCTTCCTCGACGCCAATGAGGAAAGTTGTGTTGCCCTCTCGCAGAAAGCCACCGGTTGAACCAATCACGGTGAACTTGAATCCAGCGCGGACGAGTTCATCCGTCACCCGATTTCGGTCGCGGTTGTGAACGATGCAGACAACGAGCTTCACGCTGGCATTATAAAGGAGAAGCGCAAAATTCCGAGTCTCCAAGTCGAGCGAATGCTGCGATCAATAAAAAAGGCGCTCCGATTGCTCGGAGCGCCTTCGGCTTCTAGCCGCTGGGTCCTTCCCCTGGAGGAAGTTTCGACTTCTGCGCGTCGTTGACCTGCTTCTCTTTGTCTGCCTGCTTTTGTACTGCGTTCGTGTCCACGCTTCCGCCGCCGCTATTGCAGCCAACGAGAGCAAGTACCATCGCCACTGCGAGAATAGTAAACCAAACTCGCATTAGTCGAGGTCCCACATCGGCCAAGGCTGAGTCCAAACTGGCTTTCCGCCAGCGGTCCAGGAGCCTGTTCCGATGCCGCAGGCGGGTCGCGAACTGACTTGGTATTGAGCGGCCGTCGGCGTGTTGCCGAGGAACGCACCAACACTGCTGGTCTTCGTGTGGCCGTCGCAGTAGCTGAGGTTGATGTTATTGTTGAATGGCACTCGAGCGGCATCAATCGTGTTGCTCGTGATGTTGCAGCTAGAGTCCGTCGGATAGAACTTGACTGCCCACGCCTCGCGAATCGCCATTGGATAGGCTGTCTTTCGGTCTGCGGCACCGCTGCCGTCCAGGAACACGGGCGCGAAGTTCACCGTCGGGTCAACAAGCTCCATGAGAAGCATTGCCTGTGCCGGGAACACGATCGCTGTCGCAGAACCGCCGCGCCAGCTATCGCGATAGCGATTGTTGACGGTCGCCGGGTTGGCCACGTTGAGGGCGCCGGTCAGAGCAAGGTTGATCGCGTACGAACCCATGAGTTCGCCGTTGTTACTCCAGTTCGGAAACTGCTTGTAGTCCACTGCCGGGTGGAAGAAGAGGGGCACGCTCTTCGTATATGGCATGATCCACTTTTGCCAAGCATAGTGGTTCATGCGGTACATGTACGGGCCTCCGCCAATACAAGCACCAAGGTTGAAAGGCGTGGAGTTCAGATCACTGTTCAGCGATGAACCGGCAACGCAATCGTCGTTGCGAGGGAACAGATCGTCCGCGTCAGCCTGATACTGAATGATCGCGAGACCAATTTGCTTCTGGTTTGAAATGGAAGCGGCTTTCTTCGCGGCTGTCTTAGCCTGAGCGAATACCGGGAATAGGATAGCGGCCAAGATTGCGATGATTGCAATGACGACCAGCAGTTCAATAAGCGTAAAGGCTCTTTTCATGATTTCACCGGGAAACATCGACGTCAGGATCCCGCAACCCGTCCGTGAGCCCATTTGCGGATCCAGTGAGCAACATCCGAACTGCCACCGTCAACACCTATGTTGAACTTGTATTGTTAAGGGACGGTTAAGATCTCGAACAGAATTGCGATGATTACGTTAAAGATTATTACCAATAGCTTTATATTTCTGAATGAGCCGAAGGGTATTTGGTCAAGCAATTTCTCGGCCGATTATTTGGCCCATTACTTGCGCATAAGACGTACGAACGTGCGCCAGGGAATCGGATTTCACGCTCCGAAATCATCCACCGGTTCCCGGCGTTAACCATTTCGTGTGCGGATTCCCGACTTTCTACCCACAATCCGAAAATTCATCGGTCATAATGAATATCTGTTCACTGCGCATGCGGTGGGCTGACAAACGCAGGATGCGAATGTAGGCGATCGGAAATCGGATTTCGAGCTCATAGGAAACTTTGGAAAGTTGTGGGTGAGACGTCCAATGGAAGGAAGTTCTGTTCGACTCCTAAATTTGTCTGTTTAAGGAGCAAATAGAAAACTATGAAGCGCACGTTCAAGTACGCACTCGTTTCGGTCCTCGCTCTTGGTGTGGTTCTCCCCGCCATCGCACAGGACCAGTTCCCGGACGTTCCGGAAAATCATTGGGCATACGAAGCCCTCGCCCGACTCAAGAAGGACGGCCTCCTCGTTGGCTATCCTGACGGCAAGTATCGCGGCGCCCGACCGGCAACTCGATACGAACTCGCAGTCGCCGTTCACGCTGCATACGTAAGCCTCAAGGGCACGACGGATGGACTTCAGAACCAAATCAAGGCTCTGGAAGACATGATCAAGAACATGCCGAAGCCTGACGGCGGCAAGTACGACGGTCCTACGAAGGAAGAATTCAACGCTCTTAAGGATGCCGTTGATGCCCTGAAGAATGACGTCGCCAACATGAAGAGCTGGGGTGATGACATCTCCATGCTGAAGCGCGCTTCGGACACGTTCCAGAAGGAGCTCAGCTCGCTCGGCGTTGACGTCGAAGCGATGAAGAAGGACCTCGGCGAGCTTTCGGCTCGCGTAAAGGCACTCGAAGGCCGCAAGCCGACGATCGACATCAGCGGCGACGCTAACTTCTGGCTCGGCGCGGCTCATGGCAACGGTGGTGGTTTCGGCCTTTCGCAAGATGGCCGAACTGAAGGTACGAACAACCCGGCTCCGGGTGCAGGCGGTACTTCTGCCGGCCTGACACGCGACCTCTCCGTAATCCACGAACTTGGTTTCAACTTCAAGGGAACCGGTAGCGAGGGTGTGGACTGGAATACGACGGTCGTCGTGGGCAATGCCCTCGGCGCTGGCACGGATTTCACCCACGGCGGATTCGGCGACCAGAACGGTAGCCTCAACGCCTCTGGCGGCGGTTATTCGCGCGGCGTCAGCACTGTGTACATCCAAAATGCAGACGTAAACTTCAACTCGAAGCTCGTCGGTATCGGATTTAGTGCACATGCGGGTCGATTTGGATTCAAAGTCTCCCCGATGATGCTCCAACGACCGGATTACACCAACTACTTCACCAGCAGCCGCTGGGATAACCACGAGTACACGATCGAGGGTCTAAACCTCGGTTTCCGACTCGGTGGCGGAAAGTTGGGCCTCGTTGCTGGTCTGTTCGGTACCGCCGAAGCGACCAACGGCATGGCGTTGCAAGGTGTGAATGGCGGCGCTGGTGCGACCGGAACAACTCCGGATGTCGGACTCGCGGTAACGCGTGCACTCGGCGCAACTTGGGACACCCACATCGGCTCAAAGGGCAACCTTAACCTCGCTTACCTCTGGCTCGACGGTAACACCGCTGCTGCCTTCGGTGGCGCAGCCGGTGCGTACGATCGCCTGAACGTCTATGGTGGCGATATCAGCTGGAAGCTCGGAGAGCACTCTGGCCTACACGGCAGCTACGCCAAGTCTGTAATCAGATTGGGCAATGCGTCGGTCGCTGGCGCAGACACTAACAACGCCGCTTGGAGCGGTGGTATCCACCTCATGAAGGGCGATTGGTGGCTCGGCGCTACTTACCGAAAGGTAGAAGCGAACTATATGGCTCCGGGAGACTGGGGTCGCATTGGCGTTCGATACAATCAGACCAACACAAATAGTTGGGTTGGTACCATCGGTCGCAAGTTCAATAGCAAGTTGTCACTTTCCCTCCGCGGACAGTTCGACAAGGGCGCTGCTGATGGCTTTGAGAGCACGAACTTCAACAAGGGAACGAAGGCTGACACCTACGCGATCGACCTGAAGTATGCCGTTCGACCGGACTTCACGTTCCACGTAGGCTACGAAGACACCCGATACTCAGCCTTGGTCAACTCAGTTGATCCCGCCGCCGAGTATCGCTGGGTGACGGTTGGTTTCCACCACACCCTGTCCTCGGCTTCGAAGCTGGTCATTCAGTACCAGACTTCGGACGTCAAGAACGAGTTCCAGACGACCACCCCGGGTGGCGCTGGTACCCCAACGCGCGGTGGCTTGCTCACCACGCAACTCTCGATCAAGTTCTAAACGAACTTAGTTGAAAGCTAGCGGGCCGTCTCCCTTCTGGGGAGGCGGCCCGTGTTGCTTTCGTTAACCCCGCAACTCTCGGTATAGTCGATCTATGACCCGTTTCGGAAAAAAGGAAACCTTTCCCTGGTTGCCATTCCTGCTCCTTCTCGGATCAGTCTTCCTGTTTTGGGGCCTGCCCCGGCTACTACACAAACCTGACCTGGCCGTCGAATTCGTGACGCCAACGAAAAAGTAGCAAAGCGACCTCAAGCTCCTTCCCCATGATCTGTTCAGGGGAAAGGCTGGGATGGGGTTACGACACCAATTTACAATGGAGAAGGGCCTCAAGCTCCTTCCCAATGATCCGTTCAGGGGGACGGCTGGGATGGGGGTTACAACGCCAACCTCGAACAGAAACGCGCCTCAAGCTCCTTCCCAATGATCCGTTCAGGGGGAAGGCTGGGATGGGGGTTACGACACGAGAATCGTAGCTGGATGCGCCCCACAACACTTTAAGGTACACAGATCAAACTACGCCATCAGATCGTATCCACCATTGTGGTGTGGTTCTAGGCAGGAATCGGAACCAAAATCCCGTTCAAAACGTGCATTCAAGCCTGAAGGGCTTGCTCTATCAGAGTCGAAGCGCAGCGGAGACCCCGCCGAAGGGAAATGAGCGAATCGAGGCGAATCGGGGCGAAGGGTTGGCGCCACGAGGCGCCTACCCTGGTACGGATGCCAGCTGAATTTCCGGTCCTGTATGGACCGCCTCCAATGCGATTGTCTTTACCAAGGGCCGAACGGCGAGCCAAGCTGCCAACGCACGACCCGGTCAAACTCCGCCCTCAGATCGTATCCACCCTTGCCGTGTGGTTCTAGGCGGGAATCGGAACCAAAATCCCGCTCAAAACGTGCATACAAGCCTGAAGGGTTTGCGCTATCAGAGTCGAAGCGCAGCGGAGACCCCGCCGAAGGGAAATGAGCGAAGCGAATCGGGGCGAAGGATTGACGCCTCAATGAAGTGCGTTGAAACTTGTGTACACCCATCAGCCCAGTTCTCCGGCTTGGGCTTCAAACTTGTCAGGGGAGAGGTACCCCAGCGATGAGTGCATTCTTCTGGGATTGTAGAGCTCATTGATGTACTTGTCGATGGTCATCTCCAGATCGATGAATGATTCGAAGCGGTTTCCTTTGACCGTTTCCTTTTTAAGAGTCGCAAAAAAGCTTTCGGCAAACGCGTTG
>JBBRML010000033.1:0-39271 GCA_038230855.1 Fimbriimonadales bacterium | reverse complement strand
GTGATGCCCGCCGGCATCGTGACGTTACCAAGGGATTGAAATACTTGATCTCTCGCCCAATAGACATCAGCGTCATCTTCAAAATATACGGTGACGACGGAGATCCCAAATTTCGATCCTGACTTAATTTTTGTCGTTTTCGGAATGCCCTGAAGGCCGACTTCGAGCGGATGGGTGATCAGACGCTCAACTTCCTCTGCCGCGAAACCTGGGGCCGCGGTTTGAACTTCGACGCGAACCGGCGTGATGTCTGGAAACGCGTCAATGTTCAGGCTACGCATCGCCATTAATCCGGCGGCGACAAGCAAAATCGCACAGGCGATGGACACAAGCCGTTGTCGAACAACGCCCTCAAGAAAGCGCTCAATCACAGTTAGCCGCGCTTCCCGCTTTCAAGCTGCTCTTGGGCTTTTAGGATGAAAACGCTTCCCGCCGAGACCACCTCATCTCCGGCTTGTAGGCCTTCCACCACCGGGGCTTTCGCGCCGATCGGTGGTTGCGTACGGACCACTCGCTTCACAAATTGACCGGGTGCGACGAGGACATACACAACTTGATGGTCACCCTCCTGGAGCAAAGCCTCGGTGGGAACATTCAGAACGTGGCTGGCCGCCGCGCCGCCGATCGCAATGCTCGCAAACATTCCCGGCCGGAGCGTCCATCCCGGGTTTTCAAGTATTGACCGGACGAGGATTGTGCGGGTGTCTTGGCTCACCTCTCTGGCGACGTACTGAACTTTGGCTAGGTACATCTTGCCCGGCATCGCCGAGACGTGCACTTGCACGGAATCGCCAATGGCAACTCCTGCAACGTCCTTCTCGTATATCTGCGCCTCGATGAAGACTTTATCGAGGTTCACAATGCGCGCCAACATCACCGTCGTGTCCACGTTTTGCCCCACAACCATTGTCCGAGCCGCTACGAGTCCGTCGACCGGCGAGACTACAGATACGAGGGCTCTACCATTCAGGACAGATTTCGACGACGGATCAACGCCGTACAACCTTAGCGCGGTCGCGGCGGATTCGACCGCGATCTCCGCCTCGTCATAACTATCCTGAGCAGCCTGTAATGCCTGTGAAATCGAAATACCGGACTTACGAACTCTCTGCGCTCGCTCATATTGCCGGTGAGCAAGTTCCTGTCCGACCAAGTCAGTCTGGTAAGTGTGCTCGTCTTGCGTGACCTTGCTCTGCGCGCCTTGCAGCGCGGCCGCGCCGTTCAAGTTTCTATTGAAAATCGCTTCCTGGCGCGTCAGTTCTTGCCGCGCCAATTTCTCGGCTGTTTTTGCCTGCAAGTCCGATGCCCGAGCAGAGTTGTAGGCGTTTTCCGCGTCTTCAAGCTGCTGCCTCGAGTAAACGCCGCCATTGAACAGAATGACCGCGCGGTCGTAACTCGACTTGGTCGCATGAACGCTTGATGCCGCCTGACTAGCCGCGGATTGTGCCTGCGAGAAAGCATTCTGCGCGTCTTCAACCGGCTTGCGCGTGATCTCACCCATTTCGATCAATTGGCGAGCGCTGACTAACGCGAGACGGTCAACTTTGATTTGCGCTTCATCGCTTGCGACTGCGGCATCCGCGGCTACAGATGCCTTCCTCGCATCCTCTTCGGGTTGTTCGCTTAAAGACCCGTAGCTTGCAAGCTTCTTCTCTTGCTCAAGCTGGTGCTTCGTCAGTTGCTCGTGCGCAAGGTCGGTGAGATACGCCGCCTGTGCGGTTGCGAGATCCACACTGTCGATGATTGCCACCACGTCACCTTTGTGAACGCGATCGCCAACTGCAACTCGCGCCTCAACAATCTTCCCTGGCAATCTTGACGTCACCTGGACAACACCGCTATCGGTGGCTGCGACCTCTCCCGTCGGGCTCAAAGATGTCCTCAAGTCGTCGACGCCGATTTTTAAGGTCGTGATTCCCGCGAGTTTTATGCTCACCGCATCCATCGCGACCCCCTTCGATGTGCCGACTGTAATCAGCTTCGGTGCGACGGGCTCGTCTTTGGACGCGCTTGGAGCCGCTCGGTCTCCACAGCCGAAAAGGCACAATGCGGCAATGCTCGCGCCGAACCCGAAAACTAAGAATTGGTGGTGTCGCATAGCGTTATTTGGAAAGTCCTCTAGCTGTGGACCTTGTTGACTTTGGGCTCTCGGTCATGGGCCCGCTAGAGGGGGCAATCGAGCCTAGGCCCGTTGCCGCAAAAAGCTCATCCTGGGCCTTGTGGACCGCTAAAACGCTGTTGATGTACCCAACGCGAGCGTTGCGTATCGTCGCTTCGGCGTCTATGACGGGCAGGATTCCCGTAGCACCTTGCTTGTAGCCGAGTTGTGCAAGCTCCAGAAGGTCGTTCGACGGATCAAGGATATCGCGCTTGTACTCACTCGCCGCCTGCAGCGCAAGAACGAGGTCGTCATGAGCCTGGGCTACTTGTTGCTCGACTTGGTGCCTCGCTTGGAGTTCCAGCGCTCGATCCTGGCGCTCGGTCGCCCTTGCCGCGCGTATCGACTGACTGACCGACCCAAAATCGAACAACGGGAAGCTGGCGGTAAGAGTCACCGTGTCACTCTTGATGTGGACGGAATGCAAGAAGTCAATCGCTAAATCCGGAAAGTGGGCGGCTTGTGCCTGCTTAGTAGCGTACGCCGCGGAGCGAGTTTGCTCCGCCGCCGCCATGAGCAGCGGTCGCTTTTTCAACGCCTGAGTCGTCAACTCGGCCACCGCGGGCGGATTTGACATCGGAACATACGAGTCCTTAGATAGATCAACCGTCAAGTCAATCGGTGAGTTCGGTCGCCGACCTAAAAGGCTGTTCAGGGTAAACGTTGCTCCTCGCTCCGCGCTCCGTGCGGTGATTTGCGCCTGCTTTGCGTTGGCAACGTCAATAGACGAGCGAATTACATCACCCCTCGGCGCGGCACCGGCGGATAGTTGGACAACGGTCAACTCATAAACGCGCTTCGCTTCGGCGAAGCTTGCTTCCGCAATCTTGATCTGCGCTTCCGCCGACGCGAGCGTCCAATAGGCGTCCCTAATTTGTTGCTCGAGACTGAGAAGTGATTCTTGGAACGTGTATCGCGCTGACCGGAAGGAAGCATTTGCCGCTGCCGCTTGAAATCGACGCTGGCCGCTGAAATCGATCGTCTCGCCCAAATCTAGAAAGGTATCGGCGGCTGTACCATGTGCGTGGGTTGCTGCAAGGGTCGCTGGCGAATAGGAATCCAGAGAAAGGTAATTTGCCTGGGCGGTTGCAACTGCCTCTCGACCCGCTGAAACCTGCGGGTTTTGGCTCAATCCAAGGCGTACCGCGTCATCGACAGATAAACGTTGACCGCCCTGCCCGTCGGCACTGGCCATCGTGACCGAACCAGTCGCAAGAATACAGACGACGAGCACCATCGAACGCAGTCCGTATCGAGTCGTGCTCACAGGAGAATGCATCACCGCACACTATACCCCCCAAGAGTATTAAGAGCTACTGCGCGGACAAATCGCTGATGAAATCCGCGTCAACCAGACTTGCCGGCTTTCGCCATTTTGCGCTGGAGTCGTGGCGCAGCGTCACGAAGCCACCGGAGTGACGGGTCGGATAGTGGGTATGTGCCGTGTCCGCGCTCGGTGGGAAAATGTTCCAAGGAGGTCCGAGGTGTCCAGCTCTTGTATCCGCGCATCCGGGCGTTCGGGCATGATCCCAAACTTGCAGTACCGTTGGGTTCTCCATCTCCGACTCCGGTCGACCCATTGGTCCCCGCGTAATGTAAGACATGGCGAACCCAACTTGCCACTGCTTCTCCTCTGGGTCTTTAAAGATCTGCTCGTTCTTGAAATACGGTGCCAAAAAACCTGATTTCCAGTTAAGAAACGGCCCGGACGAATCAGGCGCTACCGAGTTGTCAAACGGTGCCCACCAGATTTCGTTCGGACCAGTCCAGGTGGTCGGAGACGTGAGATTTGTGCACAGTTCGTCGCCAACTCGATCGGGACAAAAGCGATGTCGGGGGTTCACTCCGTCAGCGTCCGATCGATACATTGCGATCGCGAAGCCCATCTGATGAAGATTGCTGATACACTTAGTTTTCTTTGCTGCTGCTTTCGCCGAAGCAAAAACGGGGAACAAGATCGCCGCCAAAATCGAGACTATTGCGGCCACAACCAGCAATTCAATCAGCGTAAATCCTCGGTTCATCGTGTAATCATCACTCTTGCCACTTATTCGCATGCGCCAACAGTTTTGCATCAAGGTAGCTCTGATTTAACACAAGACTTGACGAAGCTGATATAAAATGTTGTTCATTCTAAAAGCGACTATCATCGTCGCTACGCTTTTAGATCAATAGATCTGTAGGAATTTCCGGAGCGTCCGCCATGGCCAATAAAAACTCAATCGATCCTCTTCGAGGTGTCCGTCGGTTCTTCCGCCGCATTGCGACCGCGATGCGCGAGATCGGACGCCGCCGGCGGCGGTGGGAAGAAAAAGTTTGGGCTGCGGTTGTGAAACGAAGACAACTCCTCAGTCGGCGTAAAACTGATAAGAAGCGCTGATCGCTCGATCGCTGTACAATGATCGGGTCCGAGGGTTCGAACTTGAAACTTTCTATTGGATTCGGCGTAGCGCTACTTATTGGGCTCGGGACTCTATCGAGCTCGCAAGGTCCCGGGGGACGACAACCGTGGGTTGATCCACACCCGGAAATCCATTATCTGACGAAGCCCGCGGCCGCACCCGCAGATTGGCTCGTCGAACATCCTCCTGTGAACCCGGACGCTTCACCAGAAGCGAAAGCGCTTCTGCACTTGCTATACGGAGTCTCAGGAAAGCACACGCTCACGGGACAACACAATTTTCCCAACGAGCAGGAGTTCAACACCAACGTCTACGGGATCTACTCAGGAAAAACGCCAACCGTCTACGGAACCGACTTCGGATTCGCAGCTCCTGGGGACAAGGATTCGGCGTACTCACGTCATGAACTCGTGCAGACCTTGATTCGGAAGTTCAGGGCGGGCCACGTAATCGCACTTTGCTGGCACGAAGTTCCTCCAACCATGGACGAGCCGGTGACCTTTCGTGGTCAGATTCAGAGCAAAATAACGGACCAGCAGTTTGATGATCTCCTTACGCCAGGCACGGCCATCCAGAAGCATTGGCTGGCCCAAATAGACTCAATCGCGGAGTATCTAAAGGAACTTCGCGACGCTCACGTTCCCGTGCTTTGGCGACCCTTCCACGAGATTAATGGAGACTGGTTTTGGTGGAACGGTCGGCGTGGCGATGCGACGCATGGAACCAAGCAACTCTATCGTTTGATGTACGATCGGTTCGTAAACCTCCACCACCTCAACAACCTGCTCTGGGTTTGGAATCCCGATCAACCGTCACGCGCGGATCGGCAGTTTGTCGACTATTTCCCTGGTTTGGACACGATCGATGTGCTTGGATTTGACTGCTACGGCGAGTTCAAGCAGTCGTTTTACGATGATCTCAACGCGCTGTCCGGTGGCAAGGTTATGGGGATATCCGAAACCTCCAATCCGCCTTTGCCCGCCGTATATGAGAAGCAACCAAAGTGGTCGTATTACATGTGCTGGTCCATGGACAAGCGAAATGCCCCGAATTTCTTAAGGCCCCCGACTCCAGTTACGTCAACCGCGCCTGTGGTTCCCAGAAGAGGGATGTCCCGTGAAGTTTTCCGCTCAATGGTGGCGGACCCGCGGCTCCTGAGCCTCCAAGACCCAGCATGGTTGCCTTTATTCAATCCTGTGCTGAAGGCAGCCGGATTGCGCGGATTGCGTCAGGTGGCAGCAGTCGCTAAGACGCCGGAAGGGAATTGAGCCAGCCTTCGTGGCTCAATACTCGCTACTTCGTTTCGGCGCTCGGGTTGATCCCGCTGACTTTCGGGTGTTCTGGGCCGAATGCAGTTCCTGCCCCTCGTCCCACCCCGCCAGAGTCGAGTCCCGCTACGCTCATACCTATGCGAGACGGCGTGCGGCTCGCGGCCAGCGTGCGGCTTCCCTCAACCGAAGGCAAATTCTCGACCATTCTCATGCGCACACCTTACGGGCGGGAAGCATTTTTGCCCGCTGATTTGCCACGCACCTGCGCAATAGTAACGCAGGACGTCCGCGGACGTGCGGAAAGTGAGGGCATCTGGGAACCGTTCCAAAATGAAGGCAACGATGGGTACGACACGGTTCAGTGGATCGCTCGACAGCCCTGGAGCGACGGGAGAGTAGGCATGGTCGGCGTAAGTTACATTGCTTACGCCGAGTGGGCCGCCGCCGCCGAGCATCCTCCGGCCCTCAAGTGCATCGTATCGGATTCAAGCCCTCCCGACCCCTACCAAAACATTCCATACGAGAACGGTTGCTTTCTCCTCGCGACAAACCTATGGTACGCCGGAATCATTGGCAAAAGTAGCGCTGCCGCATCACCTAAAACACGGGGTCTAAATGGCTACGCGACTCTACCTATTGCAAATGTTGATCTGGCTGTAACCAGCGCACGAAACGACGTGTTCCAAAAGGAGATATTAATGGAACGGCCGGAGGATTGGCGTCGTGGCGAAACCATCCCCGGACTACGCAATTGCAGTGTTGCCGCCTTATTACTGACGGGTACGAGCGATGGCGACCGGGTAGGCACGCAACTTCGATGGCAAGCCCGACCGAGTTTTCCGGATCAGTTCTTAGTCTGCGGACCGTGGGGTCACGGGGCACCTGACAATATGACTGTCGGTTCGCAAAAATTCGAGGATGGCACGGCTATGTCCGTCGCCGCGATTCGGACACGCTTTTTGCTCAAATACTTGGGCACCGTCGGCGACTCCAAGAAGGCGATTCCCCGAGCCTGCGTGTACATCGAAGGTGATAAAAATTGGAGTGTCGAGGAGAGTTGGCCGCCGCAAGGGGCCGTCATCAGGCACTTTTTTGCGACGCTCGGCCAAAGTCCTGGCGGAGCGTTGCTTGAGAGCCGTCCCGCACCTGCAGCAACGCTCGGATACGTATATGACCCAACTCGGATCAACATCCTTCCCAGACTTCGATCAAATCCGCTCGATGACCTCAGTTCGGAACCATTGAAAGAGGACGATTTGCCTTTTGGACACGTGCTCTTTCACGGTGCGCTGTTGGCGGCTCCTCTCACCATTACTGGCGCACCCAAAGCTCATATACGGTTTTCCACAACCGCCGTAGACACAGATTTCTTCGTCGAACTCTTTGACGAGTCGCCGACTCGGACATACATGCCTGTCGGTCAAGCAGGCAAATTCCGGGCGCGGTACACCGTCACCGCCGGAGGTGCTTTGTTGAACCCTGGAAAGCCTTACGAAGCCGATATTCAGCTTTGGGACGTGTCGCAAACACTGCCGATTGGCCACCGATTAACAATGATGATCAGCAGCGATCGATTCCCAGTCTACGCTCGGAATTTGAACTCAGGAGAGCCGCTCGCGACAGGAACGCATCCCGTAGTCGCTACTCAGACGATCTTTCTCGGTGGAAATTCAGGCACTCAGATTAGCGTGCCAACGGCACCTGCCAAGCGCTAATTCCCCATCTGGGTGATGCGTCCTCCCGTAACAGGAAGATAAGCCCCGGTCACGTATGACGCCAAGTGGCTCATGAAAAACGCACACGCGTTTCCGATTTCGTCTCCGCTGCCATGCCTGGCCAGTGGCAAAGTCTTTGCGAAGTTTTTTGACCCTTCCGAGGATGTGTCAACCTTCTCATCGGCCATCCATCCTGGCGCAACCATGTTCACCGTGATGTTCTCCGGCCCGAGTTCGCACGCAAGCGACCGGCTCAACCCAACCATCGCCCCCTTTCCTGCCATGTAAACACTCCAATTCGATGGAGCCATGTTCCAGAGTTCCGTGACTATGTTCACAATCCTTCCTCCACCCTGATTCACAAAATGGGGCCGCGCCGCGGTGATGATGTTCACAACTTGCTTACAGCCAAAATCGAACGAATTCTCGTAGTCCGACCATGAAGCCTCGGCAAGACTGCCGTTTTGCTTCCCGCTGATCGCGTTGTTCACGACGCCGTCAATTCGTCCAAACTCGGCAACGACCGCTTCTACCATTGCTGCAACTGCCTCGGGGTCGCGCACATCGGCCTTCACTGCGCGTCCACCGATCTCAGCTGCTAGCGCCTCCGCTTTTTCGCGGCTACCCGAATAGTTGATCGCTACTGTCGCTCCTTCACGCGCCAAGGTGCGGCTGATACAAGCACCGATGCCTCTGGCACCACCGGTCACCAAAATGACTTTGCCCTCCAGCATCAGTCTCGGTCCTCGAACGTAGTCGTCAATGTTTGCGTGCGACCCGTCTCGGCCGCTGCATATATTCCTTCAACGATCTCCACGACGTGTGCCGCATGCTCCGCAGAGGCAATCGGCAGGGTCCCATTAGCAACGTAATCGACCAATTGCATGATGTCCTCGAAGACGTGAGCTTCCTCCATCTGACGGTGCGGACCCGTGATGTGTCGACCACGAACGAAGTGACTCAGGCCGTCATCGTCGCCCGAGAATCGGATTGGCTCACCGTTCATCGTGCCGCCGACGATGCTTCCCTTTGTGCCGAAAAACGTTGGTCGACCGAAATCCCCCGCGAGGCCTCCGACCGCCGCCCCATACACGAACGAAAATGTTGAGCCGCCAAAGTCCAAAATTGCAAACGAATTGTCATCTGCGTCGACTGAGTATTTTTGACCTTTGAATTCTCGCTCCGGGATCAACACACCGGACATACCTGTCACTCGCTTGGCGGGCCCGAGAATGCCGGTTAGGGTGTGCAATCCATAGACCGTCATGTCGTACAGCGGCCCGCCGCCCGGTTTCCGCCAATACCAGGCCGGGTTGACATTGCTGAGCGGGTCATCTCCCTTCCGAGTGCCTTCATCCTCATGGTACGAACCGAATGCGGCGCCAACCGCGGACCACGCAATCTTTCCGATTGCGCCGGAACGCACGAGCCGCCGTATCTCTCGATTATCCGGGCGCGTCATTTGCCCCGGTGAAGCCACCAACTTGACGCCGCTTTCCTTTGCGGCGGCGATGAGAGTTTTGGCCTCTTCCGCCGTCGTCGTCATCGTTTTATTGAAGTGAATGTGTTTTCCGGCCCGGATTGCGGCCATGCCTTGATTGAAGTGCAATCCAATTGGCGTACCGAGCGTAATCGCATGAACGTTGGGGTCTGCGAGAAGATCGTCGTAACTCTCGTAGGCGCTTTGGACGCCGAAACGCTCTGCCGCTGCCGCCGCCCGGCCCGGAGAAGGGTCGCATACCGCCGCCAACGAAATCTTGTCCGCAACATCTGGAAGGCAGAGATGCATGAGCGCACCCCGCACGCCGATACTGCCCGCCCCAACAACTCCAATTCCTACTTTATCCGCCATGAGATTCGTCCAATTTGACTGGCAGAGTGTACATCCGTGCGAGCGTCTTCGAGGTCGATAATAGAGCTTTCGGATTAAGGAGTTGCCTGAGCTCTGTATATACTATTATTGTCGTCGTCGGGTCGATATTGCCGCCGCCGCCTCGCGCTCGTGCCTCGGGATTCGGAAACTAATCACACGATGTCAAGCAAGCTTCAACCTGAAGTCGCGCACCGAGAGCCGGGCGCAACTGTAGAAAAACAGCGCGCGCACTGGCTCTGCTGGGTGGCTGGACTCTACGCCTTAATTGGCGGCGCGATTTCGCTTGCCGGTTGGGCGCTTGACATTAACGTATTGACCGACTGGATCCACAGCGGCATTTCAATCCAGCCAAATGCGTCCCTGTGCGTACTCATTTCCGGAATTGCGCTCATCTTGATCGCGCTGGGTCGTCCGGCTGCGGGTGCCATCGTTGGCGCGGTCGTGGGTCTGATCGCGTTGCTCACCGCGTTCGAATGGATCGCCGGAACGTCGCTCGGTATCGATTCGGTGCTCATGTTTGGCCGGACATGGGGACGCATTGGTGTCCTGGTTCCAGGAAGGATGGGCCCCCCCGGTGCCCTGTGCTGGTCGCTGATCGGGATTTCATTTGCGCTTAATTGTTCACGGTTTCGACGCTTGGTCCCCGTCCTGGCGCTGTGCACTCTAGCCGTGTCTCTTTTGTCGATCACGTCGTATGTCTATGGAGCGAGCCTGCTCTACACACTGCCTCGCTCGACGATCATCGCCCTCCAAACCGCAACATTCATAGCCGCAACCTGTGTGGGACTGTGCGCGGGTATGTCCGACCTTAATCCTGCGCTACTGATGACCGAAAGGTCAGGTGCAGGGATGATGGCAAGACGCGCCGTGCCGGTTATTCTGCTCTTGCCGCTCAGCATCGGTGCTTTGCGACTGCTCGGTGAAAGGGCCGGCCTCTTTGATCTCGCATTTGGCTCAACGATCCGAACTGAGATCGAAACCGTAGTGCTCGCAATCGCCTTTTGGTGGTCTTTAAGATCTGTTCGAGCTTACGAAGTCGCCTTGCGCGGAAGCCAAACCCAAGCAAGAATAGTCCTCGAAAGCATCACCGACGCGGTCGTCACCGTTGATGCGCAATGGCGCTACCTTTACGTTAACGCGACCGCGGAGAAGCTACTTGGCAAGGACTCGGACTCAATGCTTGGAAGAACCATTTTGGAGGTCTTTCCCGAACTCGGCGCGGGGGAAACACTCGCATATTTACAGCAAGTCGTTGATTCGGGCCGCAGCATGGAATTCGAATCCTTCAGCCCCGTCGTGCGGCGTTGGCATGCGCACAAGGCGTATCCCGTGCCCGGCGGTGGCGTTGCCATATATTTTCATGACGTAACCGATCGAATCGAGGCCGAGGAGCTAGCCCATGTCGCGCAAAGCCAGCTTGAAAATGAGTTGGCTAACGCTCACCTGTTAGCTAAATCTAGCACCGAAATGATTTCTGAAGGCGACGATCAGGCGTTGTTCGAGATGATGCTGCAGACCGCCGTCCAGCTGTTGGACTCTGACTGCGGCACTGTCCAAGGCTACGATCCCGAGAGTAATAGTCTGAAGCTCATCGCGAGCGTCGGCTTTGACGTAGAATCAGCGCGATCGTGGGACAATGTTCGCGAGGGCAGCCCGGGTACAAGCGGAATGGCCTGGCGCAAGCGGGAACGAGTAATCATCCAAGATGTGGATGCGACACCTGAATTCGAAGGCACCGCAAAACTTGCCACATACCATGCGACGGGAATAAAGTCTGTGCAGTCGACACCGCTCTTCACTCGGAGCGGAGTCATCGTCGGCGTCATCTCTACACATTGGAAGTTTCCTCATGTTCCGAGCGACCACGCCTTGAGCTCTATGGATGTGCTCGCTCGACAGGCCGCCGACCTCGCAGAGATACGGCAGTCGGAGCAGGCAAAGGTCACCGCCGCCAAGAACAAGGACGAGTTCCTAGCGACCCTCGCCCACGAACTGAGGAACCCGTTGGCTCCGATTCGCCATTCGCTTGCGATTCTCGAAGCCCGGCGCGATGATGCGGAAGCGTCGGGATTGGCGCGCGAGACGATCGATCGCCAAGTTACTCACATGGTCCGGCTAGTTGACGATTTGTTGGACGTGAGCCGCATTTCTTCCAACCGGCTTGAGCTAAAGTGCGAGCTGCTTGATCTCAAGGAACTGGTCTCTCAAGTCGTCTCCGCGGGCAGACCCGAGTTAGTCTCGCACGAACTCTCGCTGCAAGTAAGTCTGCCCGAAGAAGAAATCAAGTTATACGCCGACCCCGTCCGTCTCGCCCAGATACTTGGCAATCTTCTGTCCAACTCCTGTAAATACACCCCGGCTGGGGGCCGTATCGAAGTGACCGTCATTCGAGACGGAGGCAGCGTCGAAATCGCAGTTCGCGATACCGGCCTCGGCATTGCGAGGAACATGCTCGAGTCAGTTTTTGAGCTATTTACCCAAGAGAAGGAAAGCATCGAGCACTCTGGTTCCGGACTTGGCATCGGTCTCTCGCTAGTACGGAGACTGGTTGAATTGCATGGGGGAACGATTGTCGCCCGAAGTGAGGGCAAGGGCCGAGGAAGCGAATTCTGCGTACGCTTACCTGCGCCTGTTGCCGAAGAAGCATATACTGAGAACATCACAACGCCGCCGCCCTCCGTCAGTATTCGCCGCGTGTTGGTCGTAGACGACAGCGTCGACAATGCCCGCGCTCTCTCACTCTTATTGCAACTCGATGGCCACGAGACCACAGAGGCCCACGACGGCCATGAAGCAATACGTGTCGCTGAAGAATTTCGTCCTGAAGTGGTGCTCCTAGACATTGGCCTGCCTTTTATGGATGGATATGACGTCTGTCGGCAGCTGCGAGCGCAAGAATGGGGTCGAGACATCACGATCGTCGCGCTCACGGGATGGGGGCAGGTAAGTGATCGTCAGAAATCTGCGGATGCGGGGTTCACCGGCCACCTCGTGAAGCCTGCCGATCGCAAAGATGTCTTGGCCTTCATTGCTCGATCCGAACTGCAAGCTAAATGAGCACCACCGAACCGAACGCTATTTCGCGCCGTGAGGCAATAGTTGCTGCCGCGGTCATCGGCTTCGCAGGCCCTCTCCCTCGCAGCGAGTTGCCTAATCTGAAAGGACGGATTCGCCAGTCCGCCTGTCGGTGGTGCTACGGCAAATTATCTCTCGACGATCTGCGCATGAAAGGGAAGGCGGCTGGCCTCTTCGGCATCGACCTGCTGACTGAAAATGAATGGCATGTCCCTTCAAAATATGGCCTGATTTGCTCCATGGCGATGGGAATTGGCACAATCGGAGACGGCTGGAACGATCCCAAGAACCACGCCGGGCTCATCAAGCAGGCAGAAGAGCTGATCCCAAAAGTCGCGGCGGCGGGTCTCCCAAATCTGATCACGTTTTCCGGAAATCGCCGCGGCTTGGATGACCACGTCGGCCTGAAGAACTGCGTGAATGGGTTGAAAGAGATCGCTCCTCTCGCCGAAGCGCACAAGGTGAACGTATGCATCGAACTGCTGAACAGTAAGCGATCACATCCCGATTACATGTGCGATCACACCAAATGGGGTGTCGAGCTCCGTGAAGCAGTTGGCTCAGAGCGACTCAAGTTGCTCTACGATATCTTCCACATGCAAATCATGGAGGGTGACCTCTGTGACACGATCCGGGAGAATATCCGCCACATAGGCCACTTCCATACCGGTGGCGTGCCTGGTCGAAATGAGATTGGCCCCGGCCAAGAGATCAACTACGCTCGGGTGTGCCAAACGATCGCAGGGAGTGATTACCGCGGGTTCGTCGCGCACGAATTCGTACCCACGCGCGACCCCATCACCTCGCTGCGCGAAGCGATTCTCCTCTGCGACGTCTGACCGATCTTAAGCCCACTCGCCAGAGCGCATCAACGGCGAAGTTGATCCATCCGCGTGAATCCCGTTGACGTTGACGTCAGCCGAGCCGATCATCCAGTCCACGTGGATCAGACTCGAATTGGATCCCTTATGCAGTCGCTCTTCTTCCGTTAGGTCGTCGACGCCGGCTAGGTTCTCGCTGTACGACGCGCCAAGAGCGATATGCGAAGCCGCATTTTCGTCGTAAAGCGTATTGAGGAATAGGACTCCCGTGGCCGCGACCTTGCCGCTGTTTGGCACGAGAGCCACCTCTCCCAACCTACTCGCGCCCTCATCGGTGGCGAGAAGTCGTTGCAGCGAATCCTCTCCCGTCGACGCAGATGCTTGGACCACTTTTCCGTCTTTGAACTCGACGCGTATCCCGTCAACAACTTGCCCCCGAAGACTAAGCGGTTTCGTGCTGGACACGAATCCATCGACCCTCAATCGATGCGGCATTGTGAAAACTTCCTCGGTCGGAATATTTGGTGAGCATCGAATGCCATTCTTCGCTATTCCGCGCCCTCCCGCCCAGAGGTGGTCCGAAATCAATCCCACTCGCAGGTCCGTCCCTGGGCCGGTAAAGTGCAGTGCGTCCATCCGCATCTCGTCCAGCAACACGACTCGCGCCTCAAGTACTTCGGAGTGCTTCGTCCAAGCCTCAATGGGATCAATTTCCAAAACTCTAGAAGTTAAGAAGATGGCCTCCCAAAGTTTGGCTGTGCCCTCCGCCGAGGAAAGGTTGGGGAACACACGCACCGCCCACTCTGGAGACGCCGCACCTATGACGCACCAATTGATCGCCATCGCCGAGATCAGTTTGCTCACACCTTTTGTTGCTTTTGAGTGCGCCGTGCTCGCCAACGTGACGCGTTCTGCTGGAAATTCTCGCAGCAGTTCGGGATCACCGCTAACGATGCCAAGTCGAGCGGCATTTGCTTGGAGGGCGCGAACGACGCCATCGTGAAGCCAATTTGGCGAGTAAGATATCGCCTCGTCGCTTCCTTCCCGGTAGCGCGCGCGAATCATTTCCGAGTCCCGCCACAGAACTTCCACGTTCTTTGCTCCCGCCCTGTAAGCTTCTTTGGCTATCAGTCGGACAAATTGCGTTTGATCTGTCTCCGCAAAGACAAGTAGCTCCTGCCCACGCGCTAGGCCAATTCCTTCCTGAATCGTCAACTGGGCATAGAGTTGGAGGCTTTCTTCAAATGAACGCACCAGACCATTCTACGTGCTGGGCTCGACCTTATGCGTGGCAATTAGCGCGGAAGCTTGGTTCGATACGTGTGCAGCAATGTCGAGGTTTGCCCAGTCCCGCCGGAAGCCGTAAACTGACGGAGCAATGATCGTGACCCTCGCCGTACTTTCGACCTTGAAAGACCAACCCCGATTGGTCTCGAACGGCTTGGCCGGATACATCAGCATGTCCGTACCCGCCCCGCCGGAGGGTTTTGGCTACGGAGTCAGCCTCTATGCCGCCGCCTGGCCATTGGTGGAGGGTCCGATTCGCGACTTCCAAATCGGACTCGCGTCAATATGGATCGTTCCAGATAACAGAAAGATAAACGAACCTCTGCTTCCCAAAGGCACGATCGCCCGCGACAATTGGCCCGAGCGCGGGCCGAGCTATCGCGACGTGTTTCAAACAATCGAAGGAGGGCTGGGTTTTTGGGCGAGCACCCGATTCGGATCGGCGACCGCAAAGTTTCGGATGAACGGAACCGCGAACGGATACAACCACGAGATTTCATCACCCGGATGGGGATTTGGCGACACAAAAGTTCTTCGTGCCGATCAGATGGGGATCGCCCAACTCAGCTCGCGAATCCTTGTCCCCCCGGACGGGATGACGTTCCAAAAAAACACGGTTGGCGAACTCCTGGGCTATGCATGGATGGCCCTGCCACTCACGAACCCGCGATCGACGACGGCTGGACTGCCCATTCCAACCGGCAACCAATGCTGGACGCTATTCCTCAACTCAGCCAATTTCCGGGGCCCGGTCGCCTTCTACACCCCATCGACATGGAGTCGAATCTCGCGGCAGCATCCACCCGCCGTCGGTCGCGGTCTCGACGCACGACCGGGCCTTGTAACTGGTGGCGCAATTGAAATAAATACCGTCCCGCGCTTTGTCGCCAAGGATGCGGACGGTGCTACCTACACGAAGATTCCGAAGCTTCAATTTCCCGTGGATAAGGACGGTCGCACCGTCCTTATCCACAACCTGACCCACTACTCAAGAGGTGCTCTGTACAACCAAGTCGAGTCATGGCTCGCGGGTGGCGAAATGCCTTCTGGGCGCTTCGACCCAAGCGCGGCAGTCGTTCCCGCGGTGGAGGCGCGCCCGCTCTCCGTTCGCCAAGGGGAGAAAAACGTTCCAATCCTCGGCACCAAGAACTGGGTAGAGACTAGCGCGTGGGACGGAACGACGTTTGGTCTCAAGTGGACGCAAACAACACCCGGACGATGGGGATCGGCGATCGGGAAAGGTACGTTCTTGGAATATTGCCGAGAATCCACTGGCCGACTCGAAGCGGTCAGCGGGAAAGATGTGCCGTCCGCAACCGGGCTCACGACCGCCCTATTCCCACCAAGTCGGTCAAATCAGAGTTATGAATCAGGCTCCGCCGAAAATGACGAGTGGCATGTTCCTGGCGCGGTTACCGGTCCACTAACGGCACGTCTCTCGGATGGTAGCTATGTCACTTACGCGTGGTATCTCTTCATCGACCAGCCATCGATGCGCGATGTGGACCTGGACCCGCAAGAGAGGTGGCGATTGCAACAAATCGTTGAAAAGATTCATCGGCAATGGACGCCGAAAAAAGAGTATTTGCCGCCACCTAAGACCGGAAAACTGGCAGCGCTCGATTCCTCAATGTTTGTCACGCCTCCCAAAGGACTCGAGTTCGGCTATGTCCCGATTGTGATTCGTCAGTCGGCAACCCCTCCCAAGTGAGTCTTCGCTCTATAATTCGGATGTAATGCCCCTCTTAACGTCGTCGGTTTTCCGCTCTTATCCCAAACTGTTGGGGAGCGCCGCGCTTGTCGCGCTGTTAGGGTTCGCCTCACATTCAGACGAACCCGCCAAACCGATCTTTTCGGACGGCCAAGCGCAGGTCGTGCCCGCATTTTCAGATTCCAGCAAGTGGATTCGCGAGAGACTGTGGGTTGAGACCGAGTTCGACTCCGATCACGACGGAAAGCCAGACCGTGTATACGTCGACGTTACTCGACAGGTTCAAACCGAGACTGAAGGATTACACGTGCCCGTAATCTACGAGTCGTCCCCCTACTTTGCGGGAACGGGCAATGGCGGCTCCATCCTATGGGATGTGAAGCACGAACTTGGAGCCGAGCCGCCCGCAAGGACGACACACCCAACCATCGGCTTTGACCCCGGAAGAACACGCATCTCAAATTCGCTCGTCGCGACATGGGTTCCCCGAGGGTTCGCCGTCGTGCACTCCGAGGCTCCGGGCACGGGCCTGTCCGGTGGGAGCCCGACCGTCGGCGGCGCACCAGAGCGATTGGCCCCCAAAGCGGTGATCGATTGGCTAAACGGCCGCGCAAAAGGATTCACGTCGTTCGAAGGCAATGTCGAAGTTCAGGCTAAGTGGTGCACCGGCAAGGTAGGGATGACCGGTACATCGTACAACGGCACGATTCCCGTTGCCGCCGCGACCACCGGAGTGAAGGGACTGGAGGCGATCATTCCGATCGCGCCGAATACTTCCTACTATCACTACTACCGTTCAAATGGCCTTGTCCGGCACCCTGGCGGCTGGTTGGGAGAGGACATCGACTCGCTGTATGACTTCATCAACAGCGGCGACCCCGCGCGGCGAGAAGCGAGCAACAAACGATACCGAGACGGCGAATTCGCCGCTGGCCGCGACCGAATGTCCGGCGACTACAACAAATTCTGGGCGGAGCGCGATCTGCTTCCGTACGCACGAAACATTCGCTGCGCGGTGCTCATGGCCCACGCTTTCAACGACTGGAATGTCGTACCCGAGCACAGCTTTCGGATCAGCCAAGCGATCAAGGGACGCGTGCCGCTCGTTCAATACTATCATCAGGGCGGTCACGGTGGCGAGCCACCACTCGAGCTGATGAACAAATGGTTCACCCGCTTCCTTTATGGGGTGAAGAACGGAATCGAGGATGGACCTAAAGCGTACATCGTGCGTGAAAGTGCCCCCGGTGCCCCCCGTGGCCGTACGCCTGCGCCGACCCCCTATGCTGACTATCCAAACCCAGAGGCTTCTCCCGTAACGTTCGCCCTAACTGCAAACGGAAAGTCGATGGGTGGCCTCGTAACCACCGCAATTCCGAATCAGGGCCGCGAGACGCTGACCGACGATGTGGCATTCAGCGCGCCCGTTCTTGCGTCAGCCGCAGAATCGCCAAACCGCCTGATCTACGCAACTCCAGAGCTAACTCGACCGGTCCACATCTCCGGAACCGTCCAGATTTCACTTCGACTCGCATCAAGTGCTGCCGCCGCAAATCTATCCGTGTACCTGGTGCAATTGCCGTGGGCGAACGGTCCGATCGGCACCTCGAATCTGATAACTCGGGGGTGGGCCGATCCTCAAAATGCGCGGTCTTTGCGAGGTGGCGATTACCACTCATTCGCACGGGGCGCGCCACTGAAGCCGGGCAAGTTCGTGAACTTGACGTTCGATCTCGAGCCAGACGACCAGATAATTCCCGCCGGAAAGCGAATCGGCCTCATGATTCTTTCGAGCGACCGGGACTTCACCCTATGGCCAAAGGCAGGCACGATGTTGACCGTCGACCTCGATGCAACCCGGCTGCGCGTACCTGTTGTCGGTGGACCAGACGGTTTCGAGAGGGCGGTAGGGCAAGTTCAAAGCGCAAAGTGATTTGCGATTACTGGCTGAATTCCTAGTCTCCCTGGGTGCCGACATCTACCAACTTGCAGAACAAATTCAAGAGCTCCATCTCTTGAATTGACCCTGCGTCGGCGCCAGCGATCCTAGGGTCGGCGACTACTACGGCAAGGCATTGAGCACGCGAGATCGCGACATTGACGCGATTCCGGTCGAGAATAAACGAGAGCCCTCGTGAACCGTACTCCCCGACGCTACTGCAAAAGGAAACCACGCAGACCGGAGCTTCTTGACCCTGGAATTTGTCGACGCTCCCGACGCGCGCCGCAGACGGTAACGCCTGTTCGAGGGCACGAACTTGGGCATTGTATGGGGCAATGAACAGGAAGTCCGAGATGTCAAGCGGCCTTGTATCTCCATCTCGCGACGTGTACGGCAGGCCAACTAACTCTTCAAAGATCTCCACCACTCGGCGAACTTCCTCGTCACTTCGTTGCGTGTTGCCATCGTGCTCGATACCCGAGAAAACAATGCCCGCACTTCGCCAGACGTGAGCGACAGCAGAATTCGAAACGGAGACATGCTGCTTCGCGCAGTCTGGATGCGATTCCAATTTTCCGTCGTAAACAGACTCGGAAATGAAGTGGCATATGTCCGGATGCATGCGATACGTCGGACTTAAGAAGAGCCCAACCTCGGGTGGAACAACCGAATGAAACACCGGCGAGTCCGGCTGGCTTGCCACGATGTCTTTGAGCGCATATTGCAGAACGGACAGCGCAGAATCGCCTGGATGCGAGCCTTGCACAGGCTGCTCCAACTGCATTTGATCGCCGAGCAACACCACGTTTTTGGCACTTCGAGCCATCGCAACCGCGTTAGCAAGGCTCACCTGGCCCGCCTCGTCGATAAAGAGATAGTCGAGCACACCGCTCCACTCAGGACGCGAAAACAGCCATGCCGTGCCTCCCAGCACGCCCCCGCGGTAGACCTTCCAAGCTTCACCGTTCGCGGCTTCGAATCCCATACTTGGGTTCTCCGCGAAGAAGGCCTCATCGATCTCGCCGCCGACCTTCAGGCCCAGTAGTGGAATTCCTGATTGGTGTGATCGGTCTGCACAGGCACGCAACAGATTAATAATTGCCTTGTGGCTGTTCGATGAGATTCCGACTCTTTTGCCATCTGCGAGCAGGGCCTCGATGACATGCGACGCCGCGTAGGTTTTGCCCGTACCGGGAGGACCCTGAATGACGAGGCAGTCCCCCGCCATGCCCTTGGCAATCCGAATTGCCGCTTCGCAACTGGACTCAGTTGCACTCCGATCCATGCCAGCGGGTGAAATCCGATTTAGCATCGACTTCACCGAGGCGGGCGTCGCATTTTCCAATTGAAGTTCGCCGATGTCGAGTATCGATTCGTGCATCGCATCCGCCGGAACGCCCTCGCAGGGTATCAGCGATCCGAATCTCGGAAACTCTCCGCCGAACTTCTCGTTTAGTCCCGTAGCTCCCAATTTAACGGTGAGGATGCCCATTGTTCGATCAAGCTCAACCAAATTCAGCTTTGTCGTGAGCTCGTGCGTAAACAACACTTGCGATTTCGCGCCAACAGATAGCTTGCAGTCCTGGGCGAGGTCAAAGACGTATTTTTGGCCCCAAGATCTCTTTATTTGAAAAGTCTCTCCCTCTGCCTTCACCCCCTCGATACAACTCAAATCGTCTCGCAGCTCCTCTGTCGTTGCCGACGCCCGGTCGAACATGCGCCACCACATCGGTTTTTCCTCGCGTCGGTGGAATCCAATGAGGTCCGCAAGAACGTTCGCAGAATCGTCGCCGAGGTCCCGAAGTTGCTTTGCGAGGGCGCTGCCGCGTGCCGACTCTGGATCGTCGTCGTCGGCCCCTGTATCGACGACCCTCGTATCGACGACCCCCGTGTCGACGATCTCGACGGTCACTACGTGCGGCGGGATTCCATGCTCGGCCGCAATCTGCCGGAGCCACTGCGTCAATTCGACGGTTGAAACACAGTCGTCCTCGTTGTAATCGCGGATGCCTTTAAGGATCGGATTCGTTTCCCACGTCCCGACCCCGCCATCGTCCAACCATGCGGCATATTGCACAATTGAATCGCCCGCCGTCGCGACCGATGTTGTGCGGGCTGGCCGATACAGACGTTCGACGTATTTGATCGAATAGCTCCCCAAGCCGAGGCAAAGTCCCTTCTGAATCACCTTGTAAAGGTCGACAAATACACCGGCTCGGAGAAGCGCGTCCACTTCTTCCTCTCGCGTGTCATGGCGGCAACTCAGCCGACGGACCGCGCTGACCTCGTAAGCGGCGTAGTGGTAGATATGCATATCCGGTGCGGCGCGCCACCTTGCATGCACCCAATCGATGAAAGCTTCGAAGGCGACTTTTTCGCTTTCGCGATCGTGCGCCCACCAGTCCTTGAACGGCGTTTCCCCGCCTGAAACCGTACATGCTCCGAACAGGTATTCCAGTCCTCCCGGCACCAAGGGGTACCCCTCCATGTCAAAAAATACATCAGAGTCGTGTGCGGGAGGTAACGATCCCAGCCCGACCGGCTCCCCGTTCGGCCCGAAGTGCGGCAGCACTTCGTAAGCAGGCAATGCATCCGGGTCCGCGGCGACCCGGTTACGCGTCTCGACCTGAAGCCGCGCCTGCCGGACAATCGCTGCAAGCGAGTCGACTGCCAGCTTCGGGATGCTTTGCTGCTCGCCCCGTGCAAGGTCGGCAACCGTGTGCACTCCCGCGTTCCGGAGCTTCTTTATTTGACCGACGCTAATTCCGGCAACCTGAACAAGGTGGTCCGACTCGCTAAAATATGCGTCCGCGTGAGAACTCCACCGTCCGTGATCTGCGCGAGCAACTGGCTCTGGTCGGCGCTGTAGCTGTCCATCGAAGGACTCCTGTAAGTCCAGAAACCGCGACTTCACGCGGCGGTAGTAGTGGATGAAATCCTCAACGCGAAATACGACACGGTTCTTTCCACCTAGAATCACGCCGAACTCGGTCGCCATCGTTCCTCCGTCGTCCTCCGCAAGCATTTCGGAGTAACAGCACAGTTGAATCGCAAAATACGCCTTCGGTGACCGGGCAAGCTTGGTATCCCAAACTTGGTAGCGCCCGTGGCTGTCGAGTTCGAGAAAGTCGGCGAATCCAGCGAAAGGGCCCTTCTTGAGGGCGGCTTGGTAGATTACGGGCGGACGCGCAGCGAAGGCCGCAACCGTATGTTCTCTCGCGACATCCCACGCCGCCTTTGGCACGACGAAAACTTCAGTTCCTGAGGCCTGTAGCGATTCGAGAACCTCTTGTTCGTGGTGATCTCCGGTCCGAGCGATGAGGCGCTGCTCTTCAGTTTCTTTATCGGGGTTGAGAGTTCCGGGATTCTCGAGGTGAAATCGATCCATCCAAGAGGCAAACGGCGACGCCACGAACCGGATGAGGTCACTCGGTGAATATTGAAGTTGCCCGGTAGGGAGGCGCTTCATCTTGGTAAAATCGAGTCTAGCACGTGGGGATATAGCTCAGCTGGGAGAGCGCTGCAATCGCACTGCAGAGGTCGAGGGTTCGAGCCCCTTTATCTCCACCAAAGTTTCGCAAAGCGAAAAAGTGTGCGCCGGAGCCTCGCACGAGGCGGAATGCCCTCTCCAATCGTCTTGAACGTTCAAGAGTTATCAATGACGATAGACACTGGCAATACCGCTTTCATGCTGCTTTGTAGCAGCCTGGTCATGCTTATGACCCCTGGTCTGGCATTTTTTTATGGCGGCCTCGTCGATCGAAAGAACATTCTTGCGATCATGATGCAGAGCTTCGTTTCGATGGGATGGACGACGGTGCTGTGGTACCTATTTGGGTACTCACTCTGCTTCAGCGGCGACGTCGGGGGCGTGATCGGCAATCTCGACCAAGCATGTTTGAAGGGTGTCGACCTTATGTCGCCATCACCAGCCAACAACTCGATCCCCTTGATCGTCTTCATTGCCTACCAGATGATGTTTGCAGTCATTACTCCCGCCCTCATCACCGGGGCGTTTGCTAATCGCGTGACATTTAAGGCCTACATGTGGTTTCTAACCGGCTGGCTCGTGCTCGTTTACTTCCCGTTCGTTCACATGACATGGGGCGGAGGAATCCTGCAAAAGTGGGGAGTCCTCGATTTTGCCGGCGGAATCGTCGTCCACAACATTGCGGGAATGGCCGCCCTCGCCTCCGTAATTTTCGTGGGTCGTCGTAAGGTCGTTCTCTCCGGTCCTCACTCAGTTCCGCTGGTCGCCCTTGGTACCGGACTCCTGTGGTTTGGATGGTACGGATTCAATGCAGGGAGCGAATTTCGAGTCGATGGCGTGACCGCCACCGCTTTCCTCAATACAGATATCGCCGCGTCGTTTGCGGCAATGATCTGGCTGTGTCTCGACTGGTACCTTGTCAAAAAGCCAAAGTTGGTCGGCTTTCTTACGGGAGCGGTGGCAGGTTTAGCAACCATCACTCCGGCGGCCGGCTTCGTGGCTCCAAGCACCGCGATGCTCATCGGCATCATTTCCGGGTTCGTTTGCTACGGAGCGGTCGCCCTCAAGAACCGATACAAGCTAGATGACGCGCTCGATGTTTGGGGCGTTCACGGAGTCGGCGGCATGATCGGAGTCATCCTGCTTGGCGTCTTCGCCACGAAGGCATTTAATCCCGCCGGCACCGATGGCTTGATTTCTGGCAACAGTTCGTTCTTCTTCAAACAAGTCGCCGCCGTTGTCATTTCGTCAATCTGGGCATTTGTGGTGACCTACTTCATGCTTGTGGTGATCAACAAATTTACCGCCGTCCGGGTTTCCGACGAAGACGAGGCTATGGGACTGGACGAATCGATCCACGGGGAATCAGCCTATCTGGAAAACATCTGACGTGGCAAGCCCAGCCGACCTTGAATGGAGTCAATGAAAGTGTGGGCATGAAGAAGTCGTGAACCATGCGCACGACAATCCTTCAATCTGCCGTAGCGCCTAGCCCGCCGTATCAGAGGACCTGTCGATTTTTGCGTCGAACCGTTTGTCGTGAAATCCATCTCGCTTCCGCTGGGTCATATGGGATCCTTGATATCGAATGCTTGAAAGTCACGAGTCGACGCGGCGAAGTCGTCCTTCGGGCTAAAGTCGTAACCACCAGCTGGCCCGATACCGTCATTACTCCGTGCCACTAGGCTCAGTAAAAGGTAGCAAACAATCTTACAAATCGAGCCTATGACCCAGTCAGCGACAATCCCGAATATATGCGATCTTGCGTCAAGACCGAAAAGTCGTCAGCTCCAACGGAAGGAGCATAAGCCTCAACGGTGAAACGACACATCGCGCCGGCGCCCTTTTCGAGGCATAAATAGGTCTTACCATAGGATTGTTGCGAATCGCGTCCACCAATTTGTGACGGTGAACGTCGATTTACAGCGGGCTCTTGCTCGGTAGCCCTGTCCGAGCAACTAGTCCCAATCTAAACACGAAATAACCGAAGTTACGGGAGTGAAGGTTGGGGAACATTCAGTATCTCACTTCCTCACGAACGGGTTTGACGTCCTCGGGAGGTGAATCTGTCTCCACATCCATCCATGCAACCTCGAAGGACCCGGAGTAGCCAAACAGTGGCCCCCAAACTCTGTTTCGAACTGTTACTTCGATCCGATAGTTACCAGTCTCGTCGTCGAACCACTCGCACACCGAGGCCGTTCCGGAAAACAGCATTGGAAACTTGAATCCTAGCCCGCCTTCATAGAATCGCTGCTCGCCGGACTCAAGCCGTAGGCCGCCATTCGCCGCCACACTTAAGTGAATATCGACCGCGAGGTGTTGATGCGTGCCTAGGTAATCAACGATAATATTTCGGTTTTGGTCGCGCACCATATAAGCGTCGAACCGCCTTCCACGCCCAAGCTCGAAAGAACGCAACCACGTTATTGTTTCGCGCCCAAAAGTATCGATGTAAGCCCAATTCTCGATCGTGAACGGAACATTCTCGCCCTGCTCCGGGAACATGATCCGGCGCCAAGTTCCGACCATCAGGAACGGCAGTGTATAGAACGGCCCATGCCACACACGATCCATCACCCCCCGCCCAATCGCTCGCTTGTGCGACTCGCTGCTGAATCCGAACCGTTCCTGGACCTTTGGGTGCAGTTGTTCAAAGGTGGCGCCTAAGACTTCCTCGAAAATTGACTTGCTCATGGGCAGTGTTCGAGCTTCAGCGCGGATTTCGCGAAGTTCGTGCAGGTTTGTCGATGCTCGAGCGGCTATGTTCGTCTGACGAAACGAGAGCATCCCTCCCAACTCCCGTGCTCTGACAGCGGCTTGAAACGCAGAGTTGTGAACTCGCTATGAAAATTGCGGCGATCCCTCTCTTTCATCGCCGCCGCGTGGCGTCCAGGTCGATCCATATTGCTGTGCCCTTGAACCATATCAGTCATCGCCTGTTGAGAGTTCCAGATCGAAAAGGTTGCAACTGACCGTGGATACCTAATCGCAGCTAACGCTAACGTCGTTTCTGGATGATCTCGGACAAGCTCTTCAACGGGCTTTCCCCATCGGATAAACCGGGGCACTTGAGGAATCTTCAGTCGAGCAAGGGTATATGCCGCCACCGGCGCGGCCGGATCACATTCCGCGACACTCTCAGGAAGGTCTGCGAATTCGCGGACCGAGCCCCACCGTCGAAGAAAAGACATTCTGAGATGCCATCCATTCGCTATTGCTTGACCCAAATTGGTTTTTGCCAAGAAGTCCTCAATCGCTTCCTCGCTTTCCCACGCCGCGAACATCGTAAGGTGCCGAAGCTGCATTCTATGAGGCGACAAAATCGCGGAGCCGAGCCTCATTTCTGTCAAAAACTCAGCGTGAATCAGACCTGGCACCGTGACGGACGTCGGCGGCTGAATCAAAGTAGCAACCGTCCTCAACACCGAGGTCCTTGCTCGGCCAAAGGTGAAGATTTTCATGCGGTCACTCATTCAAGCTACTCTCCTGTACCGAAGCCAACTCAAAAGCAAAGATGGGGTTGGATGTTACACCGCAGTGGAGCGAAGGGCCGTTTTGCATGAGGCAAAGTCAGGAATCGTTGACCACGTTGCAAGGATAGCCTGACTCCAAGCGCGACTAACGGCCCGGCATTCTCGTTACTCACCTCGTCGGTATCGACGTCGACTCGGTCGCGGAGATTAGGCTGCACCAGAGGCCTCAGTTGTAAGAGCGTCGAGCAACTATCGCCGAAAAGCCTTCGTCCAACTGGCTTCCACACCCGCACGTAATCCACCTGGAAACTCCCGAAAACCTCGTCCGCACTCGTGGGTTTTTGAACCCATCCACGTAATACCGAATCACGACCGTGAACTTGTGGATGATCGCGTCCGAAAGCTTGCCCACTGCCCGTGCTCGACCTGCGAATGGAAGCGATGGCCCCGGCCTGCTCGCCCTGGTTCTGAGGTGAATCGATATCGAGGCCGTTTCCTAGATCGCTGAAGATCGGTATGAGACGGATCGGGATGCAGGAGTACGTGACCCTTGAGAAAGACCACCCGTTTTCCGGGTGATATCACCCGGAAAACGGGTAGATTTTGATCATGGCGAATAACGCACCAGTAGGACTCTTCGGATCGGCAACGCGATCGAGCACGCTGCTCGTAATCGGGTTGTTAGGCGAGACCCATGCGTCGGAAATCGCGACCGTGCTTGGCAAGAGCCTCAGTCGAATTCAGGGGGCGCTCATCAGCCTGGAACGCGCGGGTATCGTCGTGGGTGCCGAGGAGGGCAAAGCGCGACGCATCCGGTTGAATCCTCGCTATCCTGCGCTAGTAGAGCTTCAAGTCCTCCTTGATAAACTCGGGATGCTGGATGTGCCACTTCAAGAAGCGCTGTCAGAAAAGCGGCGGCGACCGCGGAGGTCTGGCAAAACGATATGACCATCGGACCTGCGACCAGTCTGCCTGAGCTTGCGTTCATTGTCTGCACGGCCTTGGATCGCGCGGGTACCACCGCCATTTTGAGCGGAGGCGGAGCAGCGACCGTGTATGCCCCCGAGGCCTACCAGTCGCGTGACCTAGACTTCATTTTCGAGTTTTGGTCAGCGATCGGCCCGTCTTCCGCTCAGCCGTTGCTTGATTTGGGTTTCGTCCTGAACGGTCAAACCTACTCGCATGCAGAAACTACCTTTACGGTTGAGTTTCCCACCGGGCCACTAGCCATTGGTGATGAAATAATTACCTCTTGGGTCACGTTGCGAGATGGCGAATTCCTCCTGCATATTTTGAGCCCGTCCGACTGCGTGCGGGACCGCCTAGCGTGGTTCTTGTTTAACAACGACTTCAGTTCGCTGGAACAAGCCTTAGCTGTGGCGACGCGACACCCGATCGATCTTGATATGATCAAGCGATGGTGTGACGCTGAGGGCGAGCTTGGAAAGTTCGAGATATTTGCGGACCGGCTTCGGTCAAAGAAGGCGAGCCCTCACGCGATGTAGCCGTACAACTCGCGAAGGTCGTGGGAAGTAAGGTGCAGATCATCGTGGAGGTCGTCGCTGAAGCTGATTCCGGGTTCTCGGACGACGTGTTGCGCGCGGTGAGCGAAAACTGTCGAACCCTCAAGCTTGCGAGCTTTGAGTTTGAGGAAGATTGAGCGTGGTAGGGCACCTAAGCAGTTCTAAAGGCGTCGACCAACCTTCGCCGAACACCCTTCGTCCAACTGGCTTCCACACCCGCACGTAATCCACCTGGAAACTCCCGAAAGGTAGCCTGAGGCTCGACAAGTGAACTCGCGATGCCACTAGCTCTTTCCATCTTTCTAGCCGCCTCGATTCTAACGCCCTCCAACAAGCCTTGGCAGGAAATCCAGCCCGGCGTGTGGAAATCCGAGGTTGGGACGCACGACCGCCCGACCCTCACCGAAGCTTCGGCGTCGACGCCCAGAAAGGATCGAATCTCAGCGATGCCTTTAGGCAGTTTGCCGTTCAAGTTGGAAGAGATTCGTCTTCGCAAAACCAAGGATTACGCGGTAGTCCAAATCCCCCTTCAACCAGGTGAGAAGATATACGGCCTCGGGCTCCAGATGACGGGTTGCGACCGGCGAGGCGGGGTCTACCACCTCCAGGTTGATCACTACGCTTCGGGCCAGGATCGCTTGCATGCGCCGACCCCGCTCTACGTGAGCAGCCTTGGCTACGCCGTCTTCTTCGACACCGCGCGCCCGATTAACGTGTACGTCGGAGTGGGAAATCGCCTTGGTGATCCCAAGCGTCCGCCATTCAGAGATCGCAATACGGACAGGGCCTGGGATGCGCAGCCGGACAGCGGTTGCGTGGAAGCCAGCGTCCAAAGTCGAGGATTGCAAACGTATGTCTTCTCTGGCCCAACGGCAATGGATGCACTTCGGCGCTATAACCTGTTCTGTGGAGGCGGCGCGATGCCGCCTCTGTGGGCCCTGGGCTTCTGGCACCGCACCCCATCTTTGGCTTCGGCTCACCAAATTGAGGATGAGGTTGGAGAATTTGCCAAGAGGGGTTTCCCGCTCGATGTAATCGGATTGGAGCCGGGCTGGCAATCAAAGTCGTATCCAGGCTCTATGGAATTTAGCCCGAAACGATTTCCAGATTCCGCCGGATTTGTCGCGAAGATGTCGCGCGCAGGTGTCCATGTCAACCTGTGGGAGAATCCCTACGTTGCCCCGAGATCGGATCTCTACAAGCGGCTCGATCCCCTGTTTGGGTCGCACACTGTTTGGCTCGGTGCCGTCCCGGATATCTATGACCGCAAAGCGGCCGAAATAGTCAGGGCTTTTCACACCGAGAAGCATCTCGCGTTTGGCATTAGCGGATACAAAATCGACGAGGTCGACGGGTTTGACAATTGGTTGTGGCCGGATCACGCCGAGTTTCCATCGGGGCTGGACGGTCTCATGATGAGGCAGGTCTATGGCCTTCTCTGGCAGAACCTCATTGATCGGATGTTTCGCGACAAGGGTGCGCGCACTTTCGGCCTAGTGAGGGGCTCAAACGGCGCGGCCAGCCGTTTCCCTTTTGCAATTTATAGCGACACCTACGATGCACGTCAGTACTTGACGGCGCTTACCAACAGCTCGTTGGCCGGAGTTTTGTGGTGCGCCGAGATTCGAAGTGCAGCGACCGACGAGGAGTGGGTAAGAAGGATGCAACTGGCGTGTCTTTCACCGATCGCGCAACTCAACGCTTGGGACAGTGGCAAAAAACCGTGGAGCTACCCGGCCGTTGAGGACATCGTCCGAGATACGATGATGCTCAGGGAGTCGCTCGTCCCCTATCTTTACACGGCATACGCGCAGTATTCGCGGGACGGCCTCCCGCCGGTTCGACCGATGTGTCTCGTGGATGGTGGCGTGGAAACCGATCAATACATGTTAGGCGACGACCTCCTCGTCGCCCCGATCAATCCAGGCGAGAAGACTCGCAAGGTTAGGCTTCCAAAAGGAAAGTGGTTTGACTTCAAGACGGGCCAATTCGCTGGCTCTCTTCAGACCATAACCGTCGCTCCTGCTCTCGACCAGATCCCGCTCTTCGTCCGAGATGGGAGCGCAATCACGACGGCCGAAGCTGGCCTGCATGTCGATGTGAATCACCCGTGCGTTGTGCGGTGTTATGGTTCCGGTCCGTGGCACGGCCAATTCTACGAAGATGATGGAACCAGTTTCGGCTACGAGCGGGGCGAGTTTGGATTGTTCAATCTGGACGTCACCTCAAGCGTGTCCGCCTCGCATCTCGCGGGTCTGAGAACTTCGCCAAGAAGAAGGTTCTCAATTCTTCGGGTTGGCGCATCCCTCTAGGGGCGTTGCCGTATTTAGGGGCGTCGTTGTCGCTCATCGTCTGTTACTCATGGGTGCCACGCGGCATTGTCCGATCGTCCGCGAACGGAATAGCGTCACTTTCGCCGATTCGATGCGCAGAGATTCATCCAACTGGTTTCCACACTCGAACATAGTCCACCTGGAAGCTACCGAAAACCTCGTCTGCCTTCGGGACGCCAAACCAGTCAGGATGGGTCTCGATATCAAAGTTCACCCACAGCGGCTGGTGCCAATGCACATTCTTGCCCTCGTGAGTCTTGACGCCATCGACGTAATACCGAATCACGTCAGGCGTCCAGTCAAGACCATAAACGTGAAAGCCTTCCGAAGGGCGAAACGGAGCAGCGACCTCGTGGCCGAGATAAGCGTGCTGACTCACGGTCTCATTCTTGAACACGTGCACGGTCTGAAATATCGATTTTGACCGGGCATCTTTCGTCGGACCACCAATCTCAAAGATGTCAAGCTCCGTCCATTCCTTTGGCATTGTCTTATAGAGCCAAAACGCCGAGACCGTCGTCGCGTTTGCGATCTTCGCCCTGCACTCTAAATAGCCATACAAAAGAGTGCCGACACTTTGCACTGCGGCCGTAGACAGGTTGTGGTAATTCTGACCCTGCAAATTCGCGGGAGGATCGGTGCGCCGGATAGACAGCTCCATCATCCCGTCCTTCAGCCTCACGTTCGACGGATCGAACCACGCGGGCTGCCTACCTTTCCAGTAAGGGTTGTGATCCCACCACTTTGATTCATTCAGCGCGAGCCCATCGAATTCATCGCTAAATTCCGGCACCAGCTTCCACTTACTCGATGCCGATGAACCAAGCGGCCGCTCAATCGTTGACTTCGTGTCGGTTAAAGTCGCCGCAAGAAGGTACGACTTCCAGTCGGCGGCCAGAATTACGTCATCGGTGCAGACGAAAGCCATCAGTGCGAACAGCATTGGTTGAACTATACAACTTCCGTTTCAACTGAGCGGGTACGCATTGGACTGGCTCTGAAGCCTAACTCGAACGCCGAGGCACGAAGTAAACGACGCACTCCTTTGTCGCAACTGCCGCGCCAATCATTTCCGCAACCGAGAAGCCTGGCTTCACGGAAAGGACTTTACATTGCCCGATTACCTCACCGTCCGTCGCACCAAGCACCTCTTTGGAATCTGGGTCAACGAGGAGCCGACCAGGTAATCGCAACTCGAACCGATCTCCCACCACAATGCCCGACGTCGCCCCGGCATTGACAAATATCTGCGAACCAGAAGTGTCAAGCACTTTTCCTACCCATGGGGTGGCGTCAATCTTTCGGCAAATCTCCTTGACTCCATTCTTAATTGCCGCCCTAACTGCAGCTGCGAGTGGGCTGTTCTCAAACGACGTATTCCCGAATTTCAGGTCTCCACTGTGTATCTGAAATGATTCGTTCTTGGACGATGCTTCGCCGATTCCACGCACTGAGTACAGCACCTGCGACGTCTCAACATCGATCACCTTCAGATCGATGGCGACCTTCGAGGAACCTCGAGTCGACGAAAATGAGCCAAGCGACCCTGCGGATGACTCGACGCCGGAACCGCTTTTCTTGAACGTAAACTCGGTGACGGCTCCGCGAACAAGGACTTGCGCACCTACCATCTTTCCGGCCTTCGCGGTCGTTTCCGGTGTGGCGGCGAACGCTTGCTCTTTCAATACGTCGGCGAGATTCTGCCGCTCGAATACGAGAAATCGTCCAGATTCGGTGAGCGCCGTGACCAACATGTCCGAGAGGCCAAGTCCGAACTCCGTCGGCTGCTGGATGTCCAACGTGACGACAGTAGCTGAGCCGGAGGGGGTCGGTGCCGTCGTCGAGACTCCCTGAACCTTAACTTCCATGGCGGCCACCACCGCACGCTTTTTGGGTCCGATAAACTTTGGAGTCGCCGGCTTGACCTGTCCGGTTAAGAAGAGTGAGAAACAGATTGGAGCGAGAAAGGGCATGCGAGGAACCTCTAAAAGGAATAATTGAACCCAAAGGTTAAGGTGGTCGAGCCAGGATATCCTGGGTAAAAATTGACGCGCGTGAGGTTAAACAAAGCAAGCGATACCTTCGCTCGCTCGCCCACTGACTTTTGAGCAAACAGGCTGAGTCCGAACGCTGCGGGTGCCTCTTCGACAAATGTCGCCCCGGAACCCCCGCCCGTATTAACAGAGAGTGCGTGCAATCTCGACCCTACGAAGTTGCCGACGAGGCTGGTTACGAATCCCTGCTGACGATGTTCGAAGGCGCAGCTTGCTTGAAGACTGGCAAAGTCTGGGATGCGCCGTCCGTTCACCGCGGTAAGCGTCGGAAAATCGCTAATTAGGTAAGTGGGAAACTTCGTCCGACCGTTTGATTGCTGAACGCAGAACGACGTCCGTATCGAATCCATCGGACTAACCGGCGCATCGAAGATCGCGGAGATGCCGGTGGCGCTTCCACTCGCTATCGGGGTCAGCGAGAGCCGCGTCGCGACACGCGGGTCCGCACCCTGGACATACGAGTCTGTTATGTCATTCCGAAAGAAGCATATTTGACACCTTAGTTGCTCGCTTGGATGAACGACCGTGCTGAGTTCAATCGCTGTCTGTCGACCCGCCTTGCCTTCGATAATCGGTGTGCGATTAAAACTGGCTACCGACAGGAGCGATCGATCTATGCCATTACTCACCGCCTCGTCGGCTAGCATGCCATCCGGAATCAAGTTGCTCACTGCGTTGTTCAGCCGCGACTTGACGCCAAATCGAATTCCATCGGTTCCCGCGAGCCTCGTTCCAAAATCTAGAACCGGAAGTACAACCTTCGCGGACGGCGTCACTCCAAGCATTGCGCCGGTTGACAGGTGGATGCCAGATCGAAATTTAGAACGAATGACGGCATACGCGGTCCCGAGCGACTCGTTACCAAATGGAATGATCTGCTCAGTCGGCTCCAAAGCGGAAGGTCCCGAGCCGCTCCTTTGGATATTCGCAAGGGCAACTCCAGCCGTCACGGTACGGTTGTCAATCGTCGAATCGTAACGCAGCTCGCCGAGCCATTGACGGTCTTTGAGCGCCTGAACCGTTGGACTTACTGAGTCCGATCGGGTGTCAACAGACGAGGTCCGAACTGAGGCATGAAACGTGAAGTCACCAAGCTTTCGAATCGCGAGAGCCTCAAACTGGTCAAATTTTAGTTTGCTAGCAGATGCCGGCGCGACGCCAAGTACGGAGTTGGTCGCGCCCGGCCGTCCACCGGCTTCGTTAGAATACAGGACAACAAAGGCGCCAGCTTGGTCGGAGTACACGCCACGGAAGTCGGTCTTTGCTTGGCCCGCCGCGCTTCGACCCTCCACATTCTGTTTGTCGGAACTCAAGCGTAATTCAAAGCCTCGCCTTTCGCTGGGAAGGGCATTCGAGCCCAGCTTCAGGTGAACCTCGCCCACGCTTCCAGTGAGTCCATCACCGGTGTTAGTCCCTTTCCCAAATGAGGAATCGAGGGCAACGATCGGCCCTCCTGCAAGCGCCTTGATGTAGGCTCGCTCGCTCTCTCGGGCCTTGCCGTTCGCCGCGTCGAGTTTAGATTTCACGACCAAGGCAACCGGATGATCTTCGACCAGTTTGAAAGCACGCTTGAGATCGTCGCTCGCTCGGTCAATTTCAAAAGCGGCGAGCTCCGCCTCCGCGAGAATTGCGATCGCACTAGCCGAGCGCTCACCCAGCGAATCCGCCATTCTCGCATTCGTCAGCGCCTTGTCGATCATGCCCTTGCGCAGCCACGCCGCCGCGCCGTTAGCCCACGGCGTCCCCCAACCTGGCTGAATCACAGCGGCCCGATCTAAGTCAACAAATGCATCAGATATCCTTCCCAATAGTAAGCGAGCGAGGCCGCGATTGTTTCGAGCGGCCGCTTCTCCAAGCGACGCCGAGAACACACCCTTGACCCGCTGCAGACGTGCAAATGCGATCGTACCAGGGGCAAAACTGGGCTCGAAACCCGATTGTCGTGCCGCTTGGCTCGTCAGGCTAAGCGCATGGTCGAACGCAATTTCCGCCAATTCCATGCGGCCAGCTGTCGCCTGCAGTAGGCCGCACAACGTCCACGCCCGCTCCGAAGAGTGCAAATTTGATTCCAAATTGGCGGAAACCTGCGCCTGCGCAAGATCGCCTCGCTTTAGCGCTGCCATCGTCAAGTCAGATTGCCCAAAGCCGGTTCGGATCACATATCCGAGCCCGATCAGCGTCGGCAATCGACAACTCATGGCTGGCCCTGAAATGTGACCGCCGCAACGACTGAAACGTTTTGGCTGGCGTCCAACGCGATTACTTCATAGATGTAGCTCACCCCAGCAAGAGCGGTCGAGTCCACGAACGCCGCCGAGATCGAATTCACGCTGAAGTCAACCGCCTTTGCGGGTGAGGCACCTAATATGGTGCGCCGTCGTACGACATATCCCGTCGCTCCCGCGGGCCCTGTCCAGCTCAAGTGAATACCGTCGCTCGACATCACGGCGGTCAAGCCGCTTGGCGCTGCCACCTTCGTGACTTGTGCTGCCGATTGAATAACATTGGATGCCCCAGACTTTGCGCCATCCCCGGCTGACCCGACGATGGCGAAGACCGTGTAAGAATGCGGCGTGCTGTCCAAGCTGCTGTCCTTGAAGGAAAGTGTCTTTGCCGTTGGATCAATCGGCCCCGGTTTTCCTTGCACGCGGCCCACTTCTGCTCCGTCGCGAAAAACAGCGTACATCCCGGCCTGATCCTCAGGTGGGTTGAGAAACCACGTGACGACCAACTGACCGTCTTCGCCGGGCCGAACGCTCGCTAATACGGGCGGTTGTGGAGGAACGGTGGCAGGCACCGACACGCTGACCAGAGTTGGCACCGCCCGTATGTTCCACCGGCTAATCGGAGTGATTCGGTAGTCGTAAGCACGGGCCCGGGACAGCGGGACAGCATCAGAGTAGGATTGCAATCCATTGTTGACTACCATCCTGCTCGCTTCGATTCGAGTTACGGTTTGGAACGGCGCATCGCCGAACTTTCTGGCAATTTCGTATCGCACACCTAGCGTTGCCGCCGGTGCCCAAGCTAGATCAACCAAGCCACCGATTGGTTTAGCGCCAAGCAGTTGAATGCCGGTGTTGTTACTTGCGCGGAATCCAGTTGTGACCGCACCGACCGCGCTCGGGGCCTGCGGAGTGGGAACGTCTACCTTTCCTGTCGATATCTCGTCCGATTCTCGACCGCTTGGCATAATCGACGCAACCGCATAGACGTATCGGTGGTCGAGCCCGGCTTGGTCGGCAAATTTTAGCGGAGCTTTTACCTTCAATTGCACCTGCGCGTCCACCTTAAGCCTGGCGATCCGGATCGCGGCGGCGCGCTTGGCCTCAGGAGTAGCGGCTTGGGAAAGCGCCGCGTTTAGATCAATCAGCCGGTTGCGGAAGAGGACTTGAACTGCTCTATCCATTTCCGTATCTGAGTCAACCGAGACGGTTGATCCATCAATGGGAGCTGGTGTCAGTTGCACCGGCAAGGTGCCAGCTGGTGCGTCGAGATCGGTCCGAAACACGATGTACTTTGGTGCCGTGCCGTCGATTGGTTGCGATGCCATCCAAAGCACGGTTACGGGCGCCGTAGATACAAATAGGGTCAGTGGAGGCGCCTCTGCCCTAAATCCGCCCAACGTAACCTTCGGCAACGATTGTCGCATCGCTAATCTGAATTCTGAAGTCGCACCGACTGCCACTGGAGTTGTGGGTCTGCGCCAGTCGATGGGGGTCACTGTGATCGTCGATGGTTCGCTTGCCCGGCCGAAGCCGTCGACCGCCAGTACCGTGTAGGTGACCTGCACCGGCTTTGCCAGGCGATCGGTGACGAAATTGAGTGGCTCAGTGTCGGTTGCTTGACCGACGACGACAATTGGCTTGCGCGCGATGTCGATGGGATTACCGCTGCCCGCTGTTTGTTTTTGAACTCGGTAAGAAACGGCGAGCAAGCGAGTTGCTTCGGCTCCGGTCGGCGTGTTCCAGCGCAACCCAATCTCGTCGTTGACCTGCGAAAAGAGGACACCAGAGGGCGCTGCTGGCGGCTGCAATAAGCTCTGCACGCTTGTGTTGGGGAGTGACGCAAGAGTCCCGGTTTCCTTTCCGTTTGCAAGCCCGACTAACTCGTAGCCAACGTTTCCAGTCTCTCGAACCCCGTGATCTGTCGCTCCGAGACCGACCTGTTGCGCATAACTGTCGGCAATCGATGCCGCGAAGTGCACAGATCGACGGGCGAGTTCGTCGGCGGCCATCTTGGTCTGTCCGCCTAGCTGAAACTTTGTCGTATCTGGGCGACGGAGTCGAAGTTGGCTCAGAACCGTTTGGCGTTGCACCTTATTCAGCGGCCCTTCCATCGAAAATAGCTGCGATGAAAGATCCTTGCGCTGCAGGTAGAGGTCAAGCGAAGAACTCAGCGCCTTTGGAGCAAGCTCTACGGGTTTGCCGGAAGCCAGCAGCGAGGGGATGTCGGGTACTTGAACGGTTGGTGGCATGAAGCGAACGAGCTTGTCGTGCGACGGTGCCGCAACGTCCGCGACCGCGGTCCTCACGGTCGGGTTAGTTGAAATTCGGTACACGCGAAATCCGCCGGATGGAATCCATCCCGAGGAGACCCGCCAACGGAGTCGAATTTCCGCCGTAAGTTTGCCAGACTCGTGGACGGCCGCCGCGAATAGCGTCACGGCGGGAGCTTGCACGTAAAGCGAAGGAAGCACAGGCATTAGCAGCATCACTTACCTCCGGTCGGGAAAAGCTGATGTTTGAATCCCGTCGTGAAAGTGCCGATAGGCCCAGTCAGTTGTAAGGTTGCATCGACGTTGCAGCTTCCTTGATCAAAGGTAACGTTGCCGATCGCTTCAACCTCCGCAGTGAAGAATTCAAAGTCTGCCGTGCCATGCAAGTCCAAGCGCCCAGTGGCATGAATCCCGGCTTGGTCTATGGATCCACTTGCGTTTGCGAACAGCTCTGCCTTCAAGCTTATTCCCGGAAACGTCATATCAGCGACCGCGTGAAAATCTACAACGGCGTTCGGGGCACTCGACGAGGCAACACCGGAGGGGAACGGAAGCGTGGCGCTTATTCCAAGCTCGGCTTTGAAGTTCGCGATCCCGTCCAAGAGTGATCCGAGCTCGACCGTAACGGGCTGCTGACCAAAGGCTTTGTCTCCGATGTGCAGGGCCAGTCGATTGAGGTCCGCCGAGATCCGGCCCTGGCCAAAGGCACGGATAATGGTTGCCGATCGCGTCGGAAAGGTTAGGTCAAAATCTCCGCCGAGAGTCAGTGCGAGGGGGGAAAACTGGACATCGATGAATGCGGAGGCAATACGGTCACGCTTTTGCCAATCTTCGACGCTAAGGAAGTCCGGTGTGGACAAATCGAAGAAGCTGGCTCGCGCTGAGATGTCAATCGACGGCGGACTGGTTTCAAACGAGAGCGCGCCTGTCGCCCACCAAATCTTCCCGGGAACTCCTGGCACCGGATCGGCGAGCAATACGCCTAGTTGAACCAAGAAGTTGGGCAGCACGTTCGCGCCCGGTGGAGCATACGAGAGCTCATCGGCCTTCGATACAAGGCCCGTTCCGGCGGCGATGGAAACGTTCATTCCTATGCCGCCAGCGAAGCCTAACAAACTCAAGACGGGGGCCGAGTTTGGCGAAGGTGGTGGAATGAGAATTTGCGGAATTTTGACGTTCCCACCGACGAACCAGGCTCGTTCGTTCGGAGCTACAAAGAAGAATAGACCCCCACCGATTGGGGCATCACCGAAGCAGTTGAGTCGCAGATTTGCCGTGCCCGCAAGCGTCTGAGTGAATCCGGTCCCGGTCGATTTGTCTGGTGAGTAATCAAGACTCGCTTCGATACTCGCAATTCCTGCGACATCCCCAACAACCTTAAACCCTCCGATGCTGAATGAAGGTGTCTTACCGTCTTTCCCGACCCCGACTCGAAGACGATCAACGCTTATCTCGCCTTTGACAGGCAGCACGTCCTCCATTCCATCCTTCAGGAATCCGGAGCCGGAAAATGAAAATGCCGTCGGATGCGTGCCGTCCGTTTCGATACTGACTGCCCGAATTTCGACACCGACCGGCCCAAAGTTCAGTGTCGTTGGGTTAGGGAAGGAGAGTGACGCTTCTTTCGGTAGCAAGAGCTCGCCAGAGGGATCGACGCGCAGGTCTTTGAATTCAATTGTGACGTTCTTGACTTGGTCAGGGAGGGAAGGAATGTTCGCTGCGAAACCGATCGTTCCAGACAACGTCAGCCCCTGATCTTTCACCATCGAGCCTGAGATGTTCTTGAATACAAGGCCGATCGGACCCAGGCTTATTGGATCGTTCGTCGAGCCGCGTAACGTAACATCTTTGCCAATATCGAAAGAAAGATCGACGTTCAAGGTCGCGACGCCACCGGCCTTTTTATTGATCTCTAGCGCGCCGGAGACTTCGCCGGACTTGAGCACTCCCTTGTTGAAAAAAAGGCTCCCTGTCGGATGAGTGAATGAATAGCCCTGTATTTTGATCGGCGGTGTGTCAACCGTGAACACTCCGGTCGGACCCTTGCCGTCAATCACTAGGCTCGGAGATTTAAAGGTCACAAAGTCGCTTCCAGACTTCGTGCTGACCGGAATTTGGATGGTGGCATCCGTCGCCACAATCCCCATCCAGTGCAGGGCCGCGGCGTCGGGATAGCTAGCCGGCGGGTTCGGAAGCGCCTCTTCGGTCGAAAGGTCGACTCCAAACGTGCGAACGCTGAAAACCACCCCCTTATATCGTCCGTTCAGGCCTGTGCCGCTGGCGACAATGCCACCCGAAGTCACGTCCACAGCAAGGCTTTGTACGGACAACCGATTGTCAGTAGTGGATTCCTTGAATTCGGGAGGGAGCGTCAGCGATCCGTCAAATTTTGTAAAAGCTAGATTGCCGCCGGTCTTCGTGAACGAGACCGAATTGACGTTCAGAATGAATCCGGGTGCGAGGTCCGGCAAAATATGCAGCGGTGGACTTGCCGTGCCCGTGCAGTCCACAAAATCGAAGCGGCCTGTAGAGTCGGCATCAAACCCCTTGACCGCAACCGTTACTTGACGACCAGGTCCGCTGGATAGCTTCGGGAAGTCCGCAACGCCATCGAGCTGATCCGCATGCAACGCCCACGTGTTCTTGTGGGACGCAGGAAACACTAGAGTCGCGTCCATTGCCGAAGAGGGCTTGATGAATAGGCCGGGCAAATGAATTCCATTCCCGCTCGGGCCGATGAGTTTGACGCCCTTTAGGAGCACGGTCGTACTGGCCTGGGAAACCGTCACCGAAACCGCTTGGGCGGAAACGGTAAGAAAAGTGGGAGTACTGGAAGCTGAGTCTCGTAGAGGTAGAGTCAGCGTTGCGCTACCGCTGATCGTCACCTGGGGATCGGTCGTGACACCTATGGAGACTTGCTTGAGGTCGAGTCCCGTTCCTGCGCCGAGCAGATTCGGGAAGAGTGTGGCAGTTAGGTTTTGCAATCCGATGCCTGTGACAAGCCCCGCGCTGTCCGTGATCAAATTGGTGAAGCTCACGGGAAAGGCGCGCACGGAAATCCCGTTCAAGTTGAATACCAGATCGCCGTGTCCACTGGCTGGTTGCTTTACATCGGTTGCTACCGCCGTATCGTATTGGACGTTGGCAATTTGGACCGATTTTTGTCCACTTGCCACAAGAGTAATTGTCGCGGGTGAGGTCCGCTGACAAATCGCGATTGAGGCCGCCAACCATATGGCAATCGCAGCAACGAGACGTGGTGGGAGCGATGTTTGCATGGCGTTGAACCTTATGACAGTCATCCTCCCACGAATAACCCCCTACTCGTCGAATTTGAGACGCGAGTGAACCTAATGAGACGCAAAAAAGACGCTAGAGCGACCTTTTGAATTTGCTTAGGAAATATTCTTCGGACGTTTGTCCTACGGTCTTGTCAATGTCCGCGCAAATTCTTCGCAAGAGTTCCAACAGGTTGCCCGTGTCGAGGCCCGCGCCGCCGCCATCAAAATGATTAGTCACGAACTGCAAGTCCCGTTTGGCACCACGGAAATCCCGAACAGTGAGCCGAACGTAGGCGGCACGCATTCGCTGTCTCAGTTGCATACTCGACTCACCGGCTTGGAGCGGCCTCGTGCTCGCCTC
>JBBRML010000032.1:0-39500 GCA_038230855.1 Fimbriimonadales bacterium | reverse complement strand
GCATCGGTGCCGCGGCGGGTTACGCTGATAATGGGTAGCTTTTGGCCGCTAATATACGACGCATCTTCGCGAGAGTCGATCTTGATGAAGGTCTCCATTCCGGCGCGCGCGCGCTGCAGCAGTGCCACTTCGGGGAGAGCCGAATCCAGGCTCGAGAATGCTTCAGCGTCGAGTTTCAGTCCAAGCTTCTCGTTCGTGAACGTGAGGTTGGCATTCATGGCGGTGAAACTCCAACCGGCCGTGACCCGCACCGAGTAGTCGCGTCTGGCGATGGTGAAATTCCCTCCGGGTACGAGTTTGATCTTGGAACCTTCACGAGTGCCGATGCTCACGGGCTTTGTCGCGAGGGAGACTTGCTTTTCCTCCTCCGGGTCGATTTTGCGATCGGGATTCTCGGGGGCGGGAGTCGTGCCGTCGATAGTTCGCAGGGACTCTAAGACACTCATGAGTTGAGTTTGCGCCTGGGGATAGTCTGCGGTTTCGCAGGTCAGTTGGATGAGCATCTTTTCGCGAGCACGCATGTAGAAAAGGCCCGAGAGTGCGCTGATCGCATCTTGACCCTGGTGGTATGTGGCTTTTGTGAAGAGGGTCGGGATCCCGAGGACTTCCTGTTGCCACTGGAGCGCCATTTCGTGTCGCTGCTGAGTGATGACCGTCTGTTGCAGTTCATTCCACAGCTCCGGCTTGCCATAAAACGTAGTGCGCATGATGGCGATGGTGGCGGTGTGCCCCGTGCCATCGATGGGCATGTTAAACGTGGAGCCGGTCAACGACCTGGCGTTTTTTCGACCGACCGGCTTGATGATGGTCCAGCTCGCGGCGTGGTCGAATTGTAGGTTCAGCCGCGGATCGGCGAAAATTACTTTCTTCTCCTGTTGGAAAAGGAGGGTTAGACCGACGGCGTAGGCGAGCATTGCACTTAGATTATGGATTCTTTCGCTCGGCGCGTGGGGGCTGGTCATTGTTGGCGGCAATGATTCGGAGTGTAGGCAGTCCATACGGGACTGGAAATTTGTTGGGCGGCAGTTACCAGGGTAGCCGCCTCGAGGCGGCTACCCTTCGCTCTAATAGGCAAGCCTTTCAGGCTTGAATACGGTTCCTTGGCTCGAGTCGAGTTTACGGGAAGACTACAAGGGCGACGGGAAAAGCACCCCTCGGCTACGCGCTACGCGCGGAAAGTTACGATCTTGGTGCAGGGATCTCGTCAGCGACGGGAAAAGCACCCCTCGGCTACGCGCTACGCGCAGATGGCGGCAACTGAACTCGCCCTACATTTACAAGCGTCGATGACCGACCTCACCCCGGCGCCGCATGCTGAGCTCTAGATTGAAACTTTCTTCAGCATGGTGCCTTCAAAATCAAACAAGTAGAAACACCTTTCGCCCGCCACGACTTGGCAAAAAGGAACAGCAACTTGGCGAAGCAATCCCCAATCGCGCTTCCTTCGGATCTCAAAACCCGTATTTGTAAGAATTCCTATCGTGTCCGTGCCACATGCTAATCCCAAGATTAGCCTTGCATCGACTTGATGAGATTTAGCAGTTGTCCCGCTCCACCTCCACAGCCCAAATCTGGCACCACTGTGCGTGAAGTAAAGTCCGTCAGCGCAGTCTACGTTATATTCGCCAAGAGAGTTTGGTTCGCTAATTACGCCGACTATTCTACGGCGTCTCGCGTCGAAGCAGTACTTGTTAGGGTTGGCTGATAAAAAGACCCTACGGCTAGATTCGTCGAACACGGGCGATTTGGAAATTTCAGGAAGAGTCGCCAAGAGTTTGAACTGGTTTCCCGAATGAGAATAGATCGTCGTTTCCCGCAGCAGAGAATTCTGAGCTAGTGCGGCCGCTGATGCTGATGAGGAGCGATTCGTCGCGGCGATCCTACGTTGAGTTACTTTCGAGCAAACGAGAATATCCCCTGTTGGAGTCGCCCACAGCAGCGATTCCTCGCCGTCGCGATCGCCTGATTTAGGTCGGCTCCATGTAAGAAGACGTTTGACTTTCAGGCTTTCACAGTCCAATGCCTCCCCGTAGCGGCGGTCGTTTTTCCCCGTGATATGTTCATAGTTCCAGGCAACAACTTCCCTTCGTCTGCCGTATAGTTCGCACTTCCCTACATCACTGAACTTGTATTTGTGGATGATCCCGGAGACGTGAGACCGTAACTCGGCAGAATCAAAGTTGCTTTGGTTCATCGTAACATGGATAAATATGGGCCTTTCCAAAAAGGGCGAACCAACGGCCATATCGTTAGAGCCATTTTTAACCAACGATGACTGGAATCCAATCGCAAAGAGAACTAAGTTCACTTTTCTGCTCCGTTTGTAAAATTGCTAAAGGCTCCGCCTCGGCTATTAGTCGCCGACAGGAATCGACCAACTCCGTACAGATGTAGTTGCAGCCATGGCGACTCCGAATCATGAGACGTTGGGTGACTTTGCTCAATTGATTCGGATGGCGAATTTATTTGGTCAGTGAGATTCCGAAATCGGGCTCCACGGCCACGTCGGCAGCTGGCCCGTACGCCCTCGTATCGGCCTTCAGAGTTCCACCCAAGGTTCGAGCTTCTCCGAAAGCCGCAGTTTAGTTTTTGGTTAAAGTTCCCTGATATCAAATCAAGCGAGTGCGTACAGTAATCCATAAACTCTCCATCCTGTGACTCGTTGATCGCTTCATCGGCAACGACTTCGAAGTAGGATGTTGGCATCACTCTTCTGCTCCAAGGTGATCGCTAGCATTGGAGCAGTAGAGTGAGAGTGCACCGACTTGGCGTTCCATAACTTGCTATCGTTGAACCCCGCACGAGTTCAACTTCTTGAACTCGCGACGAAACGAGCTAACTAAGATCAGTTGCACGGCCCTTGCGGCGTCACTTTTGGCAACAGAAACTACTGGTGGGCCGGCGGACTGGAATATTCCAGCACGGATGCGACAATGCCGTAAAAGATCCACGATGCCGAAGGCAACTCGCTCATCTCCAGCGGCCGTTCCGATATTGACGTCAACTTCCACACGTGGTAGCACCTTCGAAGACTGTGTAGACTTCGCGTATGTTGAACTGATAAAGGCAGTTTTCGCAAGAACTACGACCGCTACGAACATCGTCAGGAACCTTATCTCGACTCTACCCAGTACTCAGACATGAAGTGAACGCACTTTCAGTGCTTCTCGGTCGTGCGCAGTCAATTCATTTGTTCTTGTCTGGCAAGCCTGCGTCTTGACCCAGACAGGCGTGAAGGAACCACCGTCAGATCCGCTATGTGTTCATTCAGATTTGAATGCGTCGCTTGACCTTGAGCCCCCAACGGATTGGCGCGCGTAATCTTTGGAAACTGACCTCACCCCGGCGCACGAAAAGCGCCGACCCTCTCCGACACGGGATGGTGTCAAGCCGCGTTTCGGGTTTGCGGGTGTCAGGCGACCACGAATGGGAATGTAGGCAGTCCATACAGGACTGGAAATTTGTTGGGCGGCAGTTACCAGGGTAGCCGCCTCAGGGCGGCAACCCTCCGCTCTAATAGGCAAGCCCTTCAGGCTTGAATACGGTTCCTTGGCTCGAGCCGAGTTTGCGACGGCACCAGAGAGGGTTCCGAGGCGACTGATCAGGGTTTGGGTTGGCGGACTTGAGTGTTGTCCGTACGCGGATCCATCGGGGCCTTCATTTCGTCATCGGTCGGTCGTGCGCGAGGCATCGCGCCGTCGTTATAAGGCTCCCATCCGTGCTTGACTTCGGGGCCGCGAGAGAAGTAGTCCAACATGATGCCGAGCATGAGAATCAGACCGACAAAGCCGATCAGCGCCCAAAGCTTCACGAGGGGGGTCTGGTACTTGACACCCATGAAAATCATGACCACGCAGGTCGCTTTGATGATGGCGATGGTCATCGCGACAATATTGTTGACGGCTACGCCGGACAGGAAAAGTACGGGAGGCAGTTGGAACCGGGCGATCCAGACGGTCAGCAACATGAGCACCACCAGCGCAATTAACGTCAGGTGATAGTTGATCGCGGGCGTGATATGAGAGTGCGATTGGCGTGGAGTCTGTGACATATCGATCGTTAGTGCGGCTGCGGCATGAGATAGAACAACGGGAAGAGGAATATCCAGACGAGGTCAACGAAGTGCCAATACAGGCCAACGAGCTCGGTTGGGACGTAATCCTTCATCACGCACTTGGCTTTGATGACGAACAAGCGAATCAATGCACTCAGAATCAGGATTCCGACGATGATGTGCACCGCGTGAAGCCCTGTCATTCCAAAGTACAAGCCGTAAAAGAGCTGGGCGTGGTTGAGATTCGCGCCGTGAAGCGTATGCGCGTCGTGGGTGAACCCAACGCCTGGATACAGCTTGTCTCGAAACTTTTCTGAGTATTCGAAGTACTTGATGACCAAGAACGTCATCGCGCACGCGATCGTCACGCCTAGGTAGGCGATCGAGTGGATCCGGCGGCGCAATTGGTTTGAGTGGACGGCCATGACCATGGACCACGAGGAGAAGAGCAGCACCGAAGTGTTGATTGCACCCATGGTGACGTTCAGATGCTCGTGCGCCTTCCAAAAGTCGAGTTGGTACATGTACCGGCTCAGAGTGAAGGTGAGGAACAGCGCACCAAAGAACATGATCTCAGTGACGAGGAACGACCACATACCAACGATGTAGCACTCACACTGCTGCTCGAAATCTTCGAACTGATGATGGAGATCGACGTCTTCGTGGCTATCGTGACCGTGGGTGAGGGTGGCGTCAGACATTATTGGTCACCCCCGTCTTCAAGAGCGCGGCGATTGTTTTCATGCTCACTAACCGGGTCGAAATCGTAGACGTCGTCGAGAACGATCGGGGTCTCCTCGAAGTTAAAGGTTGGAGGCGGCGAGGTCGTCTGCCATTCTAGGCCGTGAGCGCCCCACGGGTTCGGACCGGCCTTCTTTCCGTTGAACAACGACGCGGTGAAGTAGAAGGCGGGCATTCCCATACCGAGGGCGAGGAACGACGCTCCCATGGTTGACATCACGTGATAGACCTGGAACTCCGGCGCGAAGTAGTAGTAGTGGTATCGACGCGGCATACCGAGGAAGCCGAGGATGAACTGCGGGAAGAACGTCAAGTTAAAGCCGAAGAACGTGACGAGCGCGGAGACCTTGCCCAAATTGTCGTTGAACAGCCGACCCGTGATCTTGGGCCACCAGTAGTGGAGGCCGCCAAGATAGGCCATAACCGCGCCGCCGACCATGACGTAGTGGAAGTGAGCGACAATGAAGTACGTGGCCGTGAGGTGGATGTCCGTGCCCATGCACGAAAGGAACAGTCCGGTCAATCCACCAACGGTAAACAATCCGAAGAAGCCCAAAGCCCACATCATGGGCGAGGCAAGGCGAACGTTGCCCTTGTAGATCGTCGCCGTCCAGTTGAAAATCTTGATGGCTGAAGGCACAGCGACCAGATAGGAGATGACGGAGAAGACAACCCCTTCGTACATCGACTGGCTGGAAACGAACAGGTGATGCCCCCACACGAAGAAGCCGAGGCCTGCGATCGCGAGCGAGGAGAATGCAATGGCGTGATAGCCAAAGACGCGCTTGCGGCTGAAGTTGGCGACCAACTCTGAGATCACGCCGAAGGCCGGCAAGATCATGATGTAGACCGCCGGGTGGCTATAGAACCAGAACAAGTGCTGGAACAGCACGGGGTCGCCGCCCAGTTCCGGGCTGAAAATCGGGAGGTGGAACGCTCGCTCGAACACAACGAGCAGGAGGGTAATCGCGATGACCGGCGTGCCGAGCATGACGATGACGCTGGTCGCGTAAGCGGCCCAAACGAAGAGCGGCAACCGGAACCAAGTCATTCCTGGCGCGCGCATCTTGTGCACGGTTACGATAAAGTTGAGCGCGGTGAGGATTGACGAGAATCCGGCGAGGAACGCGGCAAAGACCGCCCACGTGACCTGCGAGTTCGAGTAGAGACTCGAGTACGGAGTGTAGAACGTCCAACCCGTGTCGACGCCACCACCAAGTATGGCGACGAAAAGGCAAACGCCCGCCGCGACAAAGACGTACCAACTTAAGAGGTTGAGCCGGGGAAAGGCAAGGTCCTTCGCGCCGACCATGATGGGCAACATGAAGTTTCCGAGCGTCGCCGGAATGGCGGCAACAAGGAAGAAGAAGACCATGATGATGCCGTGTCCGGTAAAGACGCGGTTGTAGGTCTCTGACTCGAGAATCGTTCCGGCAGGCTGGGTCAACTCAAGGCGAATCAGGCCCGCGAACATGCTTCCGATGGCGAAGAAGAACGTGACCGAGATGATGTACAGAACGGCGATACGCTTGTGGTCACCCGTCAGGAGCCACGAACGTATCGAATGCCCGTCTTCCAGATAGCTGGGAGACGCATGCGTCTTCTTTTCGGCGCCGCCAGTTCCAATTGCTGTCTCACTCATTGATTCTTCTCATTGGCTGCCGTCGCTCCGACGGACAGTTTTCCTTTTTGAATTGTGGGCGTCGCCGTGCTTGGCGTAGCGCCGTGCTGGTCTGCGTTTACAGACATTGCCGTGTTCTTATTCGTCTTCGCGCCGCTCGAAGGGATCTCAGCTCCCGTCAAATTGCTGGTCGTACCTGCCGTGCCGGCCGGGATCGCGCCCTGTGTCCGAATGAAGGTGTTCAGGAGCAGCACCTGTTCTTCCGTCAGATCGTTCGCATACTCCGGCATCGTCTCGCCGTAACCTTTGGTCAACCGGCTGTGAGGCTTGAGGATGGATTCGCGGATGTATTCGTCGTTCGCCATTGCCGACGAGCCGTCGGTAAAAATGCGCTTCGAGCCGTACAGGCCATTTAGGGTCGGGCCGTGAATCGTGTCTTCAGCGGTGTGGCACTTGTCGCAGCCTATCGAACTGAAGATTTTAGCTCCGCGCTGCTCCATGGTCAAGTTGGCAACGGCCATGCCATTATTCTTGAGCCACTCCGAGTAGTCGGCTTGAGGCATGACGACGACGGTGCCGCCCATTTCCGAGTGCTGGGTGCCGCAGTACATATTGCAGAACAAGTGATATTCGCCGATCTTGGTCGGTGTGAACCACAGGTCCGTGTATCGACCTGGGACGACCATCATTTGAGTTCGGAATGCGGGCACGAAAAATGCGTGGATGACATCTTGCGAGATCATCGTGAGTTTGATCGGGGTGTCGATTGGCACATGCAAGGTGTTGTTCTCGCGCACTCCGTTCGGATGCTGAATATGCCACATCCACTGTTTTCCGACGACGAAAATCTCTTTGGCATCCTTCGGCGGGGTGCGCATGTGGATGAACAATCGCGCGCCTAAGTAGAAGAAAACGAGGCCCAAAATGCCTGGAATGACGCTCCACGTAAGTTCGAGCCCAATGTGCTCGTACAGGGGCCGCGAACGGTCGGCGGGGGAACCTTCCTTGTAGTGGATGCTGAAAAACACCACGAAGAAACCCACGATCAAGGTGAAGATCGCCGTGAATATCCACAGGAAGTAGTACAGCCCGTCGATCTGCGGCGCAAAAGTGGACGCAGAGGGCGGCGCTATGGGGAAGTTCGTGAAGTTCATAAGGTTATGGAGTCACTTTGGGATTCCCAATCGGAAACTCTGGTTGTTCGACGGTCTTGTATCGGCGAGCGAGGTAGATGATCCAGCAGACCATGAAGAGGAGCATCAGGCCCATGGCGAGCCGAACCACCGCTTCTATTACGATCGTGCGTTTACCGGTTACGGGGTCCATCCGGATGCAGCCAAACATCATGCGCTGCTCCGCCGGCACCTCGGAAAATCGATTCTGCTGCGCAAGGTCTAGAAGAGCCTCTTCTTCTCGCGTTGGGAAGCCGGTGCCGATCGTGTAGCCAGCGATGCGTCCGTTGACCGTTGCCGTCACGGTACACATCGGGTGATTGACAATGTCGTTTCGGGCGTCGTAGACGTAACTGACTCCGATGCCAGCGGCGAGCGCTTTAGCGGTCTTGAGGTCGCTAGTGAGGAAGTGCCAGTCCTTTGCCGATTCTGGATGCCCGTAGGTATTCATCACCAAGATCTTCTTGGAACGAGCGAGGTCTGGCGTTTCGGTCGGTCGCAGGGAGAAAAAGATAACATCCAGGTCGCGCCCGACGATCATCTTGCCGTAATGACGAGCTTTGACGAGGGTCTTGAGGATCGAGTCCTCGATCATCGCGCAACCCGTCCGGCAGTTGTAAAAGATTGGAACGATGAGCGTAGGCCGCTTACCGAGCAGATCACCGATTCGGACGACTTGGCCGGATTCATCCTTAAAGGTCAAATCTTTTGGAATAAAGCCGCCAAGCTTTTGCTCAAGCCCCATACCCGCGCTCATGACGTTGTTAGTCGGCGCTGAGGTCGGTCCCGTGCTCTGAAGAATGCCTCCCTGTCCCATCGCTAGGACGGCAGGAAACGCCATCGCGAAGATCGCGATGATTCTCATTGTCCATCCGGTGCGGCTGAGTTGGTGCATTTTGTTACTTCTTGGGGGCGGTTTCGGTTTTTGCTTGCGGTGCGGCAGACGTGGCCTTTTTCTGATCAAGCTGACCGGTTTGCCCAGGCGCGGTTTCCTTTCGTTGATCAGTGGTGTTGCCCTTCGAGATGGCAGGGACTTCATTGCCCGTGCTTATTCCCTCTCCGGCTTCGACCATTTTCATTGCGTCGGCGACGGGAATCGTCGCTTTCGACTTGTCCGGGTTCGCGTATCCGAACCCATACAGGCGAACCTCTTCGGCCTTGCGCAGTTCAGCGATATCCGCGCGAGTAGCAAGGTTGCTCTGAAGTAGCGGGAATTTCTCGTCTGGCATCGTTCGTTTGCTCTCTTTGAACGTGCCTGAGTACTGCGAGGAGTAGCCTTCGAAATTGATCGGTCCGATGTGCATGCCCGCCAAAAACACCCAACCAAAGAGCGCACTTGCAAAGAAGAAGGCGAAGAACCCGACGGCGATCTTCAAGATCGGCTTCATCGCAATGTCTCTTGGCTCGTATCCAAGATCGGTCAGCGGATCTTCGCGTGGCTCATTAGTGTGCATGGGCTAGGGCCTCCTGGAGTCGATTGTCGTATTCGGGCAAGAGCGATGCTCGCTTCGTTTGGTAGGCAAAGCTCGCAAGCCAAATACCACCGATACCGAAGAAGGCGAGGGCATCCCACAGCATGTCTATGCCAGCGATTGGGCCCATCTTAGCTCTTGTCGATACAGACGGCATGATCAGCATGTAGACATCGAGGATGTGGGCGATGAAGATGGCAAGGGCGATCTTTTTGAGGTTGATCGTGAAGCGCTTCGTCCGCGGACTGAGCAGGGTGAAGAACGGAATAAAGAACTGACCCAAAACGATGATGAATCCGAACAGGCCCCAGTTGAGCTGGCCCATCACGGGATTCCCCGTGTTACCCATGCCAATTTTCGCCGAGCTACTTCGGGCTACCATGTAGGTCGTCGTTTCTGGCAAGTTTCCGTTCCAAATGATCAGGAACTGCGAAAGTGCGGTGTAACCCCAAAGCATCGTGAAGACGAACAGCATGTTGCCGAGGTCTTTCGTGAGTTTGGGACTCATCACTTCGTTGTATGGCGCGCGGTGCCCAAGGGTACAGACCACGTAAGTGCAGAAGGCGAGCGCGGCAAGTACGCAACCGATCATCGTCCAAGCGCCGTACATGGTGGAGTACCAGGTCGGCGTGAGGGACATTCCCCAGTCGGTAACGGCGAAGGTTAGGCTCAGCACGAAAAACGGAAGAGCAAGCGCACCGACCGAGCTGCGAATCGCTTCGAGGCGGAAATTCTTCGTCGCATCCTGCTTTCGCGTTGAGTTACGCATGTACAGGGCAGTTGCCGCACCTAACGCGAAGTACAACACCCAGCGCACGGTAAAGCCTGTGGGATTGAGATACAGCGCCTTGTGCTGCAGCATCTTGCTCGCTTTGACGACGGCGGGATCCGCCCAGACGTACGGTGAGAGCCCGTTTTGACCCTGCAATACGCCGATAACCATCGGCAGGAACAGGACCATCATGATGAGGAGGGTGACGTGTCCGCCGCCTGCCTCTAGCAACCGCATGATCGGAACCATCCACGTCGACCGAACCGTGTGGTGGAGCAGCGTCAGGCCCAGCATGCCGATGGCAATGCCGGCCCAGAAAATCCATCCAAACAGATAGGAACTGGCGTTGGTCGGCGACTGCATCGCGTGAATGGCGGAGACGATGGTGAGGACGATCCCGAGGAGGCCCGCCGCCGGGCCGAGCTTGGTAAAGTCCACGCGCGTTCCGTCGGTATGAATCGAGGTTTGAGTTTCTGTCATTCCTTTTCTGCCTCTGCCGGCTTCTTCGCGTTCTTGGCTGCTTCCTGCTTCTCGATTGCAGCCTTTACTTCGTCCGTGACCGGCGCGTTCTGGCTGAGTTGGAGCGCGCGGATGTACGAGACAATGGCCCAGCGATCTTGTGGTTCCACTCGCGATGCATAGGAGTACATCGCCCCGTAACCGTTGGTGATCACGTCATAAAAGTGTCCGACCGGCATCTTGCGCAGCCGGTTCGTGTGATAGTTCCCGACCGGACGCACGAGTTGCAGTCCGCGGTGGGCGACCATTCCATTTCCGTCACCGAGTCGACCGTGGCAAGGTGAGCAGTAGACGTTGAACCGATCCTGACCTCGCTCGACGAGCGCCTTAGTCACTTCGATTGGCATCTTGTCAACCCATTTGCCGTTCACAGCACCCGTATAGAACGCGTCGTCTGCGCGCAAGTTACCGCGAGCGATCGTGCCGGGGATGAGCGGTCGAGCCGACTGACCGTCGGCAAAGAACTCGCTTCTGTCCATCGGTTCTGTCTTCGGCTGTCGCCACATGTCGGTATGGCAACCGGCAACAAAGACGACGAGACAGCTTGCGATGAGAATCTGGCGCTTCATTAGTGCTCCACCTCAGATACCGAAATCGGGCGCAGGGTGTTCAGAAAGTTGGTTGCGGCTCCGATGTCGAACCCTTTGCCGGTTGATTCCAGCGCGAGGAAGAATCGGTCTTGCGACGCGCGCTCAAACCCCTTCGCATTGAAGATCGAGTGATAGGGTCTCGGCAATCCGTTCATCGCGAACATTCCGATCGCTCCGGTGAAGGCGGCGAAGAGGACGGTGCATTCAAATGTGATCGGCACGAAGGCAGGCAGCGAGTTAAACGGCTTGCCACCGACATTCATCGGGTAGTCGATGGTCGCGGTGTACCACTGAAGAGTGAAGCCGGTGAACGTCCCGATGATTCCGCCGAAGAACATTGCGAACGGCACCTTGTTGCAGTGGAAGCCGATTGCCTCGCTCAAACCGTGAACCGGGAAAGGCGAGTAGGCGTCCATCTTGCGGTAACCCGCCTCGCGGGATGCTTCGGCGGCGCTGATCAGTTCTTCTGGCGTGCCGAATTCCGCAACAACGGCGTACGGACCGACTGGTTCGTTACTTTCGTGACTCACTTTATTCTCCCGCCCCCACAGGTTCGGCATGGGCGACCGCCGCCTTTTCGCCGCTGATCAATCTGAACAACAGGTCCTTCATTTCAAAGAGGTTGATGATGGGCAGGAAGCGGATGAAGAGGAACATCAGCATCGTGAAGAAGCCAAGCGTTCCGCAGAACATGCCGATATCCCAGAATGTCGGATAGTACATCTTGTTTGATGCCGGCAGGTAGTTGGCGGTGAGTGACATCGGGATGATGACAAACCGCTCGAGCCACATGCCGATGCTAACCATCTGGCAGACAAACATCACGACCCAAAGATTGCGTCGCATCTTGGGGAACCAGAAAAGCTGGGGCGAGATGACGTTACAGAGGATGAGCGCCCAATAGAACGGCGAGTAAGGACCGTTGAATCGGCGGTTGAATGTCATGTCCCACTCGAATGGGTTTGCGCTGTACCAAGAGTAGAAGATCTCAAGCGCGTAGCCGTACGAAACGATTAGGCCCGTGGCGAGGGTGATTTTGCACATCCAGTCGATGTGTCGATCCGTCACGTAATCCTTCAATTTGTACATGGCCCGAACCGGGATCATGAACGTAAGCACCATCGCGAATCCGGCAAAAACGGCTCCGGCAACGAAGTACGGCGGGAAAATCGTGACGTTCCAGCCAGGAACGATGGAGCTCGCAAAGTCGTAGCTAACGATCGTGTGAACCGAGAGCACGAGTGGAGTCGATAGACCGGCAAGGATCAGGTACGCCTGCTCGTATCGGTGCCAGTGCTTCGCACTTCCGCGCCAGCCGAGGGAAGGAATCGCAAGAACGATCTTGGCCCACTTGTTGGTGGCCTTATCCCGCAACGTGGCAAGGTCTGGCACCAGGCCGACGAACCAGAACACGAGCGAGACGCTGAAATAAGTGGAAACCGCGAAGACGTCCCACATCAGAGGTGAACGGAACTGCGGCCACATGCCGAGGATGTTCACGGATGGAAACAGCCAGTAGATGGCGACCCAGGGACGACCGGTATGGAGCAGCGGATAGAGACCCGCGCACATGACGGCAAAAATCGTCATCGCCTCGGAGAAGCGGTTGATCGAATTACGCCATTGCTGACGAAGTAGCAAAAGAATGGCGGAAATCAGGGTGCCGGCGTGACCAATACCGATCCACCAAACGAAGTTGACGATGTCGAACGCCCACGAAACGGGAACGTTGTTGCCCCAGATGCCGATGCCTTTGTAAATCAACCACGTGATCGCCGTGGCCAACATGCAGGTTCCGAGCAACCCGATCGTGAACATGATGAACCAAGCCCGCTTGTGAATCCTCTGATTTAGGACAAGCTGGCCGATGTTCTGATCCATGGCGGCATAGGTCTGCTCGCCCGTGATCATTCGGTCGTTAAGCGGAGTGGTGGACATGTCTTAGCCGTTCGCTCCTTCGTGTGCAGGAACGAGTTCTGGGTGAGGATTTCGGAGCTTTGCAAGATGGACCGTTCGAGGTCGAGTCTGCAATTCTTCGAGTAGCTTGTAGCCACGCGGGTCGGCTTGCGTCTTGTGAACTGCGCTGTTAGGATCGGCGATGTTGCCAAAGACGATTGCCTGGGTCGGGCAGGCCTGCTGGCAAGCAGTAACAACTTCGCCATCTTTGATCTCGCGATTGGCCTTCTTCGCCTCGATCCGCGCTTCGTTGATTCGCTGCACGCAATAGGTGCACTTCTCCATGATGCCGCGACCGCGGACGGTGACGTCCGGATTGTTCATCAGCTTGAGAAGCGGGATGCGCTGGTTTGTCTTCGAGTCGTCTATGCGAACGTCGAACTGGCGCTGGTTATCGGTGTAGTTGAGATAGTTAAAGCGGCGCACCTTGTACGGGCAGTTATTGGAGCAGTACCGAGTGCCGACACAGCGGTTGTAAACCATCTGGTTCAAACCTTCGTGGCTGTGGACAGTTGCGGCGACAGGGCAAACGGGCTCGCACGGTGCCTTTTCGCAGTGCATACACATGACGGGTTGCCATGCGACCTGTGGATTCTCGGTGTCACCCGAATAATAACGGTCGAGTCGAATCCAGTGCATCTCGCGGTGACGGCCGACTTGAATCTTGCCGACGACCGGAATGTTGTTCTCGGCCTGGCAGGCGGTGACGCACGCGTTGCAGCCCACGCATGTGTTCATGTCGATCGACATGCCCCACTGCGGACCTGTGTATTCGAAAATAGTCTCAGGAAAGAGGTTTGCGTCTTTGATCTCTTTCGACTTTTCGTCACGCTCTCGCACGTGAGCTTTTCCGCCTTTTAACCACTCGGCGAGGTCGAACTCAACGATTACTTCGCGGTCGTCCGCTTCGGTGATCACCTGGCCCAAAATCTTCGTTTCTTTGAAAGTCTCGGTGTGGTTTCCGTCGAGAGGTTGGTGACCCTGCGTGGTGGCAAGATTGAATTCTCCGCCGACCTTTTTGATCTCGAGACCGCCATCGAAGAATGGTGCGTCGGAGCGACGGAGGACGTAAGCATTGAACCCACCACCGTCGTCACCGGTCACCGTCGCGACAACTCCGCCGCGCGTTCGACCGTAGCCTAGGTGAATCGTTACCGAGTTCATCGGCTGGCCCGGAACGGTGAGGACGGCCGCCTTGACGCTGTTACCACGGTAGGTCAGCTCGACAACTTCGTCATCCTTCACGCCCAAGCTTGATGCCATGCCGGGAGATATCTGGCAGACGTTATCCCAAGTCAATTTGGACATCGGGTTCGGAAGCTCTTGCAACCATCCGTTGTTCGCATAGCGACCATCGTAAATCTTGGGGTCAGGCTTGAAAATGACCTCAATGCCCGCTGATTTCGCCGGAGCCGTTAGCGCGGACTTGATGCTTGCAACCGCGTTGATCGGTTTCGAGGCAGATGCGGCAAGAATGCCGTCGTGCAGCATGACTCGCCAAGCCTTTTCGTCAATACCCAGCCCTTTATAGTGCTCGCGCAGCATGTCATATCCACTGCGCGGCGTGCCGGTGAGGGCAGACATGAGCTCGATGAACGACCGGCCACCGTGCAGCGGCGCGATAAGCGGCTGGATGAGCCCGATGGAGCCATCAAAAGCGCGAGCGTCGCCCCACTCCTCAAGAGAATGTGTGCTTGGCAGTTGCCATTGGCAAACAGCGCTTGTTTCATCTTCGTACAGTCCGAACCGAACTCGCGATTTAGCTTTAAGTACGGCTTCAGCAAATTTCAGATCGGTCGGGGCATCAAAGACGGGGTTGCCGCCGACGAAAAGAATTGTCTCAACCTTGCCCGCGTGCAGGTCGTCGGTGAGAGACTTCAGATTGTACGGAGTGTTCGCGGCAACTTCCGGAATCATCGAGATGGTCTTGCCGATGTTGCCTAGCGTCTGATTGATGAGATAGGCGAGGGCGTGGACTTCTGCCGGCTGTTGTGCGCCAACGGTGACGAGTGACGCGCCACTGTTCTGCTGCAAATCCTTTGCGGCGACTCCAACTTCCTTGGACGTGCTGGCTTCGTAGCCGGGAATTCCGAGGGCGGCGGCAAGGGCAGCGGCAACGCCGTAGACGTCTGAAGCCTTTGTTGCGATTCGGTGATCAGCGATCGCGCCAACCAGTCCGGGGGAGCTTTCAAAAGCATATACGCGGCTCATTGAACCTTCGTAACCCATCACACGACGTTGACTCGCGAAATCGCGAGCGTACTTGAGGTTGCCTGGCGCGCCTGTCGGTGAGAGAAAATCGGCGTCAAGCGAAACAACTACTTTCGCCTTTGTGAAATCGTAAATGGGCTCGCATCGGGAGCCGAAGGCGATGTTTCCACCTTCGATGACTGCTTCGCGACCAATCGCCTCGTGGGCGACCCATTGCGCTGACGGGTAGTGCTTAATGAAGTCAGCTATCGCACTGATTTGTGTTGGAGACGAAATTGATCCGGTAACGATTCGGATCCCCGCCCCGCCGGTCGCCTTTTGCGCTTTGAGGAGTTTTCGATAGTCTTCGAGGAATGACTCCCAAGTGGAGACGAGTCCATCCTGCTGCACGACGTTGGACGATCGGTCAGGATCGTACAGATTGAGAAGCTCAGCCTGAGAAATCGAGTCGATTGAGCCAAGCGACGCGGGGTGGTCAACGTTGCCTTCGAGCTTAATCGGACGACCTTCATGCTGCTCGACGAGGACGCCGGTCGCATAGGCACCGAGCATCACCGACGTCGCGTAATAAAGCGGCTTGCCGGGGACGAGCTCTTCGGGCGCTTTGACGTACGGGATGACCTTGTCCTGCGCCATGAACACGCTGCGGCAGCCAGCGAGCCCGGCGAGAGCCACGGAGGCTCCCATAAACTTGAGGAGGTCCCGACGATTGAGATCAATCAGCGAGGCCCGGTTCGGAAATTCATCCGCCATCCACTGCTCGAACTGCGGACTGCCAGAAATCTCTTCCAGCGAGCGCCAGTACTTCTTGCCTGACTTGCCGATCAGTTTTTGCTGTGCCGCTTTCAGATCGAAGCCTTTGTTGGCGTCTCCCACGGGGTGTCCTTGCTGGTTCTCGCTATTCAATGGATGAAATTCTCCCAAGCTTCTCAAATTCTCCGTAGTTAGTGGTGACACACCGCGCAGTCTGCGAGCTGCTGGGTTCGAACGCCGTATTTCAGCACGAACGCGTGGCCTTCGTCGGTCGAAGCCTTGTCATCGCGGCCACCGAAGTCGCCCTGCAGAATCGCCTGCTCGCGCGGGGTGAGGTTGCCAATCCCCTTCGCCTGAAGTTTCCAATAGAGATTGAAGACTTGCTGGCGCGGGGTCATATCCGGGGTTTCCGGATCCTTATACAGGTAGCGCTCTGGAGCCCGGTGGCATTGCAGACACCACGCCATTTGGAAAGAGTTGCCCTTCCAGGTGATGTGCATGCTGGTAACGGGTCCGTGGCAAGTCGAACAGTTGATCCCGCGAGCGACATGAATGGAGTGATTAAAGAAAACGAAGTCAGGGACTCTGTTTACCAAGTTCCACTCAATGCCCTGCCCCGACTCGTAGCTCGTTCGGATTGGCTCGAGCAGCGGGCTGTTCTTCCAAATTTGGCTGTGGCACGACATGCAGGTTTCGGTAGCCGGTAATCCTGCGAACGAAGACTTCTCTACAGACGTATGACAATAACGGCAGTCAATTCCGAGTTCTAGCGCGTGGTGCTGGTGGCTAAACGGAACGGGTTGGTTCAGAGGAACGTTTACTTTGGTGTTTGCCGGTGATCGAGAAAGCCCGGCGAGGGCCAACCATACGGTCGGAACTCCGAGGACCGCGCCGAGTAAGGTGGCGGCGGTAATCGAGTTTGCGTTGGGCTTGAAAATCTGCGCCATTTAAGCTTGCTCCACTGTCGTAAGGGGGCGTAGCTTCACCATCGAGAGTCCCCTCAATTCTCGACTTGCACTTTTATGTGCAACTTTGACGAATATTTGTCTACTTTGACTAAATTCCGTTTCCGTCAGTGGCAAGTTTACCGAGATTGCCTGGCAAATCGCACGGGCGATGGTCAACTCATCACGACCGTTCTGTCTATGGCGAGCGCCAAAAACAAGAGAGCCAAGTACAGCATTGAGTAATGGAAGAGTCGGCTCGCCTTCGGTCGATTCGTGTCCCTAATGAGCTCCGCGCAGTAGTAGAGGAGGAGTCCGTTCAGGCCGATTGCCGCCACGAGGTAGACATAACCGACCTTGGGCAGGAGGTATGGCATGAGGCTAACGATGGTCGTAACGATGGCGTAGGCACCGATCTGCAGGACCGTGTTCCGCTCGCCTTTCACGACCGGGAGCATGGGCACGCCGGCCGCCGCGTAATCATCTTTCAGGAGCAGCGCGAGTGCCCAGAAGTGCACCGGGGTCCATACGAAGATGATCGCGAAGAGATAGATAGAAAGCAGTGGAAGGTCTTTCGTGACGGCCGCCCATCCGACGAGGGGCGGGAACGCTCCGGCCGCTCCTCCGATGACAATGTTGTGCCACGTTCGACGCTTCAGGAACATCGTGTAGATGACGACATAGAAAACGAGGCCGCTCATTGCCATCAGCGCGGACAGAAGCCCGCCGGACACGCTGAGCAAGATGAACGAGCCCATCGCCATGAGAAGGGCGAATGCGAGCGCGTGGGTTGACGGGATCGATTGGGTTACGGTGGGGCGCGAGGCCGTGCGCTTCATCGACAGGTCGATGTCGCGGTCGATGACCATGTTGATCGCGTTCGCGGCACCCGCGGCCATGTAGCCGCCGACGGCGACGGCAAAGAAGAGCCACGTACCCGGCCAACCGCCCTTTGCCGCGACCATGGCCGTGAGGGTTGTGAAAAGGAGGAGGCTGATTACGCGCGGCTTTGTAAGAGCAATGTACGCATTGATCAGGGCACGGCCTTCAAGCTTTTCCGGCGTCTCGACGCAGTCAGGGGCAGGGCGAACTTCGACATGCTCAACACCATCGCTGAGCGTGAAAACGGCAAGGGCGATGAGGCTGACCCAGTTGAGATCGGCGAGCACTAGGTGCGCCATCTGCACACCAAACGGCGCTTTGAGGAGGATATTGGTGAGGCCCAGCAGCAGCTGAGCGCAGTAGAGGACGACCATCCACTTTGCGCTCAGGCGGACCATTTCGGACGGTCGCAAGTGATGCATGAGGCCGGCCACTAGACAGAGGTAAAGCCCTACCGTGATGGAAATGAGCGGGTGGAACGGCTGGAGTTTGACCATCCAAAATGCGGTTGGGCGGGCGGCTTCGGCGATGACGTTATCTGTCGGGTGAAGCTGGTGGCCGAGCGCGGAGATTGCGCCACTGACTCCGAGGAGCATCATACAGAGTGCGCCGACGGTGACCATCCAGGCGACGGCCCCCTGGCCCTTCAGCTTTACCTTGTCGAACCCCATGCCGGCGAGAGCAGTGACGGCGATCGCTCCCAGGAGGAAAAAGGTGCTGATGACGTGGAAACTCATTACGAGGGCGCGTCCGGCCGACTCGTTAACGGTTACCCACTTAAATGTGACAAGCTCGGCGCCGATTAGGCCTTCGCTGATGGTGAGGGCGAGGACGGCAATGCTCGCCGTACGGGCGAGGTGCCCTTTTTCAAATTTCTTTGTCGCCCATACCAGGAGGATTATCGCGAAGACTCCGACAAGGCTCGTGGTGATGCGGTGCGAGAGTTCGACGGCGCGGGCGACTGTGCCCATGAGGGGTGTGCTGTCGCCATCGCAAAGTGGCCAGTGCGAGCCGCATCCGTCGCCTGATTTGGAGGCCCGGACGTAGACTCCCCAAGCGACGGTTGCGAGGCTATAGGCGAGCAAACCCCAAGCGAATTTGGAGAACTGCGTCATTGGCGGATGGATGTTGGCCGCAGGTTTCGTGCTCATGCCCGACCTTAATTTAACCCGATTTCGGGCTTCGGCTGCTTGAGGCATGCGCTTGAGATCTGGTCTGGGTGGAGCGTTTGAGCCGGGTGGCGAGCCGGATTGGGGTGGCTTTGACCCAACCGGAATAGCTCCAGCACGAGCTTTGTCTTCAACTCAGACGAGTGCATCCGTTTCATTGATCCAGTCTTTGACAACTGTGTCCTTGGGGAACACCCCCGTTGAGAGATGTACAACTTTTCTGGAACAATACAGGCCCTTGAGGCGGCCACAACTCGAGCTTTCGCATCGTAACCTCATGCCCGACGCGAGAATCCTCGATGACTGACCTCACCCGACGCGGGAGGGCTTCCATGCGATTTCGGCAAACGTGAAACTTTTCGGCATGCATAAACGAATTCACTACCTGTGATAAAGAACGACGGTATGGTTAGGGCGACGATGATCAACGCAAAAATTGCGACCGGCCTTGCCCTCACTATCTTCGCTTCGGTCGCCCCGGCGCAGTCCGGCCCCCTGAGCCTCGAAGATGCCCTTGCGATGGCTAAGAAGAGAAACGGGACGATTAGGGCAGCTGAATACAACGTTTTCATCTCGGATGAGCGTGTGAAGCAATCGCTCGCCGATTTCCTGCCTAAACTCGAGGGGACTTATACCTACCGTAGTTCGCAGCAGCAGACGCAAACCCTCGGAGCGAAGGCGTATACACAGCAGGAAGGCGGAAGCTCCAATCTCTTGCTCACCCACCGCATACTGGACCTCGGCGAGCGAAACCTCGGCTTAAAAGCCGCTCGCCAACTGAGTGACAGCGAGCGATATCGTTCCCTTCAGACCCTGCGCGGCACTTTGTTCACGGTGGTCCAACAGTATTACGAGACTCTTCGCGCTCAGGAACTCCAGCGCGTGTCCACGGAACAAGTCGGTCGTACCGATCTGATCCTCAAACAAACCATCGCACGCATCGCGGTGCGGGACGAGGCGGCGAAGGATCAACTACAGGCTGAGGCCGATAACCTCAACGCGAAGGTCCAAGTCCTCAGCGCGCAAAATCGAACGACCAATGCGGTGGCGACCCTGAAGGCGACAATTGGACTCGATGCCGAAGCCAGTCTGCCCGCTCTAGCCGCGCCGACTCTGGATACAAGCACGGCACTTGCCGCTCCACTTTCGAGCTACCTGAAAGACGGCTTAGAGTTGCGACCAGACCTTCTCGCAGAGCGACGCAGTATCGCTTCCCTTCGATTTCAGAAGCAGCTCGCGGATCGCCAGGCTGGGCTCGGAGCCTCGCTTGACCTGCAAGTCGGCGACCAGCTAACTCCGACAAACCTGTTTGGACGCGCGGTATCGCTGAACCTAACCTATCCACTCTTCGATGGTGGTCGCCTCCGCTCGATCGCTCGGGCGCAAGGGCTTGGTGTGAAAGTAGCGGAGCAGAACTTGCTTCAGGATGAGAGGTCGGTCCGGGCGCAGATTGAGTCAGCGTATAAGGAAGCCGAACAGGACGCTGAGCGACTGGCGGCAGCAACGAAAGCCGTCGAGGCCGCGCAAAAGAATTTTGATGCGGCGGCAGATTCGCAAAAAGCTGGTGCCTCCACGATCATCGAGGTCAGCACGGCGCGCGTGAGTTTGGTCACGGCGCAATCTGAATACATCCAGGCGATTTACGACCTCGCAATCGCACGCGCTCAACTTGAGTTGGTGTCGGGGCATCGCGTTCCGGGTCAGTAATCCGGAACCGAGTTATGTTTCCCGCAAGCGCCGGCGTTGCGAACACGCCGGTAGACTCTTACGTATAACTTCATGGTTTTACGAGAGTCAACGTTGGGAAAGAAATTTACATGTATCGCCCTCACTGTTCTGCTTGCTGCGCAGGGCTGCAATTCAATTGGCAAAAAAGATCCGGAGATTGAATACCGCTACGCGACGGTATCCACAAAGACCCTGCGGCGATCGATAACGGCGACAGGCCAGGTCGTCGCGCTCACAACGGTTGACGTGAAATCGAAAGCGGGCGGCAAGATCGTGAAACTTGCGGTCGATGAAGGAAAGATCGTGAAGAAAGGCGATCTGATCGCGCTCATCGATCCATCCGACACCCAGTCAGTTTTCGACCAGGCTGATGCCGACCTCAAGAGTGCGTCTGCCCGACAACTGCAAGCAAAGGGCAACCTTGACATCCAGCTTAAGCAATCCAAGATCGACGTTGAGAATGCGGCGGCATCGCTTGCCGCCGCGGGTTCGCGACTTCGCAGAGCCGAGATCGACGCCAAGCGACAACCTCTTTTGACGAGTACGACGTTGCAATCTGGCGAGGCAAGTTACGAATCCGCAAAGGCGAGCCTAGAGAAGTTTGAGAAGGTCACGGCGCCGGGCTTGCGACGAGATGCGCAATCGAACCTCAACCAGGCTCGAGTTGGCCTTGAAACGGCTAAGAAAGATCTTGATCGTCAAGAGGAGTTGCTAAAGAAAGGGTACGTGGCCGGGTCTGCGCTGGACCGCGCTCAGTCCGCGCTGGAGACGGCGCAGTCGTCATTTGACATCGCAAAACAACGCTTTACCACGGTGGAGGCAGACATCGAAACTTCGCGGCGGGCCGAAAAGACGGCGGCCGACAAGGCGCGGATCGCCCTAGACGAAGCGAAGGTCAACAGAGTCCAAGATGATTTCGCGCGACGCTCTTACGAAGAGGCGCTACAAAATGTCCGAATCGCCGAATCCACCCTAGATCGAGCACGAACAAACCTTGCGCAGGATCAGATCAAGCGTGAAGACCTGCGGATCGCAGAGCTATCGAAAGTGAAGAACCGAGTGTCGATGGACAACGCCCGGATTCAACTCGACAGCACAACCGTGCTCGCGCCGCGCGACGGAGTCGTTACGCTCAAGTATCTCGAGGAGGGCACGATCATTCCGCCAGGCACGAGCACTTTTGCGCAGGGTACGAGCTTGGTTCAACTCAGCGACGTCACCCAACTTTATGTGGAGTGTGCGGTGGACGAGGCAGATATCTCCAACGTGTCCGTTGGGCAGAAGGTCAAGGTGAAAGCCGACGCTTACCCAGGCGTGCAGATTGACGGCGAAGTCACGCGCGTGAATCCGGCGGCGGTGACAGCGAGCAACATCACGGCGGTTAAAGTTCGCGTCCACCTCAAGCCCCAGAAGAAGGCGAAGATCATGCCGGGGATGAACGCGACATGCGAATTCATCACTCTTGAGATTCCGAATTCGCTAACGGTTCCTTCGCAAGCCATCCATTACGATGGGGACTCCACGACGGTTAAGGTGAAGGTTGCGGGGGCAAAGTTGCCGGAAACACGCAAGGTCGAGCTCGGTCAGAGCGGGAACGACGACGTGGAAATCAAGTCTGGACTGAAAGCGGGCGACGAGGTCGTAACAGCAGAGATCGACGTGGCGGCGATGCGAGAGACCCAGAAGAAGATGCAGGAAGCTCAGCAAGGCGGCGGCCTTGCCGGCGGTAGCCAAATGGGCGGTCCAAATCGCAAACCGGCCGCGGGCGCAGGTGGTCGCACTGCCGGTGGTGGCGGCGCTCCGAAGGGCGGAGGAAAGTAGCGCTATGTGGATGTTTGAGTCGTTCTTTAGCGCGCTGCGCGCGATCATGGTCAACAAGCTACGTTCCTTCCTCACCATGCTTGGCGTTGTCATCGGCGTAGGATCGGTAATCGCGATGATCGGTATCGGCGAGGGCACAAAGAAGAAGTCCCTGGAAAACATCCAGATGATGGGCACGGACCTGCTCGTCGTCTTTCCGAACTGGCGGCGCGGCAACGTCGCTGGCGGCTCGAGCGACATGCCGGTGCTGAAGCAGGAGGACGTGATTCAATTGAAGCGCGACGTGCCGCTCGTGAAGCTCATTACGGGGTGCGTGAGCTCGCGAGTCATGACAAAGTTTCGAAGTACGAACTACATGACCAGCATCACGGGCGCGGAACCGCAAATCGCGATCATTAAGAACTCGACGAAAATGCACCAGGGCGCCTGGTACACGATGGATGACGAGGCGAAGGCGAACCGGGTCTGCGTGCTCGGCTACGTTCCTTACCAAGAACTTTTCGGCAGCGACAACGCGGTCGGAGCGTCGATTCGCGTCAAAAACGTGAACTTCACCGTGGTTGGAGTGATCGCGTACAAGGGAGGATCGGGCAACTGGAACCCAGACGACCAGATATACACTCCGCTGTCGACGGCGAGCACGAGGTTGCTCGGTAAGAAGAACCTCGACATGATTCAGGTTCAGGGTACGAACACGGAGTTATTGCCGACCGCGCAGACCGAGGTTGAGGATAGCTTGGGCAAGAAGCGCCGCAACACGTCAGGTGAACCGATGTTTCGCGTCATGAACCAGGGCGACATGATTGAGCAGATGCAGACGCAAACTCAACTGCTTAGCGTGCTGCTCGCAGGTATTGGCTCGATTTCGCTTTTGGTAGGGGGCATCGGAATCATGAACATCATGCTTGTTTCGGTAACGGAGCGCACGCGTGAAATCGGACTCAGAAAGGCGATTGGGGCGACCCGACAGTCGATCTTGACGCAGTTTCTGCTTGAAAGCGTGGTGATGTGCACGGTAGGTGGGGCGATCGGGATCACGCTCGGGATGGGCTGTGTGGTGGTGATTGCCGCGCTGTTGAAAGTGCCGCCGGTTGTGAATACCGTCGCGGTGGCGATTGCGTTTGTGTTCTCGGCCGGAGTCGGCCTTTTCTTCGGTCTCTACCCGGCGCTACGCGCATCTAGGTTACAGCCAATTGAGGCTCTGCGCTACGAATAGCTTATCGCTGACTAACTCAGCGCGATCGTGAAGATCGCCGTCGCGATGACGACGGCGAGCAGGAAGCAAAGGTATAGCCCCGAAAGCAACGCGCCCTTTGCGAGCGTGATCAGCGTGCCTTGTTGGTAGAACGAACGTAGGGCAACGAAGGCGTATGGTGGGTACAGAAACACGAATGCAAGCGGCCGCAAGTAAGGCACGTGGATCAATTCGAAGAACGCCAGAGTGAGAAACAAAAAGGCGTGACCGTGGAGCGCAAAGATCAAGTGTTCGATATACATACGCCGAGTGCCCCAGAAGAAGAAATGGAGTAGAAGCGCAAAGAAGGGCATCAGGAAGAAGATGATCTTGGGCGCATTATTGATCATCCGCTGGGCCATCTCCCCGGGTCCGAGCGCTCGCGCCGTGATGATGCGCCTCAAGATGAACTGCTCTACGGGCGAATCATGCTTTTTAGCGGTGGAGCTTGCCTGCTCCTTGTCATATTCCGCGACCGTCAGCGGTAATTTGCGGCTGCCGAATGCGATCTTGTTTTTGCTTGCTTGGCCGTTAACCGTCGGTGGACCAAAGATTGTGTCGTTGGGACCGACGCTGGATTGGGCGCGCCAGCCAACTATCACGAAGAACAGCACGCTGGTCAGCAAGTACGTCTTGAATGGCGTCATGTAGCGCACGCGACGCCCGGCAACAAACTCGCGAGTCAGAAATCCGGGTCGTCGCACGAGCTGCCAAACGGTGCGCCAGACCTTAGCGTCAGTGCCGATTTGTTCGTTGAACGCTTCAACCAGAAACCTGCGCAATGAGAGGCTGTGATCCTGATTCGACTGCCCGCAGTGTGGGCAGAATGCAGTCTGGACGTCATAACCGCAATTCGCGCACGGGCCGTTTGCGACGATCGCCAGCTCTTTCTTCTTTCTCAGCATGAACCGCGTTACTCTTCGGAAACTTCAACCTTAATTCCGATGCGGCTGATAATATCAGCGGCGTCACGACAAACCTCTTCCCCGCCGTGGTGGACGACGGACGCCCCTAGGCGGTCGATCTCCCACGTCTCCATATCCGCTTCCTCGACGGTACACCCAGTTGCAAGCATCAGGATCCCGACTACTTCGTCCCACGTATTGACCTCATTGTTGAAGACGGTTACGATCCACCCGCCGCCGGTGTCTGTGTCCGACGAAGCAATCTCTGGTAGTTCGACGATCTGTGCCATGGGGGCAGTTATTCAGGCCACTCTTCGCAGACTTCGGTGCGAACGCCGATGCTGGAGATGACCGCTGCAACTTCTGTACAGATGGCTTCGCTCGCAAAATGAACAGAAGCTTTGCCGTAGTGGTGGGCTTCCCACATCTCGATGTAGGCCTCCTGAGCGTCGCAATTAGTGGCTTGCATGAGGATCTCGACGACCTCTTGCATAGAGCTCTCGTCGTTGTTGAAGATGACGACCATCCAACCACCGGAGCCGGTGCTGGAGTCAAGGATCGAAGGTTGGACAACGGTTTGCGTCATGCCTGTCATTGCATTTTAGCCGTTGATTGTCGTTTTGAGTTCAAAATCGGCGTTTCCGCTGGAAAACCCAGCTTGTTTCAGTCGCTAGAGTGTTGCGGGAATTCGAGCAGGACGGCCGATACCTAGCGCAACGCAAATGAACACGGCGAAAACACAAAGAATGATTCCGATGGTCAGTCCGGGTGGAACGTAGTGAAACTCCACGCTATGTTTGCCGATGGGAACATCTGTTTCGCGCCAAAGATCTCCGGATAGTGCCGCAGGTTTGCCGTCGATGGTTACGGTCCAACCGGGCATATTCCGGTCGTGCAAGGTGAGATGTCCGGGGCCGGTCGCGCTGACGACGATGCTTCGCAGGTCCTCAGATTCGATGTTCGCAGTGCCGGGCGCTTCCATCTCGGCCCGTTTTCCGGGGAGCGATTGGATCTGAAGTTCGTTGCCGCCCGCGGGTTTGGACCAGATTTGGGAGACGCCCGCGGCGACTAAGAGCTTTTCGTCGAACTTGCGATCGACGAACATCATGTTTCCGTTTGCGGGAGGGGCAGCGTCCTTGCCATCGATTTCGTGTAGCAACTTGACGGTGTCGCGGTGCATAAGGGAGTCGTAGCCTCCAACCTCGTGGACTCGGTGCAGAGTTGCGAGGTTGGGGGGTAACAGGGTGCGTGCCCGCTCCAACAGACCCCAGTTGCCAGGCACGATGGCTATGCGATCAAACCCTGCCTTCAGGGCAGGGTTCAGGGGAGGCACGTTGCCGGTGCGAACGCCAAGAGCAAATCCTGAGTAGGTCAAGACGATGAACGGAAGCAGGACCGTCCAGTGTCGTTGAAAGCGGTCACGAATGCAAAAGACCGTGAACGCGGCGACGACGGTGAACTCGAAGAGGGCGGCAATCTTCGTCTTTTGCGAGGCTGCCTCAAAGAGGTTCAGACTGAACTGATTGGGTTCTTTCGCAAACCAGAACGGAAGATGCAAGCCCCCGAGAGCAGCAAAGCTCAAACCCAGAGCCGCGCCGAGAACAAGAATCGGGAAAAATGGGCGGTATTTCGCGTTGCCTTCTCCGACCGAGAGGTCGACCTTGCTCCAACCGATCGCGGCGAGCACGCACATCGAGATGACGAATAGAACACAGATTCGGCCGGGCGAGCCGCTCGCCGACCACCCGGGAACGGCAAAGTACATAAGCCGATTGAGCGGGCTGCCTACGGCTAGCAAAAAGGAAATCACGCCGAGGGCCAACGGTGCGATAGTGGTCCTAACGTCTGCCGCTTTTCGGGCGACCGCAAAGCCAAGAAACGCGAGGCCGAGCATCGCAATGGCTCCGATTCCGAGCGCGCCCTCGGCGTAGTTGCCTCCACGTTTGAAGTATTGGGGCCAGTATGAAGATGTGCCGGGATCTTGCTGGACGCCAAGGGGCTGTTGCGGGTTCCCGACCAACTCAGGAAAGATCACTCCGACAAGCTCGAAAGGTTGAATTGCCCCGGCGATGTAGTCACCGTATCCTGATTCGGAAGGAGTATTTTGCCTATGGGAGAACTTCGAATAGCTTAGGACGGGGAGCAACTGAGGAGCGGCGAGACAAACTCCGAGAACGACTCCGACTACCGGTCGCCACGCCGACTTCCACCGCCTCTCGACCACGGCAGACGCGACTACGATCACGAGAAGGCCCATAAGGCCGTAAGCAACAAACTGGAGGTGCCCGGCGAGGATCATCATCCCCGTGGAAACGGCGAGCCCCAAGCCATCGAGGTGCCGCTTCGCGTGAGGTTCGGTGCGAAGGCATTTTAGGCCAAATGCAAGGACGAATGGGATCCACGCGACGGTAGAGATGACGCTTGGCAGAGCGGTCCACGCAACCATGAAGGCGCTTAGGGTGAATGCTGCTCCCCCGGTGATGGCGCCCATTCGGCCAGCGCCAAACTGGCGGCTCAACCACGCGACCCCGAGCCCGGCGAGGCTCAGGTGGAACCAAGCCAGTAACGCCATTGAAAACGCGACGGGAATGTGAAGTACGCCGAGGATGATGTGCGGCGGATAGAACACTGCGCTCTGCGAATTGGCGAGAAGCGGAGTCCCGCACAAGGCATACGGATTCCATAACGCGGGCTGACCGTGACCCCAAGCTTGCAGCACGAGGTCACGCCAGACATAGAACTGAAGCACGGAGTCGGCCTGGAGAATGTCCCAGGCCGTGGTTGGCGTCGGCGCGTTGGGGACCCAACCCATCCCAACAATCTGATCGAAGGCCCCGATCGCTTCACCGAAAAACAATGCCCGATAGATCGGGAGTGCACCGAGCACGACGAAAAGGATCAATACGAAGCGATTTCGTCGCAAGGTAGGCACGGGCTACAGGATACATCACCCCATTTCTTGGCCGAATCCTAGGACGTTGCCAAAGGCATCGCGCACGTAAAAATCACGCATTCCGTAATCGTGGGTTTGGAGGGGAGAGACGATTTCGAGACCTTTCGGCGCGATCTCGTCATGGAGGGCCTCGACCCCGTCGACCATCAGGTAGATCTTGGTTGGCGCGTTCTCAGCGGCTTTGCCAAAGTGGATTGTCTGACCATCTCGCGAAGCAGACCCGTAGATGTCACCCATGACCCACTCGTTTCCGAACCCGAACGTCTCTTTGTAGTAGGCGACGGCAGCGGCAACATCCGCAACCTGAAAAACCGGAACAATCGCCTTGACTGTTGATTTGTTTGACATGACAGATTAAAGACAGTTGACCAACTGAAAATTCGACATGGTCAACGCAAGAAAAACAAAAAAAGCTCCGTTCCGATTCCGGAAGGGAGCTTTTCGAGCGTTGAAACGAATCTTAGGCAGCGACGGCTTCGTAAACCGCAACGCGACGCTTGCCGATCGGACCTTCAAATTTCACCTGACCGTCGCGGAGGGCGTAGAGAGTGAAATCTCGACCGATACCCACGCCGGGACCGGGATAAAACTTGGTGCCGCACTGGCGAACGATGATGCTGCCTGGCTTGACGACTTCGCCGCCATAGCACTTCACGCCTCGATACTTCGGCTTGCTATCTCGCCCGTTTCGAGTAGAACCCTGACCTTTTTTATGTGCCAACTTATTTGCCTACCTTTACTTCTGTAATGCGAACATGAGTTTGCGGCTGTCGGTGACCCCAACGCTTTCGCTCGTTCTTTTTCGCTTTGTAGTTGAAAGCGTTGATCTTCGGGCCCTTTGTTTGCCGAACGATTTCTGCCGTGACCATGGCGCCTTTGATAAAAGGCGAGCCCAAAGTCGTGCTCTCACCGTCTACTACCATGAGCACTTCTGAGAGTTCGATGGCCGTGCCAACCTCACCCTCGAGTTTCTCGATGATCAAGAGGTCATTCTGAGCCGCCTTGAACTGCTTACCGCCGGTCTTCACTATCGCGTACATAAAACTCTCAGCGCACAGAGGCGCGCAAACGAAAATTATGGCACCTCGATGTGCCGAATTTCAAGCGGCGGATCGTAATGACGCGACAATCGCGTGAATCTGCTTCTTGACGGAGTCAGACGCAGGCTCCGGGTCGGCGGCGAGCATGGTCGCGTACTCGGCAATTCTTGTCAGGATTTGCGGCACTGGGGAATCGACGGACTTCCCGGATCGGAGCATTTCGGCGAGATACTTACGGTCAGCGGTTGGAAGCTTCAGTTGGCGAGCGATCTCCACCGCAAAAGCCTGAGCTCGGGCTACAGCCGGAGCTTCCTCGGTTACGACATCCAAACTCGGGGTCGCGAATTCAACTCGGTTTCGGCCGTTTCGCTTGGCGCGATATAAGGCCATGTCCGCTGCTTTGAGCAGCGTCGTCGAGTCTGACGCATTGTTGGGGAAAACCGCGCAACCAATGCTTATCGTGACCTGTCTCGGGTCGCCTTCGGCGTTGTAATACGGGATCTGCTCCACCGCTGCGCGCATCCGGTCAGCGACATGCAAGATTGTTTCGGCATCCGCACCTGGCATTAGCACCGTGAACTCTTCGCCGCCATACCGGGCAACGAGATCGTAGTTGCGGGAGCAACGTTGCAGGGCGTCGGCCACTAGGCGCAGGACGGCGTCTCCAGCATCGTGACCTTCTTCTTCGTTGAACCTTCGAAAGTGATCAACATCGATCATCGCCGCGGCGATGGGAGCCTCAATTCGCTTGGCTTCATCGAGCCGAGCGGTCAGGAATTCTTGCATGCAGCGGTGATTCGCCAAGCCGGTAAGGGGGTCGTGGGAGGCCAGGCGCTCAACTCGCTCAAACATGATCGCTGAGTTCGCGGCGAGAGTGAGATGCTCGACGATCACGGGGAAAAGATTTCGCGCGCTGACGAACTGTTCGTCGTGTTCGCGGCCCACGAACTCAACAACGCCAAGCACTTCACCTGAAAGGATCAGCGGGAACACAGAAATGGCCCCGGCAGACACGTAGCAAACGCGTGCCTCGGTCGTGGCACTCAGGATGTGATCGTTGGCGGATTCCAACTCGATCGCATTTCTTGTATCGACCGCGATCTCGGCGAGGCAAGTGCTCCCCCCAGTCGCTCGTAATACCGTGGGCAAGCCGTTCTCGGGTTTTTGCACACCGACGCTCGCGGCAAGATTCAGGTGTTCTCGGTTTGAGTCGAGGATCCAGATCATAACGGCGGCAAGATCGAACTCGGCGCGCAGTTCGTGAGCGGCGGCTTCGCACATTGCGTTCGATCGCTGGTGCATCGTCAGAACTCGTCCGAGGCGCCGCAGTACGGCAGCTTCCTTCGCATGGTGCGCTTCCACGTGGTTCGGCACGACCAAGATTGGAGCATAGCCAAGCTCGGTAACCGTGCCCATGATGAGGTGGTAGCCGCTAACGACGAGATCCCCACAGTCGAGGGGTAGCGGAAATCGCTCGCCGGCTTTGAGGAAACTCACATGGGCGGCAGCGCCAAACGAGTGAATGATGAGCCCAGAAGCGTGCACGACAGCCAAGCCCACACCGGATCCTTCGAATCCGGGTGGCAGCACCCAAGGCAATGCGCAGTCGCGCGAGGAGTTGAACTCGCCCACCAAGATACAATAGTGGCTTGGGATCGCGCGCTTTGTCGTGCGACGAACGTCATCCTAGTAAGAACAATGAAGCACCTACGCACCAATCCCGTATTTTTCTTAGCACTGAGCCTCGTTGCGCTCATTGCCGCAGGGTGTGGCGGTGGCGGAGCTCAGAGCGGAACCATCACTTTCAATATCCGATGGCTAACCCCGGGCAAAGTGCGAACGGCGACGCAGTCTGACCAGATAACGGTTTACGATTCGACAGGAAAAATGGTTGGTCAGAAGGTCGTCAACGAAGCGGACGGACACTCGCGCGCGGCGACGTTTACGGGGATCCATTTAGGAACGTTTCGATACCATCTCGACCAATACGACGGCACGAATCTGACGGGAGCAAAGATCGGTACCTCAGAGGCACAGGGCACGATCGGCAGTACGACTCCGCTCGTTATCGACTTCCGAGCTGACAAGCCGGCAGAAGGGATTGCAGTCACCCCGGTGACCCCGACGATGGCCCTTGACAGCACGATGCTCTTTTCAGCACAGGGCCTGACTGACAGCGGAAAGTTGACTTTTCTTGGCCCGGCTGGCGCGACATGGACTTCTGACAACGCCGCCGTTTCTATCACGGCGGCGGGCGTGGCAACTGCGATGGCGCCTGGAACGGCGACGATTACCGCGACCGATCCCTCCTTTGGAATCAGCGGATCAACTCTCGTGACGGTGACGAGCCCTCCCCGCTCGAAATGGACGATCATGGTCTATCTCGATGCAGCGAACGACCTCCAACCCGAAAGCATCCTGAACATGAACCAGATGGAGCTGCTTGGCAACTCGACGGATGCTCGATTTGTCGTCCAGTGGAAGCAATTCAAGGCCACTTCCCCTGGCTCTACGTTCGACGGCACGCGACGGTATTTGGTAGAGAAAGATGCGGGAAACTCAGTCAAAAGCACATTGATCTCGGACCTAGGAAAGAACGTGGACATGGGAAAAGCGGCCACGATGCGCCAGTTTGTGGACTGGGCAAAAGTTCACTACCCCTCTGATCACACGATGCTGGTCATGTGGGATCACGGCGACGGTTGGAAAAAGGCATTTGTGCAAAAGCAGACCCGCGCGATCCATTCAGACGATCAATTCTTTTCCGTTATGGATGTTTGGGATATTCGCACCGCGATGCAGGGCCAGCATGTCGATGTAGTAGCTACCGACGCATGCGAGATGCAGCAGGTCGATATCGCCAACGAATGGAGATCGTTCTGCGACTTTTTGGTGGGGTCGGAGGAGCTAACGCCTGGACCCGGCTACGTTTACCAAAACTGCTTCAAGCTTTTCTTCACTTCTCCCGACGCGGACGTCGTGAGCTTAGCGCGAGTGATTTGCGATAAGCAGGTTGACGATCATGGCTACATGAGTTCAGGTGAACAAGTGACCCAGTCAGTCGCGGACCTTTCAAAATTGACCGCGCTAAACTCGGCAATCGGCAACTTCGCCGACACCCTGATTGCAAACGTCGGAGCAATGGCCACCACGATGGAGCACGTGCGAACGAATTCCGAGAGGTACGACCAGTTGAAGTCGTTTCAGTTCTATTACGACCTATGGGATGTTTGCGCGAAGATGAACGAGAGCGCAACTTGTCCGATGGCGGTCAAGGATGCTGCGGCCGCGGTTCAGGCTGCGGTGACCGACGCGATTCCTTACTATCGTCACTCTGCGAATCGTCCGGCGGGACATGGGATTGCGATTGACCTTTCGCCGGGCAGTCAATACAACGCGGCAGCTTACGGAAATCTGCAATTTGCAATGAACAATCACTGGTCAGCCTGGCTAGCCATTGCTCCGTAGGGTTTCGGGGGGCGCGGTGTCTTTTGCGCCCCCGTGGTTTGGAGGGGATGTTCATACCAGCCGATTCGTGCTGATGAACAGGGTTTTCCACGCGATCAGAGAGGCAGTGCCTGCGCTTGTACGGGGTCGCATTTAGAACCGGTAGCAGTGCCGGATTACATGGAGATCTACGCAAATGCGAGGTTGATTGGCACGGTTGCGCGCCGGGAGACTCGCTGCACGCCGGGGCGGCACACACCGCCGAAGTAAACTGTTGTCTTGCTTAGAAACGACCTTTGCGAACTGATTTCCGCGTCGATTGACTCTCTGATTGGCACAGAAGACTTTCCGAATACGGCTCATCGCGGTGTCGAGATCACAGACTCGAAAAGCCCTGAGCATGGCGACTTTGCGTGCAATTACGCCCTAGTTGCGACAAAATCGATTGGCAAGCCACCCCGGTTCGTGGCGGAGTTGCTTCGGGACGCCCTTCTCGCTCAAAATTCACCTCTCGTTTCTGAGATCGACATTGCGGGTCCGGGATTCCTGAATATTCGGCTCTCGCCAACGGCACTTGGAGCATACGTTCAGTGGGTTCTCACGACGGGGACAGCATTTTCTCGGCCGGTGAAGTCGAGAACGCAGCGCATCAACGTTGAGTTTGTAAGTGTCAACCCAAACGGGCCGGTCACCGTCGGTTCGGGTCGCGGTGCGGCGTTTGGCGAGACTCTGTGTCGAGTTCTCATTGCGGCTGGTAACGAGGTCCATCGTGAGTACTACTACAACGATGGAGTGAACAGCGAGCAGATGCGAATGTTTGCCGAGTCCGTTCGTTCGTACGTGCAGCAGCTTCCCTTTCCTGAAAAGGGCTACCGCGGGGACTACGTCCAAGATGTCGCCGCACGCCTAATGCATGCCCCACCGGATGCGAACGTTGATTGGTTCCAAGAAGCATCGCAGGCGATGATGTTGGAAAAGCAAAAGGAAGACTTGCTCGCTTTCCGAGTTCGGTTCGACACCTGGTATGGCGAGCAGTCACTTCACACTTCAGGAGAGGTCAAGCGCTGCCTAGATGAGTTGGAGCAGAAAGGAGTCGCGGACACCAAGCCGTACCGACGCGTGATCAAATTTGGGAAGGGTGGTGTCGTGAATGAGGTCGTCGACGAGCCGCAGACGGATTCGTCAAAGGAAGACGACGAAGATGATGGCGACGCAGCTCCGACAGTTGACGATGTGGTGGCGCCAACCCTTTGGCTCCGGTCGACCAAATTCGGTGACGATATGGACCGCGTGCTGCGACGACGCGACGGACGCCTCACCTACATTTCTAGCGACGTTGCTTACCATAAGGATAAATTTCAGCGACCGGCGAACGCGGACAAGCTAATAACTATTCTTGGCCCTGACCACCACGGCTACATCGGTCGCTTGCACGCGGTCTTGGCGGCGCTGTTGCGGTCCGGCGCGGATACGGAAGAGAACAACCGAGCGGCCCTCGAGCTTGCGCGGGAGAAGTTAGAAGTACTGATCTTCCAGATTGTGCGTTTTGTGAAGGATGGCAAGCCTGCGCCCATGCGAAAACGCGACGGGAATATCTACGCGCTGATTGACCTAATCAAGGAAATCGGGGTCAATGCTGCACCCCATGCGAGTTCGACGGAGCAAGCCGAGATCGGCGCGGACGTGGCGAGATTCTTCTATCTTATGCGAAGCCATGACACTCACATGGACTTCGACATCGACCTCGCCACGAAGCAAAACGACGAGAACCCGGTGTTCTATGTGCAATATGCCCACGCCCGGATCTGTAGCGTGTTGGACAAGGCGGCGGAAGCTGGCCTGCGGGCGGCGGCGGAACCTCAAGTCGAGCATGTTCGAGAGATCGCCCTGCTCAAGAAGATTCTTGACCTCCCGAACGAGGTGGAAAGGGCGGCACAGGACTATGGCGTACACCGCCTCGCCACGTATGCTGTCGAGCTTGCGCGCTCATACCATCACTTTTACGACGCGTGTCGCGTGGTCGACGCCGAAGAACCAGAGACGAGCCAAAGCAGAATTTGCCTGTGCGAAGCGGCGAGAATTGCCTTACAATCCGTATGTGGGCTTCTCGGTGTGAGAACGCCAGAACGTTTGGAACGCGCCGAATCGTCCGTCTCGTAGGAGTTACCATGATCACTGCTCTCGCACTGTTGTTGCCTACTTCGCAATTGCGAGACATGGCGATCCATCTGGACTACGCTTTTTTGCCCGGCCAGCGAGAAGTCGTGCTCGGGCCGATCAAGCAGCCGCAGCAGCTGATGCAGGTGGCGTGGACCAAAGAGTTTCAGGCTAGGCGTGTTGGCAACGAGTACGTTATGCCCGGTTGGAAGGACGAGGCCATCGGATCTGTCCAGTGGAAGGTTTCGGACGACGTGCTCTTTGGCAAGCCCTGCACCTTACTTAAGATGTCCGGATGGACAAAGCAAATTTTCACCATTCAGAAGCCGAAGCACGCGGAGCTGGCGTACGTCGCGAAATCGGCGAGTTCTTACTGGTTGCGCGATGGCAAGATCATTCGGCAATTCGAGATGCGCGATGATCAGTTCGACGGGTATCGAACGGCGACGATGACATACTCGGACGATTCAATTCTTGCGTTCATTGACAAAGCAGGTAAACGAGACCAACTCAACATAAACGTTGCCGAGATGCCTTTATTGCATGCTCAATTCACCCCGATGATCGTCGGCGGCAAGGTCGTGCTGGAGAAGAAGGAGTATATAGTTTACGATCCCTTCGGGCACGGCATGGAGAAGCGAACGGCGACGGTTTCCGGTCAGTTTAATGGGTCGTGGGGTGGCGAAAAGTACAAGGGGCGGTCAATTGACATAGAGGGTCAGTACGTCAAACAGAAGGCGTACATCTGCGAAGAGGGCGACCTCGTCAAAGCCGATCTGCCGAACGATCGATATTACGAATTACAGTCGCTGCCGCCCTGTCGCCAGAAGTAGACGCGGCTACCTGGGAATGTTTGACTGTGCGGGCAAGAAGGCCTTAATGCAAATGCCCAGAATCGTGAAACCGATACACAAAAATAGGGTGATCGTGGCTTTGCGTTTCGCCTCGGGATCCTTGCACGCGATTACGCCAGCAATGGCGAGCACTATCACGGGCAATGAACAGCAGCAGGAGCCGAGGAACAGCACGATCATGCCTGTATTGGCGAAGGTTCGGTCGAGCCAAGTTGTTGGCTGAGCTTGCTGCGCAGAGCGCGAGTAACCGACATAACCACCTTGCGAGGCGCTCGAGTTTGGGTTTCCTACCGTACCGGTAGGCGAAGTCTGAGCCTGAACGCCAGATGCAGGAAAAACGATGCCCTGGATCATATTGGCAGCGCTCTTTTGGCCGGTCGCAGCAGCTTCAAGGACCGAATTGGGAAAAAGTCTGCCTTCCGCGGCCCATGTATTGAGAGTCGGTACATCTGCGGGTCCAAATTTCTGACCGTCCGGCATTACAACGAAGTAGGTTTCCATGTCTTGCTGGCATTATACAGACGCTGAGCGCGAAATCAAATTGCTGTTTGTAGGATTGAATTCCCCTCGAGCCCTCAAACCATCCGGCGATCAAATCACTCAGTTCAATCGGGGCGCGATCGCCTAAATTTTTGCGAATTCCGTGACACTTCTTGACATTGCTGAACCGATTCATTAAAATGCAAGTCATGTTAAGCATGCGACACGTTTCAAAGCTGAACCGAATCGCTGTCATGGCCTTGGCCGTTGTGGGAACAAACCTCCTGCTCGGCTGCTCCGGGGGCACACAGCAGAACGATCCGGAGTACATGAAGAACGGCGAGGCGATTGGCAAAGCGCGTCGCGAGATGTTTACGAAGTCAGGCGGTGATTACGCCAAGCTCACGGCAGCGGATAAATCCGAGTTTTTGAAGGGTTTCGGCGGTGACGAAGCGGCGGCGAAGAAGTTTTGGGAAATGATGGCGCACCCGCCGACTTCGTCAGCTCCTATCGGACGTTAGGTTTCATTCGCTACCGCAGCGCGAGGTAGCGAATCAAGTGAATCGGTTCAGCAAAGATGCGAAGAACAACTATTGACGACGTCGCCAAGAAAGCTGGCGTCGGGAAGGTGACGGTCAGCTACGTCCTGAACGGCCGTGGCGAAGAGAATCGCATCAGCGCGGCAACTTCGCACCGCATTCGTGCAGCGGCCGAAGAACTCCAATATCACCCGCACGCCCTGGGACAAATGCTTGCGCGCAGGCGCACCAACTCATTGGGAGTTGTGTTTCAGGGCGTGCACCACTTTTCGGGAATGTCGAGCTTTATCAGCGAAGTCCTACGCGGCGTTTGCGAGGAAAGCGTTGTCCAAGGTTATGACGTGATCCTGCACACGCGTCATGGCGAGAGCACGGGGAGCGAGGCCAGTTACCTGTCGAGCGGCCGTCTAGACGGTGCGCTGCTGTTGCGCGACTCCGATGATCCACTGCCCAAGACGCTTCAATCGATGCAACTGCCGGTTGTCGTTTTTTTCAGTCGTCCGGACGAGCCGTCGATTCCTTACGTGGACAGCGATAATTTTTCGGGCGGTCGAATGGCTGCGCAGCACCTGCTTTCGCTCGGGCACACCCGAGTTGCTACGGTTCGCGGCCCTCAAAAATCAGCCGACGCGAGCGACCGACACGCAGGCTTTGTCCAAACATTGCGGACAAGTGGTGTGGAAATCGCCGCCGATGAGGTGCTGGACATTTACTCTCACGTCTCCGACTTCCAGCCGTTCGTGGACATGATGTCCAAGCCGGATCGTCCGACCGGAATGTTTGTCTGGGCGGACGACGTTGCTTTTAGTTGTATCCAAGCCTTGGCCGAAATGGGACTACGTGTGCCGGAAGATGTTTCGATCATCGGTTACGACAGCACAACAGCTTGCGACACAAGCAATCCTCCCCTGACTAGTGTGCGCCAACCGATTGCGCAAATGGCCCGCATCGCCACCCGAATGCTTGTAGACTTTATGCGCGGTTCCGCGCCGGAAATCACTCAAATCGTTTTGCCTCCTCAACTCGACATCCGGGCATCCACTGCCCGACCCAGCACTTATTCAACTCAACGAAGAGGTCTATTATCCTAATGAAAACTATCCAGAGAGCATTTACGCTCATTGAGCTCCTTGTCGTCATCGCGATCATCGCGATTTTGGCGGCGATTCTTTTCCCTGTTTTTGCCCAAGCCAAGCGGGCGGCGAAAATAACCACGTCCATTTCGAACATGAAGCAGATCGGTACAGCCACGATGATGTACGTTACGGACTTCGACGATGTGTACTACCTGCGCCGTGTTGCGGGACGAGGTCCGACAAATCTTCCGGGCGATTTCTCGTGGAAGCAACTGCTATATCCGTACACGAAAAACACTCAGATCTTTACGGACACGCTAAACACGGCCGCCAAGTACCTTGACGACACTTCCGATCCAGTTCTACGAGCAAGTTGGGGTTCAAACGTAATCGGCCTGCCAGACGCACGCGGCTACGCGTTCTTCGACGCTCCTTGGCTTTTCGCCAAGAGCTGGGGCGCAAGTTCTACCAGCACGACGGCGGGCATGATTGTCGGTGAGCAGTTTTGGAAAGATGGCGAGATCAGCAGGCTGACCGACGCTTTTCTCACGCGAATTGATTGGAATTGGGCAATGACCGATGGCGGTGCGCATCCGGGTGAGCGGACTATTACGATGGGCTGGAAGCCAGAAGGGGGCTTCCTGTCGGCACGTTGGTCAAGCTTTGATGAGAACAAAATGCTGTACGTTCTTGCCTACGGGCTGAGCGACATTCCGACCGATGGGTGGGCTCAGATAAAGCGTGAGCCGGTGAATTACAAAGGACTGGACCTGATACGAGGTGGTCCGCTGTTCATGCATCAGATGTCGGAAAGCTTCATGAGCTTCAAGGGAGTGCGCGACGGCCTGGGATACGACTACTCTGTTGAGACCCGAAATGCGACGTTGGCGAACCGCCAGTATTGCATCGACAATCCGAAATCGATGAAGGGCTACGGGCCGAACTTTTGGGGTCTCAGCGCGTGCGACTTCCCCGACGGCTACAACGCTTTTGGCGCGCCGGGCTGGATCAACGACGACGGCACGATCACTCCGACCTCGGCCATTGCTTCCCTGCCCTTCACACCGAAGGAGTCGTTGGCAGCGGCGGAAGCCCTGGTACATGACCATCGGTCGGCGGTTGGTCGGTACGGATTCAGCAACGGCATGAATCCTACGCGCAACTGGAATGGACCTGACGTGATTGGAATTGACCTCGGGATGATGATGTGCGGAATAGAGAATTACCGAACCGGGTTCGTTAACCGGCTGTCGGCGTCGCATCCTGCGGTGAAGCGGGGCATGGCAAGGATCGGGTTTGCGCCGTCCGCTGCGGGCGACAGTCGGTTGATCGCGATTAAGAAGTGAGACAGCGGATTGGGTAGTGCGCCTTGAGTATCTACAAAACCTCCGGGTTTGCGGGCGAGAGGCAGCCTGATTCCGATTCGCCTTAAGGAAAAATTCGAAGTTCAAATCGCATTGGATGCAGCCCCTTCAGGGCTGAATTTTGTTGGGGATTTCGGACCAGGGTAGCCGCCTCAGGGCGGCAACCCTTCGCTAACTTAGGCAAGCCCTTCAGGCTTGAATACGGTTCCTTGGCTCCAGCCGAGTTTGCGACTGCAGTGTTGAGCGACGGGAAAAGCGCCCCTCGGCTACGCGCTACGCAATGTCGCGGTCAGGCGACCACGAATGGGAATGTAGGCAGTCCATACAGGACTGGAAATTTGTTGGGCTGCAGTTACCAGGGTAGCCGCCTCAGGGCGGCAACCCTTCGCCCCGATTCGCCCCGATTCGCTTCGCTCATTTCCCTTCGGCGGGGTCTCCGCTGCGCTTCGACTCTAATAGGCAAGCCCTTCAGGCTTGAATACTTCGCTCGTTGACGACAACCAAGATTGGAGCCCTGCCGCCAGCTCAGGTTTCGCGCGCCATCAACGGCGAGAGGCAGCCTGATTCCGATTGCCTTAAGGAAAAATGGGAAGGAATTCGAAGTTCAAATCGCATTGGATGCAGCCCCTTCAGGGCTGAATTTTCTTGGGGATTTCGGACCAGGGTAGCCGCCTCGAAACGGCAACCCTTCGCTAAGTTAGGCAAGCCCTTCAGGCTTGAATACTTCGCTCGTTGACGACAACCAAGAGCGGCAACCCTTCGCTAACTTAGGCAAGCCCTTCAGGCTTGAATACTTCGCTCGTTGACGACAACCAAGATTGGGGCCCTGCCGCCAGCTCAGGTTTCGCGCACCATCAACGCCGAGAGGCAGCCTGATTCCGATTGCCGCTTCATAACCCCCATCCTGGCGGGCAAAAGCATCCCGCCTGAAGTGCGTTGAAACTTGTGTACACCCATCAGCCCAGTTCTCCGGCTTGGGCTTCAAACTTGTCAGGGGAGAGGTACCCCAGTGATGAGTGCATTCTTCTGGGATTGTAGAGCTCATT
>JBBRML010000031.1:0-39963 GCA_038230855.1 Fimbriimonadales bacterium | reverse complement strand
TTCCATGACCGTCCTTGAGCCCTTGCCCACACGATGACGGTAGAGTTCCCGAGCGCAGCCCAAAGACTCACGTTTGGTCGAGAGGTCTGAATGGCGTTCTTAAAGCGGAACGCACACATGAGCCAGTCTGAACCGGTGTTTTCAACGCGTAGAACATGGTGGCCAGGGGGTAGGTCCAGACCGTAGCGTCCAGCGTATTGATGAAGGGTCTCATGCTTCTCAGGGTTGTTCGTATCCCTGAAGTCACGGGAAAGTACGCGATCGCCATCGAGGGTGAGACGCAAACCAGCTCCGCCATAACCCGAAACGTCGCCAACCTCGACGTCAAAGTGGGTTAGCTTTGAGAACTGCACGTCGAAAGTGACGGGATTCAATAGTTCGGGATGATTTCGACGCCCGTGCATGATGCCGGCAAGAGACCGATCCCCGATTACTTGGCCGTCGCGGACGGTAACGTTCCTTGGTTGATACTCTGGACCGGGATTCCAGCCGACGATGCCACTGTCGAAGACGAGGTCTCCTAAACGCGGCTTTGTCGTAGGGTCCGCGTAGGCAATGCTTGGGTCTGCCTGTTGAAAGTCTTCTTTGGCCCAGTCGATGTCCTTTACGAACGACGCGGCGGCGGTGAACAGTGGATAGAGGGACTTCGGTTGAATGTAATTGTCCCACCACCACGGCATTGCACTCCCGGACGATGCCGTCGCGATCGACGACCAGATAGGATCGTGGATTTGCAGCCCCGTCGGATCGTCAGCGGCTCTAGGGCCGGTCGCATCGGCGCCAACTTCTCCGGCGAAGTGAGCGCGGCCCCACTGTGACTTGCGTTGCTGCTGCGTGATCGTGGCCTCAGCGATCGATTCTGAGTAGACGTGAGTTTGCACAAAGTCAAGTTCAGGCAGAAGTTGTAGTTCGCGACTTCCCATAGAATCGCTCATGCTCGTGGTGATCAGGTGGTGATAGGGATCGATGGATCGCAAGTATTGGCCCATGCGGCGGTGCCACGGGCCGACCTCGGCGAGACTGTAATCTCGGACAAGATCAACTTCGTTCCAGAATTCCCAGGCGAACAGGTTCTGAAATGCGGCGTATCGCGCAACTAGATATCGGAGTTTGTCGCGATACAATCGATCCATCGCATCATTGGACCAAAATGCCGACCAGATCCGTAACGGGCCGCCATTCTCCGAATTGTGGGGCGTCGTCTCCCAAGACGGGTACGCGTCTCGGTCTCGCAGGACGTTGTACGAGTCAATTGTAAGCATCAGATTGATGCCATTCGCTTGCGCCTGACGCAACACGTAGTCGACTCTCCATGCATTTCCTAGATCGAATTGGCCGATGCCTAAACCTTCTGCTGACTTGCCTGGCTTTTCAAGCGCGAAGGTCGTCCAGTTTGGCGATAACCACAAGCGACCGTAGTTGCAGCCTGCTCGACCGTACGCGGGTAGCCAGTCGTCGAAATCGTAAGTTCCGCGCGGACCCGCCCAGCAGGTGTTCGCACCAATCGGCCAAAACGGCCTTGCCGAATCAAATTGGAAATACCGCCGGTTCTGCGGGTTCAGCCTGATAAAGCCCTGGCTCTTACTCTCGAGCACCTCAACTTTCTTGGCAGGAGCGGTAACCGCGCCGGTACGATCCCGAGCCGATACGCGGACTGAATAGGTTCCGGCAAGCGGCGTAGCAAATCGCAATGTCCAGCCTCGTTTCGAAATTGACAGGGTTTCGGCTTGGTTGAGTAGCGTTCGATCCACCGACGCACCAAAGTAGGCGGGCAGCTTTATTATCGATCCCTTCGGATCGGTTATTTCAGCATCGACCGAAATATCCGTAGAATCGAACGGATTGTCAAAAGTCGCATGCAAGTCCAGCGCAAGCTCAGTTATTCCGCTACCGCTAAGGGCAGCATCGGCGGCGAGCACGACTAGCCTCAATGGCTGCTTGTCAGCATACGGGCTGACGATCGAGTGCTGTGCCGCATACATTGCAAGGCCGAGCAACATGCTCGTCATCGGCGGACCACCGCGCAACACGTGTACTTGATCATCTTATTACTCAACTTCCTCGGATTCGAAAATTTCTTCAAGCTCGTCCGAAGCGTCGTCGTCCATCGCCTTGCCCATTTCGCGGACGAGTGATCTTAGCTCCGTGGGCGACTCCGGTTCTTCGACTCCTTCGAGACGATCCGCCATCTCATCCAGCCGCTGCTCTTCGGTCCGATACCGAGCAACACGGCTGACAAGCTTCTTCGTGTCCGAGCTCTGGCATTTCGGACACCGCTCGTCATCAGGATCGGCGATCATGCCAACGAGTGCGACGAACTTCGCCTGACACGCTTGACACTGATACTCGTAAACCGGCACCGCACAAGTTTGACGCACGACCTAGATACAGCGCACGCTAATCGATTCTGTCGTATTGCGAATGCCCATCATTTCGATCGACGACCGGTACAAATATTCGCACCGTGTGCGCTGGAACCTCGGCGGTGATGAAGCCCAATCGATTTTGGACCTGCTCGCCCGTCAGTAGATCCTTCATGCTCTGCCAACTCATCAGCTTGCCAAGCCGAGTCGTCAAGAGTTCTCGAACGGGGTGATCCGTCGGATTCGCGACGACGAGGACAATTTCCCGAAGCTTGCCCGTTGTACGCGTAAAGGCAATCAACTTCTCGGTATCGAGCGCATTGAAATCACCATACCGAAGGGCAGGATGGGCTTTTCGGGAGCTAATAAGCTTGCGCGAGAGTTTGAGGGTTGGGTTCGAGTCGTTCACAAGATCCCACCGCATCGGTGCGCGATTGGCTGGGTCGCCGCCACCGGACATTCCGAGCTCTGTGCCGTAGTAGACCACGGGCGACCCCGGCAAAGTGAATTGTAGGGCCATGGCGAATTCGCGTTGGGCCCGATCGGGTAGTTGGTGAGTAAGTCGCTCCGTGTCGTGGTTGTCAAGCACCAGCCAAGATCGCAAAAGGTTGTCGATGCCCGCGTCGTCCACCATGTGGTTCAGCATCGTCCCGACCCGTCCACCGGACAAATGTCCCCGCATAGCTTCGATGCAAATCGACGGAGCAAAGAAATTGAAGACGCCGTCCAGCGCGGGGAACCAGCCAGCCGGATATCCCCAGATTTCGCCGACTACGCCGCTTCCGGGCTTGGCCTGGTGAGCAAAGTGGGTTAACTCTGCGAGATGAGTGGGACCGAGCTCATAGGCGACATCAAGTCGCCACCCGTCGATTCCATCTTTTAGGGCCTGCTGGACTACGGAGTCAGGCTTGGTCCAGAGGTATTCACGCAGTTTTGGATTCTCTAGGTTGAGAGCGGGAAGATTTGCGATGCCGATCCACGCCTTATATCCGTTCCTAAAATTCTTCCCAAGCGTGAACCAGTCGCGGTACGCGCTTTGCGGATCTTGAAGCGCAGATTGGAGCGCATCTGAATGACGCCCCATGTGATTGAAGACACCGTCCAGCATGATGCGCATTTTTCGTCGATGCACATCCTGGGTTAGGTTTTTGAGGTCGGCTTTCGTGCCGAAAGCGGGATCGATCTGTTTGAAATCTGAGGCGTCGTACTTGTGGTTGCTGAACGCGCGATGGATCGGTGTGAGGTAGAGCACGTCCGCCCCGAGGCCCTGCACATATTCGAGCTTGCTCTGAATGCTAGGGAGATCACCGCCCCAAAAATCCATCTCGTGTGACCACAGACCCGCTTCCTTATTATTTGTGCCGGCGGTCGGCAGTTCGTCCCATTTTCTTAGCCTACGGGGAGTTTGATAGTAGGCGGACTTTGCGGCCAAATTTGCGGATGGCGCAAACCTGTCCACGAATACTTGATAGACCACAGCACCCATCCGCCAATCTTTCGCTCGGTTGTCCATGGTTGAGTTCGGTGACAAGGCAAGGCTAAGGAGGGCAAGGGCAGGAACGGCCATAGCAAAAACTTACCTTGCGGCAAGCTTATACTAACGGCATGCCGTTAACCGATGAGCAAATTCGGAGTTTCCACGTCGACGGTTTCCTCAGAATCGCCGCGCCGATTACAACGCCCGACGAACTCGCTTGGATGCGTGAAATTTACGACCGCATGTTCGCGGAGCGCGCGGGACGCGAGAGCGGAGACCAGTTTGACCTCGCCGGCACAGATGTTGATGGCGTTGAGGCAAGTTTGCCGCAGATTCTTTCGCCGTCGAAGTATGCGCCCGAGCTTGAGTCCGGGGCATTTCTTGCTGTCGCGGATGCAATCGTGAAGCAGTTGCTTGGGGAGGCGGCAGGCGTTGGAATCGGGCACGCAATCCTAAAGCCAGCCCGAATCGGTGCGGCTACGCCTTGGCACCAAGATGAAGCGTATTGGGATCCCACGATGAGCTATTGCTCGGTGTCTGTTTGGATGCCGCTTCAGGAGGCGACAGTTGAAAATGGATGCCTCTGGTTCGTTCCTGGCAGTCACCGATGGCCGGTACTCACCCATCAGAGCATTGGGGGCGACGTTCGCATCCACGGTTTGGAAGTCGCGGATACTTCGGTTCTGAGCGGGGCGGTGGCATGTCCCCTTCCAGCAGGTGGTCTAACGATTCACCTGAATCGAACTGCGCACACCGCGGGGCCTAACCATTCGGACGTTGCACGCAGAGCGCTCATCATGATGGGCGGATTGGCGGCTACGCCGTACCCACAAGCACGGTCGTTCCCGTGGAACGAAATCAAGTCGACGGCCCGCTCGGAACGTGCCGCCCAAAAGATGTAAGCTCCGCGAGGAGACAATGAAGTGATTTTCCGCACGAAGACCGTTATCAGTTTTGCCTTGCTCGCGCTCGCCGCCGCCGGTATTGGCCAGGTTTCTCAAGACCTTGCGAACAAAAAGGATTACAAGGCGTATCGCTCGTCGAGTGCCGACCCGACCGGCGGTAATGGCGACGCGCGTCCGCTAAAGCCGGGCGAAACGCTCACGATCGCCGACGTGAAAGGTAACGGGCGATTCACTCATTTGTGGTTTACGATCGCGGCAGAAGACAAAGACCATTTGCGTAGCCTTGTGCTGAGGATGACCTGGGACGACGCTGACCGCCCCGCGGTTGAATGCCCGATCGGAGACTTCTTTGCCCAAGGTCCTGGCAAGTACGTAGAGTTTTCCAGCGCACCGGTTTCGGTCGGGGGTCAGATGGCGCTCAATTGCTACTGGCCGATGCCGTTCAAAAAGCATGCGGTCGTCACAGTCACAAATGAAGGCGCTGGTCGAGTTCACGCCCTTTATTACAACCTTGACTATCGGTTAGACAATCGGACGGACCGCGACGCGATGTACTTTCACACGCAGTATCGAAACTTCTTTCCTGCACCTGTCGGAAAGCCGCTGACGATTTGCGAAACCACCGGGCGTGGTCATTTTGTTGGAACGATAGTTACGGTCCTCGCCAACTCGGATGGATGGTGGGGCGAAGGTGACGACAACTTCTACGTTGACGGGGCGAAAGCACCAGCGATCAGCGGCACGGGCAGCGAAGATTACTTCTGCGGAGCTTGGGATTTCGGCCATACGTTTCAGACACCCTTCTTTGGCGTGACGTACTACGATAACGCACTCTTTGGTGGCGAGAAGCGAGGAATCACGAACACCGTGTATCGGTGGCATATTCAGGATCCGGTTCCGTTCACCAAGTCGCTCCTGTTCACGCTTGAACATGGTCGCTCAGGGTTTGATGAGGATCGCAAGCCGTACACCAATCACTACACGACGGTCGGACTCTTCTACTCCGATCAAGCGTCGGGTGATGGACCGGGACTTTCGGCCTATTCGAAGCGCGTGCCCAAACTGCTCGGAAAGTAGCTTGAATAGACCGTTTGAACCTAAATTCGGGTTCGTCACTAAACGTTCCACTTAGTTTCGTCGCTGGGCTTTTAGGCCCATGCGAAATGTTGAAGTGTTAACTCGAAAAGGCTTACCATCAGGGCAGTGAAAGTGTTATCCTGCCATCTGGTGTGTCATGCCCAATACGTTGACTAGATTTCTATTCTCCATAGCCCTAACTACTGTTACGTTAGTTTTGGCCGTGGGCGCACTGGCTCAATCGCCAGTCACTGTGTCATTCACACCTTCCACCGTCGCAGGGTCCGTATCCTCGACTGGGAAGGTCACTCTTTCTTCATCTGCTACGGCAGCTGTCGTCGTAAAACTTCACAGCGACAATGTAGCCGTAACCGTCCCAGCGACGGTTACAGTGCCGAAGGGCTCCTTGTTCATTACGTTCTCGGCCACTACTGTCGGCGTGGCGGCGGATCTCACGGCTCACGTGTCCGCTCAAGTCGGAACCGGAACAACAGTGTCCGGAAGTCTGATGGTAACGGCGCCGGTACTCTCCACCCTGAATTTGACCCCGACGTCCGTAGTCGGCGGAAAGACGTCTGCAGCAATGTTGACGATCTCTAGCAAAGCGGGTTCAGCCGGATTCACGGTTACGCTATCCAGTTCAAACCCGAACGCGACCGTGCCATCAACGGTTAAGGTGCCTTCCGGCGCAACAACCGTTGGGTTCACGGTTACGACCAAAACTGTTGGAATCGATGCGATGTCAACGATTTCCGGCATGGCCAACGGAGTAACCGTCAGCAAGGATCTGACGATCACAGGCCCGCGCATTCTCTCGGTGACGGTATCGGCACCGACGACGAACGGCGGTTCGCCGCTAACGAGCAAGATCACTCTCACGAGTGCGGCTCCAGTCGGTGGAATCGATGTGTCCTTCGCTTCCACGAACTCGGCGGCAACGGTTCCCAGTATCGTTCACCTAAACGCAGGCGTAAGCTTTGCGTCCGTAACTGTAACGACGGTTCCGGTGGCGACTAATGCGACTGGTTCCTTGACGGCCTCGCTAAATGGTTCAAGCGCATCCGCCAGTTTGCTGGTAGTCGCTCCAAGCCTAACGACATTCACGGCTTCGCCTGCCTCGACTACCGGCGGCGGAAATATCATCGGATCTGTGACAATTTCTGGCAACGCTCCCTCGGGAGGTTATCCAGTCGCGGTTACGAGTTCCAGCTCCGCAGCAATGCCTCCAGCGGTCGTGGTCATTCCCTCAGGATTGAAGACGACGACGTTCACGATCATGACTTCGCCGGTTTCGGCAAGCACGGGCGCGACGATCTCAGCGAAAGCTAATGGCGTCACGAAGACCGCGAGCATCACGGTTATTCCGCCGGTGCTTGTTTCGGTTCAGCTCGCTCCTTCGACGGTTATTGGCGGCGTGAGTAGCAACCTTACGGTTGGCCTAAACGCTCCGGCGCCTTCTGGCGGTGTAAACGTGACGCTAATGTCATCAAGCGGCAACGCTATGGTGGCTTCGAGCCTCATGATTCCGGGTGGATCCAAGAGCGCGAGCACAACTGTTGGAACTCTCCCAGTCGCAGCAAACGCTACGGCCTCGATTTCCGGACACGCTGGCACAGTCACGCTGTCTGCAACATTGACGATCAATGCGCCCCACCTCATCAAGCTAACGGTCCCAGGGTCCGTTATTGGCGGAAGTTCGCTTTCCGTCTCTGTCGCACTTGACGGCAAGGCACCGACGGGTGGCATCACGGTCAATCTGACGAACAGCAATCACGCGATTGCGACGCTGCCTACGACGGCGTTCATTGCCGGCGGCACAACAACCACGGCAGTTACGGCGTCGACAGTGCCAGTCGACCCAGACACAACCACGACGATTGGCGCTTCAGCGACCGGCGTCAGCCTCAGCTCGGTGCTGACGGTGTTGGCAACGACACTGGATTCAGTTACGGTCAGCCCGACGTCAATTGTCGGCGGGACGACTACTACTGGAACCGTCAACCTAACGGGACCAGCGCCCACCGCTGGCTTCACCGTCGCAGTGACGACAAGCCCGAACTCAGCAACGGCTCCCGCAACGGTAAAGGTTCCAGCCGGTGCCTCTTCCGTAAACTTCACGATAAGCTCCACCGCAGTTGGCACGGATACAACCGTGACGATCACGGTCAAGAAGGGCACGACGCAGACGAAGACGGCAACAGTTTTGTTGACCGCTCCAACCGTCACCACCGTCGCATTCAGCCCAACGAGCGTCGTTGGTGGCACTAGTTCCACCGGAACTGTGACCATCTCCAGCGCAGCCCCAACAGGCGGTATCGCCGTTCACCTGTCCTCAACGGACAGTGGAGTAACGACACCTGCAACAGTCACAGTACTCGCAGGCGCGACTACGGCAACGTTCACCGAAGCGACCGCCGCAGCGACTGCCGATCACACGGCAAGCGTCAAGGCACAGTTGAATGCGTCAAACGCGTCCGGTAACCTCACGGTCACCGCGCCCAAGGTCACTTCGTTGACCTTCAGCCCAACATCCGTACTTGGCGGCAACTCCTCGACGGGAACGGTCACGCTTTCGAGCGCGGCACCAGTCGGTGGATTTGTAGTCACGCTATCGAGCGATAAGGTCGCAGTCACCCCAGGAGCTTCGGTAACCGTTGCTGCTGGCGCTACGACGGCCACGTTCACGGCAACCACCGTTGCTGTACCTACGGACCTTACGGCTTCGGTTACGGGAAGCGCAAACGGCGTGTCTGCTTCGGGCAGCCTGTCCGTTACGGCTCCGACGGTAACCGATGTGAGCCTGAGCCCGACCACGTTAGTGGGCGGAAACAGCTCGACGGCAACGGTAACAATCAGCAGCCCGGCTCCGGCTAGTGGCTTTGTCCTCGTGGTCACGAGCGGCAATGCAGCGGCGACCGTTCCGTCACCGGTGACGATCCCAGCAGGTGCCACGAGCACCACGTTTACGGTGAGTACGGTTGCAGTCGCATCCGACCGAACCGCAAGCATCTCGGCCGCACGCAACGGCATCTCTAAGAGCGCAACCCTGTCGCTCACTGCGCCAACGCTCGTTAGCGCGGCATTCAGCCCGTCGACGATCGTCGGTGGCACGACCGGCAACGGCACGGTCACGATTAGCAGCCCAGCTCCAGTGGGTGGATTGACGGTTACTCTTGCGAGTGACAATTCGGCGGTACCAGTTCCTCCGGCAATCTCGATTCCCGCAGGCGGAACGACCAAGACGTTTACGAGTAGCACGAAGGCAGTTGGCGTCGATACGACGGCGACGGTCACGGTTAGCGTGAACGGAAATTCGGTTAGCGGAACCCTCAACCTGACGGCTCCGGTTGTCACTGCGATTTCGATGAGCCCGGCGTCCGTGCCAGGTGGCACGAACTCGACCGGTACGATCATGCTTAGCAGCGCGGCCCCAGTCGGTGGATTCGCAATTGCGGTGACGAGCAGCAACGCAGCAGTAACGGTACCGGTATCGGTAACGGTCCCCGCTGGTACAACCCAAGTTACGTTTACGACGACCACAGCGGCCGTTGGAACTGACCAGAGCTCGACGATTACAGGTACGGCAAACGCAGTATCGGTAACGACGACGCTCGCGGTAACCGCACCTGCCCTGCAGAGCCTCGTCTACACACCGAATTCGGTGCTCGGACTTGCAAGCTCCACGGGCACGCTGACCCTTGCGACGATTGCACCGGCTGGTGGCCTTACGGTTAACCTGTCTTGCAACAACGCAAACGTGACGGTACCGGCATCGGTAACGGTAGCGGCAGGCTCAACGAGCGTGACCTTCACGGCCACGACGATTGCGGTTGCAACGGACCAAGCCACAACGACGACCGCGTCGGTGAATGGCAGTTCGATTACTGGCGCACTTGGCGTCACGGCTCCCCGACTGGTGAGCCTGACCATCAAGTCGTCCACAATCGTCGGCGGCGCGCAAGCCGTTGGTAAGGTGACGATCACCGGCAACGCGCCAACGGGCGGCATCGTTGTCTCGATCGCTAAGGACTCGACCTCGGCATCCATGCCGGCTTCGGTCACCGTCCCTGCAGGTACGACGACCGTGTCGTTCCTGATCACCTCTAGCACCGTTGGTGCATTGACGACGGTCAATACGACATCGACGTTGCTTGGTTCAACGGCGACGGCGGTGCTGGTTCTCAGTGTTCCGTCGACTAAAGATCATGGCGAGCGCGTGTTCTACCGAAACGCCTCAACGGGCGTCGGTATCTTCACCATCAACGGTGACGGCACCAATCCGCAGACCTACTCGACAACGGCAACGTTGCTTGATGTGAATGCGGACGGCACCCAGGTCCTTGCTGATGATCCGGCCAACTCGACGAACTACACGTTCTTCAACACCTTAACCAAGGCGAAGACGGTAGGCCCACTGCGAGTTGTTGGCACGACCAACATTGGCAATCCACGCTTCCTGCCGGACATGGCTCGAATCGCTTTCCAGAGCGACGTGTCCACCTACGGCGTGTGCAATCTCGACGGCACAGGAATGACCACCTTCTCGGTGGGCACCGGTGCTGGTGGAGCGCTTGGAGTGTTGGATAACGGCACCCTGTACATCCAAGTCGCTAACGCGCTTGGCGGTACGGACCTCAAGAAGGCCACGACCGGCGGCACGGTATCGACCGCGATCAATGGCGGCGTTTCGAACAACGTGCCTGGCCTGCCTAAGCTCGGCGTAGAGTTGATCTCGCGCCAAACTTCGGTATCGTCGATGTGGACGATCAATACGTTGATCGGTACCACCATTGGCGCGTTCATCTCTGACTCGACCGCGAACTTCATGGCTCCATCCGCTTCAACGGACGGAACAGTTGTGTCGTTCTGGTCGGATCTTGGTGCGATCAGTGGACTGTACGCGAGCGACGGCTCGGGTGCAAACATCCACATTCTGAAAGCTGGTGCAGGAACGGGCATTTACCGGGTTATCCCGATCAACCCCTAACCTGTAGTCGCTACAGAACACTCCGAGTCCCGGCAGAAATGCCGGGACTCTTTTTTGCTTTTGAACGCTATGTTCGTGCGAGCAATCGAGCCAGCCGTCACAATATTAGCTACGCTATGACCCGGATTCGAACCCATTCACGACGAGCAACGGCGGCCGCTCTTGCTATTGCACTCGCTGCTTCGGCCACCTCATCGGGTCCAAACGGGCCATCTACTCCGAAGAAACGCAACTTTGCCGTTGGCAACACTTTGTACGTCGTGCCATATGCCCACCTCGACACGCAGTGGCGGTGGGCTTACCCGCAGGTGATTCGCGAGTTCCTGGCAAACACGCTCTTCGACAATTTCGCCCTGATCGACAAATATCCGCACTACGTTTTCAATTTCAGCGGCTCACGTCGATACGAGATGATGAAGGAGTACTATCCCGACGCCTACCCGCGCCTGAAGAAGTACATCCAAGACGGGCGCTGGTTTCCATGCGGATCATCGGTGGACGAGGCAGACGCAAATGTGCCGTCGGCAGAGTCGCTTATTCGCCACGTCCTGTACGGCAACCAGTTTTTCCGACGCGAATTCGGGGTCGCGAGCCAGGAGTACATGCTTCCGGACTGCTTCGGCTTCCCTTACGCTCTTCCTAGCATCCTCGCGCACTGCGGCATCAAAGGTTTCTCGACCCAGAAATTAACCTGGGGTTCGGCAGTCGGCATTCCTTTCAAAGTCGGCCGCTGGATCGGTCCAGACGGCAAGTATGTCGTCGCAGCTCTGGATCCTGGCTCTTATGGGGCAGATATCACGGAAGATTTGAGCCAGAACACAAGTTGGCTCGCCCGAATCCAGAACACAGGCAACCAGTCCGGTGCCTACGTGGACTATCACTATTACGGAACCGGCGACACCGGCGGCGCACCGCGGGCGAAGGCGGTTGACTGGGTTGAAAAGAGCATCGCAGGCCACGGACCGATCACCGTCATCTCGAGCCGTGCCGACGAGATGTTTTTGTCCCTCAATCGTGATCAGATCGCTCGACTACCGCAATATCGCGGCGAGCTCCTGCTGACGCAACACAGTGCAGGTGCGATCAGTTCTCAGGCAATGATGAAGCGCTGGAACCGGAAAAACGAACTCCTTGCGGATAGCGCCGAAAGGGCGGCAGTCGGGGCGTTGGGATTTGGGTCGGGATACCCCGCTAAGCGACTTTACGACGCTTGGGACCTCGTGCTGGGATCGCAGATGCACGACATGCTTCCAGGCACGAGTATTCCCAAGGCCTACGAATTCTGCTGGAACGATGAATTGCTTGCCCATAACCAATTTGCGGCGGTTGAACGTGATGCAGTGGCGACCGTCTCAGAGCAACTCGATACACGCGGCAAGGGCACTTCGGTTGTCGTTTACAATCCGCTTTCGATCGCCCGTGAGGACGCGGTAGAGGCCCTTGTTCCCGGCTTGGCAACGTCCTACACCGCGGTCGGACCGGACCGCCGAGAGGTGCCTTGTCAGGTCATTGGCCGCGAAGGAGCAAGCACGCGGATTTTGTTTTTGGCAAAGGTGCCAAGTGTTGGCTTCGCCGCATATGATTTGCGCGGCTCGAACATTCGACCGACAAATGCCAATTTGCGAGCCTCGAAAAACGTGATTGAGAATGCAAAGTTCAAGGTTACGATCAATGCGGACGGTGACATCAGCTCAATCTTCGACAAAAGAGCACAGCGCGAGACCTTGCGCGCACCTGCACGCTTAGCGCTCGTCTATCACAACCCGTCCCAGTTTCCGGCTTGGAACATGGACTGGGCCGATGCGAAGCAAGCGCCGCGAGAGTACGTGCACGGTCCGGCCAAGATCCGGATTGTTGAGGCGGGCCCAGTTCGCGTCTCGATCGAAATTGAGCGCGAAACAGACGGCTCCAAGTTCGTCCAGCAGGTTCGGCTTTCCGACGGCAACTCTGGTGAGCGGGTTGAGGTCGCGAATACGATAGATTGGCAGACCAAGGAGCGCGCGCTCAAGGCATCATTCCCGCTTGTCGCAACGAATAAGCTCGCCACATACGAACTTCAGGTCGGCGCCATCGAGCGAGAGACGAACAACGACAAGAAGTACGAAGTGCCACAACATCAGTGGCTGGACTTGACTGATAGTTCGGGCAAATTTGGTGCTGGCATCTTGAACGACTCCAAATTTGGCTCAGACAAGCCGGATGCCAACACGGTGCGTCTGACGCTATTGTATACACCGGGAGTTCGGGCCGGATATGCCGACCAAGCGACCCAAGACTTTGGACGCCACCAAATTCTCTACGGCATCGCTCCCCACGCCGGAGATTGGCGCTCGGGCGATGTTTCTTGGCAAGCTCGACGGCTGAACCAACCGCTTCGTGCCTATACCGTTCCACCTCATTCAGGGCCATCGGGAAGATCAACGAGCCTGTTCTCGCTTAACACGGGTCAGGTCGAGATTTCAGCGATCAAGAAATCTGAGACCGGAAATGCCATCATCGTGCGGCTACGCGAGCTAACCGGGCGTCCGGCTCCGCTCGTGCTTCTCAGCTCTGAACAGCCGTTGATCTCGGCTACGGAGGTAAATGGCCAGGAACAGCCGATGGGAACGGCGGACACGAGGACGACAGTCGGTTCACGCACCTTGCACACAAGCATCGACGCGTATTCGCTGCGTTCCTTCGCCTTACATTTCAAAACCAAACCGGTCATTAGAAATCATGGCCATGCGATATCGCTTCCGTACAATGCGGACGTAGTATCAACGGATCACGACCGCACCGACGGCGCATTCGACGCCGTTGGCCGAACCATAGCGGCCGAACAGTTGCCGGCAGCGCTCGAGTCGGACGGCATCGTATTTCGGCTCGGACCCACGACAGATGGCGCGAAGAACGCTATTGTCTGCAATAGGCAAAGCATCCTTGTACCGGCCGGGTCAAACCAGGTGTACGTCCTTGCCGCTTCGTCAAATGGGGACGTGGCGACTCACTTTAGTGTTGATGGCAAAGCTTTTCCAGCGACCGTCCAAGACTGGGGCGGCTTTGTTGGACAGTGGGATACACGGCTGTGGCAGGGCAATTTAGGCGCAAACTTTACGAATTACGGTCCGATGGTTGGCTTGGCACCGGGTTTCTGCAAGGGTGCCGAAATCGCGTGGTATAGCTCGCATCGGCATCATCCCACGGCGGGAAATGAATTCTATTCATACAGCTACCTGTATAGGTATGCCTTTCCCGTTTCACGATCAGGGGGCACTTTGACGTTGCCTATGGACTCGCGGGTCAAGGTGCTTGCAATCTCTGCGTCGGCCGATTCAAATGCGGACGTTCATCTCGTGTCACCCACGAACGAAGTGGTGAAGCACGAAGAAACTGGCGTCGCGAGCATTTCGCCGAGTTCGGGAGACTTCAGCGATTCGACAACGATTACAATGACCCCGCCGCTCTATCATACGGCGGCGAGCCTCAGATATACGTTGGATGGCACGGTGCCGACGGCCAACTCACCGCTGTATGTTGCGCCGATCACGATGAACCATCCCGTTCGTGTGCGCGTCGCAAGTTTCTCGACGAGTGGCGAGGCTCGCGCGTTGGCGTCGGCAGACTTGAAGATCGTTGACACGACGCCTCCCAAGGTCGTGTCGGCGCGGGTGGTTCGAGGCATGGACACGGTGACGGTTCAATTCTCGGAAGCGATCTCCCGTGAATCTGCGGAGATGAAGACCAATTACGGATTCCGTACTCAGAGCGGCGGACTGATCACGACGGTCAGTGCGAAATCGGCGCTGCTGAAGGCGGATGGCAAAACGGTCGAGCTAGCGTTTGACGCCGTTGGAGGGGTCGGAGCAGAGCTCATCGTTGGCGGTGTGGCGGACACTTCGCCCGCGGGGAACATGATGGAGAAGGCGGCCGTTCCATTCAAGGATTCTGGTGCCGTGTTTGAACGAGCGACGGAGACCTCGGTCCTGTTCTCGGCGAATAACGTAACTGCCTTGCCGGTGAAGGCAAGCGACACGTGGACGGTAAATCTGTTCGTCAAACCGACGGCGACGCCGGAAGCGCGGACGGTCATCGGGGGATTCGGCCGTTCTGTCGATGGTCGGGCCGGATTGGGACGCTACTTTACGATCTTCCCGCAGGGCATCAATTTCTGGATTTCGAACGCGGATGTCCGAACTCGGACCGCACTTGATATTGGGGATTGGCAGATGTTGACGGCAACATACGACGCACAGACCGTAAAGGTCTACAAAAACGGCGAACTGATCGGATCACGTCGGGTCTCGGTACAAGATGACCAGGCTCAGATTCGAATTTTGCCGGTCGATGCTTGGGATCGGCAGCGCCGCTTTCCCGGAGTCGTTCGTGACTTCTCCGTGTGGGACGTTGATTTGTCCGATTCGTCGATCAAGCGCTTATGGCAAAAACTGCAATCCGGCTCGCATCCGTAATTGCTTTGATTGTGCTGGGTGTGTTCGCCTTCGCTGGCGCACACCCAGCCAACATTGCTTCGGCGAAACTGAAAGTCGCTCCAGACGGCAAGTTTGAACTGCGAGTGCGGTTCGACTTGCTCGCATTTCTTCTGGAAACCCCGCCCGATCAAACGCTCGATGCGGCGATGAATGCATTGCTCAACGGGACGGACGACAACCTATCAGCTGCACTCCAGGCCGGAGACAGCAACTTTCGCGCGGGTTTAAGAATTTCAACGGATACGGGAGCATGCCAGCTAGATGCCTATCACTTTCCGACCCTTTCTGAACTGAGAGAACTTGCGCGAGCGAATTCGAAACAACGACTGCCGGTGATGATGTCCGTCGTAGCGAGTGGGCAGTTAGCTAGCGGGGCGCGCAAGACATGGGCCACTTACCCCGAGACACTGGGCATGGTCATCATGACGACGGAAATGCCTTATACGGAACCGTTCTCCGAGCCCGTGCCGCCCGGATCGACGAGCTCGCCATTCGGAATCCCCAGCCGGAAGGAGATAGAAACCGTCCGACAACAGGTGAACCGACATCAGGCGACTACAAGGCCGCCCGCACCAACCAGCCCGGTTAAGCCAGCGCCACCACGTTCAATTGATCCGGTGCGGGCGGGCGCAGCGGAGCGTGCTCCAGTTTCGATCACGCCACGTGTTCCTCCGACTGCACCCACGGTAAGCGTTACGCGTGTCGTCGCATTCGGCCGATTCATGTCCATGGGATTTCGGCACATCGTGCCGGAAGGGCTCGATCATATTCTCTTTGTGCTTGGCCTATTCTTGTTGAGCACAAAGTTCAGGGACCTCGCCAAGCAAATCACCGCCTTCACGGTTGCGCACTCGCTTACGCTGGCCTTATCACTCTACGGAGTCATCCAACTGCCGTCACGGATTGTCGAGCCTCTCATTGCGCTGTCGATCGTTTTTGTCGCGGTTGAGAATATCCTCACTACTGAGCTCAAACCGTGGCGAATATACATCGTTTTTGGGTTTGGACTCGTTCACGGGTTAGGATTCGCCAGCGCTCTACGGGACCTGGGCCTAGCCCACGGGCAATTCTTGAGCGCGTTGGTCGGCTTCAACTTAGGGGTCGAATGTGGTCAGCTTGCCGTAGTGGCGCTGGCGTTCTGCTTGGTCGGATGGTTTCGGCATGCGAAAACGTATCGGCCCTACGTTGTTCTTCCGGGTTCGTGCCTGATCGCGGCAGTGGCGGCATTCTGGACGATTCAACGGTTGCGTTAGGGCGAACGTTGCAGAAAGTTGCAGGACCCGTAACACGCGGCGAATCGTCCTAACGGTATGAGCTTTGGAATCCTACTCGGCTTTTCAATTCTATTCCAGCAAAGTTCGAGGCCAAAGCTGTCTATCCCTGTCCCCGCGGGTACCAATTTTGAGCTTGAGGTTGAGGCGCAGGGGCGCGAACTTTGCACCGTCATCAAGCAGTTTGCCCCCGACCTGAGCGATGGAAAAGGGAACTTCACTTTTCGTTCCGGCTCCTTTGAGCTATCCCTGAAGGAGTCCGCCGTCAAAGAGTTTCTCAGCAAGATTGAGGCGGTTCGGGTCGTCAGTTTTGAAGCGCGGGATGCCGTTGGAGTTACCAAAGATATCGTAGCGAGATTCAATTCGGAAGGAATGCGTCAGGTGGCCCGGATGGCGATGCCAGCGAATGTGACGCTGCTGCACAGCGACGCGCGCGTCCCAGAGTCAGTGATCCTGTACCGCGCTGCTTCTAAAATCACAATTGCTCGGTTCGTACGCGGACCGGGAACCTCAGACTTGGTCGACCTTGTCATGGCCGGGGCGGTCAAACAGATGAAGAAGCGGCCGCCTCGCTGAAGAAGTTGGCACCCCCGACACGATTCGAACGTGCGACCAACGGCTTAGAAGGCCGTTGCTCTATCCACTGAGCTACGAGGGCGCTCGCTTAAAGTTTACCGCCGAGATTCTTTCGAGTCCGATTCCGCCGAAAACGCGGAACAAGACATCTGTATGAACTCCGAAGTGATGATGGCGAGGCAGCCAATCAGCGATTCAAAGGGCAACACTTACGCCTACGAGTTGCTTTACCGGTCACCGGAGGGTGAGGCCGTGGAATCCGTCGACGAAGTTCTCGCTTCCAAGGCGCTTGTTCATTCGCTCATCGACATCGGACTTGAAGCACTGGTCGGTCGCGATCTAGCGTTCATCAACATCTCCGAATCGTTGCTGTTTTCGAAGGCAATCCTGTTGTTACCCGCGGACCGGGTCGTTCTAGAAATTCTTGAATCGACTCCATTTACGACGGCGACGCGAGATCGGATAGTGGCCCTGAGAAACATCGGCTACCAATTTGCGTATGACGACTTCACGTTTCAACGCCATCAGTGGGAGTTCTTGCCCTACATGGGAGCAGTGAAAGTTGACGTTCTGGCGACTGGCCAGGTGGAGCTCAAGAAGAAGATGCCGCGACTGCGAGCTACCGGAGTGAAACTCATCGCCGAAAAAGTGGAGACTGCGGAAATGTTTCGCACCTGCGAAGCTCTCGGATTCGATTACTTCCAAGGATATCATCTGGCTCGTCCGGTTCTTCAACACGGACCAGAGGCCAAGTCTTCACGCGTCTCGCTGCTCCGGATTGTCTCCAAGTTGCAGGACCAAGACGCGTCAATCTCTGATATAGAACGCCTCATCGAGGGCGATGTCTCGATGGCTTATCGACTGCTCAAAATTATCAACAGTGCCGGTGACTCCGTCGGCTGGCGGGTCGAAAGTGTTCGTAGCGCCATTTTGATCATGGGAATACAGCGCGTCGCCGCGCTCGCGAGTCTGTTGCTGATGAGTTCCTCAAACGAAGGTTCACCGGAACTGATCAACACAGCGATGATTCGCGCTCGTATGTGCGAGGAATTGGCGAGTACGCTCGGATTTGAACTGCCACACAAGCACTTTACGATCGGACTCTTCTCCGTGCTTGAAGCAGTTGTTGGTGTGCCGATGCAAGCTCTCCTAGCCGATCTGCCGCTATCGGAGCAGATCGTCGACGTCTTACTCGGTCGCGATAAGTCCTCGAAGTTCGCGCAGACACTTGCTTGCGCCGTTGCTTATGAGCAAGGTGATTTTGCAGCGGTCGACTCTTTGGCTCCGGGAGCGCACGCTCGAAACGCCTATTTAGCGGCGGTCAGCTGGTCGATCTCTACACAGCCCGCGTTGGCGGCGTAGACGAATCCGAAACTCGCTTTCTTGCTAAGCCGTCGCCGTTGACTCTCGCAAGATGTCCTGTGCGAGGGCGAGATTCTCTTTCGCGGTCTCATCATCGGGACTGATCGCGAGTGCCTTTTGGAAGGCATCCACTCCACCGGCCATGTCTCCTGTTTCGGCAAGGAGGCCGCCGAGATTGTTGTAGGCCTTGTGATCGGTGGGATCAGCAACAGTGGCGGCGCGGTACGCGGCGATGGCAGCCTGAATATCACCGAGGCCTTCCAACGTCTTGGCAAGACTCATACAGACTCGCCCACTGCCCGGATTGGAGCGAGCACTTTCGCGATAAGCTTCGGCGGCGGCCGTTCGATCGCCGGTTGCGGCCAAGAGATCTCCGAGCATTTCGAGAGCGGCGGCGTTTTGTGGTTCGCGGAGCAAAAGCTCTCGAACCTTCCGCGTCGCTAGGTCGGACCGACCAGCACTTCGCTGTACTTCTGCTTCATGCAACATGTCTGTCGCGGTTGTACTCAAGCGCGACGGGGTAGGGGTAGGAATGGCCTCCTCGTTCGCAGTAGCGTCGACAGTTAGCTTATAGCCAGCCTGAATTTGCGCCTTTATTTGTTGCCGGGCGGCGATGGCCGCATTAGGGCTCCGGTTATTCTGCGGGATGGAGGCCGATGTCGCTGGAAAGTCCTCGGGGCGAGGAGCAACAGGCACGTTGGAGGTGGTCGTCATCGGTTTGGCGACCTCGATCCGGGTGGTGGTTATTGCGGCTTCCGGGTTAGCTTCGCGCTGCGTCAGCCAAAACACGCTTCCCGCGACTATCACCGCGATAAGCACGAAGACGACGACGTACCATGGAATTCCTGCAACTTCTTGCGCAAGCAAGTGCAACATCTTTGTTCCTTAATACATCGTATCAGAATCCCCAGGTTTCCACAAGATGCTTTCTGCGCGTAAATATTAATCAGATTTTCTTCTTTCGATTCGAAACGGCCCTCAGTATCGTCGGGCAAGATATAATTCACAAAACCCCACAACGGATGCGCGCTAACTTTTGTTTGTGCGTCCGACCGGGTTTGACTTCAGGCCCGTTCGGAGAGAAATGACTAAATATATATTTGTGACAGGTGGCGTTGTGAGCTCGATTGGAAAAGGAATCGCGACCGCCAGCTTGGGACGAATATTGCGAAATCGAGGCTACACGGTAGCTCCTCTCAAGCTTGATCCGTACATCAATGTCGACGCGGGCACAATGAACCCGTTCCAACACGGCGAGGTCTTCGTCACAGAAGATGGGGCCGAGACGGATCTTGACCTTGGCCACTATGAGCGTTTCATGGACGTACACTGTTCGTCCGGATCCTCCGTGACGACGGGCAAAGTCTATAGTCAAGTCATCGCGAAGGAGCGGCGCGGCGATTACCTCGGGGCAACGGTTCAGGTCATCCCCCACGTCACCGATGCGATCAAACAGGCAATCGTCGACCTTGGCCGGCAACAAGAAGCGGACGTCGTAATTGCGGAAATCGGTGGAACAGTGGGAGATATTGAGTCGCTTCCCTTCTTAGAGTCCATCCGCCAGATGCGCACCGATCTCGGGCACGAGAATACGATGTACGTCCACGTCACTCTGATTCCCTCGGTCGGCCCGTGGCAAGAAGTAAAGACGAAACCGACGCAGCACAGCGTCATAAAATTGCGTGAGATTGGGATCTCGCCCGACGTGCTGATCTGCCGTTCAGAAGTGGCTCTAGCTGACGAAGTAAAGAACAAAATCTCGCTCTTTTGCGGTGTCCATCCTAGCGCGGTTATCGAGTCGCTAAATGCCGAAACGATTTACGAAGTTCCGCTGATGTACGAAGAAGCGGGACTTGGCGATTTAACTTTGGATCGGTTACGACTCGAAGCTCGGCCCGGCTCGTCCTCGGAATGGCAAAGCATTGTAAAGACACTAAAGGCACCGCGAAACAAGGTGCGCATCGCTTGTGTCGGCAAATACACGTCGAACGGCGACTCTTACAAATCGATCAACGAGGCTTTGATCCATGCAGGAATTCCAAACGACTGCGAGGTCGACATCAACTGGATCGAGAGCGACAGTTTGGAGAACGGTGAACCCCCACAGAATTTCATCAAGGATGCGGACGCGTTGCTGGTCGCACCAGGATTTGGGGCCCGTGGAATCGAGGGCAAGATTGCCGCGATCCAATATGCTCGTGAGAACAAGATTCCGTTCCTGGGTATTTGTCTCGGCCTCCAGATGGCGGTGATAGAGTACGCCCGAAACGTTTGCGGGCTGGCAGGCGCCAACTCGGAAGAGATGGAAGAAAAGCCGCCGTACCCGGTGATTCACTTGTTGCCGGAGCAAAGATCCATTGCGGATAAGGGGGCGACCATGCGGCTCGGATCGTATCCTTGCAATCTTGTTCATGGGTCACTCGCTGCGAGCTTATACGGCACGAATAGAATCACTGAGCGACACCGGCACCGGTATGAGGTCAACAATGACTTCCGCGAGAAACTACAGGAGCATGGAATGGCGATCTCCGGGGTTTCGCCAGACTATCGCCTCGTCGAAATGATAGAAGTTCCTGACCATCCGTTCTTTATCGGAACTCAGGGCCACCCCGAATTCAAGTCCCGTCCGAACCGGCCGCACCCACTTTTCCGTGGTTTAGTCGAAGCGGCGCTTCGAGTCGCGGTATAACCGAGAACCTGACTTTCGCAACTTGCGAACTAGGTGACTGAGGAGAAGAGATATGGCGAATGCCCAAACGATCGTAAAGATATTCGCGACCACGGGCATGGAGGAGTTGGCGAACCAAGTCGTTCGCGAAGTCCGTTCCAATTTTTCTGAGCACGACGGAGACTATCGGGTCGAGGTCGGAGACCATAGCGTCAGCAAATTCTCGAATGAGAATATTGAGGTGCAGGTCAGCAACGTGCGTGACCACGTCGTGGTCGTTTTACACACGCAAACACCGCCGGTCAGCGACGGCCTCATCCAGTTGCTGGCGCTTCTTGACGCCATCAACAACGCGCATCCGCGACATACATTCGTCGTGTTTCCTTACATGCCGTACAGTCGATCAGACCGAAAGAACCGAGCACGCATTTCGGTGATGGGTCAGCGACTCCCCGAAATCCTACACCGGGTGCTCGGAGTACGACGGGTCATGCTGCTCGAGCCACACGACCCACACATCAAGCAGTATTTCTCGCCAACGGCGGACGAAGTCCCTGCCGTTCCGCTTTTAGTTGATCACATTCGAAAAAGTATTCTGTCAAAGTGGGCCCCAGAGGATTGCGCGGTGGTCTTCGCCGATTCCGGCGCAGCCAAGCGCTATGAGGATGTTCCGCCTGCGTTGGGACTTGCTCCGGCCTACATTTACAAAACTCGATCCGATAATTCCGAGTCACCAACCATCAAGGCAGTCAGTGGACATGTCCGCGACAAGCATTGTTTGATTGTCGACGACGAAATCTTGACCGGTAACACGGTTCTCCGTGACGCAGCAATCCTCAAGTCGGAGGGAGCAGCGTCGGTCCATATGCTCGCCGTACACGGAGTGTTTATGGACCAGAAGATGAGCACGCCGCAACTCATGGCGAAGTTGTCCAACTCGCCGGTGGATGAATTTGTGGTCACAGACTCTATTCCGCTCGGCGAGAAAGTTCATCTCGCGGGCGGCAAGTTGACGGTGATTCCGATCGCGCCCCTACTCGGCGTCTCAATTAAGCGCCTGATTCTGGGGGAGTCTCTGAGCGAGTTGCACCGTCTTTCCGGTCCCCTGTTTTAGTCTTTGTGCGCGAGTGGTGCTTTGCGGCCGCGGCGAAGGCGACGAGAACCAGTTCCGCGGTTTCACCCTGCAGCTCAGCTACGTCATGAATTCGCAGCAGCACCGTAAGCGCCGCAACTTCATCGCCCTGCGAGTAACGGTCAAGAGCGACCTGTAGCCGACGATGGGCGCGCGCGACTTGCTTGACCATTTCTAGGAGCGCTTGGTCGCGGCGCAGGCCGTCGAGAAGCATCAGGCGATAGACTTCCCTTTCCACGCCTACAATTCGGGCAACTCCTAGCAAGGAGCGGCGGCGCGTGGTGGGCGAAGCCTGCTGGGAGGCGTCGTTCAGAATTGCGGCTAAGTCGTCTGGTGCGCCAACGACGCTCAGGGCGTAGGCGACTTCGGACGAAGCTTCGTCAACAAACATGGTGAGGCTTTCGCGCAAGTACTCTGCGGCGCCGTCAAGGTTCAATTCAGTGACGGCCTCCGCAGCGGCCACGCGGACGCTCGGCCGCGCGTCGGTTAGCGCGTCGAAAATGACTTGCTGATGCTCTCCAGCGCCGGTCAATCGGAGAGCTTGCAAAGCGGCTCTCCGAAGATCAGGATCCTGACGATCCGCGGCGGCTTGTGCGAGCGCCTCTACGGCTTCCTTCTGCGCATATCCGAGGCGTCCAAGGGCACGTGCTGACGCGCGGCGAAGAATTGATCGCGGATTTTTGAGAGTCTGGATCAGGGTTGGGAGGGCAGCGGCATCGTGGAGCATGCCAAGAGCCTCGATGGTTTCCTCTTCTAGTAAGTCTGGATGCTCGTCGATGAGCTTGATCAGGTCGGCCACTGCACGTCGATCTTGAAGCTTTGACAGGGCGACGGCAGCTTCACGACGTACACGGGGAATCGGATCTTGGAGTGCCTTGGAAATCTCTTCGGCGGCAAGCAAAGTACCTGCCGATCCGACTTGCTCAATTGCCTCGACGCGGTCCTCTTCGCCGGCAGAATTTGCCAAGTTTCGCATCGCGCGATAGCCTCTTGGCGTTACCTTCCGGAGGTCACGGAACGTGCGGCGGGCGGCCGTTGCTCCTGCTTCGGTTACGGGAAGGAGAAAGGCGATGGCGAGGAGTCGCAGGGCACTTGTGATGACAAAGACGAGGCGGTAGGACCACTCCGGCCCTAGGTGGGGGCGCATTGCCGCCATCACGGCTGCGCCAGCCAGAGGTGAAAGCCCGCCGACCAGCGCGGTTACCGCAGTTGCGGCGGCGATATAGTTGGCTCGATCGCTCGGCTTGGCCGTTGTCAGAATGAGATTGAACTGGCAGAGGTTGATCCCGCTCCAAATTAGTCCGCTAAATATATGAGCGATGAGGAGGATCGCCGTATTCGAGACGGTGTGGCCAGGCTGGCATACGAACCAGGGCCACGGTAGCGTAGCGAGTCCGAATCCGGCGATTACGAGCACTGGCTTATTGCCGTAGCGGTCTGAGACAAACCCCCATAGTGCGCCTCCAGCGACGATTCCCACCGCCATCATGATCTGGGTCGTCTGAATGATCTTAAACGAGAGTTGAAGGGACTCGCGGGCAAATGCGACGTAAAGGTTTCCGGCAAACATCTGCCCGAGGACGAACACGACCAGGAACGAGAGAACTCGTCGATACGCTGCGTCCTTAAATGGCGAGCGAATCGCGCGCAATGCGTTCGTGAAGTTTTGGCGGATCGGTTTCTCGCGCTTCAATTCCGGCATGCGAATGTAAATGCAGAAACTGCCGATCGCGCAACACAATCCTAGGGCGAAAATGAGCACGAAGCCTAGGGCTTCGCGGTGCCCTGCACGCTGGAGATCGAGCAGGTAGGCGCCAAGAAAGCCGACGGCGGCGGCGGTAACGGCCGCGATGGCATTTCTTCGTCCGAAGAACGCTCCGCGTGACGTCGCGGGCACAATCTCCGCCATCCAGTCGTTGTAGATCGGGTTAACGATGTTGATGCTGATCGAGGCTAGAAGCACACACAGAGTTAGGATCGTGAGCTTGAGCCCGTCGGCAATTCCAAGCATCGGCAGGAGTAACAGAGGGATGTAAAGGACCCGCCACATAACCCCGCCCGGAGTCACGAACCGCTTGAATCCGGTGAAACCTCGGCCCCAGATCGCCCCTGGGATTTGCACGATTCCGACGAGGCTAGGGATAGCAGAGAGCACGCCGATCCAGAGATCTGACCCGTGCAGAGACTGAACGAACCCGACTAGAAAAGTGCCGGTGGTTAAGGTTACGAAGGCCGTGGACAGCGCGACATCTCCGCTTGCGATTCGCAAGCTGCGAACGACATCCAGACGAGATAACGTGGCCACGCCCTATGATCGTGGCACACTGACGCGCTTACAGGCGGAGTTGGGCTTGACTCTCGATAGTTCAGCGCTTGCTACGACAGCCCTCGTAACCGAGGCGCAGAAGTTCACGATGCGGCAGAACTGCGAAGTGGACCTAACTCCGAATCCTGGGTGTAAAGTCAGTTTCCGGAGTCACGCGGCGACAGTAGGCGGCCATAAGCCTGGCGCAGTCCTCGACGTCGGTCAACGAGAGTAGCTCGCACGGCGTGTGCATGTATCGGAGCGCGACCCCGACGATGCCAACGGCCATTCCACCACGATTGAGCTGCATTGCATTGCCGTCCGTTCCGGTTCCAGCCGCGGCAACGTCCACCTGGTACGGAATTTCGTCCTCTATGCAAGCGTCGCAGATCATGCGAAAGACGGCAGGATTCGCGTTCGCGCCGCGCATGACGCTTGGTCCCTTACCAACGTCGAGCGCTCCATACCGGGTCTTGCTCACCGTCGGATAGTCGATTGCGTGGTTGACGTCGACGGCGAGGCCGGACTGAGCTTCAATCCAAAACGCAGATGTGCGAGCGCCACGCAGGCCGATCTCCTCTTGCACGGTGGCCACGGCATAAACACCAACATTAGGGTGAAGGCCGCCCTCTACTTTGAGAAGGCGTAGCGCCTCTGCGACGATAAACGAGCCCATCTTGTTATCGAAGCCGCGGGCGGTCGCACGATCGCCCAGCAATTGCTGGAACTCGTACTGAAAGGTGACGCAATCGCCAAGACTAATCAGGGCGTCGACTTCAGCCCTATTCGAAGCTCCGATATCGATCCATAAATCCTTGAGCTCTGGCTTCTTTTTGCGCTCGTCTTCGTCCAGCAGGTGAACCGCTTTTCGCCCGATGATGCCGGGTACTCGCTCCTTGCCATGAATCCACACCCGTTGACCGATCGGAATTACGCTGTCGTGGCCGCCGATTCCCGAAAAATAAAGGAGACCGTCATCGCTGACGTAGTGAACGATAAATCCAATCTCGTCCATGTGCCCGGCGAGCATGATGCGTGTCGTCGCTTCAGGGTTTGCAATTGCAGCGACGTTTCCGTGAACATCAGTGACGATCTTATCGGCAAATTCAGCAGTGTAGTTTCGATACACCTCAGCGGCGTACTCCTCGAATCCGGACGGGCTGGGGGTGTTGACGATGAGTTTCAGGAAATCGAGCGATTCCGCGCGCATAGTCTTCTAGGATAGCAGTCGGCGCGAGCATCTTTGGGTAGAACGCGACGGTGGACTCCGCATCGACGCCTGCTCGGATCTTCGCGATTGACATTCTCCGGGGTTTTGCCGTCGTCGGCATGGCCTTCAGTGGTATGGTCGCGGCGGACGGGTTGCCAGCTTGGATGTACCACGCCCAACGCGATAATCGCGTATTTGGAATCACCTGGGTAGACCTTGTGTTTCCGTTCTTTTTGTTCGCGATGGGGGCAGCGATTCCCATCGTGATTGAACGGCGACTGGCGCAAGGCCAGACTTATCGCCAGGCTATTCTAGCGCTGGCAGGGCGCGCATTGCTTCTCGCCCTCTACGCGCTACTCGGGCAGCATTGGCGGCCGTACGCGATGGCGGAGCGACCTCACTTAATTCATTGGTTGTTAGGATTGTTCGGCTTCGTGGCATTGGCGATTCTGTTCGTTCGGTGGCCGAACTCGGTTTCATCACGCGTTCGACGGACGATTTGGGTAGTGGCGCTATTGGGGGCGATCATCCCGCTCTGCTGGGTTACGTACCCGGACGGAGTCAAGGGCATCGCGAACTATCGCAACGACTCGATCCTCATGGTGCTTGCAAACGTGAGTTTGTCCGCCGGTCTGATTTATCTATTCACGCGTCGATCGATTACGACGCGAATCGTTGTCATGGTGGTGGTGGCGGTCATCGTCATGGCTGGGGAATCGGGTGGCATCGCCAAGATCATTTGGGATTGGGCCCCAACCGACTATTTGCATCTTGGTGGGACGAAGCTCGGCCGCTTCTTCCCGATCTTCTATCGCTTTTACAATCATAAGTATTTGCTGATCGTTCTGCCGGGCTCGATCTGCGGTGAGATTCTGCTGGCCGCGCGGCACGCCGTTTCGGGCGGAAAGATCGAGCGCAGCGCGCTCGCCATGCTCATGCTTGGGGCGAGTGCCGTCGTTTGCGTCGGCATGTTGGCGAGAGAAATTGTTTGGAGTTTTGTGTTCGTCGTGGGGATCGCAGCCGCGGCCCGATACTTGGTCAAATCACTGGAGCCGGACGGCGGTTTGCTGACCCGGCTTTGGAACCACGGCACGGCATTGTTGGCCCTAGGTTTTATCGCGGAGCCGCTTGGTGGAGGAATACGCAAGGACAATCCAACAACGCTCAGCTACTATCTCGTGACGGCGGGTTTGGCATTCTATGCCACCGGTGCGTTCACGTTGCTCGCGACCGACTTCAAGCAGCGGTGGTGGGCGCCAGTTGCGGACACAGGCGCGAATCCGATCCTGGGGTACCTCGTCATCACAAACCTCGTGCCCAGCCTCTGCGGCCTAGTCGGAATTGAGGCCGTCTACGAGAACTCCAGCCTCGGCCCGTGGCTTGTCACGGGCGTGGGCTTTGCCAAAACCATCGTCGTCGTCGTAATTGTCGTGTTGGCGACGCGGCGAGGCCTCTTGTTACGGGCTTGAGTTTCTAGGACTGTGTAGACGACTCCGCATCCGGCTTCGCTCGTCGTTCGCGCAGTTTTATTGTCCACGGGTTACGGGCAGGGCCCTGCACACGTGCCACCCTCGTGGGTATGTGGTTGGAAGCCTTGGACCCGCGCCAATCGAAGTTAGCAGAGTTTTATTGTCCACGGGTTACGGGCAAAGCCCTGCACCCGTGCCACCCGTCGTTCGCACAGTTTTGTCGTCCACGGGTTACGGGCGAAGCCCTGCACCCGTGCCACCGTCGTGGGTATGTGGTTGGAATCCCGTGGACCCGGGCCAATCGAAGTTAGCAGAGATATATCGTCCACGGGTTACGGGCAGAGCCCTGCACCCGTGCCACCCTCGTGGGTATTTAGTTCGAAGCCCGTGCACCCGGGCCACCCTCTTGGGTATGTGGTTGGAAGCCTTGGACCCGTGCCACCCGTCGTTCGCGCAGTTTTTGTCGTCCACGGGTTACGGGCAAAGCCCTGCACCCGTGCCACCCTCGTGGGTATGTGGTTGGAAGCCCGTGCGCCAGTGCCACCCTCGCGTCACGTGGCAGGCTGTTGAGTTGATCAACAGCCTGCTAGGCGGGGCCGAGGAGCATCGCGTTCAGTAGAATTCGGTACAGACCGGGCCACATCGCGCGCTCCGTCGGGTCTTGCGTGAAGAGAATTGCGCGGCCCCGTCCGACGGGTGCGTCTTGAAGCCAAAGCACGCCATTGAGGGTCTTCTCCGTCTCGTTCGGCCACTCCCACCCGGACAGCAACTTGAGAGTTTTCTCGTCGTCCGCAAAGTGAACGACCGAGCCACCTTCCTTGCGAATTTTCCAAAAACTGTTGCCAGTCACGGGCACGGCAATTTCGATCTTCCCTTTCTTGTTGGGCTTATAGCCAAAAGCGAGAAAACTGCGGGGGTCGATTTCGGCCCGGAAAAGGCTTCCTGGCAGACTCTGAAACTCACCGGTCAGTTCTGGCAAATCGACATATCCGGTAGGTCCTTCCGCCCAATTCGGATTGTCAAGCGCGATCACGCAACCCCCTGCACTCACCCAGTCCTTAAACTTCCCCGAGGTTGGCGCAGTCGCCCGGCCTGGAACGACAATGCACGTGTAGCTGCTCAGGTTTATGTTGTTGAGTGAATCTTGCGAAAGCGGGGTGAACGGCAGATGGAAGACTTTGTCCATCAGATACCAGATCGAACCCACGCTGGCCAGGTTTGCCTGATTTCCAAACACAATGCCGATTCGCGGCTTGTGCAGGACAGCGACGCTTTCTCCGCCCGGGCTATACCGGTCGTCCAACGGAAATGTTGTCGTCAGCGATTGGAACTGAACAGGTCGGCTCTTTGCAATTTGATCCAGATTGAAGCGCAACGCATCGTCGTTGCGCTCCGCGAGGAAGAGGAAAGTCCCGCCGGAATGCTTGACACCGCCGAGGGTCATTGGCTTCGTCGTCATCGAGACATGAATTCCGCGGGACAGGGCATCGAATACGGCAAGAATGTCGTTCTCGTCGCTGTACGGCAGGGCATAACCGATCGTCGAAAGGGTCGGAGACACGTAGGGTGATCCTAAACTGGGAACGGAATCCACGTGGGGAGTAGAAGTGCTCCACCAGGCCCGAAGGCCATGAGCGTATGGAATCGCCCAGCCCGTGAAGTCATAGAACTCTGCGCCCTCGGGGCCAGGGTATTTCTCACCTTCGGGCGCGGTCTTCTTCTTGCCCGATTGAGCTTCGATGAACTTGGCTTCAAACTCGGCACCGGGCTCCAGCAATGATTTCGCCAATGGGCCCTGAGATTGGGCCATATCGACGACCAGAGCTCCGTCTGGAAAGCTCACGGGGCCAGAACTAGGTGTCCAGTAGTCAGTGGCGACCTGCGAGAATCCTGGTTTGGCGAAAGCGGACGAGATGCCGTGTAAGGCGAGCTGATCTTGCACGCGCTGCAACGCTCGAAAATCGCCCGCCAGCAGCACTCTCTGGAATTTGCCAGCGCTCTTGCCGCTGACTGCCTCGGATTTGAACTTTGCGTAATCGGCGAGCAGTTCAGCGCGATGCGACGCCGCAGATTCGATGACGGCGAGGGCCGAAGTGAAATGCTTCTCGATGCCCCGGCGCAGCGTGAGAATGGTGCCGTCCGATCGCTCACGAGCAAGCTGGTGGCCACCGTCCGTTTCGTGGGTCATGCCGATAGCGCCGCTGAGACAAGTCCATGAGTCCAGATAGCCCGGGTAGTACAGGTCGAAGACGTCTTTGACGTAATAGAGGAAGCCGTTCCGGTCAAATGCTTCGCCGCAAGCCTGTCCAAACGTTGTGGTCCACTTGTTGATGCGGGCCCAGTCCACGTTGATGTTGACAGACATCGGATTTGGAGGGAAGAAGTACGTCTCGACCTGACCATGCTGATCGGCGTACACCTGCGGATTCCATCGTAGGAACTCCGCGACTTCTTGCTGACTTTCGATCTGTGACATCGACACTCGGTCGCGGTTCATGTCAAATCGATACTGATTTAGGCGACCGTAGACGACGCCCGGTTCGAACGCCTCGAACGATCCCGCGGCACTCGAACCTGTTGCGACCGAGTTGTAATAGACGACGTATCGCTCGTGTCCGTCGGGGTTGTAAACAGGGTTTACGATCACGACGGCGTTTTCTAGTGCGGTCGATATCTTTGATCCGTTGCTTGCCGCCAGGTTGTAAACGAGCCACATCGCTGACTCGAAGGAGGCGGTTTCGTTGCCGTGGATACACTCGTTGATCCACACGATGGTGGGGGTCCTGGCACGAATCGCGGCCGTATCCACATCGGGACCGGCGTGAGCGAGAGTCGCCATATCTGCCTTGATTTGGTCGAGCTTGGCGATGTTCTTTGGACTAGAGATTGCGACCACTCGCAGCGGCCGTCCGGCGTTGCTTCTTCCGTAGTCGATCAATTTGGCGCGTTTTCCTGCGCCTGCCACGATCCCCTGTAAAACAAGCTCTTGTTCCCGGAAGGTGGTGTGGCGATCACCTGGGCCGTATCCGAGGATTGATTCTGGCTTCGGAACGATTCCACTGTAAGGTCCGTTCGCATAGAAGTCGAAGCCGGAAGCGGCAAGGATTGCCGCGCAGGTGAAAATCATGTGAGAAGTGTATCTCCTTATCTGCTTTGATTCGAGATCAGTTCGCCTTTCGACGGGCTACGCCTTTGGGTACCGTATCTAGACGATGCCCGAGCCAGAAATTAAAGCGGACGCAAAGCTCGACGAGAAGCGCTATCCGCTCAACCTAGACCGAGAACCAGTAACGACAAATCACAAAATTGATGGGATGAAGTATTCCGTGACCGTCGGAATGCTGCCGATCAATGACGAATTCGGTGAAGCGGAGGCGGCCATGTTCTACATGGCGTACACGCGAACGGATGTTGACGCGTCCGTGCCCCGTCCGCTGATGTTTAGCTTCAATGGTGGGCCAGGGAGTTCCTCGGTGTGGTTGCACCTCGGGGCACTCGGTCCGAAGCGCGTTCGAATGGAGACCGAGGGCCAGATGCCTTCGCCCCCATTTGAACTCGTTGATAACCCACACACTTGGCTCGGCGATACTGACCTCGTATTCATCGATCCGGTCGGGACGGGTTACTCGCGTCCGGCGAAGCAAGACGGCGGAAAGAAGTTTTGGAGCCTGAAGGGCGACATCGAATCGATCGGAGAGTTCATTCGGCTTTATCTTTCGCGCTCCAAGCGATGGACTTCTCCGCTGTACTTAGTTGGAGAAAGCTACGGAACCACAAGGGCGACCGGAGTAGCGGGACATCTAGTCGAGAAAGGGATCGCGTTCAACGGCATCGTGCTTGTTTCCTCGATCCTCAACTTTCAGACCGCGCGTTTCAACAAGGGGAACGATCTGCCCTACCCGCTCTTCCTGCCTACGTACACGGCGACGGCATGGTATCACGGCAAGCTTAAGGCGGAGTGGAGCCTCGCTGACGCGCTGAGAGCGGCAGAAGAGTTCTGCGCTTCGGAATATCTCGTGGCGCTGGCGAAAGGCGATGAGCTCAAAGGAGAGGCCAGGGCGGCGGTTGCGGCCAAGATCAGCGAACTCACGGGTCTATCGGCGACCCACGTCGATGATACGGACCTTCGGATCTATATTCAGCGATTCTGCAAGGAGCTGTTGCGAGACGAGCGACGCACGGTTGGTCGTCTTGACTCTCGATTCAAGGGGATCGATGCGAATTCGGCGACGGATGAGCCTGAACATGATCCGGCGATGACGGAGATTTTGCCTCCTTACACGTCCATGATCAACGACTATTTGGCGAGGACACTCGGCTGGGAAAGCGATTCTCCGTATTACGTATTCAACCCCGGAGAGCTTTGGAAGCACTGGGATTGGGGCGGCGCGGGCGAAGGTCACCCCGACACTTCGGAAGCCCTGCGGGCAACTCTGTCGAAGAATCGCCACATGCGCGTCTTCATTGCATCGGGCTATTACGATCTGGCGACGCCGTACTACGCGACGGAGTACACCTTGAAGCATCTCGGGTTGGACGCTTCGCTGCGCTCGAACATAACGACGGGCTATTACGAGGCAGGGCACATGATGTACATCCACGAGGGGTGCCTCAAGAAGTTGAAATCGGACGTGAGCCAGTTCCTAGCGGGTTGACCTCACCCCGGCGCACAAAGTGCGCCGCCCCTCTCCGGCACCGGAGAGGGGCCGTGAGGCACTAAGGCTTGACTATTTCGGCCTTCGGGAGCGGAAGTCCGGCGATTTGCTTCTCTATCTCGGCCCGGTCACCTACGAGAACGATCAATCCAGCGTCAAGCGCGAGGGCGCTTCGGACCAACGCATTTATGTTGGCGGCTTTGACTCGATCCATCGCGACAAGTTCGGACGCCACGTCCGTGAATTGATGGCCCATTGCACTTAGCCCGGCAGCGGTACCAACGAGGCCTCCAAGGGTGCCCAGACTTTCGATCGTTTCGTTGCGTCGAGTGGCCGCTGCTTTTGATGCTTCGACCTCGGAGACATCGCCCGCCCGAATTCGCTCGAACTCCGATAAGAACTCCTTGAGCGAGGCGCCGGTGACGTCAGTGCGAACGCTCGAACGTGCGGTGAAGTAGCCCAATTCGCGATTGAATGTGAAGCGGCTTCCTGCGCCGTAGGTGTAACCCTTGTCTTCGCGCAGATTCTGATTGAGACGGCTGGTGAAGCTGCCACCGAAGATCACATTTAGCGACTCCAGTGTCGGTCGGTTGGGGTCATCGTATTTCGTGCCCGGCATCATAAATGTGATGACGGTTTGAACGGCCTTTGGCTTGTCGACAATCACAACGCGGAGCGTTGAGTTCTTGACGGGTCCGTAAGGCTGATTGACGGCCGCCTTCGTTTCATCCTTCCATTTGCCGAGGGTCGCTTCGAGCTTTGCCTTTAGATCGGTTTCAGTGAGGTTGCCGGCGACGTAGATCGTTGCGGTCGCTGGATTGAAAATTTTGCCGCGCTCAGTCTTGGCCGCGGCAACGGTTAGGGACTTAACCGTTTCCAGCGTTCCACCAGTCGGACGACCTAACGGATGATCCATTCCAAAGAATTCTCTAGTGGAGACTTTTCTCGCAAGCTGATCGGCCGAGTCTTCAGACTGAGCAATGTTCGAGAGGGTGAGCCGCTGCAAGCGAGCAAAGTCGTCTTCGTTCATTCGCGGCCGGGTCAACGCATCGGTGTACAGCCCGAGGGTCTTCTCAAAGTTTCGAGCGAGGGTGGAGAAAGATGCAGAGGCATTTGCGTGCCCGACCCCCGCGCTGAACGATGCACCGAGTTGGTTCAGGGTCATCTCAAAGCTCTCCGCGGATAGAGAGCTTGTGCCCTGCGAGAGCATTTCTGCGGTGAGTGATGCCAAACCCTCGGACTTCGCGTCGTCAGAATCGGCACCAGCTCCAAACTGGGTGACGAGAGAGACTAGCGGCAGCTCGTCGCGCTGCCAAAACTGAACCTTGATTCCGTTGGACAGACTGAATTCGGTCGGCTTCTGTGCGGAGTAAGGCTTCGACGCGTCCATGCCCGGGCGCGCAGTTCGCGGGTTCTCCTTCGGAGGTTCCTGCTCAGGCACGATGTGCATCACCAGCCGGTTGTTCATGTCTAGGCTCTTGCGGACCGCTTCGCGCACGCTGCCTGGAGTCGTTGCGCGCGCCATGTCCAACACTCGCTTGAAGGAATTCGGCTCACCGAAGTAGAACTCGTATTCATTCAGCTTGTCGGCTTTGGCAGACGCTGATTGGATGCCGTTTAGCGTGCTAAGTTCCCACTGGGCGATTTGCTGACTCAGTTCAGAGCCGCTTGGACCCGTCTTGATGAACTTTGACAGTTCGTCTTCGAGGGCGGCCTCGAGTTTGTCGAGGGGGACACCTTCGGCAGCGGTCGCATACACGGCAAAGTACGAGCCGAGCGACAGAGAGTTTTGAAATGCGGAAACGTCTGAGGCCAGTTTGTCTTGGGTGACCAGACGGTGATAAAGTCGGCTTGAGACGCCCGACGATAGAATCTGGGCAGCGATGCTCAGGTCAAGATCGCCTGGTTTGTAGGCAGCCGGGCTCGGCCACGCCATCAACGTTCTTGGAAACTGCACTTTATCGACGAGCGTTACTCGCCGGACGCCTGAGTATGCGACGGGCGGCACGGCTTTGCGAGGCACATCGTTCTGTCTCGGAAGCGTGCCAAACAGCTTAGCGATCATAGGCTTGACCTCGGCCGAGGAGAAGTCACCCGCTACGACGAGCGACGCGTTATTCGGAACATAGTAAGTCGAGAAGAAGTCTTGGACGTCTTTCAGGGTTGCCGCGCTGAGATCCTCGTGAGAGCCGATGACACTTGTGTGATAGGGGTGCCCGGCTGGATAAAGCAGTCCGTTGAGAGCTTCAAAAGACTTTCCGTAAGGCGTGTTTTCTGTATTTTGACGTCGCTCGTTCTTGACGACCTCGCGTTGCAGGTCGACCTTCTTCAGCGTCATTGTGCGGCCTAGGTCTTCAAGACGATCGGCTTCGAGCCAGAGTAGGGTTGGGAGAAGGCTGGCGGGACCGGAGTCGAAGTAGTTGGTTCGGTCTTCTGCGGTTGAGGCATTGTTCGCGCCGCCACCCCCTTCCATGATCTTGTCGTATTGGCCAGTCGGTACGCGTTCGGTACCCATGAACATCAGGTGTTCGAAGAGGTGGGCGAAGCCAGATCGGCGATCGGCCTCATCTTTCGAGCCGACACGAAACCAGATGTTTACGGCGGCCACGGGGACGGAGTGGTCCTCGTGGAGAATCACGGTCATGCCGTTGGGCAGGGTGTATTTTTCGACTTTTACGTCCTGGGCGGACGCGAAAGCAGACACCAAAACGGCGCCCGCGAGTATCGAGGATCGCAGTGAAATCACCCTTATAGTATGGGCGGAAGTGCGATTTTGATTCCCGCCTACGACCGCTTCAGTGAAAAGTGCCGGTCCAGTTCACGACGCAGGCAATGGTGCGGGTTTATTCGGGCCGGAGACGAGCGGCACGAGACCTGCAAATCTTAAAGTCACACGCGTAGTAAACGCGAAAGAAGTTTTCAATCTTCACAAAATGAATGGATCGCTCCGGTTGTGCGCCGGGGTCATCCTTGTCCCTCCTCAAAACCAAGTGGCGGGCGGTGTGCGCCGCCCCCACCGCTTAGGGAAACGATACTTTGTTCATGTTAGCCTCGCCGCGCAACATGGAATAGCTAGCAAGGAGACGGGGCTACTTACGCCCGGGACTATGAGCTTTAGGGAAATGCCCCTTGGGGGACGGATCTATATTTGCGCGGTGTGCCTGTTCGGCGTACTGGCATGCCTCACCGTCCGTTTCCTGCCGTCACCGGTTGCAACCCTGAGTTTGTTTGAAGCTACAGTTTTTGTAGTGCTTGCGGCGATTGCCGGCGGCAGCAAAGTCTGCCTGTTTCGGCGGGTTGAAAACAGTAAAGCGGTGTCCATGTCACTTGGATTCGTCCTGACGTTCGCGGGGATGCTTCACTTCGGAGCATCCATGGCAGTCGCGCTCGGCGTCGTCTCCTGTTGCGCCGGATGTACATATCCTAAACGTCAGCCGTTGCATCAGCTTGCATTCAACGTCTCGTTGATGGCAGTGGAAGCCTTCTTAGGGTCGTGGACTTACTTTAGTATCAACCGGTCTGGCCTTGATATCCAGCGCTTCGAGACTCTTGTGGCAGTCGCTTGCTCAACGTTGGTGTATTACGCGGTCAATACGGGCGGAGTCTCTTGCGTGATCGGTTTGTTAAGTCGTTCCAGCCCCATTCAGGTCTGGCGAGAGACATTCGTTTGGACTGCGCCGAGCTTCTTTGCGGGGGCGAGCGTTAGCGCCTTCGCGATCGTTACGTTTGGAAATAACCTAGTGACGGTCGTGCTCTTTCTGGCCCCGGTCGCATACTTCAGTTACCAATCTTATGCGGTCCACAGCTCACGTGCAGAAGACAAGCTTCGGCACCTCGAGGAAGTGCAGGTAAAGCAAACCCAACTTGCCGATCTTTATCTTTCAACGATCAAAAGTTTGGCACTAGCGGTCGACGCGAAGGACCAGTACACGCATCAGCACATTTTGCGTGTGCAGCGATATGCCGTAGCTATTGCCAAACACATGGGATTCGAGGGAGACGAGCTTGAGGCAGTGAATACGGGCGCTTTGCTGCATGATATCGGCAAACTGGGCGTGCCAGAGCACGTGCTACTCAAACCCGGAAGACTGACCGAGGAAGAATTCGCGCAAATAAGGAAGCACCCGGAGATTGGAGCAGCGATTCTGGAGCCGGTCGAGTTTCCCTGGCCTGTCATTCCCGTGGTTAAGTACCACCACGAAAAGTGGGACGGGACTGGTTACCCAGAAGGGCTGAAAGGGGAACAGATTCCTCTCAATGCGCGTATCATGGCAGTTGCCGACGTTTACGATGCCCTAACGTCGTCGCGCTCCTACCGAAGCGCTTGGACGCACGAGCGGGCGCTGAACGTCATCTGCAAGGATGTCGGCACTCATTTTGACGCTGTCGTCGTCGAGGCATTTAAGGCGGTCATTGACACCGTAATCGCAGAAATGGCGGAGTGCGGCGAAGGGCCGCTTGCCATTAAGCCAAAAACTGATTCAGGTGCTCCAACGAACAAAGTCGTTGCGGCGCGCGACATCGCAAGGACTTCAGCGGAGATCTGGGCATTGTACGAAATTGCAACAACGCTTTCGCATGGTCTCGGTTTGGACGAAATACTGAAGTTGCTCTGCCGAAAACTTGGCTCGATTTATGAGGGTTCAACGTGCGTATTCTTGCTAACGTCCAACGTGCAAACCGGACTCAGCGCTCGGGCGGCATTTGGCCCGAACTACGCCTACTTTGAAGGAGCAAGCTGCTTCAAGGCGGAAAGTCGTTCGAGTCAAGTCGTAAATAATCTCGAGTCGTACTTGGGTGCTTACGACCAGGAGGACCTGTTATTGTCGAACTCTGAGTCGGCAAGTTGGACGCCAATCTCCTCAGCAATGATCGTGCCTCTGTGCGTCGGTTCTGAGAGGCTCGGGACCGTCAACATGTACCACTCCGCCGATACGTCCTTTACGCCGGACGATCTTGAGCGACTAGAACTGATCGTCGGCCAAGCGGCAGGAGTTATCCACAGGGCCATTCTTTCCGAGGCTACTGACTTTCCGGAAGCGGATGTCTTAGGCCAATTGCATCGCATCGACCATATCATTGAATACATGGAGTCTCGTTGCCAGTCGAAGCTTGCGTTCTCGCTCCTGTGCGTAGACATGGAAAGCTTCAAGTCAATTGCTGACCACTTTGGCGCGGGAGTTGCCGCTGCGGTTTTTGGAAATGTCCTGACCTCGCTGCGTGCGCTGGTCGACGGCGCGGGCTTAATTGGTCGGTACCGAAACGACGATTTTCTCATCGTGATCGACGGCAGTGATTCATCCAACGCCGCTCGATTCGCAGATCGCCTTTGCCTGGCGATTGCCGACATCGACCCTGAGCTTCACGACCCAGAGCTGGGTCCGATCAGGTTACGGGCAAGCGTTGGTATCGCCAACTTTCCGGCGGACGGTGCGACGGCAACAATGCTACTCGCAAGTGCAGATCGCGATCTTGAGCGCCAAAAGATACGCAGGAAACTCGCATTTCTGCGTTCGGAGCGTTACGCAGCGTAGCGTCTGCGATCACATGCTGCTTGCGTGAAGATTAACATTTCGCGTGGCTGCGACAATACAGGCATAAGGCACAGCCACGAGGATCCTAAAAGCGCCGATAGAACCTTGACGATGGCGCGACGTTCGAAATTGTTCGGCACCGCCTCGTTATACGCAGACGGAATCGGCGTAGCGCACCTTCGCAACCGAAATGGCAAACCGTCCGAAAGGGTGGGACGCAAAGCCTCAGATCTAATCGGAGTTTTGAACTCCGTATGATGGCTGGGCCGCCGACATTGCGATCGCGGAGGAACTATTGAAGGCTAGGAAAATTCGTGTCCTTGCAAAACTAAAATCGCCATTGCGGCTAGGGCTGAATATACTCGGCACCTTTGCCGCCGGCTCCGCACTTGCTGCGGGGTCTGCACAAGCGAGCACCGATTGCTTCATTGCTCGCCACCTACAGGGAACTGCCCACACCGCGTCAGAGTCGGCGATCGTCAAGCTCAAGGGCCATTTGGGATCCTACGAGCGCGCGCGACTGCGCGACCTCGGCGCGGACATTTACCGCCATCTGGGAATCATTGACTCAGTCGCCCTAACCATTCCCGCACGAAACCTGCGTCAGTTGATCGCGCTACCGTTCGTGGTGAACGTTTCCGCAGACGCGAAGATGCGTAAGTGCGACGAGTTCACGGTTGAGCGGAGCGGGTCGGATATCGCGTTCGGGCAATTCAGCCTAACGGGCGCCGGAGTGACTGTCGCCGTTCTCGACAGCGGGATTGGGGCGAACGGAGATCTGAAGGATCCGAGGACAAATGCCTCGCGCATCCTGAATTCGGTGAGCTTCGTCTCCTCGAGTAGCGACCCGGATGACAAGTACGGTCACGGAACACACGTGGCAGGCATCATTGCGGGGAACGCGGCGGCGTCTAGCACGTCGGACAGCTACCGGACGTTTTATGGGATCGCTCGCGAAGCGAACCTGTTGAACGTGCGGGTCCTAGATGGACTGGGCTCGACTACCGTCAGCTCTGTCATCTCCGGACTGCAGTGGGTTCTCGCGAATCGAGCGAAGTACAACGTGCGCGTGCTGAATCTCTCTATGGGACACTCGGTAGGTGAAAGCTACAAGACGGACCCTCTCTGTCAAGCGGTCGAAAAGGTATGGCATTCTGGCATCGTTGTCGTCGTTTCAGCTGGAAATGACGGACGAACGACCCCGCTCGCCCTTGGAAACAAGGATAACGAGGGTTACGGAACCGCCTATGGCTCGATCGGATGCCCAGGGAACGATCCATACGTGATCACGGTTGGGGCGATGAAGGCAATCAACTCGGATCGCCGCCGAGACGCGGTTGCGACTTATTCAAGTCGCGGCCCAAGTCGCTTGGATTACGTTCTGAAGCCGGACATCATGGCTCCGGGTAATCAAGTCATATCGCTCCTCAAACCGTTGAGTGTCGCGTCAATCCTGAACACAAACGGTCCCGTGCCAGTTGCGGCATACCGTAGGCAGGCTGGCGTGTTAACTGCGTCCAACTACATGGTCCTTTCGGGAACCTCAATGGCGGCACCTGTTGTCGCTGGCGCAGCCGCCCTGATGATCGAGGCGAATCCTGGCCTTTCGCCAGATACAGTGAAAGCACGCCTGATGGCCTCGGCTGACAAGTGGGGAAACCCGAATGGCACGCCTGACGCCTGTACGTTTGGCGCAGGATATCTCGACATACCGGCCGCGTTGGCTTGCCACGTGGTCGCGACATCGGCTGCTATGAGTCCGCTTCTGGTCCGCCAGGCTGACGGCAACGTCCTCGTGGTGCCACAGGGTTCCAATGGAAATCAGGCCCTTTGGGGCACGAACGTCCTCGGCCTTGGCGACGTTTATGGTAACCAAGCCCTATGGGGCAACCAAGCCCTATGGGGTAATCAGGCGTTGTGGGGGACAAGTTCCTTCCAAGTAACGTTAGGCCCGATAGTTCTCTTTGGCGAGTAACGGTTAACAGGCACGCCCGGCCCTCAATGTCGAGGGCCGGGCGTCTTTGTGTCTGTATGGCCCAGGGGTATCTGGCCCTTAAGGCGGTGGAACAGCTACGCAATCCAGTGACAGGACCGAGAAAAACGACATCGCCAGACGCGAAAAAGCCCACTTCTTTCGAAGTGGGCTTCCTTCAGAGCTCAATAAGAGGCGTTCAAACTTTCGTTTCGACCTGGATATGTCTCCACTGACATGCAGTAGAGAGTGCTTATCCTTTAAGGAGGTGATCCACCCACACCTTCCGGTACGGGTACCTTGTTACGACTTAGTCCCTCTTACCCCCCTCACCTTCGACCGCTCCTCCCCTTACGGGTTAGGCCACGGGCTTCGGGTGAAGACAATTCAAGTGACTTGACGGGCGGTGTGTACAAGACCCGGGAACGTATTCAACGCAGTATAGCTGACCTGCGTTTACTAGCGATTCCGCCTTCATGTAGTCGAGTTGCAGACTACAATCTGAACTGAGGATGTATTTTTGGGATT
>JBBRML010000030.1:0-42518 GCA_038230855.1 Fimbriimonadales bacterium | reverse complement strand
TGCTCGCTTCAGGCCCTCATGCCGAATGCCCTGCCAAGTCTTACCGGTCATGGGGGAAGCGGGCGAGGTAATCGCTTCGGTTAGGTGGGCATCGACAGCAGCACGGACGCGGTACTCGTGTTCCTTACGAAGCACCTCTCGCACGTACTCGCTGGCGGTACTGTAGCCCCTTTCCTTAACCTGTTCTTGCACGAACTGTTTCAAGCTGTTGGGCAGCGAAATGTGAATGGATGCTCTCATGGCTTAACCCTAGCACGGATTAATTTTTCGTGTCAACCTGTGGCAGGTCGTGACACATGGCTACAGATGCGTCACTGGCGAAATATCCGGTGATCTCAAAAAAACGCTTTCTATTTTTTGAGCGGCCGCTCCGGGGATCATCTACAAGCTGGGTTAACAGTCACGTTATGATCGATGTAGATCGTCAGATTGCCTAAACCGCGAAAAGCTCCAGGAAGGGTCGATTTGCCGTCGCCCATTCAATGTCGCCGACCGTTGCGGGTCATGCTGTTAGAATCGCTTTCAATTCAGTCATGGCCCTCGACAGGCTTTGTCGCTGCATTGGGGTGATGGCTTCCCCCGCGAATACCACGCGATTGGTTGTGGGTAATAGGCAAGTTGCTGGCTGCCTTGCCTTTGGGTCGGATTTCTCTAAAAGCCGATCGCATCAGCTCTTGCGATGAGATGTATGATCCCGAGTGCCCGATTTTATCCAAAACTATCGGTCAGCACATCCGCAAGCATCGGATCATCACTCAGGCGACCTTCAAGCTATTGACGCGACGTTTGGATGCGCCGATGACAAAAATCCGGGCTTGGGAGGGCGACCGCTTGGTGCCCCAACGTGACGAACTGCGGCGGGTGATTGCGTGGCTGGGATACAACCCATGCTACGAATCATCATGATGTCGATCGGTCGATCATCCGGAGCAATGCCGGAAGATCACGGCTTCCGTGCAACACGGTTATGATCCGGACGTCACTGGCGGTGGTATGGTAGAAGACGAGGTAGTTCAAGAAGCCGTGGATGGGGAGGAAGCGAATTTCCTGAAGGTGGGCTGCTTCGCTTTGCCAGCGACGGCCCATGTCAGGGAAGTGAGCCAAGTCATCGAACAGCTTTTGAACCGCGGCGAGCAGGCGGTCGGCGGCTTCCGGTTCGTTCCGGGCGATATAGGCGTAGTGGTTGGTCAGGTCATCTTTCGCCTGCTGGTGGATCAGACGACGGCGGGTCATGACTGGCGGCGGTTCAGGCCTGCTCGTTTCAGCCCCGCACGGCGGTCACGGGCGAGGCAGGCGTGGCCAGTGCCGAGGTCAGTTGGGCATCGACAGCGACACGCACACGCTGCTCCTGTTCCTGGCGGAGCACGTCGCGGACGTACTCGCTGGCCGTGCCATATCCTTTTTCCCTAACCTGTTGTTGCACAAAGTCTTTGAGACTGTCGGGCAATGAAATGTGGATGGATGCTCTCATGGGTCAAGCCTAGCACGGATTGTGCCGGCGGCGCAACTTGTGACACAGGATGCAACCATGTTTGGAGGCAAAGACATTGATATCCGGTTCGTCGCCGCTATCACCAAAAGCATCTGCCTAACGAATGTGGTCGGACCGTCTAATCGGGATCGGTTACGTCACACCAGTAATCAAACGAAGCCTTGCGAGACAATGCAGTATCAGATTCGGGTGCGGGGATCGGATCGGTGGGTTGGTTCTGTTCTGTGTGAGTCGCTTGTTGCTCTGACGCAAGCGGATTTCCTGATGGAGGAGTGTCATCGATCTTGAGGATGAGAATGACCAACATGATGAACCTCCGTATTCGGTTAGGGAATTCGTCCATGCACTGCTTTTGGCGGAAGGTGCAAACCGCAGGTGCCCAACTTCATGAAGAACAGAACTTGCCCCTTGATGATGTGCCGGGCGATGACGATCTGTTCGGGCGCGATCTTCCAAGCCCGAAGAGCGGCAGACGCCTTGAGTCGTCCGAAGTGATGAGCATCCTTGAATTTCCTCGCCGCCCGAGCGGCATGTCGCAACGCTCTTGCCATATCTGCACGGCCGAAAGCGTGTGAGGCGGCAATGGGCCGAGAGGCTTCAAGAACCTCGGCAAAAGTTATTTTGCGTACTTTCACCATATAAAGTGTGAATATACACACCTTATACATTGCACACAATAGGGAATGTCACGAAATTGACACGGTAGGTATGCGCGGGTAATTTCGGTGAGTTATGTCAGAGAAAAAGAAGGACGCTGAGCGACGTGTAAAGTTGACAGGTCAAAAGTTGGCCGCGGTCAAAGCGTTCAAAGGGGGGCTGAAGGCGGCAAAGCAGGACTGCCTGCAAGCAACGAACGAGCAAATCGCATTATCTGCAACGCGCTACGGGAAGCTTTTGTCTCCCCGCGGGCCGGCCGTGGTGATATCAGGACAGAAGATCAATCAGTGGATGACCGCACCCCAAGACGAAGACTCGTGGACGAGTGCCACTGCGCGCGTTCCAGTCGAACAGCATGATTTTGAGGCGCTTGTTTTGTCGCTGGTTCAACACGGGGCTTGGGGAGAAAATGCGTCAGGCAAGGCGGCGTGCAAAAAAATGACGGCAGAGTGGGCGAAGTTGCTCGGCTTGCACGCGTTGACTGACGAGTCGCTTGCTTTGGTTACGAAGAATGACGATCCGGAAAGTGATGTTCCCCATATGCTTGGTTCATTACTTGACGGCATTTTTGAGCCAACGATCAAGAATCCTGCGAAGCAACGCATGCGATCACTCCTTTGTGTTCCGGCAGTCACAGCGCCGTCAATCGACCTGAATGAAGCGGGGCTGGCCAAGCTTGTACGGTACATTCAGCAGGGCGGATGCTATGCATTGATTAGTCCATACAACCTTGCGTTTCATGCATCGCTTTCATTGCATCACGGCGCGGTATCGCAGTATTACGGGAGAATTCACGACCGATGCGTCAGTCTTGTCGGAGCTATTCGTGATCGGTTGGCCAACGAGCCAGACGGCGGCTTCCAAAACGTCTGTCATCGGGTAAAACTTCTGCGACCCATATTTGATGCTAACCGGGCCGCGGCGTACCGCATTTTCTCTCCCGTTATTGGAGCCATAGCAAGACCCATTCTCTGCTGCACTTACAATATGGTTTCAGGAAGTCTAAGCACTCGTCATGCCGCCATGGTGGAAGATGGGCGAGGTACACGCTTGGAAATCCGTGACGATCACGGGCCGGGAACATATCAAGAGATCGAGGAGCGTTCCCGCTTGCGGGAGTATTGCGGGGAAGTAATTCAGGCATGGGAAGAGTCGGATCGACTGTCTATACCAGAAAAATTCGAGAGCGACATATGGGAGTACGAACCTGACCGGAGGTAATATGACCAACTCGTTTCAACTTAGGCTGTTCGTGGGATGGATTTGCGCGGCGTTGTTGACGTTCGCCCTCGTTTGCGGATGCTCTAACGAAGAGAGCCGTCAAGGCGATCCTTCGACCAAGCCAGCTGTGCCTATGGCTACCTTGCGACTGGCCTATCGGCCGCGGGCACTGACAGATGTTACGCCGGTTGTCCTCGCTGAAACGACAAGTATCGGAAAGACGGTCAGAATCCAACTCATTCCCGTGGCGACGGCGCAAGAGGGATTTGCTCGCCTTAACGCTGGTGAGGCTGACGCCCTGGCCGGCATGCCACTTGAAGCAACGTTTGCTCAGATGACATCTGCGAGCGGCGCGTTCAAATACCGCGCGTACGCCGCCAGCGTCGATACCAAAGGGGCCGGCTGGGTAGCGATTGTGGCGAGCAAAGAGTCGGGAGCCACGAAGATTACCGATCTCGCCGACAAGACGGTGGCGAGCCTACCGACCGATCAAGCGAACTGGCTGCTGCGTCGCATCTTGAAGAAATCGGGTGTTGCCGTTGATCCGATGAAAGTGGTTCGGTATTCCCCCGTTAATCCGATCGCGGGGCTGAGGTCGGGCGAGCACGCCGCAATCTTTGGGCCCGAGCCGGGGAACGCGATGGCAATCGCCGAAGGTGGCGTCGTCATCGCGCGTGGGCCGATCAGTGAACTGCTCTATGGTGGTCGCCCCGTTCCGATCACAGCGTCGCTTGTGTCCGAAGAATTCGTGAAACAGCATCCTGAAGCATTCAGGGAGTTTCTTGACCTGATCGACGGCGCACTGGAGGTGGTCAATAAGAATCCCGAGCAAGTACGTGGGTACTTCGGCCGCGAAAAATACGGCGGGTTGTCTGGCGAAGTAGTGAAGCGGATCGAACTTCCAAACATGCTCCGCCCCACACCGGAAGTTGCTGCGGTGGCGCGCGAGTTCGTTGCCGACTTGGTGGCGGATGGCTTGCTGAAACAAGCAGTCGACTCGGACCGGCTGTTTTTGGCTGATAAGTAGACGGTGCTATGGAATCCATCATGCAGGCCAAGGCCACAACAAGTGTCATGATCGAAGTCCGCGACGTGCGGGCTGGATACAAAAACGCTGCGTGGCTGGGCGCTGGCCAACGAGTTGTTGTCGTTGACGGGCTGAGCTTCTCATTGTCGCGCGGTGAGATCGCAGCGATTGTTGCCGGAAATGCTTGCGGCAAGAGCACCGTGATTCGGGCCGTTGTCGATCAGCGGTCGCGATGGTCGGGAGAGGTCCTGTGCGACGGACGGGTGGTGGGTTACGGGCAAATCGCATATGTCCCACAGAACCCCGCGCTGTCGCTATCTCCTTGGAAAACGGTGTTGGAAGAACTTTGCCTACCGTTGGCCGTTCGTGGCATAAGAACGCGAACGGCAAGCGCACGTGTAGAGAAGATGCTTTGTCAGCTCGGTATTACACTGCCGCTGAACAGGCCCGTTGAGCAGCTCTCGGGTGGGCAGCGCGTCAAGGTGGCCGTTGCACGAGGCCTTATTGTACCCGACGCGAAACTCATTGTACTGGATGAGCCGTTCGAGGGTCTTGACGAAGATGCGCGACATTCGCTGGTCGAAGTATTGCTCAAAGTGTCCCGGTCTGGCCTCGGCATACTCCTCACGAGCCATAGAAATGAGGATCTTGCCGCACTCGGCGCCCGCATATTACGCCCGGTGGGATCGCCCATTACATCACTCCGGGCAGAGACAAGCGTAGACCAAGTGGCAAGGCATGGTACTGATCGCGATCAGATTAATCCTTGCGACGTTTCGCGCCGCAGCACGGAAACGCCGCGCCGATGGCAAGCTGCTCTAGTCTCCACGGCGATCGGTGCGACCGGTATCGTATCGGGCTTGCTGATATGGCACCTTTGTGCGCGTTTAATCGGCAACGCGTCGATTCTGCCGCCTCCAGGTAACGTTCTTGGAGCAGCGGGGGCCATTTTCACCTCTCCTGAACGACTCGGCCACGTGCTAGCGACGTTAGGACGAGCAATTGGCTGTTGGTTAGGTGCCATGCTGGTTGCCGTACCTCTGGGCGTCGTCGTTGGATCCAATTCCCGCGTCTTCCGCTTTCTGGCACCTTGGCTGAGTTTGGGAAGATGCGTACCCGTTTTTGCACTGGCCGGAGCGGTGATCGGACTTTTCCCCCAGATGCCCGAATTTCAACGGCTGTTCTTGATCTGGCTCACGCTCTTCTTGATCAGCCTACAGATTGTCTCCCTGAGCGCGGCTGTTGCGACGCGGCGTCGATGGGACTTTGCCCGAATCATCGGCGCTACGTGGTGGTATCGCCTTTGGCGTGTCCTGTTATGGGAAAGCGTTGGCGGGATTGTTTCCTCCCTTGAGGTCACCCTGCCGACGGCCATTATTGTGACGTTCGTTGTGGAAACAACACTACTGCCGCAGAACGGCTTGGGAACATACGTGTTCAATCACCTTACCGATAACGACCTGAGCGTCATGTATGCTTACCTGTTAATTCCCGGTCTTGTAGCGGCCATCGGCGTCTGGGCGATCCGCATCGGGTCGAGCACCTTGCGCCGAGAGTTGTGAGCGCCGCCGCCGCCATTAGAACACTGCGGTGCGGACTGGCAGCGTCAAGTGACAAGGGACTTGCTATAACGATCATAGTATTCGTACAGGGTATCGATCTGCTCTGAGCTAAATCCTTGAAATGCCGCACCATTGCGGTTCGTGCCTCGATGAACAATTTCAACAAATGGGCCGTAAGGTACTCTGCACGCGACAAACATTTGCTTCAGAAAAGCACCCCATGAATCGGCGTAGCAGAGCACGGGCGTCATGAACCGGACACCCTGCGATTCCAAGCTGGCCCGTATTAGTTCAATCGATTGACCTTCGGTCACGGCAAGTGCGAGATGTTGCAGTCGTCCAGGAACCAAGACACCGGTATCATCAATTCGAAACCCGCCGTAGAGTTGGATGCATCTGTTAATCGGAGAACGCGGATCATCACTTACCGATAAGCCGATGGTTCGTTTTGCATTGTGACCCACTTCGTGCTTGAGAACCAACGCGATGTGTCGCGCGGGGTATCGAGTCGGCGTATACGGCGGCGCTTCAACAAACGCTCGGTCGGTCCAATAACGGACGAACTCGCGTTCGTGCTCGGCCGGTGCGACAAAAGTCAGATGATCTTCCCGGCTCAGGCCGAGCAAGTCGGGAATGTCTGGAAGTAGCGGGTCAGCCAATAACGGATCTCGATGAGTAGTATTGCTGTTCATCAGTATTTCGTCTGCTATTTGACCCCACCGCACTAGAGCAATTCTAGTGCGTGCTGATTGGTTCCGTCAATTATCTGAGGGAACGCTTGTTGAACAAAAACATCCGCAACCATATTGAGGTTGCGGATGGGTACGGCAAGCGTGAGCTACAGTTCTCGATAGAGCTGGTCTAATTCTGCTGATGTAAGCCCGGGGGGCGACCGGAGCTTCGACGCTTTGATGGCCATGAGAAGCTTGCGGCGCTGCAGAAACGTTTTTACGAACTCTTCCACTTCGGATTCAAACAACGTGCTGCCCGGCCTCAGTTCGGCCGCCTGCATCGCCAACCCCAGTTCTCGCTGGTCGATACAACCCCGAACCAATGCGTCGATCGCGTTCTCGGACGCACCAAGTCTGGCAAACTCGAGGCCGACGAACAAACATCGTTTCTGAATGCTCTGGCAAACCAGTTGGTCAAGTACTTCTACGCTCGGATGCTTTTCCTTCGCCTCTGTTAATGCGACCAATATGCTCATAATGACACCATGTCGTCTTGGACCCTGGCAACCCACGTGGAACGTCCACTCGGATTCCTTCGGGACCACGACCATGATGCAACAGAGGACCACAGAATGATTTTATCTACTATTATTATAGTATGCGTATTAAAATCCGTCAATCTATGAATTGCTTGCGAGGCGGGCGTAGAGCACGCGCATTGTTGGCGAGTGTTTTATAATAGACCTCGACTGACTGACTTGCGGGCCGCCTTCCAAGCACGCTCCCCCAGTCCTCGGCGGTTCAAGACAAGACGATGCCGCGAAATGTCGGCGGTCTTGAAAAACAAAAACGTTCCTCACGTCAATTCCTTCGCATCAATACAATCAAAGAATGGTTGTCGGTTGTGTTTCCTGCGTGAATTAAACTGATGAGAAACGGCAGGGACTGTTCTATAATGGGATCACGACTGACTCTCCGGCCGGCTTCCAGTCACGTCCCCATTACCTCGGCGGTTCAAGACAAGACGATGCCGCTGATCCCATGAAAGCTGTCCGCTATTTCGACGACCCGGACGGCATCATGCCTTGGAGTGGGGACTTGTCTGCACGCCGGCTGTCGTGAATCGACAACGGCGGCAGGTCGTATGGAGGAGTCCTTCGCATTCATCGGAAAACGTCACATCTGGGGCGGGGAGATCCCTTTCGGCTTTTCGGCTGACGACCGCCGCCAGCACTGCTATGTGATCGGCAAGACCGGCACGGGCAAATCGACCCTGCTCAAGAGTCTGATCCTCCAGGACATCCACGCCGGTCACGGCGTGGCGGTGATCGATCCCCACGGGGACTTGGCCCAAGACCTGCTTGATCACTATCCGTCGTCACGGGCGGACGATCTGGTCTACTTCAACCCCGGCGATCTGGAGCACCCGATCGCATTCAACCTCCTGGCCAACGTGTCAAAGGACAGCCGCCATCTGGCTGCTTCTGGCATTGTCGGCGCCCTCAAATCGATCTGGCGGGAATCGTTCGGGCCAAGAATGGAATACATCCTCTACGCCGCTATCGCAGCCTTGCTCGACTGCGAGTGCCCGAACATCACCTTGCTGAGCCTCCAACGGATGCTGTCGGACGACCCTTACCGACGATGGATCGTGAAGCACGTCAAAGACCCGGTAGTGAAAGCGTTCTGGCGGGACGAGTTTGACGAGTACGACGACCGATTCCGCAGGGAAGCGGTAGCCCCGATCCAGAACAAGGTGGGACAGATCCTGATGTCTCCGCCGATCCGCAATATCTTCGGACAGGTGCAATCCAAGATCGATTTGCGGTTCATGATAGACAACCGAAAAGTCCTGATCGCCAACCTGAGCAAGGGGACGCTCGGCGAGGACAAGAGCAATCTGATGGGTGCGTTGCTGGTCTCGCAACTCCAGCGGGCGGCGATGAGCCGATCGGATGTCCCGGAGTCTGACCGCACACCATGCTACTTATATATCGACGAGTTCCAGAATTTTACCACCGACAGTTTTACATCCATCTTGTCCGAAAGCCGCAAGTACGGGCTGTCACTCACGATGGCTCACCAGTATCTCGATCAGACGCGCGAAGAAATCCGAGACGCGGTCTTTGGCAATGTGGGCAATCTGGTGTGCTTTCGCGTCGGGGAGTCCGACTCCGAGCGGCTGGCCCGGGAGTTCGGCCACTTCTTTGCACCCCAGCAGTTCACGGGCTTGCCGAACCACCACGTGCTGGTGCGGAACCTGCGGCAAGACAACATCGGCGATCCCTTTCACGGGGTGACGACGCCGACGGATCTACCGCGCCATTCTCGTCGGGAGAGGCTGATTCGACGGTCGCGGGAGCGATTCACCACGCCGCGGGCAGTGGTGGAAAGTCGAATCGGTCGCTGGTTGAACCGGCACGGCTTAAACGACGCCAACGACTGATGGCGCATCAGGTGCATAACCGGTCTTGCGCGGCGGTCGAATCCGTGCTTTGCTGACCGCAGATTTCCCTTGTTGATCTTTTCCATGTCCATCTGACCGTCCTCGTTTCGCGAGGGCAGGAGGTTTCCTATGCGCACATCGTCCGCCGCAAGCAAGCCGTACGTTCATCCCGAGTGGTCACAACTGCTGCCCGTCGTCGCGCCTGCCGTTCGTGGGGAAATCCAATGGCCATCTCCGTGGTTGTCTTTGACGACCCCTATGATGGCCCCAACGATCCACTCCATCTCATTATCCGCGAGCACATTAACGGGGTCAGGCTATCGATACAGGTTTGGCAGTGCCAAAAACAACCGTGCACGAATATCACCGTGTTGTACCTTGAAAGAACGATGTCGGGCTTGCCAGGAAGTTCCAGACGGTGAAGGCGAAATCGAAAACCGCGAGTATGTAGAAGCGACCTAACGGCTAACTCGGGCAAGTTGTTCTTGCCTTTGATGGCCCTCATATTTTGACTACGGGCTTCCCGCGAAAGCCGATCCATTGGCCATCAGCCTCCGACCGGAAGTTTAGCAATAGAGGCGGCGAACTGACGGAACGCGCCTACATCGTAATTGCGAAAACTCATTAAAGTCGCCGCGTCGTCTGTAAGCTCTCGATATACCTCGGGGCGATCTTGCAGATATTTGTCGAGGTCTAATGTATTGTCCGCCTTCATGGCAATCTGTAGGGCCATACCGCGCTCGGCCGTTGCCCAGTCGGCATCCGCATGGCGAACCCCCATTTCAACTATTCCAAGGGGATCTTCAAGTTGTTGTGCCGGCCGGCTCATTCCAAAAACCATCGAGAATAGTTCAGGTTCACGTACCGCCAGCTGGCCGGCCGGTAAACCTGTCATTCCGCGACGATATCCCACGCACGATTTTAGCTCTACTTTCCATGGTAGTGGCTCCTTCAAGACGGACGCGAGCCACTTTCCTATTGCAACTGCAAGTAGTTTGCCAAATCGCATTCCCGTAACGTCGTTAAAGGGAGAACCGTCCGCAGTCGCCACTCTGCCGGCCATCGTGTTAGTGATAGATTTAAATTCGTCCCATTTCGCACAATTCTCGTCAAACTTTCGAGCATATTGTTCAACGTCTGCGTCAGAGACGGCATCACGATCGATCGCGGTTGTGATGAAGAGCAGCCAAGGTTGCGTGCGAGCATTGACCTGATATTCAACGATGTTTTTGACCGCCTCATGCACGGCGCGCCCTTGTTGCGTCGTGAATACGTCACAGAGGTCGAGATTTACCACATCAAATGATTCGTACCCGTACAGCCGGTTGTATGCGAGGCTTCTCTTGGACGCGAGAGTAATTATGTCATCCGTACATACAATCGAAGTCGTATCTACTCCGGAAATACTGCGAAGAAGATCTTCAGCGAGTTGTTGGGTTGTCTGCGCGCCGCGTGACTGCGCCCCGGAATTGAAGCCGAGGTAGCGGAAGCGCAGATTGTTTTCAGCACACCAGCTTGCTAATACCTCTAAGTCCAGCAATTCGGTACCTGGCAAGCCGAGATACCGTAACGGTCTGTCTTCCAAGTTGAGAGACCTCACCAAACGTTTAGTGAGGGTCTTCCATTGAATATTTCGCACCCACTGTTTCCTTGGCAGGTGCCAGGGCTGAAAATTGGCCAGCGGTAGTGGTTCAGGAACCGCATGGCCAAGGTCTTCTGGATAAATGTCCTCATCATACGATCCATCCGATGGCTCCTTCGCCATTACGCCCCCCTACGGAGAAAAATGACTGCTGCGAGGTCGGAAAGTAAGTGTTCCTGTTTATCGTGGCTCATCTTGTCAAAAATCCCAGCCGCATAGAGTACTTGCGCTATGGCCCGCATCGTCGCTTGATCACTTTCGAACTCAACTGCTTTTTTGGGTGTTGCACGCGCGCCTAGGTCATACTTCGCAAAGATCCTTTCCATAGAGAACTGAACTGTATCTTTAGGTGGAGCGGCTTTCGGTTCGCTCTTAGGTCCTGACACGAATTCAATTTTGACGGGATCTTCATCGCCATCTGACCAGTCATCCACAAATTGCGAAACCAAGGTCGACAGTTCCTTCTGAGACTCGACGTGAATTGTCGCAAGCCGTTTCGATCGAGCCGTCTTCGATATTTCTTTCTGACGAGTCGCGAACTGTCGAAATGCCCCATGCAGCCATGAGGATACATACTGGTAGTGAGGATGAGCAACATTGAATGACTCACGGTCAATGTTCAATGCCGCGTCAAGACCTTCAGTGACAAACAGTTCCGACGTGACCTGGCGCATTCGGGTTTGCTCTGACACTTGGTATTTCATGAACGTTTCGTCAAATAAAGTCCCGCTTGCATCATTAATTCGTACTAAAACACCATTGTGTTCCACCGGCACAACTCGGGGGCTCCAGAGCAAATAGCCCTCAAATTCCAAATCGCCACCGCGAATGGATTCCGGATATTTTGAGAGATCTGGACGATCCTTGCCGACGAACAGCATTGGTCGATCGATTGAATGGGAGGACTTTGGAAGATCCGAAAATCGAACTGGCCTTCGAAGCGAAACGCCGTCAACGATAACTCGAAATTTCGACTTGCTACCACGTTCCGGTGATTTCAGCTCAAGAGCTTGCCGGATAGTTTGACCAGCTTTCAGCTTGAGTTCTGTCGCACCGCCACTTTTCCCGTTCGATAGCTCGTAAATGCGTAAGTCGGAAATACTGTCTAGGTCAAAAGGATGTTTATTAAGATAGTCGAGCGGGGCGGAAAGGCTGAGATACCAGATAAACTTGAGGTAATTGTCGAAAGTGTTTTCTAGACTGGGTCGGCGTTCCGATGCAACGAGTTCGCGTTCGAACATCCGTTCTGTAAAAAGTCGAAATCTTTTGTCTGGGTCATTCTCTTTTCCCCATGGCAACTGCGGCGAAACCATTAAGTCGGTAGGTTTATCCGGATCGACATATCCGATGTGATACAGCGGAGGTTCTGGAACGGCGTTTTCATCGACTGCACCTTCCGGCGCGTAGATTAGTGACCAAACATCGGTACTGCAAAGTTCCGCTTTTGTTCGAGGAAGCAAATTGCGAAGAATGATTTCCGTTCCGTGAGACCCTTTGTCTTTTACTGGCGTCTTCCAGATTTGGACAGAACCAGTGTGGAACTCGGGATCGCCGCCATCCGACTTAGGCTGTTTCCCTTCTGCATAGCGATATAGAAGAACGTCGGCTACTGTTCGTTCAGTATCACCTTGCCGCTTTGTGATTACCTGAAATTCTTGTGTTAGTTGTGACACTGCAAAGAGGCCAATGCCGAGCTTTCCGATTAGTTTACGTCCACCTGGACTCCGGTCGACGTCGCCCTTCGCGGTGACGCCAAGTTCAGCTCCCGAATCAGTCCGTTTTCCGCTACCACCAATGCTCTTGATCATTGCGGCAAGTGCTTCGGCTGTGAAACCGTTACCGTTATCTCTGATTCGGATCTGTTTGAAGCGGGGAGCATCCGTGTCGATAGTTACCTCGGTCGCGTCTGCGTCGTAGGCGTTTGACACAATTTCACGCAATGCTGACCAAGGCTCTCTGTAAATACCGTCAGTTACGCGCCGCAAAACACGATCAGATGTCGCTAGATTAGTTTGGATCGCTGCTTGCCCCGGCCGAGAGTCTTTTATCTTTTGAGCAAGTTTCTCGATTTGCTTGTTTACCACTTGGCTCATAATGACTGCTCCCAGCTGCAAAATAGCGCGTGGAGAGCGGCGCGTGCAAGTGGTGGCGGAACAGCGTTCGTTACGTGAAGCATTTGCTTTGAAAAAGTCCCCTTGATTTCAAAGTCGTCTGGAAAGCCTTGTAGTCGTGCCGCTTCACGGACGGTTATGCTCCGCGGCTCGGCGAAATGTGCCGGCGGCGCGCGGTTTCCGGAGATTAGAGTTCTTGAAACCTTTTGCGGATGTAGTCGGCGGTATGACATCGGGCCGGTGCCCGGTTTCAGCTTGCTTATTTTCTCCTGCACCGCGGGTGAATGTCGCATCGCCATGTGGTTGAATACGTCGAGCTCGATCCAATTCCCAGGACCAGGATAAACTGGCGGCGGTTGAAGACCCGCTAGTGCTTCCTCAACCGAGGGTGCATCGGTTTTGTAAGCGTCTAATGCCTCTTGCAGGAACTCTCGATTAAGGTCTCGTTTGGAGGCGAAGCAAACCATTCGACGTCGCCGCTGCGGCACCCCATACTCCGAGGCGTCGAGCTCGAATAGCTCTACAGAATAGCCGCCATCACGCAACTTCGTTTTGAATCGATGAAGATGCCCCCTATGTCGTTTAGTGAGAAGCGCGGCGACATTTTCGATCAGTGCAGCGTCAGGTTGAAGTTCAACTATTAACTTGACGACCGCCGCCAATACGCGGTTCCGTGGGTCATGCTTTTCCCGCGGTCCCGCCACTGAAAATCCTTGACACGGTGGTCCTGATACGATCAGTGTTCTACCGGTTGCTTTAGCGGCTTTTACAATTGTTGCGCACTTCGCGCTCACCTTTATGCTTGTGACGCTACCGTTCACAGGCGTCGCGTCAGGAAAAGCATTCGCAAAAGTTTCGAGGCCTGTGGAGGAGAGATCGACGCCCGCGACGATTTTTGACCCGAGCTGTTGCGCGGCAGCAGAAATACCGCCAAGGCCGCAGCACAAATCGACGACCGACCAGCCGCTGCCCAAAGAGCAATCGGGTTCGACGATCGCTTTAGTCACGGGAGTATTCAAACGAATTTCCCCGCGATAGAGAACATCCAGGGTCGGTTCTGAAGACACGTGGCCTACTGCTCTGCGAGCTTTGCGGAGACTTCATCAACGGCCCGAAGTTTCTGTTGGGTTGATCGGGAGGAGTGTTTACCGAGTCGGCAATCCGTTGTTTCGAGTACAGCAGTGATTCGCTTATCACTTCAAGGTCCTTGGCCGACAATTCGACATTCATGGTGGCTCCCTACGTAAATTGAGCCTTTTGTAGCCGGCCGCCCCCCGGTCAACACCGCAAGCCAAGGCCGTGTACAGAGCTTCCACAGCCGATCTATCGGCCCGGCTGGCCCCGGTCCAGCAAATTTTATACATTATGATACCACGGCAGGCAGGTCACTAAAAGACGATAAAAATTGCGACAAAAAATCTTTTGACTAATGGAAAAAGCCCACCGTCAACGTTAGCGATTCCAGCAATATAGCCAGAGCATGCCTGTGGTACTACATTCTGAGCAAATCAATGCCACTTGCGCTGTGCTGCGAAATGTGCTTTGCTAACGGCAGAGTTCATTCCTGATCTTTTCCATGTCCATCTAATCGTCCTCGTTTCTCGAGGACAGGAGGCACTCATGCGCTCACCTTCCGCCCCATCGAAGTCCGCCGCGCATCCCGACTGGTCGCAGATACTGACCGACGCCGTCAACAAACCCGGCGTCATCAGCACCGCGTATACCGCGTTCTGGAACTACAGTACAGGCAATCAACTGCTGGCGATGTTTGAATGTATGTTCCGGGGCATCGAATCCGGCCCGATCCACACTTTTAAAGGGTGGCTCAAGCTCGATCGCCACGTTCGCAAAGGCGCCGCTCGCCACACCGCCCAGCATTTATGTAGGGCTGTTTTTATTTTTTGTTACATGGTGACTGAAATCCAACGTTTGAAGAAAGGGTTTCCAGAAAATGTTGGATCAACCGGGGCAAGCCATTGAAAGAAGAGCGTTCAATGCGTCGACAGTTCGGCTTTATCGACTCGTGGAGCCCTTTTAGCGGCCTGTTTTTGGGTGCGGTAAAGCCAGTAGCAAATCGTTCCTATCGCGGCGGCCAGTTCGGCAAAGGTTGAACCGATCAAAGTTGTTAGAACAGCAGACGTCACCACCCTGGATTTAATGGCGATTTCGCAAATGGCTGGGTCAGGCTTGGGTTGGTTGAAAACGCTCCCGATCAACTCAACATCATGCGAGCCGAAATACCAAACCATAAAACCGATAAAGACGTTTCCTGCAAGGAACACGAGAATGATCAAAGAGGTGAAGCCGATTCGCGTATACACCACGTAGCCCGGTTCGGAATGGGCAACGTTAAACATCGACCGACGCAATGTCGCAGACAACGGGGCAACCGCCTCTTGTGTTTTGACAAGAGCGGACTCGATAAACGACGCGACGTCCGCCTGCAATTTTGTAGGCGGACGCCGTCCGTCATCCGTGCTCATTAAGTGCAAGCTCCGTCCAATGACACTGGCTTGAGTACAGGACAGTCATCCATCGCGTTGAACAGCTTGTTGAAGATGGTCATCAAATGAAGGCCGTGTTTTTGCGCTTGAGCCGAGGTAAACACGACGGCTGCCGGCACGCGGAAAGTTTCATCTTCAATCTCGGCGTCGACGATCTCCGCGTGGGGCTGTTCGACACGAACGATCCATCGCGAATCATTACGACTCTTGGCGACAATAAAGTCGGTGATGCGTTCACGCCCATCAGAGGTGCCGCTAGCCCGGATCGCTAGCCGACCGGCGTAGTGTCGAGCGCGAGCGGCCAACGCACGGAATACCGGAACGTCATAGTCTGCAGGACGTTCCGACCATACCAGTATCGACACGTCGTTGCCGGCGCGAAGAACCTCTTCGACTGATTCCACGAAGGTGTGCCCCGTCACCTTGTCGTAGAGCCCGCTGCGTAGGGAGTCCCTGAGTGACTCACATATCATGAAAATGTCGAGGTGGTCGCTGGCAGCGCGGAGAAAAATGTCGTGGGTGTACTGGAGCGCCAAACGCGGGTGTTCGTTGACACCCTCGCCGCGACCGTCTCGGCCGAAATCAGTAAGATATCCGCTCATAAGGTGTCCTTCCGTGGAACCGAAGGAAGTATATAGGCCAGAATGTGTCACGGGAACGGCTAGGCGAGATAAAAATTCATGCTCCGCTCGGCCGTTCGACGATAATGCCACTCTTTGTACAACCGGCGCAATACCGAGGCAGGTGAGCAGACCACTCAAGGACGGCTGCGAATGCGGTCGCCATTGAACTGAAGTGGGCGGAATCGCCCGGCGGCGGCCCACCACCCGGAGGAACCTTAGGCGGCCCACCGCCACCATCGCCTCCAGGCGGCACAGGGGGAATCCCACCGCTACCACCGATACCGCCGATTGAACTCATGGCCTTACTCCGTACAGCCGCGTTCGCCTATGTCCTTGGCATACGACCGGCATGAAATGTCGCGAAGCAGGCACTTTAAGGGGTTCTTAACATTTTGCAAGAAATGCATTGGTTGTATGTGAGCTATAAGTAAACACCACAGGTAGTGATCCGAAGCACTTGACAATTTGCGTAAAAAAAAACTTAAATGTACGGTATATGTTTGGTACGCAATCTTCGTGAGCGGGGGCCATCTCCAAACGTTTTGGGGATGACCCGTAGGCACGAAAGGAGCGTCTCTAATGTTACAATGGATCACCATCGCCGAAGCTGTTCGTCACTTATCGCAGGCCCAGAACACATCACCCGCCTTGGATCCGCAGTTCGACGGTTTTCAGAAAGGAATAAACAAGCTTCTGGAGGAATCTAAAGAATTGACGGAACGGCAACGCGTAGTTTTTCTGTCCCTACTGTATTCGGAACTCACCACGAAAGTGATCGATTTCAGAATCGCATTAGGAATGATCGACCTCGACGGAACCCCGATCATTCCTGAAGTCGGTGCAAAATGCGCTCGTTCCAGGAAGTTGATGTCAGCCGTTTTATCTCTTTTGGAGGTCTGAACACCTTAAGATCAGTTTAAGTGAACAGTCGTACCGCCCAGCATTCGTGCTGGGTTTTTTGTAGCCTTTCGCTTTGGCGATATTCGGGTATTGAAGTCCGCAGTATCGTAGAGAGATAATCTTCCCACCACGGTCTATCGATAGAGATCGAGTGGGGATGGGCACTCGCGCAACGGATCGACGATGGGTTGGTGTCCTGGTCCCCTAAAATGTCCCACGTTGGTGATATAGAATCGCGGCCCAGAAAGGGTCGTGATGAAGAAGCGATTTACCGAAGAGCAGATCGTGGCGATTCTGCGTGAGGCGGAGTCTGGCCAGAAGACGGTGGAGCAGATTTGTCGTGGGCATTATGATTCACTCGGCTATCAGACTATCGTTATTTCAGCCGCAGAACTCATTCCACAAAATCTTCATGTCTGCTGGACGAAGTCGCGATCCTTTCGGAATCACGCGCTGCCACCCCTTAACGTCCACATTAGAGACCCAGTTACGAATTTCATCGTGAGAGCGCGGTTCTGTCTTTTTCTCTTGCGTCCATTGATCGGCCAATCCGTCAGCAACTATGCGGGGAACGCCGACCATCCGCAACCAAACGGCTTGCTTCTTTTGAACGCCGAAGAAAATCATAGATGGCACATGTCCGATTGTCTCTAAATCCTCGACTTGGCCGGCGAAGCATACACCTTCAAGTGCACCAATACCCCATGAAACCTGTCCAAGAAGCGTTGAAAACAGATACGTCGAGAACAGATTGAGCCGTCTATCGGGGTCTTTTTCGGACGCAACCCAGTACTTCGCCGCGAGTCCGTCTAATGTGTCACCGCCAACCCAATCACGCACGATTTTAGCCACTAGTTCTGGATTAAATGGCGTTCCATCGCCTTGACCTAGTTTCATTTCCGGCAGTTCGGAAATGGCTAACACTCGATCTGTAAGGGGCTTAATATTCTTTCCAAACAGAGATTCTGGCTTCCATTCATTTAATTGAGTGAACCCGGATCGCGAAGATTTATCATGCAGCAACTTCAGCACGCTTGGGGTTGAGAAACCGGTCGTATCAGCCAGTTTCAAAATATTCTTGCGAGTTGCCAAGGATGCGATATATGCCCGACACAATTTTATGAGAGCTTTGGCTGAATCGGCGCCGGTCTTACTGGCTTGATGATACACGAGACTTGCCCGCAACAAATCTTCAACTTCGTCAGCCAAGGAAGAGGTACCTGAAACGCGCATTGAGTGCGCCAGAAACTGGAGTAACGAACCCAACTCTGGGATCTTGGAAATAATCTGAAGATTGAACCTCTCACCTATCTCGTCGACACGGTCTATAAGGCCAGTGAGCTGACTTGCAATCTCGGTAGCCTCACCTTGAAGGAATTGATCGATTTCGTCCCGCTGATTCGAGGTGAAGGCGACTAGGCCCAACGTGTCAATCAAAGTACGACCAGCTCTGCCCGCAATGTTCCAAAAATCCTGGTATGTCAATTGCGAGGTACCTTTTGCCAAGGTTTCGACAATCACCGAGCTTATCGGGAAATTTACTCCTTGCGCGAGCGTGGTAGTACCGCACACGACGGTCACGATGCTGCGGCGCGTCAATGATTCAACTAGCCATTTAGCTTCCTGCGACATGCCGGCATGATGATATGCAACGCCCTTGCGAAGGCACTTCACCAATGTTGTCTCTCTTCCGACCTCCGCTTCAAGATAACGGCACGCCGCCTCAAGAAGGGGATCCGAAGGCAACTCCGTTCGATCTTTTGCGATTTCACTTGCGCGAGTCGCCGCTGTTCCACGGCCGCGACACAGAACGAGCATAGAGCCTCGATCGCGAAGTAATCGAACAGCGTCGGAAGACAGTGTTTTCGTTGCTGAGCTTTTCAGATCGGAAAAGCCGAGGTCGACATTCAGGCCTTCTGGAACGTCTGCATTGTCAGAAGCTCGCAAGGTACTGAATCGTACGGCGTAGCTGTCAACCCCGCGTACCTTACTTTTTCGTATCGCACCGACCACCCGATTGCTCGGCTTCCAGTCCACCTGTATCGGGGGAAGCGTACGGTCGTCGCCGAGCCAGAAAAGTAGCTCTTTATCGTTGGGTAGGAAGGGCGACAATAGAAGAAACCGCGCTGACGCGCGATCTCTCTTCAGTGTACCAAGGAGCAGTTCAAGGCGAGCCCCTCGACCTTGCGAGCCGATATTGTGTGCTTCATCCACGATAACCAACGAGATGTTCTCAACACTCTTGTGATCAGAACGAATGAGCAAATCGAGCTTTTCAGGAGTTGTGACAAGAATGTCCGGCGGATCCTCAAGGAGCCGCGCCTCTGTAGGATCTAGCTCGAAAGCTGCGACCGTCTGCTCTACACGAAATCTAGGCTTTAGTCCTTGGAAGTCGCCGCGAAGCTCCAGAGTAACTTGATTGACTAGGGCACGAGTGGGGACAACGTACACAATAGTCCCACTCGGACTCAACGCGCGAGTTTGAACAATAGCGAATTTAGCGAGCAATGTTTTGCCCGCACTTGTTGGCATTTCAACAAGTATCGCACGAGGATAAGTGTCTAGGAAATTTTTGCGAAGTGCTTCCTGTTGACTAGGCCATAACTCAATTACAGGATTCGGCCGGCCTCGTACCGTCAATGCTCGAGCGAAATCCTTTACTGCTTCCGGCAAACCGGCGACATGAGTCCAAATACAGTTTTGAACAAGGACGCGGGATCCCGCCCACACCAGATTCGCAAGGTCGCGTAGTTCGGTTAGCCTCAAACTCTCGAACACCTCTCTGGCACGATCGTGATGTCTATCAATTCGCACAAATGTTTGAACCGCGGCTTCTTTTCCCGTGGCAAGATACTCTCCAACTATTGTGGCGATTTGAGCCAGGTGATAGAGACCGACCAACTCAACGGCTGCAATGGTTTGTTGCGATGATTCGCCTTTGCCATTGAGGTAGCCTTCCTCGTACTGGACTTGAAGTGTACGCAATGCTGATATTCGGGTGAGTGCGTCATCAATATCCACCCAAGCGTTATCTTTCCGCACGAGGAGTACGAACGCAGCAAACACGTGTTCGATTACAGCATCGCGCCATGAGGAAAAATCAGTTTGTTCAGATAGCGCGAAGCGGCGAAGTTCCAATCTTGCTTCGGCTGCACATTCGGAGAGGAGGCCAGTTGCCGAAAGATGGAATGCGAGTCTCAATTCATTAGGCATGACGCCAGCGCCGAACTCGGATTCAACAAGCTTCAGTCCTGCATGAGAGACTTGAGATTTTGTACTCGCATTATTCTCATCTGCCAACGTTGTCAAAGCACGCCAGCAGTCAAATGATTTCTGAAAGTCTTCACGATATTTGGTATCACGAACCTGAGAGCGGCTTCGAGTCGATGCTTCAAAGAGAGCCATTCCCCGCGATTCATAGAGAAATGCGAATCGCGGTAGACGTTGCGGGCGATCTTGAAGGCCGCTGGTGCCGGGAGAACTAGATATGCTTCGCACAAGCGCGGCATAACGCGCTGATTCCACATACTGCGGAATCCCGAGCTGATCGAGCGGAATGTCTAGTTGCTGCTTGCTCATGCAGCCACCTCAAGTTCTTGAACAATTTTGTACCATTTCTTTACAACGACTTCGATCGCTTCAGGGAGTCTCACCACGAGGAATCTTACGCGTGCTGGCTCGTATGCATTCGGGTTCTTCCGAAAACTTCCGAAGTCCTTTTCCGTGTAATATTGCTGCGAGCGGACCAACGTGCAACTGCCAACGATGCTAAGATTTTCGAGCTTTCCGTCTTCCATCATGGTCGCAGCGATCATGTACTTGTCTCGTAGCTTTAGATCGGCCACATGGCGGGATGTATTCCAAAGTTTCTTGGCGGTTTGTTCGGGATCCGAGAGATGGGCAATGTGCTGCTTTGCCAAGCAGTCTTCGGACTTGTCGACGACACCCGGGGGAGATTCTTTATCGTCACTAACCTTGGTTTCACCGAGTACCAAGGTTAGATTTTCTCCGTCCTCGAATCCAAGTGCATCAATACCGCGACCAGGCGATTGAATAATTTCGCGATCTCTAACACTTTTATATCCTAGTTCGACGCCGTACTGATGCTCTAGAAGGAGATAGCAAAGCACCTCGCCGAAATCGCTGCGCACAACATCGAAGTTATCCGCCCGCCGCAGCGGTACTGTCGCCTTTTTAAGTCGTTTCAGAATGTTCGCTGTCGATAGGACCGCAATGCCATCAACGGAGATCTCAGACAACGGCATCCGACATTCCGTACGTAGGCGCACGTACTCTTCTGCCAGCTCAGTGAGCCAGTCACCGGACATATCGGGACCGAGGATTCGGTACTGATGTCCGCCAGCGTCCAATGTCTCTTCCACTTTCCAAAGAAGCCCCATATTTTCTTACACCCTCCTGTTAGGGCAAGCATACTGGGCCGTAGCTTCGGAAGCGAGATTGGGCGTATCGAACATCTGCAGGGCACCGTGGCGAGGTGCTGGGTACCCGATCACGAGTCCTCGCAATGCCAACGGAGTGCCGCTCATGACCTATGGAATTGCCGGACCGACGGGGGACGGCCTCGACGTGATCGCACGCGACGTGCTACTCCCCGCGGACACGGGCGCTGCTGTTTGCGGCGCTTGCTCGTGAGGCGGGGGTTGTAACCGCCGTGCACGCGTTTGCGCAATCGGGGAGCTGCGGCGTCGATGAAAAGGAAAACGGAGAGATTTACGCCTACGGTGTTGACAACGCGGCAGGGGTTGCAGTGGCCACCAGCGTGCTAACAGACGTTGTCAGTTCCGGTGCGCCGGTGAATGTCAGCGTGCTTTACACCAGCGGGGAAGAAGCAGGTTTCGTGGGACTTCTCGACGGGATCGCGCACCTTGCGACGGAAGCTGGCAGCAGAATGGCGAAGTGGACGTGGATCGTAGTCGATAGTTCGGACCAAGGAAAATCGAGGGTGTGCCGGATCGACCAGTGGTTGGCGGAGGTAGAGCGACCGCAGGTGGAGCCGGCCTTATTCGAAGAGGACTCCAGCGCGCCGGCGGAAACGCAACTGCGGTGCCCGTTGCGGTGTGCGGCGGTACGCCGCGGTGATCGGTCCCATTACTTCGAGCCGGCGACGGCGCGAATGCTCTACCAAGCCGGTCTACAAGCCCGCCAGAAACACCAACAAGCGGTCAATCGTCACTCCCGGCCTACCGGTATATTGACGGCCGGTGGCTGGGGGTCAGCGGCATCTTTGCGGGAGGGTTTTGCGAGACGCACGTCCTGCAGTGTCTCGGGGACTTGGCCAACGCTCAATGGCGTCACACCTGACTTCATGATACACCTCCCGGTGTAAAAGGGAACAGTTGCACTGGACGGTGTCAGGCCACCTAGACTGTCACAATCGCATCCGATGCTCTGTCCTGAAGAAAATCACGAAAAAACCCATCGCGTAAGCGACGGGCTGAGATCGAAACAATGGATTGAATCCACACCACAGAGTGTGGAATGCCGTTCTACGAGTGCCGAAAGTCGAGGCCAACCTTGGTGGCGAGTAATCGCACGCGGTCTTCGAGGACGGAGAGACGGCGATCCTGGCCGGAGACGAAGAACTCGATCTGGTCGAGCGTCTTATCGGTGCGATCGAATCGCTCGTCGACTTCAGCGAACTTCTCTTCCAGATGCTGGTCCAGTTTGCCGACCCGGCCGTGCAAATCCTCGAACGAACGTGCTAGAATGACCGACAATTCCTCAATCGTCATGGGCAAGTCAGGGGATGATTTGGGTTGGCGTTTGCTCATCGGGTGTGTGGATTAAATGGATAACGGGTTCATCATAACACGCAAACCATCGTCGCGCACGCGGCGGAACTGCGTGGGCCGCGTGACGAACCGGCGCTAAACGTTCTATAATGCAGTAACTCCCGATCGACCTTCTCCTCCCTTCCGGCTGGCGTTTGGACACGTCCCCATTACCTCGGCGGTTCAAGACAAGACGATGCTGCCGATCACGCACCAATACCTCGACCAGACCCGTGATGAGATTCGCGACGCCGTGTTCGGCAACGTCGGCAACCTGATCTGTTTCCGCGTCGGGGAGTCCGACGCCGAGCAGTTGGCTCGCGAGTTCGGCCACTTCTTCGCCCCTCAGCAGTTCACGGATTTGCCGAACCATCACGTCCTCGTAAGGCACCTGCGGCAGGACGACGTGGGCGATCCTTGCCACGGCGTCACGACGCCGACAGATTTTCCCCGGCACAACCGCCGGGAAAAGCTAATTCGCCGGTCACGGGAGCGGTTCACGACGCCGCGGCGTGTGGTGGAAGGCCGGATCGGCCGATGGCTGGGCCGACACGATCCGGCAGATGGCATCGACTGACCCCCAATTCAAGGTGCATAACCCGCCTTGCGCTGAAGCCGAATCCGTGCTTTGCTGACGGCAGAGTCCCTTCCAGATCTTTCACATGTCCATCAGCCGCCCTCGGTATACGAGGGCAGGAGGTTTCTATGCGCGCTTCGAAAGCCGCTCAAGTCCAAGCCACTGCGGATCATCTCGACTGGTCACAGATTCTGGTTGACGCCGTGAATAAACCCGGCGTGATCAGCACGGCTTACTCCGCGTTCTGGAACTACAGTGTCGGCAATCAACTACTCGCCTTATTCGAGTGTTGGGCCCGCAAAATCGAGCCCGGCCCGATCCACACCTTCCGCGGGTGGTTGAAACTCAACCGCCACGTCCGCAAGGGGGAGAAGGCGATTACACTCTGTATGCCCGTCCGGGTAAGGCGATTGTCGAACGTAGAAAGTGCAAGGTCTGCCGACGAGTTGCAGATCATCGATGCTCCACATCCGACAATCGAATCGGTCGTCACACGGTTCGTCTTTCGCCCCAATTGGTTCGTACTGAGCCAGACCGACGGCGACCGGTATGTGCCGCTAGTCATTCCGGTCTGGGACGAGCAACTCGCCAGCCATGTTCTGATGATCGATCGGGAACCGTTCCGTCACACCAACGGCAACGTTCAAGGGTATGCCCACGAGAGGCGGTTCGCCGTCTCGCCGATCGCGTACCTGCCGCACCGGACGATGTTCCATGAAATGGCCCACATCATGCTCGGCCATACGGCCGAATCGATGGGGCTGAGTGACACCGACGACCGCACCCCGCGCGATCTCCGTGAAGTGGAGGCCGAAGCGGTTTCACTCATCTGCTGCCAGAGCCTAGGTCTGCCGGGGGAGGCATTCTCCCGCGGCTATCTGCAGCATTGGCTGGGCAAGCAGGTGATCGAGAACCGCACCGCCCAGCGCGTGTTCCACGCTGCTGACACGATTCTGCGGGCCGGACGGCCCGACCGATCCGAAGAGAGATCCGAACCACCCGACTGATATTCGCCCGAACTGTTTTCTTTCCTAACCCGTTTTGAAAGGAGGCCATCATGGCCAAGCAATCCGCACCCGCGTCTCAACCGGCGACCGAATCGGCCGCCAACCGCCCTGTTCAAACGCTACGTCACCGCAGCCTTAAGGCCACGGTGTGGCGCAACCAGACCGATAGCGGCGTGATGTACAACGTCACCATCGTTAGATCTTATCGGGACAAGGACACCGAGGACTGGCACGACACCCATTCCTTCGGCTACGACGACCTGATGAACGTGGCCAAGCTGATGTACGATGCCCACAGCGTGATCTCCAGCCTTCGGGCCAAAGAAAACGCAAGCGCACGTAACACTAAGTCCGGAGGGCCGGTTGCTCCCGATGACCATAAACGGTAGCAACCCGACCCTGTGAGTCAGCCCAACATTCGTGTTGGGCTTTTTTAATTTCCTGCGTCGTCAAGCCCGAATACTTTTCCACCACGCAAGCGCATGTAGCTGGGTCAGGAATGGTACGGCGGATAACACCGTCTCGCGAGGAATCTGAATCGGCAAGCAAAATCCGAACGATCCGGTTAAATGGATTGGATGAGGACTCACATTCCGTTCTTGGTTGAGCAACGCTTTCGCGTCTCTCCCACAGTGGCGGTTTCTAAAAATAAAAAGCCGAACCTGTGACGGTTCGGCGTGTGAACTAACGACTCGTATTTGCAAAGAATTCTTACTGCTGCGGCGTATCTTCGCTTGAAGGTCGAAGGCTTGACGGCAGCCACTGGTTGACCTTCTGGGCGAGCTGTTTGTCTTCCAGCTTGCCCTCGGCGGCGTCGGCAAACAGTTTGGCCAGCACTTCCACCAATTCCGACTTCTTTCGCTCCGGGGCCGGCGCGTACGCCGCCCCCATGAGCTCTGTGATCAGATGGGACAACTGAATCTTCTGGAATCCAGCCAGCCATGCGGCATCCGGTTTCCAATCGTCACGAACTTTCACCTTCAATTCAATCGCCAATCGACTGACCAGTTCCGTCGGCCGCTGCAGGTGGGCCGTGACGCACTCGACGATCAAAAGTTCGATGAGTTCGTCCAGCTTGGCAGGCTTGAGCTTCGCGATCTGCTCGTATCCCGCCAGTTCTTCCACAAAATGCTCCTTCAAAAACGGGTCGAACTTGGCCCGCATCTCCCGGAGCCGGTCGAAGGCAGGGGAAGTAAATCCCTCGCCTTTCTCGGCGTGGAGCGTGGTGCCGTTGGCTTCGTGACGGACTGCCAACGCCTCGGAACGGACCTTTTCATGCAGGATCAACGCCAGCACCCGCTTGCGTGCGGCGTCATTCTTCAGCAAGGCCTCACGGACGACCAGCGTCTGGTGGGTGAAGGTGACGGCTAGCTGCCGCTCACCCAGTTCATCGGACGTTGGGGGAGGAGCCGCCGGCGACGAACCATCCGAACTCTGACCATCGGCGCGATCCGTTGAACGGGCATGCTGGCGGGGAATGCGGTATTCCCGTCGAACTTGTCCGTCGGGCAGGAGCATCAGGAAGGCGGTGCCGGTTGACTTAGTGGCTTCGGAATAAAAGACCGGCGACTGGGCCAGAATCTCCTGTTCTTCTGCTTCCAAGGCATCGAACTTCTCCTGAATCGAGTTCATCGCCTTTTCATCTTCGTCACCGATCTGCTCCAGTTTCTCTTCCAGCTTCTGCCGGCGTTCGGCGAGCTTGGCCAGCTTCTTGCTGGTCGGCTCGTCGAACTCACGCTGCGGGACGTCCAACGATCGGCATTGATCCTGAACATCCTCATAGCGCCCGGTGATGACTTCTTTCCAGCCTTCATCAAGGAGCTTGCTTCGCTCGGTGTCGAGGGCCGGGGCCTGTGCGTCCATGAACGCCTGGCGTTCGACCAGCACCCGTTCGGAGAACAGGTCCCGGCTGACGGCCGAATCGGGTAACACCGACACGTCAAACAGGGCGTGTACGGCATCAATCCAGTCATGGGCGATCACGTTACGGACGTGCTCGGCATGGCGGGGATGACCGGCAGTTTCCTGCCAGACTTGCATCTGCCGGTCTTCGGAAACCGAGGCAAATGCTTCGGCGGTGCCGGTGTTGATCTCGCCGGCCCGGTAGGCCGTCTTCACTTCATCGGCCAAACCCGCCAACTTCATAGGCTGACGAACGTACCGTTCGCCGACGCCGAAATCTGCGGCGATGGCCTGGGCATCCTTTCCGTCATGGCATACCAGCCTGGCGAAGGCTTCCGCCTCGTCCAGCGGGTGCATCGGCTCGCGGCCGAAGTTCTCGCCGAGTGACACGGCGTCGGCTGTCTCGGTATCCACGTCGCGAAGGACGCAGGGGATCGTGGGATTTCCATCATTGCGATAAATCTCCCGTAACGCTCGCAACCGCCGGTGACCGGCGACCACTTCATAATGCCCGGCCTTGCCTTCGATGGGACGTACGACCAGCGGTTGGAGCAGGCCGTACGACCGGATCAGCGCCACCAGACTTTGGTGGGACTGCTGACTCGGCTTGACCTTGCGGGGGTTCCTCCGGCTGGGAACCAAATGGGACAGGGGAACATTGAGCGAAGTCAGACCTGACTTCATGACACACCTCCAAAGGTGTAAGGGAACGATTACGCCGATCCGGGCCCGGCCACACGGCCTGGCGTTCTGCGGACGGCGTTCTGTCATGAAGCAAAGCACGAAACCCCTTTGCGCGCAACTTGATGAACGTTACCTCCCTCGTACCATGACACCAGTCCGAATCCGAACCGGCTTTTCATCCACGATGCCTGCCGGGGAGCAAGCAAAAGAAAAAAACTGGCACCGGAGAAGGTGCCAGGTCAGTTCGGGTCGTCCATGAAGTTATCCGTGATCCGTCTAAGACGGATTCAATCCCGTTTGGAGTGGAGATTGAAGATCGCGTTGTTTTCGGCTTTTTCCGAACTGCGCCCCATCCCTTCAGCACTGTTGCCATTGCTGTCGGTGGCGGTCGCACGATGCACGTCGGACCCTTCGATGATGCGGTCGAGAACACTGGTGGTGTCGGTGACCCGGACGGGTTCACCTGACACGATTCTCACATTGCTGCTACTCATGATGACTACGCTCCTTTCGGTCGACTGACAGCGAGCCGCTGTCGGGGCGTCACACGAAACAATCGCGTGATACGCATCAATCTAGTCACCACGTTGCCGGAGTTGCGAGTGAAAAGTTACCGGAATTCCCGGGCGATCTATTCCGCGCGGGCCGCGCGTGTCGCGCGCCAAAACACTTACGGCGATGAAAATATATTTTGCGGGGACTACGTTGGGGATGGGTGCGTGACAACCCTTGCGCTCAACGTCTGGCTGTGGCAAGCTGGGGCCAGAAGTAGTTCCCACCATTGTTGCGCCATACCGGCGTAAGAAATCCGCGCCGTTCGGCCGGATGTTCCTTCCCATTTCGTACCTTTAACCCGAAAGGAGTTCGCCATGCGCGAATTCATCGATCTGGGCGTCACCACGCCCTCGGACGAGGACTGCGCCCAGTTGGGGAGCAAGTCCTACGACTATTACGAGCGAGCCCGCCGGAAAGCCCGGGCGCTGATCAACCAGCTCCGCCGGTTGCTGGGCTCCGAGCCCTCCGCGGCACAACTGGGCATGAAATCCCATCAGCACGATTTTGGGATGTATCTGACCGTGGTCTGCCACTACGACGTGGAAGACCCGCTCGCCGCGGCGTATGCCGAGCGATGCGACGTGGAATGTCCCCGTGAATGGGACGAAGCGGCACGGATCGAACTGAGCCTCAACCAAGAACGGAGGTGACTTATGTCCACCTGGATTGATTTCAAAGCACTGCGTTCCAAATTGTCGTTTGTCGATGTTCTGAAGCACTACGGCATGAATCCAAAGGTGAAGGGGGAGCGGGCGTATGCCTTCTGCCCGTTGCCGTCGCATCCGGCGCGCACGGATGGGGGCAAACGCACCGCCAGCCTGAGTGTGAATCTGACCCGCAACATCTTTCAGTGCTTCGGATGCAAGGCGTCCGGCAACGTGCTGGACTTCTGTATTCGGATGGAGGGTGCTGATCCGAACGATCCGAAGCAGTTCCGATCTGCGGCGATGAAAATCGCCCAGACGTTCGGCTTGTCGATCGACGGCAAGCCGAATGCCGTCGGTCAAGCGAATGACGTGTCACAAGTAGAAGCGGTAAGGAATGAGCCCCCACCCGTGACAACGTCGCTTCCGGTAGTCGTCAATTCTCCATTGGACTTTGAACTCAAGCACCTCGATCCGACGCATTCGTACCTTCGCAAGCGAGGGTTCACGACGGAGACGATCGCACATTTCGGGCTTGGTTTCTGCAGCAAGGGGATGATGCAGGATCGGATCGCGATTCCGCTACACAACACCGAAGGCCGATTGATCGGTTATGCCGGTCGAATCGTCGATGATGCGAAAGTGAACAATGAGACTCCCAAATATCTGTTCCCCGGCACGCGCGAGCGGGAAGGCAAGCGGTGCGAGTTTCATAAGTCAGAAGTGCTGTATAATATGCACAGGATCGACAGGCCGATCGACGATCTGATCGTCGTCGAAGGCTTTGCCTCTGTCTGGTGGCTTCACCAACAGGGTTTTCCGAACGGGGTGGCATTGATGGGAAGTTCCTGCTCAAAGGCGCAGGCCGACCTTATCGTCTCCTCCGCGATGCGAGTGTGGATTTTCGCTGACGGCGACGAAGCCGGACGGAACTGTGCCCTCAGTCTGCTTACCCAAATCGCACCGTATCGTTGGGTACAATGGGCACATCTAAGTGCAGGCCAGCCGACCGATCTGACGGCAGATCAACTCGCTGCATTGCTCAAGCGAACCTGACCGCCAAAACCGACCTTTATCAGGTCGGTTTTTTAATTTCATTCAGCGTCACGGCGAACGGCCGTTCGTACCGATGACGCGGAGACTATGCTTGAGAATTCACCTGTCGCGGAAAGTAAATTTATTTCCACTACCCGAATTGAATATATACAAAAGTAGATCAATTCTACCCGGGAGGTCACTCATGCGATCCAAATGTCTTGTCTGTCTCTTGTTGGCTGGCCTTGGCACTCTCAACTCCGGCTGCGCGCGGCAACTGCTGAATCACGAGACGAAGCAGACCACGGAAAACATCAGCGACGTGTTGTACGCGCAAGTCATTCACAATTTGGCGTCTACCGCGGCAAACCAGTGGGCGGTTCCCAGCCAGGCGTCATTTCTTTCTGGTGAAGTCACGGTGAACGAAACCATCGCGCCCAGCGCTCAATTCACCATCGTCGATGGCGGGAATCTGGGCAATCGTGTCCTCCAACTCGGAGGAAGCGGTGCATTGACGGCCAAGTGGACGATCACGCCCATTCACGGCAAAGACCTACGTCGACTCCAGTTGTGGTATCGATGGGCCATCGGCACTGAATCGCCCAAGAACGATCAGTTCGACAGTATTAAGAAATCGCTCCCCGACACGATTCAGCAGTTGTTCGAACTAAGAATCAAGCGAGCCGGTGATGTGCGGCAGGTGCCTCCGCAGGGCACCGCTCCCAACGCACCAGCCGGTGAAACACCGGACGTATCGATCAACAAGGACTTCTGGCCGGCACGCGGATGGCTGCGATTCGACGCGCCGACGGGAGAGGTCGCATTCTGTGCCACTTGTGACGGAGTCACGGTTTGGGTTCCCAAGGATCGACGGGAAGATTTCACCAAATTCGCGATGCTGGTGTTGGATGAAGTGAGTGCTCCTCCCGGACTCGTTGTAACCGGCAACACTGGAGTTGGAACTCCGTAGAATACATGGGCGGAGGCGTGTACCAGGCCGCAGGAAATAAAGTGGTATTTGCATGCTCAGGGCGTATCAAACAGCATGTGCTTTTGTATCCGTTGCCCGTACGACTGATCGTGAGTAAATCGTCTTGGGTCAGCGGATGCCGACGGCCCGGTCGGCGAACTGAGAAGTGTTTCCGCCTTCATGGTGTGTCGGAAGTCGCTCGGCCGAACCCAAATCCGGCCTAGTGGATCAGCGATCAACTCATTCATGGTCGTCAGCCACGCCTGGGTCAAGATCGGCGGGCGCGAGGCGAGGAACGTCACTGCGGCATGATCCCGCCGCTCGGTCGATCGGAAGACCCACAACACCCGGAACGGAAGCGGCCTGCGCGTGCCGCCCGATTGGGAGTGGATCAGATATGCGGCGGCCTTTTGTTCGACGACGGACAATGCTTCGGTGCCGCGATCAACTTCGAGGTAAAACCGCTGCTCGGAAGTCGGTTTCTTTTCTAACCGGATAAACCCATCGGGCGATAGCCACGGTCTGCCGCTGACCGTCGCTGGCACACGGAAGCGGATCAAAATCGGCCAAGTGGTGAACGTTGAAACGTGAATGCCTGTGTGTTCTCGCGCGGCGGCCTGGAACGCCGCCTTCACGTCCATCACCGCTAGCTCGTGGGCCAGCGTGAGCGGCGACACGTCGACCCGCTTGCGGAACCGGTCGTATCCGAATCGGGGATAGCCGGCGAGATGGCCGGCGTGTTCAAGCAAGTCGTAGCCGGCTTTCGTAAGAAAGTGGAGCTTTGGTTCACCCGGCCGGCGGGGACGATGGCCCACCAGCCCGCCGGACTCCAGTTTCTGAAGGCGTTTCTTGGTCATGCGAGCGTGGCCGGCAAAGTAGATTGCCGCTAAATGGGCGCGGCTCATCAGTCGCGACTCGAACAGACCACACAAAACGGCGTAGTCACGATCCGTATATGAATTGAAAAGGCGATGTTGCATGGCGAGGGAAATGATAAGACGTGAGACTGAAACCCGGCCGCGCATTCGCGCGGAACACGTCGGTTGCAAACACGGCGCTGACGCCGTACCGTGTTGCGTAAGCTTTCTGCCGTGTGTGCGTGTTGTCGGAGCCGTACCGCATCCCGGCGTACGCGCCGGGATTCATCAGCGGTGGCCCCGACTTCGGTCGGTTGGCCGAGCACTGGAACGATAGTGAAGCGCGCAGAGCGGAGGTGTGTCCAGCGAGCATGAGCGAGCGTCAAGGACACGACCGGAGAGGGCCCGGCGGACGTCCGCGATAGCAGTCCGACGCCGTGAGGAAACCGACCGAAGTCGGGGGCACTGCCCACGACAACACGCACACACAACCCGTCGTTAAACGGCCCAGTTCAGGGCCGATCGTGTCGCGGCCATGCCGATCTGGGGGTGTCGATGTCCGACACCCCGCTCGACACCCCTGGTGTCCTTATCTTAAAGGACAGGCAGTCGACACTGAGGCTGGGGAATCAACGCCCGACCTTGACCGATCCGAGTCCACCGCAACGGCGACAGGTGAGCAGCATCCAGCGTTTGCCCGATCCGTTGCAGGCCTCGCAGCGGCGGTAGTGTTCGACGACGGGTTGCACGTCCAACCGCTGGAAGCGAACCGGAGGCGATTCATCACCCGGATCGCGATCGTTCTCAAACTCGTTTTCATTCGGGGGAATCGGCGGCGCTTCCGCCAACGCCTGCAATTCGGTCAATAGCGTCTCGCGACGATCCGAATCCTGCCGCTTCCGCGCCGCGACCGAGTCAGGTGTGACGATCGACTCGTTTTCAACCGCCAACTGGGGTTCAGGCGCAGCCTCGGGCAATTCAACCCAGACGTGATTTTCCATGTTCGCCAGAATCGATTGATGGATCGAGGGCAACTGCTGCGAGACGCGCGACTCCGGTTCCGCCGGCTCAGGCATGTCCCATTGTCGTTCAAAGTTAGGAGCGATCATAACGTGTAGTTTTACGCGGCGGCGGCATGCCCGGCCTGCTCCAACGCCTCGCGGAGTGCCGCGACGGTCTGGTCACCGGTCAGACGGGTCGTCGTGCTTTGCACGATGATCGTGGCCTTGAACTTGGTATGAAAGACCCGTTTGGGCTTCGGCTCGGCCGATGAAGGGCCAGACTTGACAGGTTGACCTTTAAGTTGCCTGATTTCTTCACGGATATGCGATTGAGACGCCCCGTGGGCGACCGCGTCGATCAGTCGAACCTGATCCTCTTCCCTCTTCAGACGGGCGATTTCCGCCACCGAGTCGTACGAGACCGAGACTTGCGTTGACGTAAGTTGCTGTTTCTGGGCGTCGGGCAGGCCAAGGATACGGAGCATCTTGCTGACCCACGATTCGGTCTTTCCGATCGCCACCGCTAAATCCTTCTGGCTTTTCACCTGCTGGTCGTCCAGCAGGGATTGCAAAGCCTCGGCCATTTCTACCGGGCCGATGTCCTCGCGCTGCACGTTGGAGACGATCGACTTGATGCGACGATGGGTTTCATCCTCCGGCTCGCGGATCAGCACTTCCACTTCGGCTAGTCCGGCGGCTTTAGCGGCACGGAAACGGCGGTGGCCGGTGACGATGTGGTAGACGGTGCCACTGATGGCTTCCCCTTCCCCACTGACGGGTGACACCGTGATCGGTTCGACCAAACCCACGGACTTGATCGATGCGATGAGTCCGTCCATCTCGCGAAAGGTGCGGCGTTCGTTCTTGGGGTCTTCACGCAATCGCGTGATGCTGACGATCAGTCGGCCTTGTTTCTTAAATCCGCCCTGGGTGAGGCCTCCAGTCTGTGACTGCTCGCGGACTAAATCGAGTCGTGTTTTTCCATCAGGCAGCTTCATGGTGTGTTGATTGAGTTATGGATAATGCGGCGGGTTCGTCATGGGTCACGGATACTTCATCATTCGTTGGCACGGCCTTTTCAAGGGCGGGAGCGTGCCCGAGCAGTTCCAAGACTTCCTGCACGAGCGAAGCCATGTCCTCGGCGCCTCGGCTGTGCGGGCGATAGCTGAAAATATTGCCGCCGTTCTCATCCACCTGGGCGAGCCAGCCGCAGGTGCGGACTTCCGTGCGGGCACGGGCGATTCCGTGCAATTGCAGCGTATCGATGACCCGTTGCCGCAATCCCCGCTGGCGGGAGAGATTGGATAGGACGTGCAGAACGCGATAGTCGGGCGACTGATCGTGCTCCTCTTCGGCCCGGAGCCGCATTACGAGCTGATAAAAGTTCGCGTACGATCGCACGGCCTTGGTCGATTCAAACGGTACGACGAACACGTCGGTCGGGTAAATGACATTCTCCATGATCGGGCTGATCTGGTTCGGAGAGTCGATCACCACGAAGTCCACCGGCTTGCTCAGGCTCGCCAGTGACACCGTGAACAGCGTGGCGTAGTTCTCCCGATCGGTAATCTGCCGGCCTAAATCTTCCAAGCCCTGGGCGGAGGCGACGAACGACAGATGTTCAATGGGCGTCGGCTGGATCAAATCATCCAGTTTGGCGCGGCCTTCCATCGCCTCGACGATCGTCCCCTGCGGCGAGAGACCGTCCCCGAGTCCGAGCCACTGCGTAACCTGGGCCTGCGGATCCATGTCGAAGAGCAGAGTTTCGTACCCCTTCATGGCCAGGCCCGATGCCAGGCTCATGGCGATGGTGCTTTTGCCGCAGCCTCCCTTGGCGTTGATGACGGTGATGATGTGCATGATGGTTGTTGTGGGTTTTTTGTTGTTCGTGGTTAGTGAGAACGGGCGTCGCGTAGTTTTTGCCGGGTTGCTTCCAAGGCGTCTGCGAAGCCTTTGCCGCGGTCGGTCGGCTCGAACTTGCGTTGACGTAAGTCGGCGAAGCCACGCCGGTCGGGTGTCGGATCGCCCCAGTCCTGCTCGATCGCGGTGCGGAGCATCCCCAGCCGGTTGGCTTTCACCCCTCGCCGGTCGATCAGCCGTAACTGCCGCTCGATCCGCTCGGTAGGATACCGATTTGCGATCGCCTCGGCGCTGCGGACGTCGAACCCTTCGGCTTTCAACCTTTCAAAGGTCTGAGCAACAGCCGGCTGTTGTTTAAGAGTGTTATTTGCCTGTTTTATTTGTATACCGCTACGCTTTTCAGTGTGGTCGCCCGCTACGCTTTTCGGTGTGCTGCCGCTCTGTTTTTCGGAGTGGTTTTTGAAGGGCATTTCTTCCGCTACGCTTTTCAGAGTGCTTGATGAACCGTGGCTCAACGGGGCCCATTTGACGGCATAGTGCGCCGCGCGACTCAACCGGCCGGCGTTCGGATCAAAGTAACCCTCCTCCACGCGCTGGATGTACTGTTTGGCGGACGCCTCCCGGAGCGCCTTGGCGAGCACCGACGGGCTGGCGATTTTGGCGTAGCGTTGAATGTCCCGGTACGACAACGCCACCTGCTGCCGGCGGTGGCCGTACTTGTTCTGGAAGCCGATGGAGAACCGCACCACCGTGCCCACCACCTGAATCACCGCCAGCGATTCATTGGGAAGCAGTCGATCGAAGAACTGGTTGGGGATGTACGTGCGGTTGCCTTCGCCTGCGAAGAACCCGCGAAAGCGCTTCGGGTCTTTGACATACTCGCCCGATTCGTCCCAGGCGAGTTCGTACACGGAAGACGCACCGGGAACCGCTCGTCCGCTGGCTTGGCCCTCTTTGACGCAGCGAATGAATCCGCCTTGCGTGGCCTGATCCAGCGCCAGCCGGGTCATACTGTGGCTGACCCCGGCGTATTGCTCCAGATCGTCGTATGAAAAAGCCACCGTCTCATTCTGCGGATGGCCGTGGGCGTCGCACCAGCCCAAAGTCTTACGGATCATGTAGCCTACCAGCCGCACGACTCCTCGGGAGTGGTGCGGCAGGCACACGTCAAAAAACTGGTTCGGCGTATAGGTCGTGTTGCTCGTCGGCAAGGCAAAACCAGTGAAGGTCATAAGGTCTGGGTTTTGCGATGGCTTGGAGCGAGGCATGAGGATGGGAGTTACAAGCGGATGATCGCCTCCTTCGACTGGAGCGGTTTCAAATCTCTCTTTTCGACCATTTTGGCGTACTCGTACACGATCGTGTTGAGCACCCAGCTTCGATTGAGACCCATGCGATCGGACAGATTGTCGAGGTATTGCATGATCTCCGGTTCGAGGCTGACGCCGGTGTACCGGCGATCTTTTCGTTGTGTAGTGGACATGAGTGATGCGTAGTTCGGGCGTCGTAATCAACGCCGCTCGATAGAATCTTAACACGGTTTATTAGCGCCAAGTTCAACCCTGTGGATAACTCGGGCAAGAGGGAACAGAACGCTACTTCCCTGCGGGCAGTCGATCGCACGCTGAAAAAAGGTTCTACAGGTTTCGCACGTTGTGCCGTCTCACGCGGAATGTTTCGGAATAACAAAAAAACCAGCAAACGCCACACGAAGTGGGTATCGTCAAGGCTTGCGCGGGGGAGGGGTGTGCGCTACGATACAGACGCGATAATCCGGTTTCTCGCGGTCATGAATCCTTTCCACAACAACGACAATTCAACTCACCTGCCGAGCAACATGCCGCAGGAACCGCGTGCGTTGTCTTTGGAATTACTCCAAGCCGTGCCGGAAGAACAGGTTTGGCTGGCCGGACAACTTTCACACCATACAAGACGGGCGTATCGCGAAGACGTGGCTCACTTCATATTAACGGTGAATATCAAACAGGCGAGTGAACTCAAAAACGTCACTCGTGCGGCCGTGATCGCCTGGCAGAACCGGATGAGAGAAAGCGGAATCAAACCCCGCACGATCCGACGTAGGTTGTCGGCGCTCTCGTCCTTGTACACGCACCTGATCGCCCACGGCGGTGCTGATGTAAACCCTGTTCGCGATATCAAACGTCCCCGCGTAAACAGAAGGCAGGGAACGACTAGGGCATTCTCAGCCAAGGAGGCGAGAAAGATTCTGGATGCTCCCGATCCAAATACAATACAAGGCTTACGCAACCGGGCGATCCTCTCTATCGGCCTGCAGGCCGGTCCTCGAAGATCCGAAATCGCATCACTGCTGGTGAAGGACTATCACACCAACGCCGGCTACAAATCATTGCATCTCATTCGCAAGGGCGGGGAAGACCTGTCGCTCGCCATCAATCCGCAGACCGCCCAGCGGATCGACGACTATCTCGCCGCCGCCGGTCACGCCGCCGATTTGGACGGGCCGCTCTTCCGTCCGAGTTACGTCAACGCAAGATTCCCCAACCCACGTCGAAGTCTGCATCCCGAAGGGATTGACCGCCTCCTGAGACACTACGCCCGCCAAGCTGGCCTTGGCCCCGGCTACTCGGCCCATTCGATGCGGGCCACGTTTATCACTACTGCATTAAACAACGGCGCGAGTCTGGAGGATGTTCAACGTGACGTGGGCCACGCCGACCCTTCGACCACCAAGCTCTACGATCGCCGTGGGCATAACCCCGAAAAGTCCGCGGCTTTCTTTGCCACATATTAATCCGCTCCGAGTCAATAGAATTGGCTTCCGTCAAACGCACTCAATACGCTCCGGAAATTAAATGTTACAAACGTCATTCACGCGAACGATGATTTTTGCGTAATCGAGAATTGGATGTTGCATTTTTACAATTTTATTCTTGACTTAAAAGGCCACCGAGTGGATATTGCCTTCCGCCGTTGATCGAGGTCGCGTTGCGTCGAGGCCTTGTTTTCGGCGATGAAACGGTTGATCCGCAAGAGCGGTCGGCCGGGGCCAATTCTTTGGGGACCTAACATCAGTTTCATGACAATCGACACAAAGTTCGACACGGCTTGTTGCTGAGTGGGTGGCCTAACTACAGTCGTGTGCTTTTCTTGAACGTGCCTTTTTGGGGTTTTCATGAGCGTCCGTTTTTTATCGCTGAGTTGGATGGCGTGTTGGGCCTTGGCGGCGGCGTGCGTTGCGCAGAACGTCGCTCCGAAAGCCGGGCAGAAGCCGCCGTCGGATACAAGTACCACGCCTACCACGCCGGCGGAGGCTAAGACGCCCAAACGCCCGAGAACGAAGCTCGAAGCGCTTTCGGATCGGCTCAACGCCTCGGCGGTGGAGGTTCAGGTGGCGGCCGTCGACGAGGTGAAGTCGATGGTCGGGCGGCTCAACAAATCGGACGTGGCAGGCGTCAAGCGGCTGCCTGCCGTTAAAGTGCTTCCCCACTGCCTTAACACGTTGATGAGCCTCAAACGATTTGACGACGTGGAAACGATGGCTTTGATCGGGATCTCCTATGCTCCGGCGGCCACGCAATACGTGGCGAAGCTGCAGAAGTGCCGGGTCGAGGCGTTCATCGCGGCGGGGAAGGGTGAGGCGGCGTTGTCGGCGGCCAAGGCGTACTACAACGTCGTTGGGATGGGCGAGACGGATTCAGCGGTCGACCTGATGGGAACGGCGTTGTTCAACGCCCGGCCGAACGAAAAAGGGATCGCCGTGCGGTTTAAGAAACAACAGTTGAGCCTCGCAAGCACGGGGCCGGCGGATTCGTCGGCGGGCGACGCCGGTGCGGGCGGGGAAACCGGCGTGGGGGAGAATTTGCTCAGGTCGATCGTGGTGGACCCCAAGCCGTTCGAAGAGATGATCCAGCGCATCCAGTTTGACGATTACGGCAAGCTGATCGCCAAAGGCAACCTGCTGCTGCTGAGCGACAAGGCCAAGGAGGCCCGTGCTTGCTTCGAGTCGGCGGAAGCATTGACGAACGAGGACAAAGAACTGGCCGTGGTGACCGAAAGCGTCGCCCGTTCGATCCGGGCCGAGACCGGAGCGATCGCGCCGGCGAACCGATACATCCTGGCCCGGCAGAGCAAGTAAAAGGCAGACGATATGGGGACGCCGACGATCCGATGGAAGCTTCGCACCTGCCTGCTGGTCGGCGTCATGCTGTCGGCGGTCGTGTGGACGGCGTGGTCACTCGTTATGTCGACACTTCACGCCCGGGCGGAACGCGCGGCCATGCTGGCGGAAACCGCCCGAGCGACTCGGGAGAACACCAAGCAACGTGCGGCGTTGAAGGTTCCTCTGGCGACGATCGGGGCTAGGCCCTCCACGCCCTCCAAGCCCTCCACGCCCAATGCGTCGGCGGAATCAACGTGGATAGGGACATTCAATCAGCGCAAGCCAACGAACCAAGCCGACCCGGTTCCGCTGGCGACGGTCGGCACCAAGTCCGCTGTCGCGTCCGCGGAAGAGAACAGCGGGCCGGAGCCGATCGCGCTCGCCACCGTCAAGCGATCTCACGCGAACGCTCAAGCCGTTGAACTGCTGCAGCCGGTCACGCTTCTACCGCCGTCGCAACCACCCGGCCCTGTCGAACTGGCCGGATGGCCGACGACGCAACCGGCCGGTAGCCCCGACATCCGGCTGGCGAAGTTGGATCGCCTCAATCGCCAGATCCCGCCGCCTCTGGAGGAGCAGCGAGAGCGGGACGAAGCCCGGATCACATCCGAACAGGACACGGCCAAGGTCGTGACTGGATTCGAGTGTTCCACGCCGCTGGAGATTGAGAAAGTCAGCGCGACGCATTTCCGGGTGAGCATTAAGAAACCGGCTGCCCGCAACTGGTTCATGTTCCGGTTGGAAGGGGTCAAAGGCAAGACAGTTCGGGTGGACATTCTGAACTCGCCGCTGAACCAATGGTGGAGCCTGAACCCGGTATACAGCGACGTGCAGTCGATTGACAGGCTAGATGCGTTCGCGGTAACGCCGGTCACGCCGCAGAAGGAGCCTGTCAAGGCGTACAACGGCCCGCTGCTGCCGGATACGAGCGGTCAACTATGGCAGTACATTTCCAATGTGTGGATGGGTGAAGGGACGTTTTCGGGCACTTACAGTTTCGTGCAACACTTTGAGGCAGACCGCGTGTACCTGGCCATGCGATGCCCGTATACGGTCGCCTTTAATGCGAACTATGTGGAATCGTTAAAGGGGCACTCCAGCGTCAAAGTCATCAATGTCGGCAAGTCGGAGAGTGGACGTCCGCTAACCGTCATCCAAGTCGGCGAGTCCAATCCGGCGACAGTTCCTTGCTTGGTTATTTATGCCCGCGAACATGGAAGTGAAAACGATACAAGTTGGGCAGTTCAGGGAGCGATCGACTTCCTTTTGAGTAATTCGCCCACGGCGATAAAGCTGCGTAAAAATCTCACCCTCCTTGCCATTCCCATGTTTGATCCCGATGCATCTGCTGCAGCAGTTTATGAGGGAATTACTGAAAAATTTGTTCATAGTGCTGAAACTTCGCGAGAAGCGGTCGATTATGCCAACTTCTTTAAGAAGTGGGTTGATGCAGGCAACCGCCTTGATGTCACCATTGACCTCCACAATGTCGAGTCGGCCGAGGGCGAGCATATTTTCTGTCCTGTTATCGAACCCGCTGCAAAACGAAGCGAATCAAGCAAGGCGATCCATGCTCAAATAATGCAATCGTTGGCTGACGCCGACTATTCGGTCACGACCAAGCCTCTGCGTTCGCATACCGCGCCCTTTCGATTGGGAGGCTATCTTGCTCAGATGTATGGTCCATTATTCATACCATATGAGTTAAACAGCCAACAACGCGTGCGGCACCTCACGCTTGCAGAACTGCAATACATGGGCCGAATCTTCGTTGAATCTTCAACGGATTTTTTTGTTTCTGATCCAGGACGTTTATTGGCAGCTGATGTGGCAACGGTGCGACAGGCGCGCGATGACCGAATGGCGCGTTTCGGGTCAGTATTTCAGAAACGAGGGATCAACAACGCCTTGCAGATCGAATGGACTTTGTGGCGACGCGAACTGATTGAGAAATCGAATGGAAAAAGATCAAAGAGTGAACGCGAGAACGGAAAGGTGGCTCATGATTAAGTACTTATGTGTGGCCGTTTGCTTGTGCGTGGTGGCGGTTTTCGCCGATGCCAATGTGCGTAATTTAGGTTGGGGCAACGACAAAGGGGTATCGCTAATAGTAGTTCGGCAAGCTGCTGAGACGGATATGACGGATATGCCGATTAAATGGGCTTCTCTCAATGATCCTCTCAAACTCGTCGCAACGGTCAGCGGCCTTGACGAGGAAGAATCAATTGCTGTGACGATCTACGACGATGACGCGGATGTCGGCGAACTGGACTCAATGGGAAACATTCATTGGAAGAAAGACCACACGCCGACATTGGGACGACACAAGTTCAAAGCCAAGGCTGTTTTTAGCACTACTGGACGTTCCGATAAAGAGGTATGGTCCGACGAAGTAGAAGTACTGATCTTCAGGATTAATCTCGAGATTGTCCAAGGCGAGAATGCGCTTGCTGAAGATGACGAGGAATCCGAGGGCCCGAACGAAATGACGCCGGGTGGAGTCATTGGTTTGAATGACAACGACGATGACGAGGATGGCGTTATTGATAAGGATGACTCTGTTGTACACGGCGAGCAAGACATGATGTTGGCTCGCATCAGCTTTGAACCGGAAGCTCCCGGTGATGGTGCCGTTATGTTGAGCGCAGTGTTTCGTGAAAACGGTGGCCAGATTCGCGCTTGGGAAAATGAATTTAAGCAAAACGAAATCAATTTGTTGAACAGCCCCGTGTGGTTTGTCAGCCAAATGACCTCTCCAATGGAAGTATATTTGGAGGGGACGGCCACGAGTTACGAAGTGGGCGACATCGCTTTGACTGCTGATTACAGGTCAGAAGCAGATGGAGGACTTGGAAGCAGCGATAGTGCAAAAGTGACTGTCATAGCTGTTAACATGGATATTCAATTCCTTGGTGGTGGGACAGTGAGTCAAGAACAGGAACATGGCAACGGAAGCATATGCAAATCTTTTGTCAGTCAGCTGGATTCGTCGGCAGAAAAATCGGACTGGTGTCAAGTTGGAATTCCCAGATTGTCCATCAATCCTAGCGACGCAGCTTCAAGCGTGACTCTACATATCAGGCGCGACGGCCCGCAAAGCTCTGTTGCGGGTAAGGCCTCGTTGCTCAAGAATGGCGTCGTCGCTTTACCTGATGACAGCGATTCGATCGAGCTTTCAGCAGCCGACCTAGCAGCGTCATGGCGCGCGGAAGGGCACTCTCCTGGCGTTGTCGACTTTGTGCTGACTGCGGATATCGGAGATTTTGAGATTCATCGAGATCAAGTTCGATTGTCGGTAAGCTATGTAAAGCCGAACCCCAACGGATCCGTTCTCTTAGTGAATTCAGCTGGGGAATTGGATGTACCACGTTACGGCTGGAAAGCATATACGAAGATAAAAGACGCAACAGCGGTCGGAAATTCTGACAAAAACATTGCTGTGGCACGAGGAACGTATACCGAACACGGCTTGGTAATAAATAAAAGCTTACTGGTTGTGGGGCTTGGGGGCGCGTACGACCCCAGTCCTAGCTCGTGGACAAAATTCGATCAGTCTACCATTCCTAAAGTCAATGGCTCGGGTGCTAATTCGGTGTTTGTATTGGATAATACATCTGCCGAGCTTGCTTGTCTAAATATTAGTGATGGCAAGGCAGCTTTAGGGGGTGGTATTTTTGTGTGGCATGCAACTGCTACTGTCTCATTTTGCGAATTGAACAACAATCATGCGTCTGGTAGCCAAGGTGGCTGGGTGGGATACGGAGCAGCGATTTACTCTGAAGACTCCGTCGTGTCGCTCGTTGGTGACTCATTCGTCTCCAACGTGGCTGCTGTTGGAGGAGGCGGAGCATATTTCTACAAATCGGTTGCGAACGTCTCTGCATGTAAGTTCGATAGCAATGAAGCTTACTCCTATGGTGGTGCCATCGTGGGGCGTGATCCCGATGGTGATACTTCCATATCGGTTCGCTCAAGTCTATTTAGCGGGAACAAGGCCGAGGCGGCCGGCGGAGGAGTTGCGTTGATCGGTGAGTCAGATGATACGACTATCTTCGCATTAGCGAATCCACCGGCTGACTTTTATTATTTAGGCGGAGGAGCGAACGGAGTAATAAAAGACTGCGAGTTTTCTAACAACCGAACTGCGTCTCAATTCAATGAAGTTTATGGAGGTGCTGTATTCGCATTTGCCAAAAAAACAAAAGTTGCAATCTCGACAACATTGTGCTTGGGCAACTCAAGCCAAGGCGAAGGGGGTGGTCTCTCCACAATGGGATATGCCACTGCAGTGATTTCACATTGCAGTTTTCTCGGAAATGTCTCTTTGGCAAACGACGGAGGTGCCGGCTCGCATGGCACATCGACTGGCGGTGATTGGTCCGACAATGTAATCATGGGCAACACTTGTAGGGATGGAGGCGGCGCTGTTCACGCTTCTGTACAAAGCGTAATACTGCTAAACAACAATGTCGTGTCTGACAATCGTAGTGGGGCCAAAGGCGGGGGCGCGTTTTACGCACGCAATTCCTATTTCGGCTCCAATGGCGGAAATCTCATAGTAGGTAATTCAAGTGCGGGAGCTGGCGGCGCTCTATGTTGTTTTTCAGAAAACGATAATACCTTTGTTTATTTTTCCT
>JBBRML010000029.1:0-42876 GCA_038230855.1 Fimbriimonadales bacterium | reverse complement strand
GATGCACATCGTCTTGATGACGGATGGCAATGAGACTTCCGGCGACCTCGCGGAAGCCGCACAAGTCGCGGGCGTCGAGAACCTTACTATCGATGTTGTCCCGCTTGGGCATAAGGAGCGCACGGCAGAAGTTTCCGTTGTTTCCCTTTCTTCGCCCGCCCACGCTCAGTTGAATCAGCCGATCGAACTCCGCGCTGTTCTGGACTCGACCGTTGACCAAAACGCGAGCCTCGCTCTTGACCGCGACGGAGTCGTGATCAAAACCGTGTCGGCGCATCTCATGGTGGGCCGCAACTCAGTGGTACTAAACGATGAGCTGGGGTCAACCGGCTTCCATAAATATCGCGTCCAAGTTTCTGCTCCTAAGGATGGTGACAATCGAAACAACACGGGGTTGAGCTTTGTCGATGTTCGGGGCAAAGCCCGGTTCCTGGTGCTGCAGCAAAACATCGCCCGCACCGAGCTCGCAACTGCCCTTCGCCGCAACGGGCTCGACGTCGACGTTGCGGGAGCAGGTGGCGTTCCCGCTCGGCCGGAGGAGTTTCAAAACTACGACGCGGTGCTTTTCAACGACTTTAACGCATCTAGCATCACCGAAGCCCAGATGAAGCTAGTCCAAAGCGCGGTTCGCGATAGCGGCATCGGTTTCGCAATGATCGGCGGTGAGAACTCATTCTTGCCTGGTGGTTACTACGGAACTCCAATCGCCGAAGCCCTTCCCGTAGACCTCAACATTCGTCAACGAAAGAGTTTTCCGAGCACTTCTGTATGCATCATCGTTGACGCGTCTGGGTCTATGGCAATGCAAGAGGACGGCATTCCCAAGCTTCGGCTCGCTGGCAAGGCGGCCGAAGAGACGATCAAAATGATGTCGCCGCTCGACCGCGTTGGTCTCGCGGGCAGTGCGGACGGCATCGAGTTTGTTGTGAAGATGCAGCCCCTGACCGACAAGGCGGCGGCTATCGACCAGTGTCAGCGACTCGCGTTCGGCGGAGGGGGCATCTACATTCGCCCCTCAATGCAGCGCGCGCAAGAGGTACTCGGCCAAGAACCGAGCAAGGTGCGCCACCTCATCCTGATGGCGGACGGAAACGATAGTGACGAACAGGAAGGAGCGATCTCCATCGCGCTCCAGATGCGGGCCAACCATATCACGACCACCGTCGTCGCCATCGGCGATGGCAAAGATGTCCGGTTCTTGCGCATGCTCGCTGCCGCGGGCGGTGGTCGCTTCTACCTGGCCAACCGAGCGGCTCAACTCCCGGCGATTGTAACGCAAGACACGTCGATCATTTCGCGCAGCGCCATAGAGGAGGGCCGATTCTTCCCCAAACTTTCTCCCGGCGAAGAGATCCTGAACGGCATCGACGCTACGCCGGCGTTGGGCGCATACTGCCTCACCGATTCGCGGCCCCTCGCCCGGGTCGGAATGCGCACCGGGAAGGACGATCCACTCCTAGCGACGTGGCAGTACGGACTTGGGACATCACTCGCGTTTACCTCTGATGCGCAGGCGCGATGGGCGAGCGATTGGGTTGGTTGGAATAGCTTCGGCACCTTTTGGTCCCAGGCCGTGCGGACGATTTCAAGACGAGCGACGAAGAACAAATACGACACCGTCATCAAATACGAGGGTGGCAAAGGCGTCGTCGAGGTCCGAGCGTTCGACTCATTCGGCAATGCCCTCAACGCGTCAGACGCAAAGGTTAAGGTCACCGATGCAAAGGGCGCGGTGAGTGATCTTGCCCTGTCCGAAGTTGCGCCGGGAGTCTACACTTCCAGCTTCGATGCGACCACGGTTGGGACTTACATCGCGACTGTGACCGAGGCGGATTCCAGCGGCGGATTTCGCACTTCGTCTAGCGGCTTTTCCTTGCCGTACCCGGCCGAATATCGCGATTACCACACGAACACGGCCAATTTGCAGCGTGTTGTCGATCTCGCAGATGGCCGCATGCTAAGGGGCCCGGCCGACGCTCTTCATAAGATCAAAAATGTTGGCTCTTCGATCACGGAGATGTGGCTCACATTGCTCCTTTTCGCCGCGTGCCTGCTGCCGTTGGATATCGCGGTCCGCCGCATTGCGCTTCCAATCGACGAGATCGTTCGCAAGGCGATCGCCGCGTTGCGAAGGCGCAAACCCCTTGCTCAAGTACAAGTCGTTGGTCGCCTGTCCGCAGCAAAAGTCCGAGTTCAAGAGGCGCGGCTGCCGGCCGACACAAAGGCCGTAAAGACGACAGAACAACCGCCTGCTCCCTCCGCAAATCCACGCACCAAATCCACCGGTCTGACCGCAAAAGAGCTTCTAGATCTGAAGCGCAAAAACCGTAAGTAAGCGAGTCGCCACCCAAAGACTAAACTAGTAGCATGGAGCGACTCACGCGCACCCCTCTGACCGACTACTCGGACGAACAGATCGTCGGAGCCCTCAACACCTGCTTCGAAGGGTACGTCGTTCCCGTCTCGCTCACGCCTTCCGTTTATCGCTGGCGATTTGGCCCGGAGGACATCGATCCTACGTGCAGTTCAATTTATGTCGCGAACGGTAACCCCGTCGCCGTCGTTCTCATCGCGCGCCGCGACTGCGTATGTCACGTATCGGCGATGGCCGTGGCGACTCCGTTCCGACGGCAAGGAATCGGTAGAGGCGTGATGGGACACGCGATCGCCGAAGCGAAAGCTAGGAAGGACTCCGCGATGCTGCTAGAAGTGATTGAGCAGAATCCCGGCGCAGTCGCCCTCTACAAAACCCTAGAGTTCCAAGTGACGACGCGGCTCGCTGGCGGCAGCCTCGCCCCAGTACAAGGCGGAAGCGATCAACTACGAGAGGTAGATGTAGCTCGAGTCGCTGGGTTGCTCGCCGATCAGGGACCCGAAGCGATGCCGTGGTGGATTGCTCCGGCATCTCAAAACCCGCAGGGCGCATCTCGAATTGGGCTCAGCCTTGCCGACCGATGTTTCGCGATCGTCGAAGACACCGCAAGGGAGGTAGTTATTGTCTGGACGGTGTTGACCATTCAAAATGAACGACGGCAGGGCCACGGTCGCCGCATGCTTCAGGCCATCCAGGCAAAGTATCCGGGAAAGTCACTACGTGTCGTGGGGTGTGTGCCGGACCGAATCTTTGCTGAGTTTTTCGCCCCGTGCGGATTCATCGCCGACTCCATTAGCCAGTTCGAAATGCGTCTCGCGCTCTAGGACCCCGGCGGTCCAGCCCACCGAGTATCCTTGTTCAGCATGAAAATCGTTGTGCTTGGGGCAGGGAGTTGGGGCACCGCTCTCGCGATCGTGCTCGGGCGAAACGGCCACGACGTAACTCTCGCTTGTCGAAACGAAGAAGAACTCGCGTTTCTAAATTCTCACCACGAAAACATGCGCTACATGCCGGGATTTGCGATCCCCGCATCCGTCAGCTACTGCGACTTTAGCGGCATTCCGATCGAATCCGACTTCACGGTTGTCGCCGTTCCATCGCCTGCTGTACGAGGCTGCCTGCGCGACCTCAGTCATCGCCCTAGCCTCATCGTGAGCGCGGCGAAAGGGTTGGAACCGACAACCGGAGCGCACATGACCACGGTGATCAACGAGACGATCCCGTCCGCAACCGTAGCCGCCCTTAGTGGGCCAAATTTAGCGATCGAAATTGTAAGAAGCGTCCCCAGCGCTGCTGTCGTAGCATCGAGCGACGCTGCTGCTGCGGACCTTGTTCGCACGGCATTCATGAATGCGCGCTTCCGCATCTACGCGAGCGACGATGTAGTTGGCGTGGAACTCGCGGGTGCCCTTAAGAACGTGCTCGCCCTCGGTGCGGGAATGTCAGACGGACTCGGGTTCGGCGACAACACGAAGGCCGCCCTGATGGCGCGCGGCTTAAAAGAGATGATCGCCCTTGGACTGAAGATGGGAGCGCGCCTAGAGACGTTCCTCGGGATCGCGGGGGTCGGTGATCTCTTTGCCACCGCCGCAAGCTCGCTTAGTCGAAATTACCGCCTGGGGCGAGCCCTCGCCGAAGGTTCGACGATGGCCGAGGCTCTCACGACGCTAGGTCAAGTGGCTGAAGGGGCCAAAACCGCAGAAGCGGCGGCCATACTGGCGCTTCGGCACGACGTCGAATTGCCAATTATGCTCATGATCGAAGGTGTCGTTCGCGGACGGATTTCCGCCAAAGAAGCAGTCGTTCGGCTGATGGAGCGCGATACTCGCGAAGAAGGAGTATGCGTCTCGCAGTGAGAGTCCTCCTCCTGGTTGCCATTCTGGTTGGATGTGGATGCCACAGAGGGGAAGCCGATCGCGCCGTGCTGTCCGAGTCTGCGGCAAAGCCATCGCCGATTTCGGCAGAAGAGCGTCTGACCGGAGAACTCCACGCTGGCCTCTATCAAATCGGAGCCGCACTAGAGGAGCTGAAGCTGGCCCGCGGCGAGACCCAAACCGCCGCCGATGAAGGAAGCCGCAAGTTGGCGGATCCGCTGGCAGAAGTCTTGGATGGTCTCGACGATGTGGGAGCGACTTTGGCCGAAGTGAACTTAACGGAGCCCACTGAGGAAGAGGTTCGTGCGGCGATGATCGATGCCGAAGATCGGAAGAAAGCGTTACTCGACACTATCGCGGAGGCGTTAACGAGCGTCGAAGACGTCCAAGGCATCTTAGACACGCTGCCCTCCGTCGATCCGAAGGAGACCGAGCACCTTAAGTCCGCTGCAAAGCATCTCGATGGATGTCACGAAGCCCTAACCGAAGCGGTGCTGCAGATGGGTGGCAATGCCGCGAGCTCGAAGTCGCCGTAGCTCAATAATTCATCGCGTTGGCCTCTTGAGCAGGCTTACAGACCTGCGGTAGGCGTGAGATTGTGCGGAGACAATTCTGTAGTTGCAGGATTGCGACAAAAGGCGCATGTTCCGTCGTCGTCTGGGAGGGCGCCCGTCCGCCATATTCTACTACCGTACCTACGATGAATATTTCTCACAAAGACTCGATGCATGAACAGGCGAAACTGGTCCTAGATCACCTCGAATCGACGGAAGAACCGGACTATCGCTTCGTGGCTGTTCACGCCGAGGCCCTTGTGCAACAAGCGTGGGCCGCAATCGCGGAATCCGAATCGGACTCCTCCCAAGAACTTTAAGCTCGCTGCTTGACCGCTATCGGTCACTCTAAAAACAGTTCCGCCCTCTCAAAATAGAATTGAGAAGGCGAAAAGCTTGGTGCCGGGAGCGGGACTCGAACCCGCACGACCTTTTGGATCAACGGTTTTTGAGACCGCCGCGTCTACCATTCCGCCATCCCGGCCGGGCCTGTTGATGGTACCACAGCTCATCTGCCGCTCCCCTGGGTTACGCGTCCTCGCCGGTAAACTGATGCCATGCACGTTCTTGTCGCCGATAAGTTCGAAGAATCTGGACTGAACGGCCTGAGCGCACTGGGGGTCGAACTGTCCTATCAGCCGAATCTCGCCGGCCCATCACTTTTGGAAGCGCTGTCGGCGCAACCCGTCGACGTTTTGGTCGTGCGCGGTACAAAGGTTTCGGCAGAGATGATCGCCGCCGCACAGTTGGGCCTCATTGTTCGAGCCGGGGCAGGCTACAACACGATCGACATCGAAGCTTGTAGCGCAAAAGGAGTTTACGTCTCGAACTGCCCGGGCAAGAACGCCCATGCCGTCGCTGAACTCGCGTTCGGACTGATGCTGGCCTGCGACCGACACATCCCCGACAATGTCAGCGACCTTCGGGCCGGAAAGTGGAACAAGAAAGCGCACAGCCAAGCCCAGGGCCTGTACGGTCGAACGTTAGGAGTCATTGGGCTGGGCAACATTTCACAATCAGTGATCCACCGTGCTAAGGCGTTCGGAATGAATGTGGTTGTGAACTCGCGGTGGCTCACGCCTGAAACCGCCGCTGCCCTCGGCATTGGGCGCGCCGCGACGCTACTTGAGCTCGCAGCGATGTCGGACTTCATATCCGTTCACTCTGCGTTGACCGCCGAGTCACGTGGGATGATCAACAAAGAGTTTTTCGACACGATGCGTCCGGGGTCAGTCTTTGTGAACACGAGCCGCGGAGAGATCGTCGACGAGCCTGCGCTCATCGAAGCCGTCAGGTCCAAAAAGATCGTCGCCGGTCTCGACGTGATCGCCAATGAGCCGACGGCTGCCGAAGCCGTGTACTGCGGAGAGCTCCAAAACCTGTCCGGCGTTTACGTGACCCATCACATCGGCGCGAGCACCGCGGAGGCCCAGAACGCCGTCGCGATGGAGACCGTCCGAATCATCTCGGAGTACAAACACAGCGGTCAAGTCCCGAACGTCGTAAATATCCAGCGTGGTGAAGTCGCTACCCATTTACTCGTCGTGCGCCATGTTGACAAGGTCGGTGTCCTCAGCTATGTGCTGGGCATCCTGAAGGCCGAAGGCGCAAGCGTGCAAGAAATGGAAAACATCGTCCTGTCTGGCGCCAAAGCGGCGATTGCTCATATTGCTCTCGACAAAGCGCCGAGTGAAAAGTCGATCAAAAACATCAAGATGAGTCCGGACGTGTTCGACGTCGGCATCTTCCCAATTTCAAAATAATGCTTCTTTCCGCTGCCAATGTCGCCAAATCTTTTGGCGTCGATATCATCCTGTCCGGGGTGACGTTCCGTCTCGATAGTCGCGAGAAGGTCGCCCTTGTCGGGCGCAACGGAACGGGCAAAACCACCCTGCTCAAGATCATTACCGGCCAGTACGCTCCAGATACGGGATCAATTAACATTGCGCAAGGCGCGAAGATCGGATATCTGAAGCAAGAAGCGCCCGTGACGATGGGCCGAACCGTCATCGAAGAAGCGGAATCAGCGGTGGAGCAAAAGCTCCAACTGCGCGAACGTCTCGAAGTCCTTCAAAACATCCTCGACGAAGGTCGCGCCACCGTGGATGACCTCGAAGAATTCAGCTTGATCCACGAACACTTCATGGAGGCGGAGGGTTACTCTGCCGAGCACGACTTGCGCGTTGTGCTGCAGAAGATGGGATTCACCGAGGAAGAGTTCACCAAGCAAACGGACAAGCTGAGCGGCGGCGAAAAGACCAGACTAGCGATCGCTCGGCTCCTCCTCGAAGAACCTGACCTGCTTATCCTCGACGAGCCAACGAATCACTTAGACCTGCAGGCAACAGAGTGGCTGGAAGGCTGGCTGAAGAGCTACCACGGAGCGGTCCTGCTTGTAAGCCACGACCGCGCGTTTCTTGCGAACGCCGCCGACCGAGTTCTGGAGATGCGCGACGGTACCGTAAAATCCTATCCCGGCCCGTTCGAGAAATTCCTTGAGCTTCGCGCAGAGGAAGACGCACGTCAGACTGAAGTCGCCCGTCGACAGCAAAATGAGATCGACAAAATGGACGAATACGTCCGTCGCTTCATGAATAGCCAACGGACGGCTCAGGCGCGCGGACGGCTGAAGCAGATGACCAAGTTGCAGGCCGTTCAGGTGCAAGCGCCAAAGAACGAGAAGGGAATGAAGGCCGGCTTTGGGGCGGTCAAGCGTAGCGGAGACTTAGTGCTTGTCACCGAGAAACTCGCGGTGGGATTTCCAGGAAACTGCCTGATTCGACACCTCGATTGGACGGTTCGACTCGGCGAAAGATGGGGCGTAATCGGAGAGAACGGGTCAGGGAAGTCGACCCTCGCTAGGACGTTTCTGAACGTGTTGCCCGCGCTCGCTGGTCAGTCGAAGGTAGGCGCAAACGTAGTGGTCGGGTACTTCACCCAGGACGCCCAAGACCTTGATCCAGAAAGTTCGCCACTCGACATATTGGTGTGGGATTACGACCTGCTCCCAGCCGACGCGCGAAACTTGCTCGGCAAATTTCTGCTTTCTGGCGACGACGTTTATCGGCCCGTCAAAACCCTAAGCGGCGGTGAAAAGAACAAACTTTCGCTCGCGATCCTCACCCACCTCAATCCAAACCTACTTGTGCTGGACGAGCCTACGAACCACCTCGACATGGCGAGCCGCGACGCCCTCGCCGAGGTCTTGCGCAATTACAAAGGCACACTGATCCTTATCTCCCACGACCGATGGCTTTTGGAGCAGGTGACGGACCACACCCTCGATATCCGCCACACCGGCCCCGTTTTGTACAACGGCACCTACGCCGAATATCGTCGCAAGTTAGCGAGCGGAATACCTGCCTATGAGTTGCAAAAGGTGGAGCGCGTCGAGGCGAGTGCCGACTCTGGTCTTTCGCCCCGCGAACTCAGCAAAGAGATCGGGCGCATCGAACGCGTCATCAAGGACACGGAGAAGGAGATTTCGAATCTCGAACTCGAGATCAAGGACCTCGAGAACCGCCTGGAAAAGGTCAAGCCGACGGATGACGTGTGGGACTTGAGTAAATCTTATGCGGCAAGCAAAGACGAGTTAGAAGGCTCGGTGAGTGCCTGGACCGAGCACATGCAACGGCTCGAAGAGCTGCGTGCCCTGCAAGGGGCATAACTTAGGCTAGGAACTCTGCGCAGTACCAAAAATCGCGTCTGCCGCAAAAACTGCGTGCGACTCTCCGTCTACGCTGCAAATCAACTGACCGTTCGAGCCAACTCCGATAGCGACCGCAAGCTCCCCGGAAGGCAACTTGTACATCTTGCCCGGCGTCGCGTCAAAAATCTCCCACGAAGGTTGCAGATCGGCCCATGCGGTGGGTTCAGGAAAATCTTGTAGCCGGTCTAGGATTTTCGTGACCGTTCGGAAGGCGTCGTACCTGCCGCCGTGGATGCGCAGAGCGCTCGTCGCCGTCTCCGCAATTTCTGGCGCAAACTCCGATTGATTAAGGTTGATTCCGACCCCGACGACAGGGATAGATCGCCCCGCCTTGTCTCGGATTATCTCGGTCAAGATGCCACCGAGCTTGCGACCCTCAAATGTGAGGTCGTTCGGCCACCGAAGTTGACAGTGCAGGGCTGATGCCGCGGCAATCGCCACTTGCATGCCAATTAAGTAAGGCTGAGGGTGGTCAGCGTATTCATGAAACGCGAGAGAGACCGTCAACGAGTCGCCGCGCTCGCTCAGCCAAACTCGATCAAACCGACCCCGACCGGTCGTTTGGTTCTCCGCAAAAACGATCCCAACCGGTTCGCCTGCTCTGACCAAATCGGCTAGTGTCGTTTGGGTGGACGCCAACTCTTCAAATCGTCGCAACTCGAAGCCGCCCAAGGTTGGCAACTTCACGAAAACTCCATTCGAAACGGAATACACGGCGCAGAGTGAGTAATCGCGCCAATCGAAATCAAATCAACGCCGGTCTGCGCCACCCCTCTCACCGTATCCAGATCGATTCCACCGGCCGCCTCGAACAGACATTGACCCCTAAACTTTCGCACGGCCTCGCGCATCATGAACGGATCCATATTGTCCAAAAGTACAAAGTCGACGCCCGCCTTCACCGCTTCTGCTACGTCATCCAGGTTTTCGCAATGCACCTCGATCTTCGTCATGTGGCTAGCAAAAGTTTTGAGGTTTTGAACGGCGCTCGTGATCGAGCCTGCCGCGGAGATGTGCTTCTGCTCAATCACCGCGCCGTCAAACAGGCCCGTTCGGTGGTTCGCCCCGCCTCCGCACCGCACCGCGTATTTCTGCAGGCCCCGGAGCATCGGTAGCGTTTGCCGCGTGTCGATAATCTTGGAGTTTGTTCCGTCGATCCTGTGGACGTATGCGGCCGTAATCGTCGCGATGCCTGACAGATGGCCAAGAAAGTTTAGGGCCGTGCGCTCTGCCATCGCCGCACGCCGGGCCGACATGACGCCGCTGAGCACGACGGAGCCGCGCGAAACAAAATCTCCGTCGACGTGGTGAATCTCGATCTCGGACTCATCGGGATCGACGCCGTACGGCGCCATCAGGTATTCCGCGATGCCGACTCCGCATATCACTGCATCCGCCGCCGCTTCGATGCCCCATCGGACAAGGGCGTCCGCGTCGATAATCCCACCCGTAACGTCCCCGCTTCCGACGTCCTCCATGATCGCGTCATCGACGAGATGCCACCAGTTTTGGGGCTCAGGTTGTAGCCACGCGCTCACTTGGTCATTTGTACCGTATTGCGTAGCAGCACCAGCTAAATCAGTTGCGGTTGTTTGTCTCGCCAGCACCCGGCTGAGCGATGGGAGCGTTTACGTTGCCATATCCAGCGACACCCTCTTGCGGCTGCTCTCCCGGGCGCTGACCAGATCCCTTAGCGGGTTGGTCCAGCTTGGCGTCGAGAGTTCCGGTCGGCGACTTGCGCGCGCCTTCGCCGTAGTGTGTCTTTACGTTTGTCCCGCCGGTAGCACCTGCGATGCCACCATTTGAATAAGGATCGCCCTGACCATTCGGGTATGCGCGTGGCGTGGTAGCGGAGATGAAACTTTCACCGCCCTTAAACCGGCAACCGGCTGCGAGCATCGCAACTACGGCGGAAATGACGATTACACGAGCAACACGCGAGGGCATCGCCCAATAGATTACCCCCTCATATTCGGGTCGGTGCGACCGCAAGTCCGGTGAGAGCGCTCTGTTCCGCAGCGAGTGCGATGCTCAACGCCATTACGCCATCGTGACCGGAGACGGGCGGAGCACTTCCCGCCTTTACGGCATCTAAAAATGCGCGCAGTTCGCGGAAGTAAGGGTCGTCCGAGGGCGCGAAGTTTTGCTCGACGATGCTGCCCCCCGTCGTATGCGTTCGCAGGGTCGCCGCATGGCGACTGTCGTATTGGATCAGTCCACCACTGCCTGCTACTTCAAAAGTAGTCCGAAAGCCACCTGGATCCATCCAAGTCGCCTCAACGTGGGCGATCGCACCTGAATCAAATGTGAGAGTGGTCAGCGCATAATCGGGGCCGACCCCCGTCGCCGCCGCGACCGACCGACTATAGAGCGATTTGACTTCTCCAAGGGTCCAGCGAAGCCAGTCGAAATCGTGGATCGCCAAATCGACAAGCACTCCGCCCGAACGAGAGTGGTCGAGGAACCAGCCCGCAGGAGCTGTCCCGCCACGGCGTGTTCGCGCGGCGGCCGGGGTTCCTACTGAGCCGGTCGTCACCATTCGGTGGGCGGTCTCATATTCATGAAAAAATCGCACGACCTGACCGACGCTGAAAGGAACGTTCGCCCTCTCTGCCGCCTTAACCACGTCCACCGCGACTTGAAGGTTTCTCGCAACCGGCTTTTCCGTAAACACACCGCATCCGCTCGCGATAGCCGCGAACGCCACGTCCTGGTGCGTGTCGGTTGGAGTGCAAATATCCACGACATCGACAACTCGGCAAAGTGAATCGAGCGAAGACGCCGTCGTCGCGCCGTACCGTTGAGCGAAGGCGAAGTCACGATCGGGCTGGCGCACCAATACCACGAGTTCAACATCGGGCATCGACCGCATCGCGCTTGCGTGCGTATTTCCCATGAATCCGGTGCCGACGATGCCAACCCTCATGCCGAAGATTATCCCGCATATCGGGCTCGACGGGTAACCTAGGGGGAGTGAAGCTTTGTAGATTTGAACTGAGGAACGATCCCGGCAACTCGCGCTCCGGAATGATTCACTCGGGAAAAATTTACGAGACGGATGGCGCTAACGCCGTTGCCGTCCATCTCCCCGATGCAATTCGCCCCCTGTCGCCGGTGCCGCACGCACCGAGTCTGCGATACTTTCGGTTTTCGCCGAGGGAGTGGGATCTGGATATGCCGGACTACACGTACGGAAATCCAGCATCCATCATCGGCCCGAGCCAAGAAATTGAATTGCCCGGCCACGTTTTACGGGCTGGAATCGACGCGTGTCTGGCCGTAATCGTTGTTACCGACGGCTCCAGAATCGATGTACAAGAAGCCGACGACTACATCCTCGGGTTGAGCCTCATGCTAACGGTTTCTGCGCGCGACCTCGAAGAAGTTGGTGTCTTTGGTCGAGCCTGGGACATCGCGAACGCCCTAGGGCCTGTGGTGACGACCCTCGAGGAACTGGAAGACCTCGTCGTCAACAGTGAGAAGGGCCGCCACTATGGCTTAGAGGCCGTGTTACGAGTGAACGGCGTTGAGCGTGAGCGTAGTTCAACCTCTGAACTCGAAGTGACGGGCGCGCTTGCCCTGTCTGTCGCGAGCCAATCTAGCCCGGTCCGAGCGGGCGACGTTTTTGCATTGGGACCTGTTGTCTCCTTGGACCAGGTTCAGCCCGGCGATGAAATCCAATTCGCCGTGGACTCGTTAGGGACGCTTTCCCTAAAACTGTCTGAATAATTTTTCATGAGCTACATCAGTAAATTCACTTTGTCGAACGGAGTTCGAATCCTCGTCGAGCCCGTCGAGCACGTCAAGTCCGCGGCCATTGGCCTCTGGTGCCACACCGGAAGTCGCCATGAGACGGAAGCCGAAGCTGGCATCACGCATCTCATCGAGCACATGCTGTTCAAGGGAACTGCCCGCCGAACCGCCCCCGAAATCGCCCAAGCAATCGAAGGTCGAGGCGGATCGTTAAACGCATTCACGGACAAAGAGTCGACTTGCTATTACTGCCGCGTACTCTCGGATGACGTGGAGAATGGCATCGACGTCCTCACCGACATGATGTTGAACTCGATCGTCGATCCCGAAGAACTCGAACGCGAAGAGCGCGTCGTGCTGGAAGAGATTAAGCGCAGCGAGGACGAACCGTCCGATCACGTTCACGAGCTTCACCTCTCACACCGTTGGGGCAATCACCCCCTCGGAAAGCCGGTAATCGGCACAAAAGAGTCCGTCTCAGCGTTCCGACGCGAGCACATTGAGGCGTACATGGATCGTCGCTATCGCGGCGATAACGTCCTGTTGTCCGTGGCCGGAAACGTCAATCCTCTCCTCGTTCGCGATGCCGCCGAAGCCCTTTTGGGGTCGCTGCCCGCCGCCTCAACCGACGAAGAGCTTCCGCGGCCTTCCGGAACGTCATCCGCTACCTACATCCCCAAAGATGTGGAGCAGGTGCACTTCTGCATCGGGTCCGATGGTCGCTCATTTTACGACGCGGACATTTACGCCCTCGTTGTCCTGGACGCCGCCCTCGGCGGATCTATGTCGAGCCGCCTGTTCCAAGAAATCCGAGAAAAGCGTGGTTTGGCGTATTCGATCGGCAGCTACACGCTCAGCTACTCCGCGGGCGGTTCATTCACTGTCTACGGCGGAACTTCCCGAGAGCAGTGGCCGCTCGTGCAGGAGTTAGTCAGGGCCGAATTTGATCGGATAATTGCCTTCGGCCTCGACGCCGAAGAACTTGATCGAACAAAGCGGCACATTGCCGGCAATATGGTCCTCGGTCTCGAAGGCATGAATTCCCGCATGATGCGAATGAGCCGAAATGAACTCAATCATCGCCGAGACATTCAGGTCGAGGAGACGCTCGATAGAATCAATGCCGTGACAAACGACGACATTCTCGCTCTGTCTGCAGATATCTTCAAAGAAACATTGGTCAATACAACGGTCATCGGACCGGCGTGAAAGCAGCCTCCGTCGCTCAGTCGCTGCTCGCATTGCTGAGTACGGTCGAGTCGACCGACGACTTGCTCCATGAGCTTTGCGCGGAGCTGCTGAATTACGCGCATGCGGACTCGTGCGACATTTTCTTCCGCGAAAGCGGAGACCAAGTCGTCCTCAAGGGCAGCACGATGGCCCCGGACTACATCAACCGACTCCGCCTCGGCCGAGGAGTAGGCATCATTGGCCACGTCATCGCCACCGGCGAGCCCGAGTTCGTGCTCAAAAATGCCCAAAAGGACGCTCGATTCGCCCGATATCCGACGATAGATCACGATAACGTGGAGGCGCTCATCATCGCCCCCCTCAAAACCGCCCAAGGCCGAGTCTTTGGAGCCGTCGTGTTGCGCAAGAACTCGCCATGGAAGCTCAACGCCGCCGAGCGCGATGAAATTCTCGAGGTCTGCCAACTCGGCGCACTCGTGCTGAAAGCGAACGCGAGTTCCTCCGCTATCCGCACGAACTACAATCGCCTCGGCGCGGTGAGCGAAGTCACGCGAACAATCGTCTCTGCTCCTTACCTCGAAGAGATTTTGCAGCTCCTCGTGAACCTGACGGCGCAACAATTCGACTACACCGTCTGCACGGTTCGCCTCCTCGACGCTCGCCGCAACGAACTCGTGCTTCGCGCAACACAGGCTCCGGCGAAAGCCTACGCAAAGAAGCGCGCCATCAAATTGGGTGAATCCATCGCCGGCCGCGCTATCGCCGAGAATCGAGCGATCATCGTGAAAGACGTCCAGGTCGAAGCAGACTACATCGGCCACGACCTCGCGGTCGAGCAGGGCTTGCGCTCCATGATTTGCGTGCCGCTCGTGCTTCAAGAGCGTGCAGTCGGCGTGCTGAGCTGCTACACGAGCGAAGTGCGCGAGTTTGCCCAAGAAGAAATCCGGGCAATCGAGACGATCGCGAAGCAAGCCGCCGTTTCCATCGAGCATGCCAAGTTGCAGGTGCGCAACACCCTCATGCAGGAGATGCACCACCGGGTCAAGAATAACCTTCAACAAGTGGCATCGCTGCTCCGCCTCCAGATGCGCCACGGACAGTACAAATCGCTTGAGGAAGCCCTCAGCGACTGTCTTTCGCGAATCCTTGCTATCTCGTCCGTCCACGAGCTCCTGGCCCGTGAAGATTTAGACCACGTCGGAATTCGGTCGATCGCCGAATCGCTCGTCCACCACCAACAGAGCTCGCTGATTCTGCCGAACAAGAAGATATCTTTCGAGGTCCGAGGAACGAACATCCTCTTAAACATGTCGCAGGCGACTCAAGTCGCGCTCGTGCTGAACGAACTCATCCAGAACGCGATCGAGCACGGTTTTGAGATTTGCGACGAAGGCGAAGTACACGTCAACGTCGAAGAGCGCATTACGGAGGACGGAACCGACGAGATCGGTATTTGGGTCTCAAACAGCGGCGACTCGCTTTCGGCCGACTTCGACCCCAAACTAGCCAGCAACCTCGGTTTGAAGATAGTGGACAGCCTCTCCCACGCTCTAGGCGGCCGCTACAAGCTCTCCGACGTTCTGGGCTGGACGGTGAGCGAGCTCCGCTTCCCGCGCGCCACCGGCGAATAATCTGCGCGCTGGCGTTAGGTCACTTTTTTCGGGACGGAGACTAAAATTGCCGCCTCCGGCTCCTTCTCCATGATCTGTTCAGGGGGAAGGCTGGGATGGGGGTTACAACTACTAGATCGTAGTTGCGAATAGCCAATTCCAGCTACAACCTGAAGCGAACATTTAGGGTCTTTTGCGAAGTTTTCAACTGAGCTTCGTAACCCCCATCCTGGCGGGCAAGAACATCCCGCCTTCCTTCCCTCTCATCGGATGAATGGGAAGGAATCGTAGGCTGCGACACCCAATTGCAAGCAGGAACAGGTCCCAACTCCTTCCCCCTCATCGGATGAATGGGAAGGAATCGTAGCTGCGCCGGAGCGCTAAAACTCACGAAGTCAGAAGCTCACGCCATCAGCGTGCCTTTCATGACGCAAACTGCCGTCCCGAAAAGCCCGACGCGATCACCCTTGACCTCAACCCCGACAAATCCACCGCGTCGAGAAGCCTGAAAACCCATCAACCGCGATTTGTCCAATTGCCCACACCAGTAAGGCGCAAGCGCGCAGTGGGCCGACCCGGTCACGTTATCTTCACTCACCCCCGACTGCGGCGCAAAAAAGCGTGATAGAAAATCGCAGCCCGCGCGACTCGCGCTTGCCGTCAGAATCAGCCCGCGCTTCCCGAGAGCGGCGATTGCTGGATAGTCCGGCTCAAACGACAACACGTCGCGTTCCGGAGCAAGCGCCACAAACCAGTCCATGCGGTTCTCGCCGATGAACATCGCCCCCGGAAACATCGCCTCAAGCTCTGGATTTTGAGCGGCCCACGGAGCCTCCGACGGAAAGTCCAGCCGAATTTGGTCGCCAACTTGTGTCGCCGACAGTTCGCCACTTTTCGTTCGGAATTGAATGGATCGCCCCGTCGTCGCGATTCCGCGCATCCAAAGCACAAACGCAGTGGCTAACGTTGCATGACCGCACAGCTCAACTTCCATCGTCGGCGTGAACCACCGCAGATCAAAGCCATCAACTGTTCCGCGAACAAACGCGGTCTCGGCTTGATTCATCTCCGCCGCGACGTTCTGCATCCACTCGTCTGACACATTGTCCGTCAGGTAGCAGACCGCCGCCGGATTGCCCTTAAAGGCCGAATCCGTAAACGCGTCGACCAGGAATAGCGCTTGGGGCACCACCCGAGTTTAGCATCGTTTCATTTGACGTTCAAGCACTTCCTTGGAGTGGATGAAGACGAGCTCGGTCAGTTCGTTCCAAAGGTGATAGGTTTCTGGCAATTCATCGAGAGTGGCAAGCTTGCGACCCTTCGACTCTTCTTTCATGCCAATTTCGCCCAGCGCCTCGACGCGAGATACGAAACAGTCTGCCCAGCGGGTCTCTCGACGTTCACTAATATGATAGCAACCGATGTACTGAACGTCAATCAGCAAAGCTCCTGCCTCTTCCATCGCCTCGCGCTTTGCCGCCTCGACGGAGGTTTCGTTGGGTTCCACTCGGCCAGACGGAATTGACCATCCCCGACCTTCGATGTTGCAAATGACGATTCGCTCGCCTACCCAAGGAAACACGAGAGAAGCGAACGCCCGAAGCGGCGCGCGGTAAGGCGCGGGGAAAAACTGCAGCCGTTGACGGCCGTACTGTCCGGTTGGAAACCGCTTCATAAAGTCAAAGTGAACTGTCGTCGCGTTTTTTGTTAACGCACTTTACAACGTAACGACCTTTCCGATGACCTTTTCGACGCTGACAGAACCGATTTTTCGACAATCTTCCGAATACCCGCGGTTGTCTCCCATGAGAAAAACCTGTCCTTGCGGAACTCGATACGGGCCGTCAGAGAGCCGATGGCCCTCTGGCGCGTACATCCACGGCACTTCGTCGCCTTCCAGGGCGTACACGCGCTTGATCATGTAGCCCGTGATGTTGTTGTCCTTCACAACCAAAATGTCGTGCTTACGGATCGGGCCGACCGCCCAGTAGGCGCGCGTAACCAACACCCGCCGACCCGTCTTGAAGGTAGGCATCATAGATTCACCTTGCACCTCAGCCGTCGAGACGCTCAGCTTCAGTCCGAGGGCGAGACCAAACGCGATCAGAAGGAAGATCGTGAAGCCTCGAAGGCGCATGCGTCGTTTCATTGACTAAGTGGGTCCGATATACTGAAACCCTGCCTTCGAGGGTTAACCAGAGATGGACGGAATAACGCATAGCTTATCTCAACAGTCAGGAACGGTGCTACTCATCGTGCTCGTTCTCCTTGCGAGCCTAGCGATCGCAACCGCGGTTTTGCTGACCCGTCAAAGTCGTTTCATCCGCCGATGGACCACCTTGATGAGCGGGAGTACCAATGACAATCTCGAAACGCTCCTTTACGATCACCTCCGCGAACGGCTACGGATCGAACAAGAACTCGAGTCGCTGCGAAGCCGCACGTCCGAGCTAGAAAAGAAAATGCTTTCCTCGAAGCGGTTCGTTGGTTTGCTTCGATACGACGCCTTTGACGACGTGGCCGGAAATCAAAGCTTTGCGCTTGCCATGTATGATGACAATGGCAACGGCGCCGTTATCACGAGTCTCGTCGGCCGAGTGGATTGTCGGGTGTACTGCAAGCCACTGGTGAACGGACGCTCCGACCGCGACCTCTCACAAGAAGAACAACGCGCCATGCAAGATGCCATTAGCGTTGCCCCGAAAGCCCTTGTGAAGAATTGAGACTTTCCGCATGAGTCACGCCGAAGACCAGATGCTCATCCAGAGGATTCAGCAGGGTGATCGTGCGTCGCTCAATGCGCTGGTGCGGAAATACGAGCTCCGCGCCTACCAATTTGCCTTTCGACTCACTCGGAATCAGGACGACGCTTCCGACATCGTGGCCGATGCATTTGTTCGTGTGAACCACGCCTTGCCCAATTTCAAGGGCAACAGTGCGTTCACGACCTGGCTGTACCGGATCATCACGAACGTCTTTCTCGACCATCGTAAGCGCGACCGAAATCGAATGAACCTGTCCTTGGACACAAGTTCATCGGGCGAAGATGGCGATATCGAGCGTCAAATCGAAGACCCAGACGACACGCCGCACGAGCAAGCGGAGAAGTCGGAGCGTGAGCGCGCGTTTGAGACCGCCGTCAGTAATTTGTCCGAATACCAGCGCGTAATGATCGTTATGTTTCACGCGGAGATGCTCAGTTACGAGGAAATTGCTGAGGCGTTAGACCTGCCTCTCGGTACCGTCAAGAGCCGTTTGAACCGTGCGCGCATCAACTTGCGTGATGAGCTTCGGAAGTACAAGGAACTTTTTTAGTCCGTCGGAGTCGAAACAGGAAGGAAGATTTAGTAGATCGGCATCCTCAAAGAGCGAACGGAAATGAAGTTAGAGAAGGCACGAGAATATTTTTCAGACTATCACGAGGGAACCCTCGACAATGGTTTGATTCAGGCATTCGAGCATTGCCTGTCCGAGAGCCATTCCGTACGTGAAGAGTACGACAGCTTCGTGGCGACAATGGACGCCTTGGGCGCTTTTAAGATCGAAACGATCGAAGCCCCAGTCGCCTTGAGCGACATCATCGCGACGCGCCTCGAGAAGGCATCGGCAAAGCCGCGCGCAACTACTTTCCTGCTTCGAACCTGGCTGACGGGTCTTGGGCTGGCCGGGTTGGCCGCTGTCGCCCTTGTGTCCGCGTGGCTGAACCTTGGTCGCCGCGGTGGCTCATCGGAGATGGCCGGATTTGCCGGCAGCAACTCAGATTCGCCCAACGTCAACGTTGCCCTCGAGAAGGGCGTCGTGCAGGTGCACTACAACTCGGTCGGCAATCACCGGCTCATCGTTGGCCTCGCCAGCGGCACCGTCCTCAAGCAGATCGACGCAACAAACCAGAAGCTCGACGTGCCGCTTGAGAATCCGAATTCGAAGCCTGCCGTTTTTAAGATTGACATCTCAGGCGAGCGCCGACCGGTGTTTGTCGCTGTCCCTGGCTCTGCCAAGTCTCCGTCACGTACGGGAAGCGGCACGGTGCTGGAGTTCGCCTCCGCCGTCGCCGGTGCCTATCGAGTGCCCGTGTCGGTGGAAGTGGGGAACACTTCGCAGCGAGTCGAGTGGAATCTGAGTCTGGACGCCCGTGCGTCGATCTCTGCGACGGTTAAGCCGCTCGGCCTCACCTGCGATCAGGGCAAGGATGACTTGCTCCGCATCTCAGACCGCTGAGCCGGTTCGGCAGCATAGTTGCTCGCTGTACGTACGTTGACGCGATTCGCGTTGATTGCTACAATGTACTGTGCTAGGCCGAAAGTTCCCCTTGGTCGTCATCTTCGTACTTTCGATCATGGCGGTGTCGCTAAGTGCAACCCAAGACTCGGGTCGTACTCCCGAACAAAAGCATTCGTTTTGGGCTAGGTCTCGCGAGGTTGCACGCGAACGGATATTGTCCGCGGTGAGCGACTGCAATGCCGCCGACGTCGTCATCGGCTCGTACATTCGGCGCTACCATGCTAAGAGCATCCTTGACCAGGCGCATGGCGATGTTCGGTCTGCGATAACGGGTATTGAAGAAGCGATCGCGAGTCTGAAGTACAAAAAAGGAGTTGCCCTCGACGAACTCAGGCTGGGACTGCGTTGTAGTAAGTGCAATAGTTCGAAGAGCGAAATTGAGGCGAAGGGAGAGACGTTTTATCACCATCTTTCAAGGGTGGAAGGCGAGGAGATCAGAGTTCCCGCTAGTGCTTCAGAGTTGGCTTCAAAGGCCGCTGAATTTGATCGCCAAATCGAGAGCCTTGAGACTGACCTCGCCACGCTTCAAAAGGCCGAAGGCGTGCGCAGCAACCGGTCTGCCGACCTGTGGAACTACTTCAACGATTGGACACACGCACAAGGAATGGAGGCCGAGGCCTTTGGGTTGGTATGGCGACGAGAAAAAGCGATACCCGAGCGAGAGATTTACGACTTGCGGCAACGCCAAAGCAAGGCGAGCGGCAATTTGAAATCGCAACTTTCCAAGCAAGTCGAGGCAGCACGGCAAAGCCTGCGGCAACGGTATGCCGACCGGTTGAAGTTGGCAACGGATTCCTTGACCACTGCTGTTGAAGAACTCGATCACTTACGTTCTCGGGCATCGTCTTTGTCCGAATACGTCAGTTGGGGCGGCTCAACGTTTGCAAAGATGGGAACCTGGACCCAATACGTTGCGGTGGGAATTGATACCAATGGCAAAATTGGTAAAGGAGATGGTTGGTGAAGAAAAGTATTTTGGGTGTTTACATTGCATTCGCGATTTTCGGGAATCTGGCGACGGCGAACGGCCAGTCGAACAGTTATGCAAATTGCATCGATCAGGCCGAAGCTGCACTTTCGGCTGGTCTCTATCCCGACTGCCTCGCCAAGGCGAAGCAAGCGATGACGCTCAAGCCAGCAGGTTGGGAGGCACAACGCTACGCCGCCAAGGCCACTTTTTATCTCGATCGACCCGATGAAGCGAGAGCGTTCTTGACCAAAGCAATTGCGAAAGCGCCGAAGGACAAGCAGACCGCATTACGTTTCGGATTCAAAGACATTGCGACTTTGGAACTGCTCCTGCCGAAGATTTCTGCGGCGAGGAAGCTCGCAAAGGGCGACCAGCACCGCGAGTCCGCCGCCATCTTCGTTTCCTGCGTGGAAATTCTGCCCGACCGCCTCGACTGGTCAATTAGTGCGGCCTATGAATACATGGCAGCAGAGGCGTTCGATGACGCTCGGGCGACCCTTCAAAACGTGGTCGCTCGGAACGACGGGCCGGTCGGTAACAAGGCCCAACGCATGATGACTTCGTTGGCGACTGCAGAAGCGGACTCCAAGAAGAAGAAGCAGGCGTTAGAGCAGCAACAGCAGCAGGAGGCGGCGGCGAAGACCGCTGCTGAGAATCAAAGGCTCGACGATGCACGGCGAGCCGCTGCCGACGCGCAACGAGCGCAGGATGCGGTTACTCAAAAATCACAGAAGAAAAAGGACATCGCGGATGAGATCGCTGCGCTCAAGGTTAAACGAGACGCACAAGCAGCTGTCGTCTCAGGTTTAGAATCCGAAATGTCCAGCGCCGACATGGAAGTCGAATCAAAGTCTAGTCGCATAAGGTCAGCTGAGCGGAGCGTTAAGGATGGCGAGCGCTACGTCGAAAATGCAGAGGAGCGACTCCAGCAAGCAGAAGAGAATCTACGGCAAACCACAAGCGGTGCGGCCCGCGCGATCGCCACCTACGCCTATAACCAGGCGAAATCGAGTGTAGACAGTTGGAAGCAGAAGCTTGAGCAACGCCAGGAGAAGCTGGAGGAGGCAAAGGCCGCAAAAGAGGAATCGACTAAGGCCCGCCAAGTGGTGAAAGACCGCCTAGATCAAGCGAAGCGTTCCCTGAACACGATCGATCAAAGGATTGAGTCCGCAAACGACCGCCTTAGGCAAATTGGCGGTTAAGTTCCTACGGAATAGTCAATCCAAATTCATGAGCCGTAGTGAGGGCCTTGCCTCTCCGCACCCCGGACGACGGTCCGTATCGCTCGGCGCTAGGCTAACAGCTTTCAACCTCAGTCATCCATGGCTCCAAGCCTGAAGGGAAGACACTATGTCAGCGAAGGGTTGACGCCTTGAGGCGGCTACCCTGGGTCGGCACCCCAATTGAATTCCAACCCTGTATGGGCTGCCCCCAATGCCATTTCGCATCTTAGCAAACCTGTGAGCATCGCGGCATAGACGCACTTGCGTTCGGCTCGGAAAGGCGAGTCGATATGCTCGACGGGTGCATATACGTCGCCGTCGTCTCCTCGTAACTCACGCCAAAGAAGCCGCGCAATTCAATGCGCGATAAGCAAACCAACAAAAATGGTGGAGGCGGGGAGAATTGAACTCCCTTCCAAAACCGTCGCCCCTCCAGTTACCACGAGCGTCTCCCCTGTACTTTTTCTCGGCGGTGATCTCTCCCGAGGTCGGCTGATCACACGCCCAGTTCGATTGTTTTAACCCAGCTTGCTACGAACAGAAGCTCACTGTGGCGATCCGGATTTTGTTAGGCCCGACACACTCCCTTCCGGCGCGTGAGTGCTGGACCCGCTAACCTATATTAGGCAGCGAAGGCGTAGTTGTTATTCGCAGCTACTGTTTTTCCCGTTTTTTACGTGGCCAACGAGAATCCACGGCTCGCAACCAAAAGTCGATCCGGCTCTGTCGAACCCGTTCGCCCCCATTTGCTCTATCAGTATAGACGGTATCGGCGCATCACCGGTTCCGCCTCACCATGATGATCGCCGTCGCCACCAGCCCCACCGCCGTCGGCGCGAAACTCGCCACATAAGCAGGGAACAACCCGCCGTTCGCTAGCACGCTCATGAACTGGGTGAGCAACATGTACGACAAAATGATCCCGATCGCCATCGCCAGGCCCGAAGCCGTGCCCGTCCGATGGTTCCGGATTCCAAGCACCGCCCCAAGCGAGCCAAACAAGAACGCGGCCAGCGGCACCGCCACCTTGTTGAAGTAGATGTACTCCATATTGGAGATCGTCGCCGGCGTCTCCGACCGTCGCAATTTCACGTCCTGGATCTTCGCGCGCAAGGTCGCCATGCTGATTAAATCAAACTCGTCTTTGCGGTTCGCCAGCATGTCGGCGATCGTCATATGAACGGCGGGCAGGCCGTTTGGCCATATGCCGTCCTTTATCGTCACACGCGTCGGCGAAACATTGGGCGGATCGTTCAGCGAAGTGATCACTGCTTCGCCACGAATCCGCCAGTCATTCACGTCGTAAAACTCTAGCTCGCGACAGTTCATCGCAAACGACGGCACTTCGTCCGCGTCCAGAAAAACGATGGTCACGCCGAGCATCTTATGGTCCGCTAAGTTCAACTTCAACGCGGAGATGTACAGCCGGACCTTCTGGTCGATAACCTGAACCTGCGAAACCGGATGCGAGGACTTAAAGGTACGGGCCGCCGCGACCTCATCGGTGATCCGCGTGATTTGCTCGCCCGCTCGCGGAACGACGATCTGATCCACTCCAAACGCGACGATGGCAATGATCAATGCAAAAACCATGACGGGCCGCAGAATGCGATACACATTCGCCCCCGCCGCGCGGAGCGCGACGATTTCGCTGTCCGAACTCAGCCGCCCAAATGACAGCAGTCCGGCAAGGAGCACCGCCATCGGAAACGTCTTGACGAGCAACGTTGGTAGCAGCAGCAAAAAGACCTTGCCCACCGTTACCAGCGGGATGCCGTCCACGAGATATCCCGTCAACCGGCCGAGGAACGTCGTCGCAAAAAGCAGGGAAGCGAACAGCCCTACGCCGAAGCACCACGGACCAAAAACTTCCTTGAGGATGAGACGATCAACCAGTCTCACTCGATGTCTCCGTCGTCCTGCTCACGAGAGTCGAAGATGTCCGCGCCAAATTGCTCGCCGAGGTAGTGCTTTCGCACGTGCGGGTCGTTTGCAATCTGCTGACCGGTCCCTTCCGCCTGGATGCGGCCGTCAATGAGAATATAGTTTCGATCGGTGATCCGCAACGTGGCCGCGATGTTGTGGTCCGTAATCAGAATCCCGATGTTCCGCTTCTTGAGACGGAAGATAATCTCCTGAATCTCCTCAATCGTCACCGGGTCGATACCCGTGAATGGCTCGTCCAGCAAGATGAAGTGGGGTTCGGTTGCTAGCGCACGGGCGATTTCCACCCTTCGCCGCTCGCCACCGGAAAGCACGTTGCCCGTACTTTGCAGAATGTGCGTGATGTGCAGCTCTTGCGAGAGTTCGTCGATTTTCTGCCTGATCGCTTTCCGCGATTGCCCCGCGAGCTCAAGCACGAGTCGAAGGTTATCCTCGACCGTCAGCTTGCGAAAAACGCTCGCCTCCTGAGGCAGATAACCGATTCCCGAGCGGGCGCGCTTATACATCGGCCAAGTTGTCACGTCGGTATCGTCCAAAAAGACGTGTCCCTTACTGGGTTGAACCAGACCGACCGTCATGTAAAACGTCGTGGTCTTTCCCGCGCCGTTCGGACCGAGCAGGCCCACAATTTCGCCTTGACTGATGTCAAAACTAACGCCGTTGACCACGCGCCGCCCCCGGTATGACTTCTCTAGGTTTTGCGCAGAAATCTTCATTGGCCTTTGGTGTTCAGTGTCGCAGACTGGAGCAACATTGTGGCGTCAAACTTGACAAGGATGTCCTGCGCGTCCCCTTTAGCAAGGATCGACTCCCGATCCCCCTCGAAGTGAACGTGCCCTTCGGCAAAGAGTTCAAGCCCCGTCGCGAGGTAATTGAACTTCAGATGGTCCGCCGTCACGAGCAGACTGCTCCGAGATTTTACGTCTTTAGCCACCGATTCTGCCCGCTCAATTCGGCATCGCACGGGCCCGCCAAAGTCTCCACCAGAGATATTGAAGGTAGATTCTCCGCTTCTCACGACCCTGAATTTCCCCTCCGCGGCCGTCATCGTCATCGTCTCCGCAAACGTCCCCTTGACCTTCGCCTTCTCGCCCGTCACCGCGACCTGCGCAGGCCCCTGGGCGTCAAATACGTACTCAAGCTTTGCGGGCACCAACATCTCTCCGCCATTCGTATCTCCGGCGTAGGTCAATCGGTCGGTGGTCACCGTCGTGTGGTCAGCCCCAACGGGAGGGGTCGGGACAGCAATCTTGTGAGTTTTTGCCCTCTCGATAGTCGCCTCAAATCGCTTTTGGCTGTCCACGACGAACTTCACCTGGCCGCTAAGGTCAAAAGCGGTTAGGTATTTCGCGTCAACTGCAAAGTTCGAGACCGTCGCCGTCATCGATGTAGCCTGTGCTGCGACACCGCTCAGGCGCATCTCAAGGGTGAGCGGATGTCCGGTCGCGAGGATCTGGTTATTGGCCGCCTTGTACTCGAAATGGTCGTACTGAGCAAGCGCCAGATTGTTGGCGGCGTCGAGCATGAACACTCCTTGAGCGATTGACGCGAGCATCGTGATCACGGCCGGTCCTCCGTCAGGTCAACCTTTTGCGCGACGCCATGCGCATCGATCGTGATTGTGAGGCGATGTGAACCGGTTAGCGTCGCGTGTCCGTCGCCAAGCAGGCCCTGCACGTCACGCACTCCAAACACCGTCAAAATTCCCGTGGCGCCGATCCCGACCTGATAAGTTGCGCGATCGCCCTTTGCAGAGATCGTCTTATAGTCGCTCGCCTTTTTTAGGTTTAGGTTGGTAAGCGTTGCCGTGATATTGCCCTCAATCGAAGCGTCTCGCGGTGAGATCTTCGATCCTTTGCCTCCGATTAGCCCCGAAACCATGCCTTTCGCCCCTTCGAGGTGAACGGCTTGGTGGGTGACCGCACTGTCGATGTTGATCACAACACTGCCGGTGCCCTTCGCCGTGATGGCCGAGCCCTTCGCGACGTAATCCAGCCGGTTCGACGTACAGTTGGCGTTCTGGTTGTCCTCGCTGACGAGCAAAATCTTCGCGCCGCCGGTCACCGTTCCCGCTTCGACCGATACTTCCCGCTTGATGGTAAGGGCCACGATTTCGATCGACTTGCCCGACAATTCAATTCCTCGCGATGGCTGCGACACCGTCACCGGCGTCTTTTTCGCCGACAATACGAGCCGCTGGCGAGCGCCTTTCAGCTGCTGTATGGAGATCGATTCGAACTTGATTGTCAGGCTCTTATCCGTGCTGACCCACGTGTAAGTCGATTGGGTCAGGCCCAGTGCGAACAGTAGCGCGCTCCTCACAGCAGGCCGTCCTTCGACGAACTGACTCGAGTTAAGTCCGAATTCGCCCAAAGCTCTCTTAAAGGCCCAAGCGTGCCCATTTCTGTAACAAGCACAACGCTTCCGTACGCGTGGTATCGCTTTCCGTTCGCGTCGTAAGTGGCATGCTTGCAATCCAAAACCGACTTGTACGACTTCGATGTGATTCGCACCGAGTTGCTCAAGGTCAGTTGGTTTTCTGCACGACTCACGTGCGCCGAGTCGGCAGAAACCGTCGCCTGCACGGACCCGTGCTCAAAAACGTCGGCGTTGATCCCCACGAAATCGCCCTCCATGTGCTTCGCCTGGTCCGCCGTAACCTGTCCGCCTTTCCAGTTCAGCCTCCAGAGCAGTTCGGACTTCGGCGGAGCCCCAAACTGCGGGGCCGAGCCAGAGCTCAAATTGAGAGTCACGCTCGTCAAAGCGTCTCGGGCCGCCGGGGGCACGGGACTACGTGGCTTCGCTGCGCAACCAGCCGCGCCAAAACTGAGCAGAATGCCCGCGCTCAAGATCGAACTGGGATAGCGGACGATGCTAACCTCCGCTCAACCTCGGGACTTCGCTTCGCAAACTTGCCCGGATGCTGCCCCGCGAGTTGGCCGCACGCTGCCGAAATATCATGCCCTCGCTCGGTTCGTTCCGTCACGTTCACGCCTCTTGCCGCAAGAATCGATCGGAATGATCGCACTCGCTGCTTATCCGGACGGCTGAATCCCTGTTGCGTATCGACCCAATTGAACGGGATGAGGTTGACGACGGTGGGGAAGCCCCGCACCAACCGCGCAAGCTCTTCCGCTTGATCGTGCGTGTCCGTCACTCCTTTTATCAGCAGGTACTCAAACGTAACCTTGCGTCCTGTCGTCCGTTGGTAGTCACGCATCGCCTTCACCACCGTTTCTACGTTCCACTTGTGGTTAACCGGCATGAGCCGATCTCGAACGGCGTCGAGCGGTGAGTGCAGCGAAAGCGCGAGGTGAATCGGCAGCGCAAGCTCTGCAAGCTCATAAATTTGTGGCACCAAGCCGACCGTCGAAACGGTTAGGTGGCGGTAGGACAATCCAACTTCATCGTGCAACAGTTGCATCGCGGTCACGAGGTTCTTCAGGTTGAGCAGCGGTTCCCCCATCCCCATGAAGACCACATGGCTGATTCGGCGCTCGCTCAAGCCCTGGAGCAGCAGGTACTGAGCAACGATCTCACCCGCACTGAGGTTCCTATCGAATCCGCCCAGTCCTGTCGCACAAAATGTGCATCCCATCGGGCATCCTACTTGGCTGGAAAGGCAGCAGCTCACTCGGTCCTTGTAGGGCAGAAGCACGCATTCGTAAACTTGGTCGTCGCCGTTGTGGACAAGTAGCTTATCGACATCGTCCGTCGACCGTTTGTGAACGCTCACCTCAAGCGGGTTCACGCTGAACTGTTGGCTGAGCGTTTCGCGCAGACCAGAAGGCAGGTCGGGCATGCCGTCGTAATCGCTGACCGCGCGGCGGTAGATGTGTTGGGCGAGCTGTTTTCCGCGGAGTACGGCGTCGGGCCGCTCGCCGCAAACCGATGCGAGTCCAGCGCGATCCAATCCGATCAAGCAAGGCTTGGCGCTGACCACCCCCAAATTGTACCGAAGCCTAGAAACGTGTCGTGATTCTGGCTCCGATCGTGAAGTCGGGGCCGACCTTCGCCAAACTCCGAATGAAGTCCCCGTTCTCGGTGAAAAACAGTTGCAGTTGACGATGCGGCGAAAGCGCGCGATTGAGGCCGAACGTAACCACTCGATGCTGCGCATCCGATGACTCAACTCCGGTGACCGTCGCCGAAGCTTCGACCTGCCACTGAATTACGTATGTGTCCAGATTATTTCGGGCGTACATCACACTAAACGCGTGCTGTGCAACCCAGGTTCGCGAGCCCTTGAGTTCGGTGGCTCGACCTTGCAGAATTGCTCCGAGTTGGCCAAGCACATGCCACCGACTATTGATCCGTAACGTGTGCTGAACGGCCGCCCCGAGATCAAGCGCGCCGCTACCGATTAAGTGTGAGGCGGACCCGGTCGGGAGTTTTAGGCCGGCGGTAACGACGGTAGAGCGACCCAAGCGCCGACTTAGCGAAGCCGAGACATCGCCGATTCCCGCTGCCGATCCGTAAGTAGCGTGTCCCGGCACATCGATCTCCGACAGACCGAAGGGAGCCGCATCGCGTGGTGCGTTAGGGAAGTGGATGATGTTGTGGTGCCACCACGAAATAATCGGATCGAGAATGCCGCCGTTTCGAAACACGAGCGGAGCGTCGATAGTGAAGTCCATGTCCCGCCCGATGCCCCGACGGTACCGGGCCAAAAGTTGCTGCACTTCGGCGTCCTCATGAACTCGCCCTCCACTGCCGGTCACGTCTCGCGCATCGTTCGCAATCGTCAGCGAGTAACTCCAAGATTGCTCTCCCTTGCTCAACACATCCCCTCGGGGCCCGATCCGGAAAAATGGCAGCGAAAGGAACCGAAAATTCCGCGTTTCGATGGGATCGCCGACCTGCGCTGCAACCACAGCGGGTGCAACAAGGTAGATGAGGCAGCAAATGTTTCGCATCGGCGCAGGCTACCCGCACTCAATTCAGTTCTGAGCTCAATCGAGACACTATGTTTCAGTAGCGGGTATAAGTATGAAAAGTATGAAATCGCACCAATCGAACGGCTGCGCTGACTACGCGAACGCATTCTTCGGATCGACAACGATCGGAGAGCGCGGTCAAGTGGTTATTCCGGCGGAAGCGCGCGCGGAACTAGGCTTTGCCCCAGGAGACAAACTGCTTGTTATGAGACATCCAATTCACCACGGCGTCATGCTCTTCAAACTCGATTCCGTTCGTGAGTTCTTGAACGACTTCAGCGACAATCTCGATCGAATTGAACAGCAAGTGAGCGCGACACCACCTGAGGAGGCGCAATGATTACCGGTCTCGCCGCCATTTCCGCAAGCATAAACGCCCTTATCAATCCAGTCTTTGACCAATCCGGGCCGTTGACGTTGGACGAAGCGGTGAACTACGCCCTTCGCAACGCGTTCAGTATCCGATTGCAGCAGTCAGCGGTGCGGAAGAACCGGGCGAAGATCGATGAGGTGAAAGCCAGCGCCTATCCTCAGCTCAAGACGACGACGACCTACACCCGAAACCAGCACGAGATTTCCTCTAAATTTGGCGGAGGATCGTTCGTCACTCAGCCTCTTCAGACCACGATATTCAACTCCCAGCTCTCGTTTTCGCTGGACTTAGTGGGCAATATTTCGCGGGCGATTCGGGCAACAAAGCTCTCTGCCCTCTCGGCAGACGCGATGTACGATGCCACAGAGAACGACGTTCGACAAAACACCCGCATTGCTTTTTTCAACGTGCTGCGCGCTGAGGAGTCAGTAAAGGTGTTCCAGACTGCGGTGCTTGACGCCCAAGAAAGACACAAACAAGCAGACCAGTTGTTCAAAGGTGCCCAAATCGCAAAGATTGAACTGATGCGATACGAAACGCAAGTCGATCAGGCAAAGGCAGACCTCATCGGGGGCCAGAACAATCTGGTCTTGTCGAAGAATCAATTCAATCTCGCCATCGCTCGACCGATCGAAACTTCAGTGGAGTTAGTGCCTCCTGCCGAATTGCCATCACTGGGGGCAGGCCCCGAAAGCTTGGTCGCCTCGGCTTACAAAAACCGGCCCGACGTTCGACAGTGGAATTACTCCATCGAATCGCTTGCCTTGGTTCGTAAGGCCCAGGAGCTTGGCCTCATGCCGACCCTAGACTTCAATCTGAACTACTCGCGAAACCTGGCCACCTTGGGATTCGGACAGTCGGTCGACTCAAAGAATGCCCAGCTCATTCTCAAGTTTCCGATTTACGATGGCGGTTTGAACCGTGCGAAAGTTCGAGAAGCGAAAGAAGATGAGAGCCAAGCCAAGACTCAACTTGAGCAGTTGAAACTACAGATTGCCAATGAGGTCAGAACCGCTCTCGCCAATCTTGATAGCGCACGAGCGCGAATGGAGAACGGAAAGGAGCAAGTGCGATTGGCGGAAGAGGTTTTTCGCTTGGCGAAGGTCAAGCAGAACGCAGGTGAAGGGACGTACGTAGAGGTCATCGATGCCGAGGCGGTTCTCGTTCAGGCTCGAAACGCGCTTGTAGCCGCTCGATATGACTACTACTCGGCGTATGCGCAACTCCAGCGCGCGGTCGGAAATGACCAAGTACAATCGGCGACCAAGCAGGTCCAAGAGTTAGCGAAGTGAAGGGAAAATTTGTGAATCGAAGAATTCAATGGATCATGGCGGGACTGGTGGTCTTCGCGGGCCAAGGATGCGTCAATCGCGACGCCCAAAAGCAAGCGAAAGACTCGGAAACATTTCTAAAGGACCCCGTTCGGGTCGTCACCGCTCAACTGGCGAGTGTCCAAACGTTGATCGAGTCTGCGGAGATCACGGGGGAGATCACCGCGGGCCTCGACACCGAAGTGAACGCGCGCAACCCGGGCCGAATAACCCAGGTTTTTGTCAAAGATGGTGACAGCGTCACCCAAGGACAGGTAATCGCGATCGAAGAGACGATCGCGCTCGATGCGCAACGCCAGTCCGCGCTCGCCCAAGTCGCCCAAGCGACCGGCTCGGTCGCGCAAGCACAGTCCGCCGTGACCCAAGCGAGAAGAAATCTCGCCTCCGGTCCAACCAAGACCTCTGCCGCCGTAAGAGTGGCGAGTGCCCAGTTGCAAGCGGCAGAATCTGCGCTGAAGAAAGCTCAAAACGGCGCTCGAATCGAAGATCGCCGTCAGGCCGATGCCAATGTTGCCAGCGCGAAGCAAAACTTGGACACCCAGAAGAAGGAGCTCGACCGAATTCGCGAACTCGTAAATGAGGGCGCGATCGCAAGCAACCGGCTAGATCAGCAGCTAAATCTTTACGAACAAGGCCTGACTCAGTACAACAACGCACTCGAGGCCCAGCGGGTTAGTCGAAATGCGACTCGTCCCGAAGATCTCGACGCCGCCGTGCAAACGGTCGAAATTGCAAAAGAGAACCTCCGGACAGCCAGAGCGCAAAAGGACTTGGACCCTCTGCTCCAAGACCAAGTGAATTCGGCGCTGGCTCAGCTTGCAACGGCTCGCGCACAGGTCGCTGCCGCCGATGCCCAACTCCAAGTCGCAAATCAAAATCTGGCGGATTCTCAGATCCGCGCTCCGTTCTCAGGACGCATCTCCGGCAAGCCGATTCAGGCTGGGTCCGTGCCGGGTAACGGCGTGGCAATCGCCCGAATCGTCTCGAACTCCAGCCTCTACTTTGAGGGCGAAGTGCCGAGCTCGGTCATCGATCGAGTGCGGTTAGGTGCTCCGGTCGCCATCGTCGTCAGTGCGGCACCTGGCAGAAATTTCTCTGGTGTTGTTGCGGGATTGAACCCGCACGCGGATTCAATCGGACGAAATGTGAAGGCCCGCATCGTCATCGCAAGCGATACTTCCGGACTTCAGTCCGGCTTATTTGCGCGCGGCACTGTCGAGCTGAACAAGATCCCGAATGCGACCGTGATTCCTATCACTGCGCTGCTCGGTGACGCAACTCATCGTTCGGTATTTGTTATGCAGAACGGTGTTGCGAAGCGAGTCAATGTCACGACCGGAGTCCAGCAGGGGCAGGTCATCCAGGTTACTGGTCTTCCGAGCGACGCTGAGGTCATTGTGAAGGGTCAAGAAGTGCTCGCAGAAGGAACCAAAGTTCGCACCGAGTCCGCCAAACCTGCTGAGGCGGGCGCGGCAAAGATGGGGGCATAAAGTGGGATTAACAAGAGCCGCAATTAATCGTCCGGTCTTCATCTTCATGCTGATGTTGGCCGCCATCCTGATGGGCATCATCAGCTACAACGGTATGCGCCTGGAGCGCAACCCAGAGGTCTCGTTCGGCACGGTGACTGTCGTGACTTCCTATCCCGGAGCGGGCCCAGACGACATCAACGAGCTCATTTCTCGCAATGTTGAGGAAGCCGTTTCCGGCGTCAACGGCATCCGAGAAGTCACGAGCACCTCGCAAGAGGGCCAATCGACCGTCGTCATCTCACTCGACCTCGGCGTTAACGTCGACGCCGCGATGAATGACATTCGGTCTAAGGTGGACTCGGTCACAAACAAGCTACCTAAGGATTCTCTCAAGCCACAAGTCGTTAAGTTCGATACGTCCAGCGCCCCCGTCATGACGTACAACTTCAGCAGCACGAGGCTGAACGCACAACAGTTGCGCGACCTTATCGACGACAAAATTCGAGACAAGTTTGCCCAAATCAATGGCGTAGCCCAGGTCGATGTCAACGGTGGCGACACCAGAGAAATCCAAGTGCGCGTTCGCAAAGACAAGCTGCTAGAGTACGGAATCGGCATCGCGGACGTGCAACGAGCAGTTGCCGGTGGCACCATTGACTCCCCATCGGGGCGACTGGTTAGCGGCAGCCAAGAGTTCTCCGTTCGCGTGAAGAACGACTACCAAAAGGTCGACGATGTTCGCGGAACGATCATCACGATCGCCAATTTCAACAATCAGAATGCAAAGTCGACGACCGTTCGCCTCACCGACGTAGCCGACGTTGTCGATACGGTTGCGGAGCGCACCGCCTATACGCGTCTCAACGCAAAAGACTCGATCGCTCTCACCATCCAAAAGGCTCGCGAGGGCAACGCGGTCGAAATTAGCGCCGCGGCAGACGCGATCAAAGCCACGGTTGAGAAGGAGTACGGAGACCAGGGCGTCAAGCTTGAGAAGACTTTTGACGACTCAAAGCAGATTGTTGAGTCGCTGGACGACCTGAAGTTCGCTCTGATCTTCGGCATCATCCTCGTCGCCGCCATCGTCTACATCTTCCTTCACAACTTCCGAGGCACGATGATCGTCGCCCTCGCGATTCCCACCTCGATCTGCGCGACCTTCATCGCAATGAAAGCGGCGGGATTTACGATCAACAACATGTCGATGTTGTCGCTCTCGCTCGCAATCGGCGTGCTCGTTGACGACGCCATCGTTGTCTTGGAGAACATCTACCGTCACCTTAAGATGGGTGAGGATCCCCGCGAAGCGGCCCTCAACGGGCGAATGGAGATTGGCCTTGCCGCACTCGCCATCACGTTCGCAGACGTCGTCGTCTTCCTTCCCATCGCCACGATGGGCGGCATTGTTGGGCAGTTCTTCAAGCCCCTTGCCCTCGGATTCGTCTTCGCGACCTTGATGTCGTTGTTCGTATCGTTTACGCTCACTCCGCTGCTTGCCGCGCGCTGGTATCGCGCAGGTGAAGACCTCGAGCATCCGACCGGTGCCTTTGCTAAGGCATTTGAGCGCATGTTTGGTGCCATCGAGCGAGGTTACGGACGTGCGCTTGAATGGTCCCTCAACCATCGTTGGTTCGTCTTCTTGACTGGAAACGTCACCCTGTTCGCCGTCTTCATGTTCATCGGCGGCTCGTTCATCCCGACCAACCTGCCGTTCAACATCGGCGCGAAAGCCGCGTTCGAGGCGGGCTCGAAACTGCTGCCGGCCGCGATCGTGCTCGGAATCATCACGACCGTAGTGAATCTGATTCGCTACAAGCGTTTCTCGCTCAAGTACATCGGCGCTGCCGTCGCATTCGGTTTGGTATTCCCGCTCGCATCCTTCGCGGGTTGGCGATATCACGTTTGGAAGGACGGAACAGTGTTTCAATTCGGGTTCCTTCCCGACAGCGACTCTGGCCAAGTTAGCGTAAGCGTCGAACTTCCGCCCGGCTCAAGTCTCGCGACCACCGAAGGCGTGATTCGGCAAATCGAATCGAAGGTCATGCAACATGCCGACGTGAAGTACACGCTCGCCACCGTCGGCGCGCAGGGTGGGGGTGCCAACTCCGGCTCCAACTATGGCGCTGTTACGGCAACGCTCTACGACTCGCTCGCCATCATGGACAAAATTCGTCCGAAGGCGAAGGCGGCTGGACCGCCTGAGCACGTGCGAACTAAGACCTCCAACGCCGTCAGCGCCGAGCTGATGCGAACGATCGGACGCGTTCCTGGCGCGAAGATTCGAGTCAACGCCGCGAGTTCTTTCAACTTCGGTGCGGCAATTCAGTTGTCGTTCACGTCAGACGATCGCGAAGCACTGCTCAAGACCGTCACTCAAGTCCGCGAGGGCTTGCTCAAGGGCACAATCGGCGGCGTCGTCAATCCTGAGATCACGACGAAGCCGGGCAAACCCGAGCTCCGCGTAGTTCCAGATCGCGTCGCACTTGCCGATGCGGGCGTCGATGCTCAAACCGCCGGATCGGCCATTCGAACTCTGTACCAAGGTGATGACAACACTCACCTCCGGGTCAACGGCCGGGAGTACGTCGTCCGAACGATGATGGATCGTCGGGACCGTGACAACCCTGATCTTTTGAGCCAAGTTCCCGTGACGTTCAAGAACGGCAACCCCATCTTCGTCAGTTCGATCGCGAAAATCGGCACCGCCCCGGGCGTCGACAAAATCACACGAAGAAACCGTGCGGAAGAGGTACAGGTCACCGCTGACCTGCTCCCTGGCTACGCCAACGGGTCGGTCTCGCGAGAGATTGATGACTGGCTAAAGTCGAAGCATCTAGTTGCGGAAGGCGTGCAATATCGACCGCTCGGTCAGGCGGACGCACAAGCCCGTGAAATGGGATTCCTGTTCGGCGCCCTCGGCCTCGGATTGGTGCTCGTCTACATGCTGCTCGCTTCGCTGTACGACAATGTGCTCTACCCGTTCATCATTCAGCTCGCTCAGCCTCAGGCGATGGTTGGTGCGTTGCTCGCTCTGATTCTCACCGACAAGTCGCTCAACATCGTTGGGTTCATCGGGGTGATCTGTCTTGTAGGCTTGGTCGGCAAGAACGCAATTCTTCTCGTCGACTACACGAACACCTTAAGAGGTCGTGGCCGCAATCGTCATGACGCATTGGTGGAGGCGGGTCCGACCCGTCTTCGCCCGATCTCGATGACTACCTTGGCGCTCATCCTTGGAATGATGCCCGTGGCCCTTGCGCTTGGAAAGGGCTCGGAATTCCGAGAGACAATTGGCATCTCCATCATCGGAGGCATCACGCTTTCAACGATGTTGACGCTGCTCGTAATTCCCTGCTCGTATACGATCTTCGACGACCTATCGCTCGCGATCTCGCGAATGCGCGGTCAACGAGTCGAGGATCCGAATGCTCCGTCGACGGTTTCTCCCGCCCCGGCGGAACACCTTTCGCGTGTTGAGTAGATTGATCATCTGCCTTCCCCTTGAATTCCGATCAAGGGGAAGATGTCACACGCCGCGTTGGGTCGACCCCTTTGCAACGTCCCTTGATACTGGAGCGTCTGATGAATTGTGGGAAGTAGGCTCTTCAACGAGAAGCAAGTTCGCGAAATTCTAACCAGGGCTTCCGCGTCGCAATCCGCGGACGCCGACGGTATTTCCTTAGAAGAACTGCAGCGGGTCGCGGCCGAGCTTGGCCTTGACCCTCACGAAATCCAACGCGCCGCGGAAGGGGTAGGCAACGAGTCGCGTTCTCCCATGAGAATTCTCGACGGTCGTGTGTACCTTGATCAAACGGTGGAAGGCGAGGCTAGTCCAGAGGTTTGGCAAGGCATGGTCGCCTTAGTCCAGCGCCACTACAAGAAGCCGGGAACGGTTTCACAGCGAGGGTCGAACTACGATTGGGTCGCCTCGGAAGAAGGCGGCAGTTTGACGCTTAGCCTAACCGCCAAAAACGGCAAGTCGAGGATTCGCTTGGAGTCCAGTAGCTGGATGGGACTGTTTTTCGTCGCGGTATTTTGCCCTGTGCTCACCCTTGCGTTTTCTCTTTCCGCGATCAAGCACGGCTACGCTTCGCTGGCAATTGGCCTGTGCCTGTTCGGTGCCGCCCTGATGTTTACTTTGGTTCGCAGCTTTCGCTCCAACCACGTTCAATCAGTGCGGGGACTCATGGATCGTTTGGTCGCTGAAGTCGAATCCGGCGATCTAGCTCAAAGCCTAGGCTCGGCGTCGGGGCTCTCGGCGCGGACCACTTCCGACACCGAGATCGCCACGGGGCAGCACGTTGTATCCAATTCTCAATAATCTCGATTGACCACCTAGACGTCGAGGTAGTCGTAATAGAGGACGTTCAGAGCCAGGCACGTCGAGCCGACCAGCATGCGTTCACCTGTGCCGAGGCTGAACTTGCAAATCACCAAGCCGGCGAGTGCCACGACTGCGGTAAGCAGCAATTTCGCGTCGCCGTGAACGCAAAAGACGCCCACGTGCCCCGTGCATAACATGAGGCACAGCAGAATAAAGACGCCGTTATGGGTGCTGGATAGCGGATCGGTCAACGCGATGATGCTCAATGCGCCCGTCATCAACAGCGTAGCCAGCGCGCCAAGGTACTGCTGCCAAAACGCGAGCCTCAACCCTAAGTAGATCAGCGTCACAAACATCATGCCGAAGAGTAATTGAGCGGTAACCGCCCCTTCCGCAAGCTGAAAACTGATCGCCTCTCCATACCGAAGCCCGGGAGGAAGCAACAGAAATGCCAGACAGGCAACGGTTAGCCAAGCCAAAATTGGCGCGAGTTTGCGATCCCTCTCCTGGATTCGAAGGTACTTCGGGTCACGCCATATTGGCGTGTAAAGCTTCTTGCGAAGGTGCATCTCTTGGCTCATTATAGTGAGCAAATCGCCAGTTCGTATTCCTTGGCAAATTGCGATTTCGTTCATTCGAGCTTGAGCGAAACATGCTTGATGCGTTTGCGATTCCACGTGTACGTGACATGGACGAGGCCGTCCGCGGTTTGGATCACCGCGGGGTAGCTGAACTCGCCCGGCTCCGATTCCAAAGTGGTCACCGTCGTCCAGTGCTCGGCATCATTTGAAACGGCGACGACCAGCGGACTGCGGTTGGTTTCGGACGGATTGCAAAACCAACACGTGCCTTCCATCGCGGAGGGTCACCGCGTCTATCCCGGAATTTGGATTGGCGAGCGGCGTCAGCTGGACGGGACTCCAAGTCTGGCCATTGTCGATGCTGTCTGTCGTAAATATTCGGCGTTGCTGAGTTCGCCCTAGCGCGCGAAGGTGAGAGCCGCCGAGTCGCAAAATAGCGGGTTGAATGGCACCGATTCCGTCCGCGTTCAGCGAGTCGTCGCTTCTGTGCCAAGAACGACCGTCCTTCGTCGTCTCGAAATGCACCTTCCAACCGGTGTCTTCGGTGCTTGACGGACACAGCAAAGTGCCGTTTTCGAGTTCAATCGGTTTGTTCTTGATCGGCCCTAGAATTGTCGCTGGAAGTCGAACTCCTTTAGACCATGTTTTTCCGTCATCTGTCGAGGTTGCGACCATGCCCCACCAGGTCTGCGGACTCGTCCCGACCTTGAAGAACAGCATCAACGGACCGAGCTTCGGTTGGAAAAGGACGGGGTTGTAGCAAGGCAACGGCCGGCCGCGTGAATCCTCACCATGGGCGATCTCAGTAGGCGCGGTCCACGCACTCTTCTCAAAGGACGAGGCATAAATGACGACATCGGAGGCTCCCTCATGTGTGCCTCCAAACCAGGCGACAACCAGCCGATGCGACCGAGTCTCGACGATAGTCGAAGCGTGGCTAGATGGGAACCTTGCTCGATCAAAAATGAATTCCGAGCGCATCACGACGGCCTGAGCGATCAACTAGCGCGGCCCGCCCCAGGCTGCAGTCGCAAATGCCTCAAGGTCGTCATACTTTCCGGCCCAGGTCGTATACATAACCCCGACGAGACTTCCGGTCGCCGCCGCCGACTTCATCCACGCCTGAATGTTGTTGACCGGACCGTCGTAGTAGCCCGCGAGAATCTGCTTGTGCCCGCGCTTGGCAAAGAAGTCCAGACTCTTTTCGGCGTTACCAGAATTCCAATTGACGACAATCATGCTTCTGTCCAATCCAAGCCAGGAATTCTTCAGGGAATGATTCGCTAGATAGTAGTCGTCGACTGCGTTGTGATACGGATCGAACATGTCGTTCCACACAAAAATCGGAGCGGAGGGCTTCACGGCTCGCACGATCTCGCGGCAGGTCCTTACATTCGTTGCAAGCAGTTCACCTGAAGTTGCGTGCCTTTGCTCGCAGGCACCGCACCACCCAATCACGCGCATCTCGTCGTGCGCCAAGAAGTATCCATCAGGGTCCATGAGCTTCGTCACGTTCGCGATCTCCGCCTTGATCAGCGCGTTCGTACCTGGGTCGCTCAGGCAAATCGCCGTTTGGCCCTCCATAACTGCCGTGGCGGCGTAATAGTCCATAAACACGCGGTCACGTTCGTGGAGCCTAGAATTGGGCGTGAGCTTAATCCTCGGAGCCGGATGCTGAAACTCAAACTCACCCTTCCACGGGAAATTTCCAAACTGAGGGTCAACGACGGGCTCCACATCCACTCCCTCGACGACCGGCTTGCCGTCTTCGGTCCGCATCGTGAGCGGGCAACTCGGCCGTCGCGTGATGTTCAGTAGCGGCACGTCCTGAATCTTGATTTCGTCTACCCAGAGCTTGCCTTTCCCGCCGCTCCACACGCCAAAGTACGCGCAAATCGAACGGTTCTCCTGGCTATTGAACACGACCTGAACTTGCTTCCATCCCTGTGTCGGAGCAATCCCTAACTCCATGAAGCACAGCGGGTGCACCTTAGGATCGCCGATCAACATTCGCGTCTGGCTCGCGTTGGTGAACCCTTCCGTCCGCACCCAAGCAGATAGCCGGTATTGACGCCACGGGTCAACCGGAATACGCTGCATGATGCGAACGTTTCCATTCGTTTCCTTTGCCCGACTTGGCTCTTCGATTCGCATTGATTGGGCACCGTTATGCTTCACCGATTTGTCGACGAATGTGCAAACTCCGGGCGCATCTTGAAAGGCGTACGAAGGGAAGCGGTCGCCATTGCTGGCTTCAAAATCACCGTTGAAGAACAGTCCGTCCTGGGTTCGCATCGGCTGCAGTTCTCCCTTGCGAACAAAAAAGCCAACGTTTCGACACGGCATGGATTCCACAAGCGAAGGGTCGTGCGCGAGCATCGAGTCCGCATAACCGACAGGGCATACTCCCGGAATAACCTGCATGTGATGGCTGCGAGCCGCCGCGAGGAACCGTGTCATGCTCCGCACGTAAAAATCCGGATACGTCTCAAGTGACTGTAGCTTCGTGTCGTTAAAGACGATTCCGTTATAGCCCGCCTTCTCGCCGCGCTCCACGAGGTGGATGGCGTCCTCCACGTTCTTCTCGACGAAGAAGTTCGTCATGAGATAAATCCAGCGGTATTGAAGGGCTGGGGCGGACATCGCAACCGCCGCGAGAAGGCTGACCATGCCTGAATTATCGCCCAATCCAAACTGTGATCAGTGAGGGCCCGAATCCTCTCTTCCGCTAAATCTGGCTATAGTTCACTTATGGGACGATTCAATCAAAGTTGGGACCTAATGCGGCAAAGTCTGGCCGTGCTTCGCACGAACCCTCGGCTCGCCGTGTTTCCGGTTATTTCCGCAATTGCCTGCCTTGCGATAAGCGTGTCGTTTTGTCTTCCGCTCTGGTTCGCCTACCAAGGCAAGCAATACTCCAGGCCGGAGCCAATGCACTATGTGATCATGTTCGCATACTACTTTTGCCTGTACTTCGCGGTGACCTTCTTTAACGCCGCCCTAATTTACTGCGCGCGTGAAACCATGGAAGGCCGTCCTGCCACCGTGAGCGACGGTCTCACCGCCGCCGGTAGACGGCTTGGCCCGATCTTAGGTTGGTCGCTCGTGAGCGCAACTGTTGGAACGGCGCTTCGTTGGATCGGCGAAGAGTCCGGGATCATCGGCAAAATCGTCGTTAGCATCGTCGGCGGAGCGTGGAACGTCGTCACGTTCTTCGTGACTCCAATGCTCGTGCTGGAAGGGGTTGGCCCGATTCAGGCCATCAAAGGCTCATTTGCGACGTTACGACGCACTTGGGGTGAGAGCATGATCGGTGGCGCGGGAATTGGCCTTTCTACCGCGGCGTTGGCGCTCATCCCCGTGCCCCTCATCATCGCCGCTGCATTCTCTGGATTGACGGTCGTTATTGTGTCAATCATTGTCGCGAGCGCGCTGTACTGGGTTCTGTTGAGTGTCGTCTCCGCAAGCATGAGCACGATCTACCGCACAGCGGTCTATGTGTATGCACAAACTGGAACCGCGCCTAGCGGATTTAGCGCGTCGTACATCGAAAGCGCATTTATTCCCAAGCCGAAAGGCGTTATCGGCAAACTGCGCGACAAGTTCTGAACGGAGTTCAGCGAGCCCCGCCCACCAAATAGCTGTCTGTCTGGTGGGCGGATTTGGATTGACTCTCCTCGAACTAGCCCCCGGCTACTTCCGGTTTGAGCGTGATGTAGTACACATCGCCTTCGACGCGATATGTGGCGCCAGCCGCTCGACAAATCGCCATCATCGCCTCCAGAGGGCGCATATTCACGAGATTGAGCGAGACCTTGGGATAGACGCCGCTCGTTACGACCATAGAGATCTCACCTCGCGTCGCAACGTCGAGAATCGTCTCCGAGAAGTCAGCGTTTCGTGCACTGAGGTTAACGAGATTCGATGCTGCTCTGCCGATGCTCGTTGCCTTCGCGGGCTGCATGGTTCGAGCGGATGGAGCCGCCGTGGGGCCGGTTGTTTTGGCAGTTGCTGCCATTGGCGCGGTTACGCGACTCGTCGCTGCGAGTGCGGCAGTAATCGTCGGCCGCGGATACGCCTGTGCACGAGCCGCGACGGCCGCTGGGCGAGTTATCATCGGCGGAAGCGAATCGGCTTGCGGCGTGATCCCGATCATCGTTGTCTGACTATGGGTAGGCAGAGTGGCGCGGGCCGCACGAATTGGACTCGCCGAAGTTGTCGCAATCGTAGATTCATTTGGTGGAGTCGCTTGCGGTGCCGCGACCGCAAGTGAAGTGGAAATAGAGGAGAGTCGCAACGGTGCCGCCGAGACGGACACATTTGACGAGAGGCCAGTAAACGTTTGGGCGGATGGCGTTGGCCGCACCTGGACAACAATCTTTGTCGCCGCCGGCGGCTTTGAATGATGCAACGTGTGCTTCGTGTGCCTGGATGGAGCGGCTGCCTTTGGCTTCGCAGAATGTTGCGGGGGCTTCGGCGCGACGCCAGTTTGGGCCAGCACGGTACCCGCAACTGCGGCCGAGATGGCAATGGAGGCAACGACCGCCCAGTGCGGGGCGCGGCCCGACGCGATCGGGCGTGGTGTGACGATTCGGTTGATTCTTTGCATGAGGGTTCCTCCGGATGCGGAAAGTAAGGGGACGGCGGAGGAATGTCTCCATTCCTCAAGATTGGTGAGGGCTCGAGCGAAGAGAAGCGGGTTCCCAATAGCTCGAACCGTGAGGTCGTCGCAGCAATTCTCTCTCTCGTTGCGAATTGCTTTCGACACGAGCCAGATGGCGGGATGGTAGAACAGGACCGTTTCGAGGAAGGACTGAATTAGGTTCACGAGATAGTCATGGCGTCGGATATGGGCGAGTTCGTGAATCAGTAAAGCCTCGAGTTGGTCCGCGGGCAAACTCGCGAAGAAACTCGCCGGCACGATCACCGTGGCGCGAAATACTCCCATCGCCGAAGGGGCGATAACCGCCATCGATTGGCGCAGGTCAATTCGCTTTCGTAGGCCAACGAGGACGGTGAGGCGTTCCATCCGGCCAATCCAAAACTGGGGAGCAGGTTCCGACTGACGCCGCCGAAGGCGCTCAACGTAAACGATCCCACCGACGAGTCGAATCGCAAGCGCTAGAACGCCGACCGCCCACAACAGAACCACGATTGGGAGCAATGACTCGAAATTGCGGGGGATCTCGGTCGCCGCGCTGCCGGATGCTTGCCCAAAGAAGATTGACCTGGTCTGCGTGAATTGTTCTTTCGTACCGACTGTCGTCGCCCGCAAAGCCACAAAGGTGAGGATCGGAAGTGCGCCCATCAGAATCAGACCAGCACAAGCCGCGGCGTAGCGCGCCTCCGCGGACTTACTCTTCAGCGCCCGAAGACACGCCGCGACAAAGATTCCGACGACTGCGCCTTCCCAAAGAAAGTGGAGGAGCGTCCAGCCGATGACCATGATTGTGCGCTCAGTCATTTTTGGGCTCCAGGCCGTCAAGCATCCTGCGGATTTCCGCAATTTCGTCTGAAGAAGCAGGCTTCGCCGACAGGGCGTGCATCACCAGCGCGCTGGTCGAGCCACCGAATGCCTTATCCATGAAGTCTCCTACGAGGTCGCGTTTGGCGTCCGCTTCTGCTTCGATCGGCTGGTACACGTGGGCCCGGCCGCGTTCTCGCCGCGCAAGCAAGCCTTTCTCATGCATGATCTGCATCAACTTCAGAACTGTCGTGTAGCCGACATCGCGCAGGCGGCTCAGTTCATCGTGCACCTCGCGTACCGTGCTCGGTCCTCGACCCCACAAAACGCTCAATATGCCCAACTCCGCATTCGTCGGTCTGGGGCTAATCGCCTGTTCCATAAAACGTATTATATACGAAAATAATCGTAATCACGAAAAATTTCGTAGATAGGCAAATAGGTCGGGCACGCTAGGTCAGCACGCCAGCGCGCGATTGCACGTCAAAATAGAGTGTGCACATGAACCTTGAGCTCACCTACCCTCGGCGCAAGACATCCCCCTGTCGGGTTGGACCGGTGACCATTGGCGGCGGGCGCCCCGTCGTGGTTCAGTCGATGATCACCGAGGAGACCCGCAACATTGACGCTTGTGTCGAACAAATCATCGCACTTCACAAAGTCGGCTGCGAGCTCGTGCGTGTCACGACGCCAACACTTGGGGAGGCGAAGTGCCTTGAGGAAATTCGCGCCAAAGTCACCGAGAAGTATCGCTACGTCCCGCTAACCGCCGACGTACATCACCAAGGAACCGACATCGCGGTTGAGGCGGCAAAGCACGTCGACGAGGTGCGCGTAAATCCAGGCTTGTTTGTATTCCGAAAGCACACCGGTCGCGAAGATTATTCGCCTGAAGAGCACGCCGATGAGTT
>JBBRML010000028.1:0-43249 GCA_038230855.1 Fimbriimonadales bacterium | reverse complement strand
CGTCGCATCGACCAAAGGGTCCGGCGTCGCCTCCTCATAGTCGGCGACCGGTTCTCGGCTGAGGCCTCGTCCGGGGTTGGCTCACGCCACGGGTTGCTCACGGGTTGAGGCAGTGGTGCTCACGCACGGGGTCGGCTGGGGAGAACCAGTTGGTTCTTCAAGTATTGTATCTGTATTAAATGATATTGTAAAATTTATTTTTCTTCAGTCGCCGTGCCTGTGGATAACTGTTTCGCATGTGTCATGCGATATACTAAGGATGGAGCTGAGCAGGCTAGCGATTGGCTTGGGCTGTTCGGATCTCCGCCCAAGCCTCTATTACCTTGGCGACTCACGACAAAATGTATGTCGCCATCGTGTTTTGCAGTCAGTGCATCTCGCGTCGAAGACCAAAGAAGGTTTCGCAGGAGTGGCGGCTTGGTCGGGAATATGCCGCACGCTGATCATTCACATGACGATCATCTCGCGTATGTCGGGATGCGAGAAACCTGGGGAGGGTCGGAGCCCTTCGGTCTTCGCCGTGCCGATCGCCGGCACCACATGTATTGCATTGGCAAGACGGGCACGGGCAAATCGACGCTCCTGCGAAACCTCTTGATCCAAGACATCTACGCCGGCCATGGAGTCGGACTCATCGATCCCCATGGTGATCTGGCGGAGGACCTCATCGACCACATCCCGCCGTGGCGGACCGACGATGTGGTCTACTTCAATCCGATCGATCGGGAATACCCGATCGGCTTCAATCTGCTGCAGAATGTGCCGCGGGATGAGCGGCACCGCATTGCCTCGGGCATCGTCCGGGCGATGAAAGCGATCTGGAGGGATAGTTGGGGATCGAGGCTTGAATACATTCTGTATGCGTCGATTGCCGCCCTACTCGATTGTCAAAACACGTCGATCCTCGGCATCCCACGGATGCTCACCGACTATCGCTACCGTCAGTGGGTCGTGAAGCAGATTCGTGACCCGATCGTCCGATCGTTCTGGGTTAACGAGTTCGAGAATTACGACGATCGGTTTCGCCAGGAGGCGATCGCCCCGATCCAGAACAAGGTCGGACAAATTCTCATGTCGCCGCCGCTCCGCAACATCCTGGGACAGGTAAAGCGGAAGATCGACGCTCGGTTCATGATGGATAACAAACGGATCTTCATCGCTAACCTGTCCAAGGGGCTGCTTGGAGAGGATAAGGCGAACCTCCTCGGGTCGCTCCTCGTCACAAGCTTCGAGCTCGCGGCAATGGAGCGGGCCAATATACCGGAAGGGAAGCGTGAGGATTTTTTCCTGTATGTCGACGAGTTCCAGAACTTCACGACGGATTCCTTTGCGTCGATCCTGTCCGAAGCCCGCAAGTATCGGCTTTGCCTCACGCTTTCGCACCAATACTTGCATCAAGTCCACGAGGGGATACGGCACGCGGTATTTGGAAACGTCGGCACCCTCCTGTCATTTAGAATAGGGGAGAGCGACGCGAAGGTGCTCTCCCACGAGTTCGGCGCCACGCACGCCCCTACCGCATTCAGTTCGCTCGGCAATTTCGAGATACTGGCCAAGGACCTGTCGCATGGGCGTCATGGCGAACCATTTCACGGCCAGACGATGCCACGGCTCGAACTGCAATCAGGGAGGCGACAGGAAGTTATTCGCCGATCACGGGAGAAATACGGCACTCCGAGGCGAGTTGTGGAGGACAAGATCAAGCGGTGGATGCGAAGGCGCTGGTAGTGACCAACACTCGATCTACCGGCGCCGCCGCTTGAATTAGATTTCAAAGATCGTATACCCGAAAATTCTTCGGAGAAGATACACGGCGGGCGTGAAAGCCGCTGGAGCTAGTGGGATTTGAAACCAGCCCAAGTCACGACTCTCCGGGGAAATGTGGACGTTTTCAAACTGTTTAGTACGGCGTTTGGTACGGCCTATTTTTTCCTCAATCTTGCGACTATTTCACTCAACATTTGCGGTGTTACCTTCCCGCCACTTCCTGCAAGTGGTTTGATTGTCGGTGCCTTGGTTGGCAATGGTTTGGATTTTCGTTGCACGTCCGAACCCATAGGTTTCGGCGTCACTAGGACGTCCTCGACGCTGTCACCACCGTGATTGAGAATAAGTTCAACGAATCGGCCATGGTAAACGCCCCATATTCCATGCTCCACCGGACGACCGCCCGGCGAAAAGAGGTTGAAGATCACCCCACCCACAATGGGCGTGGGCGAAAAGGACGCAAGAAACAGAAGCCGATTATCTTCGCCGTTGTGAGAGAAAGAGTCCCATGGTTCGGTCGGTCGAAACGAATGAATCCACGTATGGGCACGGCCGTTCTTGATTTCCGACTTGAGGTTGGCGATCACGGCCTTTGGGGCCGGAGTTGAAACGATTATAGCCATGGCCTTATCGTACCCGCTGACTTCACCCGTAGGCCATAACGGCTAATGGAAAATGTCCAAATCATCAACTTTGTCCTTAATTTTTGTTAGACTTTCTCCTTATGAATGGTCCGATCGAGAAGAAGACAACTCCGCCACCATGGGTACCGTCGAACATCCCCAAGGAGCATTTCGGAGGTTTTGCATACACCAGGGAGCGGCCGTGCTCTTCTCATCAAGAACTAGGGCTCGGCTGCAATCACAAGCCGAAAGTTGACATCGCCCTGTGGGAAGGCCACCAAGGGAATGGTGCCCCGTATCAGATGTATCGCTGTTTAGAATGCAGCAGGCCGGTAAGCAGCGGCGTTAAACGAATCCCGCAATTTCCCCCGAGAACAGACGTCGACTTTAAGCAGATTGAAATCGCGTACACTGAAAACCTCGCGGCAGCGCAGCCGGATGACCTCACCCTTGAAGAGTTTTTACAAAGCTCAGAATGGAAGATCATCCGTGATCGCATTCTGGCGATGGATAATTATGTGTGCCGAGTGTGCAGCGGTGTGGCGAATAACGTCCATCACCGTTCAAACGAGAATTATCAGAAGCCCAAGGATGACAATTTGGTTTCTCTCTGCAGACGCTGTCACGAGGCGATCCATTTCCTAAATCCGTTTGAACGGAAGGAAAAGTCCGACTCCCCAAAGTGGCCCGGGCACCGCTACCTCTCGCGATAGGCCGGATCACCTCTAACGCGTCTTGAGATGTAGAAGAATTGTGGCAGCGAGTTCTCTAGTGTCATAGTTACGCGACGTGATCACATGCAATAGCGGCAAGCCTGCCACTTCAATATTTTCTCGACCTCATCATCCCGTGTCTGGCGTTCAGGCCGAGTGTGCGTGGGCTCGTCCAGTTCGATGGCAACAAGCGGGCGCAAGGTGGCAGGATCACAAACCACGAAGTCGATCGACCGCCGGCCGATCTTATTGGACCAAGTTGCTCGGCCTGGGTTGGATTGATTGCTGCCCGGCAGGAATAATAACCGGCCAAGGGAGACCTGAGCGAGGATATGGCCATTTGCCCCCACCCCCCTTATAAGCACTCGAAAGAAATCGGCTTCTGCATTACTGACAAAGAACTTATTGACCATCACTTTGGGCAATGAATCCTGAGCAGCATCCACATTCGACCGACGTCCAAACAGAAAACCGAGACATCCTGCTGGTTCACTCATGTTGCTTTTTTGCCTTAAGCTGATGGATTGCCACGTCTAACTCGAACGCACCACCACCCATCTTTGTCGTCGCATTGTAAACACGTGCACCAGCTTTGCCTATATCCCTTGCGGCTTGAAGGAACTCGGCCGGACCATTCCAGCCTGATTCGGTCTTCTCAAAAAACGCATCCATCATGCCTTGCATCTCGATGAGACGATCCACGAACTGTTGAACGCCCTCGGGCAATGTATGATCCGACATACCGACCCCGTTCTAAAATGGAGCTGTTCAGTTGTGAGATGATAACATGCGGACCTGTCAAAAAAATCCCGTGCCGTTGACCATGTCGTGATCGACGATAACGTATGCACTTGTAGTTCAATTCCACGGGGAGGTCGAGTGGCTAAGAGGCGTGCGAAGGCAGAACCACCATATAAATTGTTCGAGTACGGACACGTCGTTCAATGGCCGCGTGAGACGTTGTACGAATACGCTCCCGATATGAAAAAGGTAGACCGCCTCATTGCACGTGGGCGGAAGAATGGCAAGCCACGCGAGACGCTGAAGTCGTTGCGCGAGTTGGTCGTGTCTGCAACTGAGGATGGATCATATGTAACTGTCGCGAGTGCGTCTGGTGAAATCGGGTGCATGACCGCGAAGTATTTCAGCGAGGCACTTTTCCAAACCCGCAATGCTGAAATCGCCTGCATCGACTCGATTGACCGATTGGCACGTAAGGACATTGATCTGGTGAAGGTAATCGGCCGAAAGTCATGTGACTTCTGCACGGCGTTCGTGGGCGTGGTGTTTTCGATCAGTGGGCAGGATCGTCGCTTCCCACCTCTGGCGACAATGCTTTGTGGCCATACCCCATTCCACGTCGCGTGTACAAAGTCGCTGGTCGCATTCATCCCTGAGTTAGCAGATGCTGAGGATATCGCGGCGGCCTTACTGCCACCTGCAGACGCGGGCATACTCAATCTCACGATTGCGGAAAATGTCCGCAAACAAATGGCTCAGTCACGAGCGGCAAGAATAATGGCAATGGCCGGTTCAACTTGATATATTGCTTAGGCCGCTGGAATCCCCGTCGCAGTCCCCCCCCTCTGCGACATCCAGCGGTTTTTTCATTATCCGCAATTCAATATGGGGGTTTACAAGGGGTTACGCGATGCCAGATCCAGTTTCACAGTTGAACCATGCGACACAATTGAGGGTGATAGTGGCTCTAAGTGAATTAACGGGCGGTGCGCAGGTTGCTAACGAGCTACCGATGCTAGGAAGCGATGATGATCGCAAGCGTCTTTGGCAAGACTACATTGAGGACGCCGGTAGTTTGCCAGTTCAACTGACAGACCACAATACGTTCTGCTTTCATTGGTCCTTTGGTAATGGAACCGGACTAACATTCTATCACCGTGACCAAGAATTGAATCGACTCACCGTGTTATTAAGCGGCAACGATCCTGTTGTGGACAAGGCTGTATTGGCGGAATTGAAGGAAGCCACCGGACAGGATGCGACCGTCGCACGCTTGGCTGACGAGATGTTGAATTATCCGGGTCGAACATTCGCCACTTTTCTTGGGCAACCCACTGACGATGCAAATGGGATTCACTCAATCGCCTTTGCCCTCCATCGCGCGATAGGGCAAGAATGATGATACCTTTCATTGAAAAGCCACTGAAGGACGTGACCCTTGTTGAGGTGCAAGGACTCGTAGATCGTAGCGTGGGGGAATCACTTCACTTGGATTACAAAGCGGCGTTCGCGCTTACAACGCGCGAAGACCAGAAAGAATTTCTAAAGGACGTATCAGCCTTTGCCAACAGCCAAGGCGGCTTACTAATCTACGGTATCGAGGAAGAGAAGGACGCTCAGGGAAAGAACACGGGTCTGCCAAAAAGGATTCTCGGTGTTCCAGTCCCCAACGCGGACCAGTTGACTCAGCAGATCGAAAACTACCTGCGCGACGGTATTGAAGAACGACTTCCGCGGTATGAATTGAATTTCATCCCGGTGGGTACGACAGGTTCCCTTATTTTGATTCGTGTCCCGTGGAGTATGAGGTCACCGCACATGGTCAAGTTGGGGGCCGACCGACTCTTCAAGCGCATCATCGGAGGTTGCCAAAACATGAGCGTGGGTCAAATTCGAGATTCCGTACTTCAGACGCAATCAATCACTGAAGGCGTTGAAGCGTTCATCAAGTCGCGCGTTGACAAGTTGCGAGCACGATCGGGAGACACGTTTTTAACGGTCCATGTTGTTCCACTTCAACGCGAACGCAGTATTCTGCCCATGCACGGATTTACCTTCGAGCAACTCGCACTCAATATCGGCGGCAATGGTCTGCCGCAAGGGCTCGGGTTGAACATTCGATACACCCTGGAAGGGTACAAAGTCAGTCAGGATCTGTCCGATCGACAACCACACCATTGTCTAATCTTTCGCGATGGGAGCTGCGAGTATCGTGATACAACAGCGTTTTCTGAACCGAACGACACTCGCGGAAAGTCCTTCTATCGACAGAGTTTTGAGCAACAGCTTTTTCGCCAAGTAACAGCCGCATTGAATCTGTATAGCGGCGGATACGCTCAGCTTCCAGCGATTGTTGCGGTCACGCTAATCCGGGCGAACGACTTTGTGCTGTACGGGTCTTATCGGCCCTATAAGGTCGAAGAGGACATCTGCCGAATTGACCCTGTTCTGATTACTGAACTGACGCCGGACGTGAAACCCCTTCTGCGGCCAGTCTGCGATATGGTGTCGAATGTCTTCGGCCTCAGCAGAGCAGAGTCGTACAAACTAGATGGAATCTATGTGGGCTACGCCCGTTGAAACGCCACGATCAATTAAATCACTGGCGGTTTCGCGGCACGACACATGATCTGATCAACCTATATCGGTGTTGCAAATGAAGCGAGTCGAATTCTGGAAATTGCATACGCATTTCGACACGGCGCGAGGCCATCCACAATGTCCCCCAGATTTCACATCCGAGACGTTTTATCGTCGGTATGTTTCACGCTTCGTTAAGGAGATGACCGCCGGCGGTGTTGTCGACAGTGACAAATGCCAAGTTATCGCTGAGTGGCGTCACGAGCGATTAGGCCGACCATACTGCAAAATCCATGCGGATATAGCCGAAAAACTCGGTCAAACGAAGATCAATATCGACTGTGCTGACGTGAAAGTGCCGCTGCAGAGCCTGGAGATTCGACTTCCAAAATATCATAACCCGTTCCAAGAAACTCATGATTCACCACCGCTCCGAACGATCTTCATCGCTCGCTCGCCTGGCCAGTTCCCAGCACTGATGACCCTCGAACGCGGGCTCAAGATGAACGATGACGGAAACCGTCTTTGGTTCTGGCTCGATTTCGGTGAGAAGATTGGTGAAGGCATCAATCTTACTGAGGCAACGCAGTTTACGAATGTCGAGCTTGTACCGGGACAGACGATCGCAGAACGATTAGACAGATTGCCGCCGCCATCAAAGGCTGTCGGCTATAACCCCACGATAGAATTTGTACACTCTTCCATCGCACTCGCCATATCAGCTTGCTTTTTTATTGATGGTCGGCACGAGCTGGTCGCGCCGGATGTCTCTCCACGACTTATCGAACGCTTTGCGAATGCAAAAAATGAACGGGATCAAGAAAAATTTATTACACGTTCAAAAGAATTAGGCGAGGGGTGGTGGGATCTGGGCCGCGAAGTCGAGTTGCCTCGTCCGATCGTGGTAAGCCACGGCCATACGGAGACCGGAACCGGCTTAACTTGGGTATCGCGATACTCGCACATTCGTTCTGGTCACATGCGCCGACAGCCGTATGGACCAAGAACTGAACCGAAACACAAAATCATCTTTATCGAACCGACCGTTGTACGTGAGGACTTGCCGGCGCGGCAGCCGACTAGGTTCGTGATACCTGGTGAGTCATAAAGCACCTAAATCGCCCACGGCATCTGCGGTACGGAAGTACCTGGGTGATAAACCGCGAATGCGAAACCACCTTGGCTGTTGTCCCTATGATCGTGCGGCGGGAACTCCGGCGGCTTTAGGTCGACCAGGTAGAGAAACACGAATGCTGCATTGCCGTTGGGGTCGTACCCAGCAAAACGCATTGTCACGATGCTCAGGTTGGGCACCGCCAGATTGTTGTTCTGTTCACGGGCCGCGTTCAGCACGGCCTCACCCTCGAACCCGAACGACATGTGATCGCCGTCGATTGGTGCAAAGGCATCAGGGTGGAGTCGATCCGCGTCGGGCCGGACACGGTTGAACGAGAATCGGCCGCTGGCGTAGTTGCCCAGAATGATCGCCAAACTTTGAAGTGGCGGTCCAAGTCACTTGGATTTTTACTGACCACGAGCGGATGTCCCCCCTACATCAAGCTCCGAGCCAGGCTCCTACCCGAGCCTGGCTCACTTTTTTTAAATCGATCACCTCCTTACCCGACCTAGTCACATTCGCGGTTGCGCGATCGTAGCGCCTGTGAGACGCTAAGAGCAGTCCCTGTTCATTCCAAACCATTCACGACGCCCTTCAAACGAGGGGCGGGAGGTACTGCCATGTCCGCATCAGAGTCGGTCGGCCACCCAGAGTGGACAACCATCTTGGTTGATGCCATTGAGAAACCCGGCGTCATTTCAGAGGCGTATAGCCGCTTCTGGAATTATTCTACAGGGAATCAATTACTCGCGATGTTTCAGTGTGCCCTTCGCGGTTTGCCAGTGGGTCCGATTCACACTTTTCAAGGATGGAAAGGAGTTGGAAGGACCGTGAAAAAGGGCGAACGAGCGATCACGCTCTGTATGCCGGTGACCGTGAAGCAGAAACCAAAATCGGCTGAGATTATAACGGGCAACCAAGCCGAACGGCCGCAGCACGCCTACACCGTTTTCATCTATCGTCCGCGATGGTTTTTCCTATCGCAAACCGAGGGAACGGATTACGTCCCGCAGGAACTGCCGGCGTGGAGTGAATCCCATGCCTTGTACCGTCTCGGCATCAAGCGGGTGACGTTCACCCATCCCAACGGCAATACGCAAGGATATGCCATGGAACGTTGTGTAGCCGTTTCACCGATCGCCGCCTTGCCGCACAAGACGCTGTTTCACGAAGTGGCGCATGTCCTATTGGGCCACACCGAAGAGCTGCAAAAGCTCGACGACCATGACCTCACGCCACGAAATCTGCGCGAAGTCGAGGCCGAATCAGTCGCCCTAATCTGCTGTGAATCATTAAATCTGCCCGGGTCTGCTGAATGTCGCGGATATATTCAGCACTGGCTTCGAGGCGAATCTATTCCAGAGCGATCTGCACAGCGAATATTTCATGCAGCTGACTTGGTTCTCCGGTCCGGTCGACCTCAGCCAGCCTCGCTTGCCGAACCGCACGACTGATGTACGGAAACACATCGACGGCGTTTTTTTTGCCGGAGTCACCCCGGACACTGTCGGAGCAATCGCAACCAGTCCATTCGGGCTGGTTTTTAATAAATGGATGTCGCGCGGGTCCGCGCGGGCATTTATCTCTTCACTTTTCGATCAATCGTCTTAAGCATCTGGGCGGGATCACGCCCGATGGCATGACACAATTCGATGAATTCAAGCGGATCGATTCTGCGCTCGCCGATCTCAGACTTATGAACAAACGAGTGCGGCTTCTTAATTTTTTCAGCAACTTCACGTTGTGTCATGCCAGCTTCAAGACGCCATTCACGAAGCAACTTACAAAACTCGCGATACGCAGGACGATGAATTGCTCTTGCACCCATTACAGGCACAAGGTATGATCCGCCCTCGGTGTACCCATCACGGGCACAGACATGTCAAAAGGAATGGGCTTTTCACTTACACGGGAGAGAGAACGATGAAATTCGCGTCGCGCTACATTTTTGTTGTCATGTTGTCCGTCATCGGTTGGTTCACGATGTCTGGCTGCATGTCGAGTAGTTCCGGCACTCCCATCGAAAAGGACAAGCTGAGTCGAATCTCCAAAGGGGTGACCACGCGCTCGGAGATGGAAGCGATGTTCGGTGCCCCGACGTCTCTCATCATCATGCCGGACGGTTCAGGCAAACGTATGGCGACTTGGCACCACTCGCAGACTGACGCCCATGCCAATGGGAAGTCCTGGATTCCCATCGTTGGACCGTGGATCGGCGGTGCCGAAGCCACGTCGCAAAACCAAAATCTGCAGGTTACATACAACAAAGCCGAGGTGGTCGAGGACTTCGTCTATTCGGGCGGAACGACCACAGGCGACTCAAGTGCCTGGGGGTCGCACACCCAAACGACCGCCGACACGCCGGTCACGACACACTGACCGTCGAACTGCGGGTAATTTTGAAGTCACGTCACAGCGTACATATTAATCAGGAGAAACCAATGTTCAGCGTCCTACAGTCACGATGTAACACAGCTGCGTCCAGTAGCACCTCAAGGCAATCGAGCCGGCCTGCTTGCATCGAGCCGTTGGAAAAGCGATCGCTTCTGAGCGCCACACTTTACGCTGCCGACTCATCGACCAGCCTGTTCAAGGTTGATACCGGCACCGGCCAAACTCACGTCGTCGGCAATATGGGTGTGACGATGTACGACATCGCCATGAACGCCAATGGTGACTTATACGGGGTAGACGGCGGCAGTGCCCTCTATCGCATCAATCCGACCACTTGTGCCACAACCCGCCTCGGCAGCCTCGGGTTCCAGGTGACCGGATTGGCCTTTTCTAAGACTGGAACGCTCTATGCAGCGTCAAATTCCCTCTATTCGATCAACGTGCTTAATGGTGCGCCCCTGCGCGTTGGCTCCTTCGGAGGTGCCTTTTGCGAAGGGGACATTGCGTTCGACGCTGCTGGCCGCTTGTTCCTCTCAACCACCGGCGGCTCTCTCGCTCAGATCGACGTCGCGACTGGCAAGGCGACCACGCTTGGTTCCATCGGGTTTTCCCAAACCCTTGGACTGGCGTCGGGGACCGATGGAGTGATGTATGGCATGTCGAACGCGACCCGTCAGATTTTCTCGCTCAACCTTGTAACCGGCCATGGCACAGCCGTCTCTTCATTCAGTGGCGTCAATGGTGTGTTTGGTGCAGCATCAGCGCCGGTTATCACGCCAGTCATCAGCAAACTGACCCCGCCATTGGTTTCGGGGCGGTCATCGCCGCAGCCGTTGACGATCGCCGGCGGTAACTTCCAACAAGGCTGCACCGTAACGCTCCGTGATCTGACAGCCGGCAAGACCTACACGAAACGAACGATTCTGGCGGAGACTTCGACACACCTCACCATCTATCCGAACTTCGGCACGTCGGCGCATTCCTGGAGCGTGGAGGTCATCAACCCCGGCAACGCCTCGTCGGGGCAGTACAAGTTTAAGGTGGTCGCCCCAGGAGCACTTCCGTTCGGGACCGTGCTCGGCTCCTTCAATGGAGTGACTGCGTACTCAAACTCTGCTGTCGGCTTTGATAGTAAGACCTATAACCACGATCCGATCAGCGGGAAGAACACCGGTCTCAAGTGGCAATGCGTAGAGTTCGTCAACCGTTACTACGCGGAGCACTACGGGGTCGATATCCAGCACCTTGCCTTGGACAAAGGCGGCTGGAACGCCACGAGTTTCTTCGGCAACCTCAAGAAGGACAGCCGCTTCACCACGTTTGGCAACGGCAGCACCAGTGCACCAAAGGAAGGGGATATCCTCTGCTTTAGCGACGGCACGGGGCCGGGCCATGTCGCTATTGTGCGGGAAGTTCTGCCCGCTGCGGGGATCATCACCGTCATCCAGCAGAACGTGACTGAAAGCTACCGGGATGCCAACTTCGCCTACACCTACACGCTCGTCAACGGCGGCTATGTGATCTCAGGGGCGAATATCTCGGTGCCGGGAAGCACGTATACCGTCCAAGGGTGGGTCCGTCTCAAGGCCTAATCATTCATTCTTCCATACATCGCAAAAGCCATGTCTGAGTAGGCGTTCGTTACCATTAAGCAAGACGTTCCCGGCTACGCCACCGCCTTCGGTGTGTTGGATCTCATCATCGCGGTCGTCGTACCGCCTTTCGGAGTCATGTTCATGACGCCGATCGCCATCCTCGCCATCTGCGCAGCGCTCTATGGCCGATCCAAGGGACTCGGCATCGCGACGACGATCATCAATGTACTGAACATGATCATCAGTCTCGCGTTCTGGCTGAACATCGGTGCGGCCGCCACGGACCAAACGGCCGTGGTCAATCGCGGCCTGACGTATTTCGACGTCATCGGCACGATCGTCATGTTTCTCCTCATCGCGCGGAAACGCAGGACGTACGCTGTAAATTGGAAGAATGGGGGATTGATGCTGGAAAGTAGAGCCCGTATCGTAGAAGTCATGCGTGCCAAACCACCCACCCGCGTCATCATGCGGATCGAATTGACCCCAGCCGCCAAAGAGCTCTTGACAGACATGTGTATCCGCAACGGCATGACGCAGGTGACGGTCATGTCCCGAATCACCGAGTGGTTTTCCAACCAAGACCAGCTCATCCAGGGTGCCATCCTCGGCCACTACCCTGCCACCATCGAGTCGGACGTGGCGAAGATTATCCTTAAAAAGATGGCGGGCTGATAGTTTCTCACGGTCCTCCATAAGTACCTTCTGCTGTATCGTGGTGTATTTGCGCTAGCAGATACACCCCTTGGTATGCCGCCGGCAACTTACCGCCTGATCGCACGTCGAGACAAACCCTAGCCTTGATTGGTTTAAGCGATATACTTCAGCACTTACAACGCGGGGAGTCGCATTGTTGGAGACGAAATGGCATCGAAGGGTTTGTCCGTATTGGCTCGTCAGATTAGCGCATTGGTAGATTCTCGCGAATCTCATGTGGCAGCAATCGCAAAGATCGACGCGACGCTCGATCAAATTCAGAAGGCACTAGGTAGTCCCTCCCCAAGAGGTGACACAATGGCAAAAACGCTGGTATTACGCCCAACGGGACGTCGTAAGCGAAGACGGTTTTCGACGAGCGGCGAGGACTCAATCCTGACGTTCGTGAAGTCGGCCGGAACGCCGACGACGAAGGACATCAACCAACACTGGGTGAAGGAGGGTCGAGCGGGAAGTGCGGCCAACACAGTCACCAAGCTCGTGAAGCTCAAAAAGCTAAAGCGGATTCCGCTCAAGGGCGAACGTGGCAGCACGTACGCGATTGGCCACTCATAAATTACCGCACTCCTATTACAAGGATCGGCCGGATGTGCATCGGGTCACCTATCCGGCGATGTGGAATTGAAGTATTTTTCTTATATGCAATGAGAGTTCGTTCGCATCGATAGGAAACACAGGTTCAGTATATAAGCCGCTGGCATCCTCGATGAAGGCTCCCCCCTCCTTCATCACGCTGGCGGTTTTTTATGCGCTTTCGGGTATGCATTTGACGGCCGGCATATGGATCGGGCTCGCCGACAGCAACTCGATTGTTGACTCGTTTGAGAAATAAAGAATTCATTTGTATTGCGTCGAATCCTTCGGTATACATTAGTAGATAAAATTAATTCCGCCGTGATTACCGTTCGGAATTCAGGGCGGGATGTTTTTTGGGGGGGGATACCCAGCACGTCATATCGGGCACCTACTTTTCATTCGATATTGTTAAATGTCACGTCTTTTTTTCAATGGGAGGCTTGTATGAATTGTCCACTAGACGCGTCGCTGAACCAGACCGCCGCATCTCTAAATCGCTTTGCACTAAAGCCAAGTGGTCCTATGGTCTCCGCCGTGGGGCATGGCGGTGGGTGCCAATGTTTTATCGTCCCGCAGGACGTGCTCGAACGCTTCGCAAAAGACAAGCAATTGTCCGATGTTGAGCGGAAGACCTTCGCCGATACCGTACAGTTCGAGAAGGAATGGCGGAAGGCAAGAACGGCGCAATCAAAACTCGCGCTCGCCGCGAAAACTCTGCTGCCGAGTGGTCTCGTGGCTGCCGCGCCTCTGATTTCTGTATACAACTGCAACCATGGAACCACCCTGCCCGGTACACCCGTAGCCAATCCTGGTTCGTCCACGGATGGCACCGCCAAACGCGCGTTCGTGGAAACTACGGCCGTCGCTGATTTTTATACCAAGTTGTTCGGCCGAAATTCGGTGGACGATGCCGGAAAGACATTGCTGTCCTCCGTCCACTTCAGCGTAAATTACAACAACGCCTTCTGGAATGGCAACCAGATGACGTACGGCGACGGGGACGGCAATATCTTTATCGACTTCACAAAATCCACCGACGTCATTGCACACGAACTGACCCATGGCGTTACTCAGTTCACGGCCGCGTTCGCCTATGCCAATGAAGCCGGCGGGCTCAACGAAAGCGTCTCGGACGTGTTCGGATCTATGTTCCGACAGTGGCGATTGAAGCAAGATGTAAATCAAGCCGACTGGCTGATCGGCAAGGAAATCATGGGCCCAAGAGCCATCGCAAAGGGCTATACCTGCCTGCGAGACATGTCGAATCCTGCGGCAGCCCATTGCCTGGCTCCGCAGCCGACGAAGTATTCACAATATAAGCCCGGCATGGACCCCCATTATAGCAGCGGTATCCCCAACTTCGCCTTCTTTAAGGCCGCCAAAGCTATTGGCGGCAAGAGTTGGGAGAAGGCTGGAAAAATCTGGTATAAGGCCCTGACGGGGTTCCCGCCGCAGCCTAATATGAAGATGAGCACTTTTGCGAAACGCACTCGCACGCTGGCGGGCAGCATGTTTGCAGGCGACCCGGCCGTTCTGGCCGCCGTGAATACTGCTTGGAAAGCCGTCGGACTGTAGGTGACGCACACGCTCAATCGGCGGATGTTATGGCACTCTTGCGGATCGAGCGGACCGGCGGATTGGCAGGTTTCGGTGGACCTGGCAGTCATATACGCAGTCAAGGCCAGATCGAATTCGAAAGTCTATCGGATGCAGAACAGCGTGCGGTCGACGCCTTGTTTCAGTCACGCAGGAGTGCGAAGTCCTCCAAGATACGCGACGGATTCAGTTACAAGATCTCACGCACGACGTCTTCGGGTATTGAGACCATCGAGGTGCCTGAATCGCGGACTCCTGCACCGTTGGCAGCTTGCGTCAAAGACGAATTGACCTAGTCGGATTCATTCCACGCGAAAGCAGGTTTCAAAATGCGGTTGTAACTTCGGCTTGACATTCTTATTGATGTCACAAACTACGAGCATGATGCCTCCCCTGTGTCATGCTTCGAGCCAGGCTCCTCCCCCGAGCCTGGCTCATTTTTTTCTATACGATTACAGCCACGTCCGACCTGAGGACATCCGTAATTGCACGACATTGCGCCTAGGAGACGCTGCGAGCAGTCCCTGTTCATTCCACAACATTCACGTAGCCCCTCAAACGTGGGGCATAAGGTATTCATGCGCGCCGAATCCGCCATCAACAGAATGTCAACGTATTGCGGAACTATCCATTTAATCCGAAACCGGATTGCTAGCGGACGCCTCTGTGCTCTGGCCCGACATCGGATTCGAACCTATTGACGCTCACGAGATTTCACCCCTATCGAACTTGTCGGCGACAGACCAACCCATCGCTTCGGTAATTCCAGCCGCAGTCGTCGCATTCACTGCGTTCCCAACAAACGGAATCCACCCTACGAGAAACTGCGATAGGAGACGCCCGCCGAACGTCGCGGCAGTGCTGAGCACCACACCCCTTGCAATCGAGTCTGTCACGTGCTTGTTGAAGATTTTCCCAAGCGCCAATACCATCGTAATTTGGATCGGAATAATTACTGCGGCATCAGTTCCCGGCAATTGTGCCAGGCCCGCCCCTACGGCGCCAGCAGATATAGAGGCGCTATGAATGATCATGTGGCACTTCTCTCGTTGGACATCCGTCATCAATACCTGCTTCCTGCCCCGCAATATGCGGTGCTTTCATGACAATGAATTCGATGGTGCTATTCGGTCTCTCTTTATTGGAAACGCTTTACGAGGGCTTTGAGTGAGTCCACACGCCGCCACGCGTATAGGAATGCAGCATTAGAAGCCTCCCATTCTGAAGTGCCGCCGAATACTACTCGCGTAGACCGCCGTGTTCAATTACAGTTCTACTATTCTTCATTGTAATACGTCGGCATCAATCAGCAAAATATATGCCATTTTTGCACAATTTAATAGAGCTACGTCAGTGCATTTACGTCCACCGATGTCGCCTACATTGCCATAAAACTGATATTGGATACAATTAAATGAACGCCAACGTCGAATGGGTCACACTCTGTGTCTATAAGGGATAGCTAGATTCCGAAATCGTCCTTTGCTATAGGTGCGTCCAAGTTAGCATTTTGCATGCAGAATTACCTTATGATACTGTTACGTTGATCTCCTCCGAGGAACCTCTCTACACTCATGAACAAGAAATTAATCATAACGGTTGCGGCCCTGGTTACGATCGCTGTTGCCACGATCGGTATCTGGCGCTCACGGACGACAACATCCGTGACAGGGGAACAAACCGTCCGCATTGGCTACCTTCCGATTTATGTTGATTTACCGTTGTTTGTTGCCGTCGAGAATGGCTTTTTTGATAAGCGCGGGGTGACAGTCGAATTAAAACGGTTCGCCTCTAGTCCTGAAATCGGAACGGCTCTCGTTACGGGCGACCTTCAAGTCGGGGCATCGGTGGCGTATTCGGTTGTACTCAGCACGGAAAGTCGTGATCCTGGAAGGTTAAAGGTATTTATCGTGGACTCGGAAACGCCCGAGAACTATTTGTCGTCTGTCGTAGTATTGAAGAGCTCCGGCATCAAGACCATCGCTGACCTGAAGGGCAAGAAGCTGGCAAGCTTTCCAGGGCCGACGGCGGTTACTTTTTGCAAAATGGTGCTTGAGAAGTTCGGATTGAACCCAAACACAGACCTTCAACTGGTCGAACTCGATGTCGGGTCTCAACTGACTGCCTTGGAATCCAAAACCGTTGATGCGCTTTTTACGTACGAGCCAACAGCGACCCAGGCAGTGCTTGAAAAGGATGCAGTCAAAATCCTGCCCGGCGCGGTGGAGTCGCAAATCATCAATCCGTGGCAGGCAGGCGTGTGGGTCGTGTCCGATGATTTCGCGAAAACAAATCCCGAGGACGCCCATAAGGTGATGCTCGCCCTGTACGACGCGATCGACTTTATTCGCACCAACCCTGCGGCGGCAAAGAGTGCACTTACCAACTACACAAGCATCAAGTCCTCGGTCGCGCAAGCGACGCCCAACATTCCGTTCGCGAAGGTCGGCGAAGTGGATATGACGGCCTTTCAAAAGCACGCCGACATCCTGCACGAGCGAGGCATCCTTTCGAAGAGGATCGAGGCCGCAACCCTGCTCATTTCACCAAGTGAACTCCCCAGATAAGATTCCATGCCCGAGCCACTCATCACAATCAAAGACGTCAGTAAGGTCTACCGGAATCAACGGGAAGACCGGAATGTGTTGGCCGGGGTTTCGCTGGAAATCAATGCGGGGGAACGGATCGCGTTTGTCGGCCCTAATGGTAGTGGTAAGACAACACTGTTGCGAATACTGCTCGGCATTGATACCGCGGACAGGGGCACGGTAAGTCTATCTGCGGCACTGAAAGAGCACACGATTGGATATGTCCCTCAGGATTACCGCAACGCGCTTTTCCCATGGCTCCGCCTCCGCGCCAATCTTTCGCTAGCCCACGGCGTCGGGAAGCAAGGATACTTATTCTGTGACGAACTGAGTCAACAAGGCATGGAGTCGTTTCGCAGATTCTGCGAGGTATTTCGAATTTCCTTGGATCTCGAAAAGTATCCCTATCAGCTCTCGGGAGGGGAACAGCAAATGCTCTTGCTAATCCGAGCATTGATTCAACAACCCAAACTGCTTGTCCTAGACGAGCCGTTGTCCGCCGTAGATTTTGCCAGACGTCGATACATTCAGCGGTTGTTAGCGGACTTAGTGTACAGCACCCACTGCACCCTTCTTTTTGCCTCCCACGACTTTGAAGAGGCCGTGATGTTGTCCGATCGAGTGATTGTGCTTTGCAATGATTCGGGCGCAATAAAGAGAACAATCGAAGTCAAGTTGGACTGGCCGAGAACTGCGGAAGTCAAAGATGACCCGCGATTCGGTGCCGCTGTGGATGAAATTATTTCAACCGTGCTATGAAACGAAGCATTTCGACATGGATCCTTTTCTTTTTTCTAACCATGATGGTCTGGGAGGGCGCGCTTGCATTGAAGATTGTCAGTCCCGCTGCGCTGGCGCACCCAGGAGAGGTAGTCCGAGCACTTCCGAAGGTTTTTTCGGTGGCGGGTAACCTAGCCGATGTCTGGTCAACGATTAGCCGCAGCATTTGCGCCTTCGTTATCAGCGTACCCTTTGGAATGGGGGCCGGATTCATGATTTTCTTTGGCGGCGGGGTAAGACGGCCGGCAGAATTTCTTCTGGATTTCCTGCGATCGATTCCGGCGACCGCTCTCGTTCCGTTGTTTTTGATCATATTTGGAATTGGCGACACGACCAAAATCGCACTCGCTGCGTTCAGTTCTTCGCTCGTTATTTGCCTGTCAGTGCTGACGGGCTTGCATGGCCGCAGTGCTACACGCCTGGGCGTGGCGAGAACATTGGGTTTGACAGGCTTAAAACGAATTGTGCTTCTGGACCTACCCGAAGCCGCTCCACACCTATTTTTGGGGATGCGAACGGGAATCTCGCTCTCTCTGATTCTTGTAGTCGTCAGCGAAATGTTGATTGGGTCAAATCGTGGTCTCGGCAAAGTCATTGCCGATATGCGCTATACCGATGACACGCCACGCTTGTACGCCGCGATCGTAGTTGCCGGTACCATTGGATTTTTGTTCAACATCATTCTTGCATTGTCAGAAAAGACACTGATTCATTGGAGGGGGCGGCAATGATATATTGGCTAGTCGCGGGAATTGCTTGCTTTGGGATTGGTCTAATCATCTACGCTCGGCTCTTGGGTGAAAACAAGAACAAGCTAAAGCTCTTACCTGTGTGGGAAAGAGTTGTGGCGCTCGTTTCCTACATCGACAGTGACTCGTACAATCGCCCCACGGCGAAAAAGCATATTATTGCTGGCGTTTCCGTTTGCATTGGGCTGTGCCTGTTAATTGGGGTGGGTGTCTCTGAATTGCCGTTTGTTACGTGTGACTATGGGGCTCACGGAACCGTTTTGACAGCGGCCGGACTAACTTTTGGGATTCTAATCTCGGTAATCTCTTTCTGGACTCTCTGGCAAACTAAAAAGATTGAAAACCTTCAGGGAGCATATATTCCTGGCTTTAAGAAACTGGCCGAGGATCTGGCGGTGGCGATTAAGAAGGTTAACGAACATTTCGTGAACAACGGATGCTCCGCAAGCGAAGGTCATCGACTGATATTTATAACCATAAATCCATACTTTGGCGTTCTCTCCTTCTTGAACGATCCGATCGAAGTCAGCTTTCGCGAAGCCCTTCGTGCAGCTGCCGAGAATGTGTCTCGGTCACAGGGTTCCACTAAATTCAGCATGGCTATTTTATGTGGGAGCATAAGCACCATCGAGAACTTCAACCGCTGCTTTTTCCAGAGCAAATTCCCGAGTATGGCCAATGCTGACAGAGTCGCGAAAATACTGGATGCTAACAAGAGAACATTTGCGTTTCTTGACGAGCTCAACATCAAGGCTGGGACGCAAGTAGTGTTTCAAGGAGAACACATCCCGGATCTTCAGTTCGCCATCGTCGGTAATAGCGTCTTCGAATTTTTCTTACTCGAGCCGCGGACCGGTTCGATTACTGGGATCGCGGGCGCTCGGAAAATCGAAGACGGGTTAGTATGCATGCGATTCCTCAAGCAATATGAGGTATTCAAAAAGTTCAACCCGGGGTAAGCGGAATGACGGTTCCAACAAGAGGCAATTTCGAAAGCCTTCAAAGGTATTATTCCAACGGCCTGAACGTAGATTGTACAATGTAAGTCCAGCGTCGCGCGATTGGATGTCATCCGTCCTGCGTCATTGCCATCGTGGTTCCCAGGAATGGCGATGATCGGGTCGTTATTCCATAACTACTAGATTATCCACACCCCACTTGCTCGACATGTCGCCCTTTTCGTGCTTTCCTAAAAGGCAGACGTTCATTTACATCACATGCCGCAGCTAGCCCGTTTCCAATCACGGGCCGTTGTCTGCTTCGCCCATTTCTAGCTCACAGGAAGGAATTCGCATGTCAGCGTCCAAGTTCTCGCTCGGCCGAACCGTCATTACGCGTAATGCGTTAGGCGTTCTTCACTCGGAGGACGTCACCACCGCAATCAGTCGTCACGCAAGTGGCGATTGGGGCGAACTCGATGAGCACGACCGAAAGAAAAATGAGTTGTCCCTCGTACAGGGCTTCCGGCTCCTGTCGGTGTATCGCGATCGATCCGATCGGAAGTTCTACATCATCACCGAGGCAGATCGCTCCGTCACCACGGTGCTCCTCCCCGAAGATTACTGACATTGTTTATTCCACATCCATTCCATTGAAAGGAGGCCATTCATGGCCGAGAAAAAATCCAAGTCCAACCGCCGCCGTCCGACCATTCCTAAACCTGCGGCTGCCCCACCGGCTCCAACGCTCGATACACTCGTCCACGTCATCTGCTACGGCAATGCCCGTGGCCGTATCTGGCAGGCCGATCCCGCCGACAAAGGAGCATTCACTCTCACCGTGGACCATTGCGTCCGCGACGGCGAGGGCAATGAAACCATCTCAGAGGCATTTCATGTCGCTGACGTGCGTCACTTGGCCAAGGTGGTCAAGGAATGCTGCCGATGGATCGAATGGCAACAGGGACGTCTCTTCCCGTCGACTCCACCCCCACGCTCAACCCGAAAGGAGCCTCGTCATGGCTAAACGTTCAGCACCCCGCTCGAACCCTCCGGTCGATCGACCGGCGGATGCGCATCGAAGCGGCGAACCCGGCAAGAAGAAGCCGGTGCACACGATCCGCTACGGAAAGCTCAAGGCCGCCATCTGGATGAACGAGGGCCAGACCGGCCCCTTCCACAACGTGACGTTCTCACGATCGTACCGGGATGGTCAGAATACGTGGCACGACGCCAGCAGTTTCAATCTTCATGATTTGCCGCTGCTCGCTAAGCTCACCAATGACTGCCATTCATGGATTACGTGGCAGGAGCGGAAGGCAAAAGAGTCCGCTGATAATTCCAAACCTCAGCAGTGAATGACGTTCTTTCCGAGCCAGGCTGATTCCAGTCTGGCTCTTTTTATCCACAACCCTTGAAAGGAGCACCCCATGAGCACTCAATGGGTGAATTTCCGTGCGCTGCGTCAGACGCTTCGCTTTACTGATGTCCTCAAGCACTACGGCATCCAATTCAAAATGAAAGGCGATCGGGCGACGGCATTCTGTCCATTGCCCGGCCATCCGCAGCGGGTCGATGGCAAACCTCGCACTGCGAGCCTGTCCATCCATCTCGGCCGCAACATTTTTCAGTGTTTCGGATGCAAAGCAGCCGGCAACGTCCTCGACTTTGCCTGTCGGATGGAAGGGTTTGAACCTACCGATTCGGCGCAGTTTCGACAGGGTGTCCTGAAGGTGGCGACGACATTTCGACTTCCATTAGGGCAAGCCAAGAAGGATGAAGCGTCATCAGTCGGCAGTATTAAGGGCACCCCGCCGCCGATCAAACACGCAACGCCGGAGCGTCCAACGAGTTTGCCTCACCGGATCGTAAACGCTCCGCTTGATTTCGACCTCAAGGACCTCGATCCCAGCCATCGGTACCTACAGGATCGGGGACTGCTGCCGGAAACGATCAAGGCATTCGGCCTTGGCCACTGCAACCGCGGTCTCATGAAGAGCCGGATCGCTATCCCGCTTCACAATCTTGACGGGCAACTCGTTGGATATGCCGGTCGAATCACAAACGACTCGATGGTGAGCGACGAATGTCCGAAGTACCGGTTTCCGGGGGACAGGGAACGGGAAGGTGTGAAGCATGAGTTCCGTAAATCACACCTGTTGTACAACTACCACCGGATCAAGGCGCCGGTCGACAATGTGATCGTCGTCGAAGGCTTTGCGTCCACCTGGTGGCTCTGGCAAGCACAGTTAATAAACACCATCGCGCTTATGGGTTCCGATTGTTCCGAAATTCAGGCAGAACTCATCACCCGTCTCGTGAGACCGGGGGGCAGAATCTGGCTCATGCCAGACGGCGACGAAGCAGGCGTCGATTGCGCGTATCGCTTGTTCGATCGGCTAGCACCCCACCGCTTCGTCCGGTGGATTCAAATGGCTGTCGATATGCAGCCGACGGATTATTCAGTTGACGAGTTGGAACTGCTTTTTCGTGACTAATCGACGCCACATACGTCGTTTTGAGCGGACTTTGGCCAAGGGCCATGAGTCCGCTTTTTATATTGGAAACAGTTTCACGCCCCGTCAATTTTCGGTTCTTCCGGCACGGACGCTTCACTCAATGCCTCGGTCAGAACGTTCGCGGTGGCAGCGTTCGATTCGCCACTCATCTTCCGATCTCGCTCTTTCCTCCTAGAAAATCCGATGAACCAACATATCGCCCATATAAAGGCAGTGCTGCCGACGGAAATCCACACGCCATTAGTCAACAATAGGTTGTGAAAGTAGAGGAGTTTTAATAGTGCGGCCACATTGAGAGGAATCATCGTCATGAGTGCCGCCATCATCGCCGAGGTCAGATGCCAGTGTTCGAGAGCCTCCGCTTGATTCTCGGATTTTTCATCCCGTTCGACGACCTCCAGGCACAGAAGCCATGCCCCAATGAAGATCGGGGAATTCAATCCTATTGCGAGCAGGATGAGCTTCGAAGCGTCTACGGCCAGGAATAAATTTGGAATGTACTCTGCCACAAATATTGTGGGAGGGCCTACGACCGAGCACACGCATAGGGTAAAACTGAGCAACCTTCGCCATGGTGCGGTAAACGCTTCTTCGAGCATTGTAAAATATTACCCAAATGTCTCGTCGTGTTCATCTCCCTTCATTGATCGGGTGCTATCACGCCATCCTTCGTCTGTCCCACCCCTGTTGATAAAGTAGTTACAATTTGCACTTTTGTAGGCAAGTGAAGTCTATTGTGTAGCGATCGCGTCGGGATCATGGCATCGCGCTGTGCAAGACGCGGCAGTTCACTTCAATCAGGAGGGTGCAATGGCACGAGGTCACGGTCAGGAAGTCCGCGGACTATCAAGCGTATTACGATCGAGCACTGACCAGGGTCGCTTTGGAAGGATGTTTCGTTGGCTGCGACCTGCATATCCCATCAGTTCAGAGGCGGACCGGCTTAAAGCAGATGAAGTGATGAAGGCCCTCGCCGCCGCAATGAATCAGAATGAGTTCAAAAAGCGGCAAGACGAGGGGAAAAAGTTGGATGCAGGAATCACCGAAATTGAAGAAGAGGACGAGAACCCAACGATCTCTGCAGGCTATACGTACCTCGGTCAGTTCATTGACCACGATATCACATTCGATCCGGCCTCATCATTAGACAAACTCAATGATCCTGACGCCTTGGCGGACTTTCGAACTCCTCGACTGGATCTCGATTCGGTGTACGGGCGAGGACCAGACGACCAACCATATCTTTACAAGGGTAACGGATTCAGAGATGCGCTATTTTTAGCCACTGGCGCGGACAAAAAGCCGCCTGAACTTACTGGCATGCGGCCCGATCATCAGCGTAACTCCGAAAACGTCGCGTTAATCGGTGATCCACGAAATGACGAGAATCTACTCGTCAATCAGATACACAATCTCTTTGTTCGGTTTCACAATGCAATTGTGAATGCTCCGGGGCTTATACCCGAGGGGCTCAGCGAAAAGTCTCGATTTAGTGAAGCGCAACGATTGGTGCGGTGGCATTATCAGTGGATCATCGTTAACGATTTTCTGCCGAAAATAGTCGGAGTGGAGACGACAAAAGATGTGCTTGGTCACATGCCAGGCAGCCCCTTTACAGGGACGGGTCGAAGTGAACCACGCTTCAAGGTTTATCATGTACGATCAAACGTTCCGTACATGCCTGTGGAATTCAGCGTCGCGGCGTATCGCTATGGTCACTCCATGGTGCGCCCGAGCTATTCCCTGAGCGAAACAATTCAAGGTGGCACAAATACTGCGCAATTTCAGCGCGTGCCAATTTTCACCGCAACTCGGGATCCGAATAACCTCGAAAATCTCAACGGCTTCCGCCCGCTCCCGGAAAGCTGGGGGATCGATTGGAGTTTTTTCTTCCCAGACCTCCCCCGCCGTGCTCCCGCCGAGTTCCAGATTCCGCAGCCGTCCTATCGGATCGACACACTTTTAGTGGACCCGCTGGCAAGCCTGCCGGCTTTCATGGCGCCAGGAATCGTGTCGCTGGCTGAGCGGAACTTGTTGCGGGCGTTGAGCATGCAGTTGCCGAGCGGCCAAAGCGTCGCAGAGGCCATGGGCATTAAACCCATGACCGACGAGGAACTATTCGGAGCACGCGAGGAAACGAAGCAAGTGCTGGAGGCATTCCCGCTGCTTAAAGGTCGTGCCCCGCTTTGGTACTACATCCTTCGGGAGGCTGAGCAAACAAAACGAACAGGCGTTCCGGACGCACATGGTGGTGGACATCACCTAGGACCTGTGGGCGGTCGGATCGTGGCAGAAGTGCTCATTGGACTGATCTGGAATGACCACATGTCCTACTTGTATCAGGCTCCGCACTGGTCGCCGCCGAAAGAAACTGCGAGGGAAAACGGCAAATTCGAAATGTCCGATCTCATTCGTTTTGTTGACGGGCCTGCACCGTTTATTGTGCCGCCGGTGGAAAAACCCTACGGGACATAGTCGAACCGAAACGCTGTGTAATTGCGAGTTCTCGCTACGAAACATTTCACAGTTCTAAACGGTGACCTGCTGAGAGTCGACCACTAAAGGCCGAATTAGATCGCAGTTGGGGTCGAAATTGCACCGGTCGCTGTCATTCTGGGGACGGCATATGCGAACACGATTGACTCCGGCGGGTCGCGTTTTTGGCAGTTGGCTCTTTCGCTTCATCTGCGTGTTGCTTGCTTCCACAAGTTTCATCTGGCTTCTGGTCGATACCGGCTACTGGTCAACGTGCTCGAATTGGGTTTGGCGGTCTGTCGGTTCCATCGAGTGGAATAAGCGCGACGTACAAATCGCCGGCATCATCCTGCCCATCTTTCTTATCTTAATCGTGTTCTGCCGGCGGGAACTTAAAGTCGGTCTCACTCGGCTTCTCCGCTGGGGAACGATCAGCGGCTTGATAGTGGGACTCTTATATTGCGGTGGCTGGGTCTTCGGGTATGCGAAATATGCGATTGACCGCAACAATGCGGCATCGAGCATGCCTCCCACTGCGTCGGCGGTACAGACAACATCCACCGCACCACCCGCGCAATTTCCGACGTTTCATTGGTTCGGGCACTCCCAGAACAATCGACCTCAAGAACCTATCGTCGTGACGGCCCCCTACCGACCGCCTGTCATTCGACTGGAGAACAAACCGGTTGGCACGACCGCTCAGATGGGCACAACGACAATCGGCACGACCACGGTTGGAACAGCGACGATGGGTACGACCACCGTCGGAACGACCAAGGTCGGCGCCCCGGAAACTCGCAAGCCGCCGGCAATCCCGTCACAGCCGAAGCCGAGTAAACAACCGGATGAGCGACAAAAGCAGCTCGACGAGGCCGAGCGTCAGAAGATTACCAGACAGAGGGACGAAGCTCGGGCTCGTGATGCCGAGCAAAAGCGGCAGCAAGACGCGGCCAAGAAAGACCAGGACAACCAGAAGAAACCGGACGAGAACAAACAGCAGAGGCGTGCACCGGACGAACCGAAAAGGGAGGACAAGAAAAAACATCGATGACCGAGGAAGACGCACTTCCGCCGATTTTACATATTTTTCGGCGACTTTGGCTTCAACCTCTTTTTGGCGAGAGTTGATTCATCACGAAGTGTCGCAATGCGGGCTTCGTCCATGAGCTTCGACTGCCGCTCCTGCATCAATCGTTTGGCATCAGGCATGGAAAGCGCGAACTTCAGTTTCTTGTAACGCTTTCGCAGATATTGATGCACACGTTTTGCATTTTCCTTGACCGGTGATACCTCGATTGTCCGCAAGGGGAGCGGCGCAATCATGCCGACGAGTCGGGCAACGCATTCCCGATCCTGCTGGCCGGCGATCTTCTGCATCTGCCGGAACCACTGAATATCGAGCGACTCAAACGTGACGCTTGTGCGTTCCTGGCCGTAGACCGGAACGAGCATCGGCAACTCGGCGGTGCTCTCACCGTCGGTCGTGCTTTCGGTTTCCGTGGTCGATGATCCGCGACGGCTGCTCGATCCGGTCTGTTCGCCCATTTCTTTGCGGGTGCTCTCTTCGCCGTCCTCATCTTCATGCCGAGCGACCGATTTCCCACTCGAATCTCCGCTGTCCTCACTTGCGCTCGACCCGGTAGCGTTAGTTTGCGAACTCGTGATAGTGCGGATGATCCGGGTTTCTTCCCGGTGGCTCATCACCTTGGTGGAGTAAAGTTCCAATTGCACCTTGTCGGGATTCACCGTCCCCATGTAGAGCCATTTAGCGAGCGTATCGAGGCCTTCCGGATGCTCCATCCGAAAGACGACCTTGCTGCCGGCGTTGGCCATGACCGAGTCGTATACCTTCTCGCCCGCAGGACCGGCGTGCTTGAGTTGCTTGGGGTATTGATGCGCCAAAGTGAGGTGAAGACCATATCCCCGGGCTTGATCCAAATTCTCCGCCATCGTCTCTGTGACAAAGTTCTGGAATTCGTCGACATAGACGTAAAACGGTTTGCCTTTGTCCTTCCTCCGCTCACTCGCCGCCGTCCACAGGTCGGAGAGCATCATCGTGGCGTAGAGCTGGCAGTCGAACTTGCTCATCTTGCCACCCGATTGCGAGCAATTGACGAGAATGATCCAGCCCTCGTCCATCGCCTTACGAAGGTCGAGCGTATTTCGGGTTTGTCCGAAGGCGGCTTCAAGGAGATCGTTGCGGATGAACGCCTGGAGTCGATTAAGGGTGCTGCCGATTTCATCCTCAAATCGTTCCGGCTTGTATTTCGCGGCTCGCTTCCAGTCACTGCGGGTCATCGCATCCTTACTGCTATCGATGAGATGGGCCCGGAATGCCGGATCGTCCAACAGGGGAACGAGCTCGGTAAGCGTGGCTTGGCGGTCGTACAGAAGCCGCAGTGTATTATGGAGCCACCGGGCAAGTAGAGGCGTACTCCAGATCGATGTCGCCCCGAAAACATGCATGACGGCATTCATCATGGCGCCGACGACGACCGATGCACTGGCCGTGGTGCGACGTTTGAGGAGGTTGTAGCCGACCACCCACTCGTCCTGAGTGAGATCGATCGGAATGACCGGCCGCTTGAGAGCGGCTTTTCCTCCGGCGGCGAGCCATTCGATGGTACTCTGGTAGACCGAGCCGTGCGGATCTAAAAGCAGCAGGCCGCACTGAGTGCGTTTGTTGTCTGGCTGCCATGACTTGATGTCCTGGCGGATCAAACGTTCGAGGAGCTTGGACTTTCCTACACCGGTCGAGCCGACGACGTATAGGTGCCGGCCGCGTTGGTCAGGACTCATTCCAAGGTCACCGCTCGCCGTCTTGAATCGCCCGATTCGAATGGAATTCCCCGCTTTTGGCATCAATACATTGTAGCAAACGATGCTCACAAATATTAAAACAATTCTGGGTGCTTCGTTAATCGTACGAATCCTCCACAAAACTTCGCCTTCCCATTCCGGGGTGATCCACAATAGTGGTTTTTCATTTTCAATTACGCATGCGAGTTGTCACGGGATTCACAACCGATGCAGCCATCCCTAGAAGTGTCAACAACGCATCAACCGAACGCTTTACGCTTGTCACAAGAGCTGGGTGGTTCGTATAATCCCGGCACATTTAGCGGACTTGGCCGTCATCATGTCATCGCCTAGTTGGCGGATGGCGGGATATGCAATGAATCCTTTAGGGAATTCCCGCCCCGCCGCTACGAGCCGGGCATGGCCGGCGTATCAATCGCAGCGGCGGTCGTGTGAAAATTATCCGGCACTGCGAACGCTGGATGAAACGGCGTACGTTTGAATTCAAACTGGGGGACGGATGAACGACATCATCGTTTATGAGGGGAAGGTCATTGAGCCCGAAGACAACGGCAAGCGCGAGCTCCGTGGTGAAGGCCTCTTCATATCCCTTTGGCTCGACGATGGGATCGATCCTTCCCTGAAACTACGCTGGTGCGTACCGCAATCGTATTGGCGCAAAGGCAGCAAATTGATGGGGTTTCACAACGTAAGTGGCTTTTGCACAGAAGAATGGCCCGAGGATCTCAACAAGCACGGCAATCTCATCATCGAACACAGCCATGATGCCGATTTCCGTACGCCCCTTAGTGAGGGATGGCATTATTTTACGTTTTTGCTCACGAGGCCCGCGGCCTGGGGCATGTTCAAGTCGACGACGCGACCGCTGCGATTTTCACAGAACGTCAAAAGTCTCAAGAATGCTTTGGGGCGTATCGACGACCAGATGAAGTTGCAGCGGCTCACGGAAGAAGCCGAACTTGCTCCTATACTCCATCAGTTGCGAATGGCTGAGGTAAATCAAAAGCTTTTGCAGGCCAAGCAGCAGTTGGATTCGATCGCCAATCCACCGGCTAAACTGTCCAAGGTGCAACAGATTCTTCAGCAAATGCGAGACAAAGCAATGGATCGAATCGCATTGGAAAACGGGCGACGGGAACTCGTCAACGAACTTAAGCAGACACAGGATTTCAGCACGCTGTCCGCAAAAGAAGCCAAGGAAGTATTGAAATATATCACCAAATCACACGATCCGGACGAAGAAGATTTTAGAGCATAGAAAAACGCAATCACTTTTGATGATTGCGTTTGTGGAACCAGCCTATTGCCAGATCGTCACGCATGGACCTGATCGGCTGCTGCGGATGATTCGAGCAGTTCTGCCAGTTCACGAGGGGCGTGGTGCGCCAGATAGAGCAGCAAGTGCCGGCAGGCGGTGCGGAGCATCGTGCGATCCTGCTCGGGAGTCAAACGAGGCTTTCCTCGTTGTCGTCGCTGGGTCCCAAGCATAATGGCGAGATCCTGAAAATCTTTTCCCAGAATGCCCGGCTCTTCTACCGTCAGGTGCTCGATCAGCCGCTTAACGGTGTCGATCAAAGGCTGGTTGTTCATTGAAACTTCTCCACAAGATGACTGTTGAATGCCAAGCTCACGTTGAGCCAGGCACAATCACAGCCACCTTCGGGAGACATCTGAAGATCTATATCTACTGTAATTATATCATAGATTACTGATTTGCGCAAGCCTTTCAGGGGAGACAGGTGCAAGGACAGCAGGAAAGCTGATTTGCTTCTTACGTCAACAGCCGATGCTTTTGTATGCCAGCCACGACGAGCTCGTCGCGCCCGCCGTTACGGCGGTAGTTGGATGACTTGTGGTTGGTGGTCACATCGTAGGGCGAATTACCGACTACCTCTCGGTAGTCGATTGGGCGAATCCAAATAGGGTCTAGGGGAGTTGCTAGCGATTCGGCGATCGTCGTGAGCCAGACCTGTGTAAGAATCGGTGGGTTCGCGGCGAGCAATTGCTCGGCGATATTGTTCCGCCGCTCGGCTGTCTTGCAGATGATGAGCACACGGAAAGGGAAGTCTTTGTACGCTTCCGCCGATTGCCCGTTCCGGATCGCGAACCCGCCGGCACGGTAGTAATCGAGATAGCAGTGGGCACGTTGGCAAAGAACGTTGAGCGTCTCTGTTGAGCGGTCTACTTCCAAGAAGAAGGTGTATTCAGACGCCCCGCCGTCCGCTTCCATCTCGTGTATCCGAACAAAACCATCGGGCTTCACTGTGACCTGTTCGCCATTGGGGCGGCAGGCCCGGAATTCATTGAGCGCCGGCCAGGTCGAAAACTCTTCAAGTCGGTGCGTTAAAGATTCCTTGAAGGCAGCAACCACCGACGTCTTCACGTCCATGACCTGGAGTTCATGCCGTAGCGTTAGATCGCTCACACGGGCGCGGTTCTCAAGGTCTGGAACACTTGCTCGTGGATAATCAACCAGATGCCCGTTATCGCGAAGAATCTCAAAAGCTTTGCGGCCGAGAAATAACACCGAGGGTGCCGAGAAATGCCTAGGTCGCTCGCGAAGGATTGCGGCGGCTTTGAGCTTCTGTATCCGCTTCTTGGCCATCTCCTTCTTACCGTCAAAATAGAGAGTGGAGGCATGGGCAAGCGTCATAACCCGCGACTCGAATAAGCCACGAAGCAAGTTGAAATCTCGGGGTTGAAGTTGAATACTAGGTCGCTCCCCCGTAGACATGCGATGATTATATCACGCTTCAAAATGTGCCCGACACATCTCAAACTGATGACTATGACTTTCAACAATCTTTATGGCCTCATCACTTACGCTTGCTAGGCTTCTTCGACGGGCCCACCTCCTTAGGATTCACTAGGAGCTCGTCGTGTATTGAGACAAACCCATTCTTTTTGAAGACCGCAAAGAGCGTCTGAGATTCCGTCGCAAACTTAAAAAATTATTTGGCAGCAGGACCCGCCTGCGGATTGAGATACGCAAAATATCGCTCGGTGAAGGGGTAAGACCCGTCGAGACAAGTTGCGATTGACGCTGCAACAGCATCGTTGCCGCTTCCGACCTCGACGAGGTGAATACCCGCTTTGCCCAGATCCGTCGGCAAGTCTACTTGTCTGCGGAGCCCACTGCTCGCTGGCTGAGGAGACTAACGAACTGAACGTTTTCGTCAAGTCAAAAAGGTATTACAAAATCTTCAAAAAATTCCATAGTTCTTCTTTTGTGGTAATTTTGGCAGGATTGCCCAACCGCCCCGCATCGCCGTTCGCTCCCGCTTATATTGACATAGGCGGCTACAAATGGATCGCAATCCTACGGCCTGCGTGAAGCTGCAACTTTCAAAAATATGGCTCTTCCGAATACCTGTAGAAAATAACATTGTGCCGCGGATTCGGCAGAGAGAATGTGTTTCAATCGAGATTGATCTTAATTGCGCTAAAGTGTTAGTTTGATTCAGTCGCAGAATGTCTCTGTGACGACCTCGGCGGAAGTCGTTATGCACCAGCCGCTGATTAATAATTGTGCGAGAGTCACCGGCGATAGATCATCACGAGCATGGACACACTTCCCGACGCCGCATTTGACAACCTGTATAAGTTTGCCGCCATCGCCGGCATCTCGATCATTGTTGCCTCCGCATGGATCCCGGTTCACGCAATCGTCGACCTGTGGCAGCAGGTACAGGCCTACAACATCGAGGCTGGTGAGTTGCGGGCGGACATCGAATGGCGAGACGCCCAAGCCGGCATCGCGACGACGATGCCGGCTCGCGACCTTCGGAGCGTCCCGCAGGAGGTCGCAAAGGCGATCGGTAAGCTGGAGGCGCAGCGGGCCTCGATAGAGTCGACCACCGCCCTCATGAAAAAACTTTCCGCCGGAGGAGGTGCGGGAGCAGGCATCGGGCTGCTCATTGCAAGCTGGGGATTCTGGAAGTGGCGAAGGCACCAGCTGATGCTCGACGAAATATTGAGTCACGAGGCGGCACGCGCCCGTGCCGCACTCCACAGCAACGAAAAAAGTGCCACTTGAGGCTTGATCCTCGCCGGCGATTGCGATATCAACGCCTATGGAGACGTTGATCGTCTTAGCACCCCTAATTCTTTCGCCTTTAACGCAGGTACCCGAAATTCCCGGCTGTCGCCCATGACCCTCGCTGCACTTCGAGTTCTCGCTCGGTCTGCCCCCTCGCACGGGCGCAAATGTCGATTCGTTAGGCTGCTAATGCCGACCTCGCCAGCGTGGGCTGGCGATGCTGGTGACCCACAGGCGGGTTTCTGTCGGTCAACCACCCGATTGTGGCGACGGGCCGAACGATCCTGTCGTTTCGGATCGAGCGAATTCAAGCGGTTAGCGGGTTTGCCTTTCTTATACTAAAAGCCCCCACCCGTGAACCGCCGACGGAGCGCGGACCCACGGCGCTGGCGACGGCGACGGTCGGACCCGTCGCTTACAAAGACCACCATCGGGCGCAACGGTTGTGGATAACTTGAAGGGGACCGCAGGTAAGATGCACTGCATCGACCGATCGTGCATGAAGAGAATTAAACTTGTGACAATTCCGGTTTTTTGTTGACGTGAATCGATGTCATTGATTTAATCTCAATCGTCGTACGGGGAGTGGCCGCGGGGGCCACCCAACATTGAATTCTGAATTATACAAGTGAGTACGTTGATGATCCGTGAACCGGCTGTGGCAGGCTTCACAATCTTGGCAATCGCGCTTGCCAAGGTTTGAAACCCGGTACGTGCTGTGCCTGACGTATTGTAAAACGTGTTGAATTCGCCCCAGTCAAGAGATTGATTGGCGTGTCTTGGCGAAGGTTCGTATTCCGTTCCGGCTTCTGAAACAATTCTATCAGGGAGGTTGGCATGGTCCTCGGTCACACATCGCGTCGCGAGTCTGCAATCGTAGGGAGTCGGATCGTAAAGAAGCTGGCTGCTGCCGTGCGGCCGCTCATGGAGGCGCTCGAAGACCGGCGGTTATTTGACGCATCGATCTTGCCGGGTTCCGGGGATTATAAAATCAGCAACCTCCAGTTTGTAGCCGGTAATGCGGGCAACAATAGCACGTTTGCAATGACCTTTAATACGGGTTTTGACAACACTCCGTTTCACGCGGACTCACTGCAGGACGCGCTGAAAAAGGCTTTGCACGGCACCGTTACGGACGTCCCACGGAATGTCACCTACGACTTCGCGACCTCCTTGGAAGGCTATCCTAATATTCCTGTCACGCCCACGACCTCAAGCGCTTTCCGACTTGATGTGAAGACTGATGACACGGTGAGCGGCGTAGCACAGGACCATTGGGTTCTGGCCTACGACGACGCCGGCACGAACGGCGTCAAGGATTATGATTTCAACGACGGCTACATCACATTCGACTGGGAGCCGGTCAAGACGACGCCCGGGGGATTATGTCCCGTGCCCGGTGGGCCCGCACAATCATCCGGTCCGGTTCGCTATTTCGACGGATCGATCGTGCATTCGCCGACGGATATCAGTAGCAGCGCGTTCGGCGGGTTTAGCCAATCGCGGTCCTGGTCGCAGTCCACTGTGCTCTCGCCGCAGGGCACCAACGGTAATGGGATGGTCGTGGACAGCCTTCCGTACCTGACGCGCATTGCCGGCGATGACTCGATCGCCATGGTGTCCGGCAGCACCAACGCTGAATACTTCACGCGTGTCGGCACGGGCAACACCTATACCGCCGACTTCGACGTCAAGGACCAGCTCACGCTTCAGAACAACGGCGCGATCGACTTCTCCGGCTCGAACAAGTACGGCACGCTGGGCACCTATAATTTTGGTTCAAGCTTTACGATCGGCGGCTGGGTCTACCTGCCCGGCGGGGTGAACGGTTCGCGTACGATCCTATCCAATAAGAACAGCGGCACCACCAGCAGCGGCTTTTCGCTCTACGTCAGCAGCAGTGGCGCGAACGACGGCAAGCTGCGGCTCGACACGTCGAACGGCACGTCAACCTCAACTGCTACTACCGCCGCCAATGCGATCCCGACCGACCTGTGGACCTACGTCGCCGTCAGTGTCGACAAGACCGGCGGGCAGGCCCGGCTGTTCGTCAACGGCCTGGACGTGACCACCAGCAGCGCCATCCGCACCGATTTTGCCACCAATAGTTCGACGAGGGTCGCGTCCACCGTCAATAACGCGCTCTACTTCAAGGGTTCGATCGACGACCTGCGCGTGTACAACCGCAACCTGAGCGCGTCGGAAGTGTTATCCGTCGAGCAAGGCACCGCCAGCCCCAGCGGGCTGAAGGACCGTTGGTATTTCAACGAAGGGACCGGCTCGACAGCGGCCAGCGCGGTCAGCGGTGGGACCAGCATTTCCCTGGTTAACGCCCCGGCATGGACGAATCGCACGAGCTATCAACTGGCTCGGCCCGATGGCTCGACGATGAACTTCAACGGCTACGGTACGGCAAGCCTCGGAGGAATGTTCAGCAGCATGATCGATGCCGCCGGCAACGTCACGCAGGCGGTGTCTTACAACGCCGCAGGCAATATCACCGAACTGCTGCGCGGCAGCCTGTCGAGTGCCGAGCAGGAGTCGTGGGTTTACGCTTACATCAGCAGCGGCACAAACGCCGGCAAGCTGTCGAGCGTCACGCTCCGCCGCCGGACGGACATTACTTCGAGTTACACGACCGTCCGCACGGTGGCTTATACTTACTTTGACGGCACGACAACCTATGGCAACCTGGGCGACTTGCGGACTGCCGTCGTCACCGATTACCAGAACGGCTCGGGCGTGACGGTCGATACCAGTTATTACCGCTGGTACAAGTCCGACACCTCGACCAGCTACACCGGCGGCCTGAAATACTTCTTCGACAATGCCTCTTATGCCCGGTTGCTCCAGGCGACGGGTAACGCTTTCAGCGCCAGCGACGCCACCGCCGCGCCTTACGCCACCAATTACTACGAGTATGACACCAACCATCGCGTCACCACGGAGATTGCGCAAGGGGCTGGCTGCTCAAGTTGCTCGGGCGGGCAGGGCACGTTCACGTTCAGCTACGCCGCCAGCAGCAATACCGCGGGATACAACGCCTGGCGGTATAAAACCGTCGAAACCCTCCCCGACGGCAACACCAACACGATGTACCTCAACGCCTATGGGCAGGCCATGCTGGCGAAATACACCGATACGGGGAACAGCCAGCAGTGGCTGATGTACACGCAGTACGACAGCCAGGGCCGGGTGATCCTGACCGCCGATCCGTCGGCAGTGACCGGCTACGACGACACCAAGGCCGATCTGGTCAACTACGTGTCGGGCAACGCGCAGTACCTGTCGGATTCGTCGGGGCTGATCCATGTCACCGATTTCGGCACGAGCATCACCGCCACCGCGACGACCGCCGGCGACGCGCTGGGGTATGAGAAGGACGAAAAACTCCTGCACGGCGAGACCGCCACGCCGATCGTGCAATCGGCGATGACCTATTTCAGCCGCACCGCCGGGAGCAACGTGGTCTACCCGGTGGCCGCCGGCACGGTCTACCGCAACGACGACGGCACCGGTGCCCAGACGACTTCTCACACCTACACCTGGTTCACCGGCACGACGCAGATGGCCAGCGACAAGACGACGATGCCGATCGTCACCGTCGGTCAGGACGGCCCCGGCACCGCCGATACCGCCACCCGCTATTACGACACGTTCGGACGCACCATCTGGACGAAGGACGGCGACGGCTATCTGACCTACGCCGCCTACGATCAGAAGACCGGCGGCATGACGATGAGCGTGCAGGACGCCGATCCGTCGCTGATCTCGGGCGCGCCGGTCGCCGCCCCGACACGCGGCAGCGGCCTGGCGACGCCGCTTCATCTGGTGACGAACTACACCGTGGACGCACTGGGCCGCACGACTAAGGAAACCGATCCCAACGGCAACCTCACCTATACCGTGTACAACGACGGCACTCACGAAGTCCGCACCTACCGCGGCTGGAACGCGACGACCGGCACCACCACCGGCCCGACCGAAGTCTGGCGCGAAGACCGCGCCGGCAGCTATACCGAATCGCTGACGATGTCGGCGACGCCCGCCCGCAGCGGCACGTCGGGCAGCTACGTGCCGACGGGCACGGAGGCGATCTCGAACCTCGAAAGCCTTTCCCGCACGCTGACCAGCACCGGCGGGCAGGTGATCGAGTCGAATCAGTATTTTAATCTCTCCGGCGTCACATACTCCACCAGCACATACCACCTCGGCAGCAGTGGGACGAACTACTACGCCACCACGTCCGCCTACGACCAGCGCGGCCGGCTCAAGCGAACGCAGGCCCCGACGGGCACGATCCTGTGGACGGTGTATGACGGCCTGGGCCGGACGGTGAGCATGTGGCTGGGCACGAACGACACCGGGGCGGTCAACGGCGACCCGACCGGCGGCGGGACGTCGGGCAATAACATGCAGAAGGTCAGCGAGAACGTCTACGACAACGGCGGCGTGGGCGACGGGAACCTGACACAGATGACGCAGTACCCCGGCGGATCAGCCGCGAGCCGCGTCAGCCAGATGTACTACGACTGGCGTGACCGCCAAGTCGCCGGCAAAACGGCGGTGGAAGGAAGCGAGAGCGCTAGCGACAACACGCACTTCATCAGCTACACCGACTACGACAACCTCGGCGAGGCGACGGCGCAATCGACTTACGACGGCGATAACGTCACGGTCACCAGCACCGCGGGCGTGCCGGACAAGCCGAGCGCCACGCTGCTGCGGAGCTACAGCACCGCCGCGTACGACGAACAAGGCCGGGTGTACAATAGCCGGGTCTTCAGCGTCGATCCGAGCAGCGGCGCGGTGAGTTCTACCTGGATCGCCACGAACAACTTTTACGACCGCCGGGGCAACACGATCAAATCCGCCAGCAGCGGCCAGGCCAAGCAGAAGGTGGTGTACGACGGCGCGGGAAGAATGATCAGGAGCTACACCACCGACGGCGGCGGCGACGCCTTCGCGGGCAACAGCGGCGCGTGGGCCGACGCCCAAAACGTCACCGGCGACATCGTGCTGGAGCAGTCGGAAACGACGTACGACGCCGCCGGCAACACGATCCTCGGCACGACAAGACAGCGATTCCACGACGCGACGGCCACGGGAGCGCTAGGCGATCCAGGCAGCACCGGAACGACCGCCAAGGCGCGCGTTAGCTACGAAGCGATGTACTACGACGCCGCCAATCGCATGACCGACGAGGCGAACGTCGGCACCAACGGCGGCAGCGCCTACACCCGGCCCGGCAGTGTGCCGAGCCGAAGTGATACCGTGCTAGTCACGAGCATCGGCTACGACACCGCCGGTCGCCAGAGCCAAGTGACCGATCCGCGCGGCCTCGTAAGCAAGACCTTCTACGACGCCTTGGGCCGGACAACCAAGACGATCGCCGACTACGTCGACGGCACGCCATCGACAGCCGATGACCAAACGACGAGCTACACCTACGACGGCGACAATCACGTCTTGACGATGAAGGCGGAACTGCCGAGCAGCACGTTCCAGGAAACCAAGTACGTCTACGGGGCTACCACCAGCGGCGGCGACGGGATCAACTCCAACGACATCCTCATCGCCACGCAGTACCCCGACCTGGCGACCGGCTCGGCCAGTAGCGGCCAGCAGGAAACCTACACCACCAACGCCCTCGGCGAGGTCACCAGCAAGACCGATCGCAACGGCAACGTCCACGCCTACACCTACGACGTGCTCGGCCGCCAGACCGCCGACGCGGTCACCACGCTCGGCTCCGGCGTCGACGGCGCGGTGCGTCGGCTCGAAACCGCCTACGACACGCAAGGCAACGCCAACCTCTTCACCAGCTACGACGCCGCGACCGGCGGCGGCGTGGTCAACCAAGTCCAACGCGCTTTCAACGGCCTCGGCCAACTCATCACCGAGTACCAAGCCACGAGTGGAAGTGTGAACACGTCCACCACGCCAAAGGTGCAGTACGGCTACGACACGCTCGCCAACGGCAGCCGGATGACGAGCATGACGTATCCGAACGGCCGAGTGCTCAACTACAACTACTCAAGCGGCTTAAACAACACGATCAGTCGGCTGAGCAGCATCAGCGACTCATCCGCCACACTGGAAAGCTACAGCTATCTCGGAGCCGGCACGGTCGTGGCCCGCAACCATTCGGAAAGCGGCATCAATTTGACCTACATCGGATCGGGCAGTGGTGACGGCGGTGATCAATACGTCGGCCTCGACCGCTTCGGCCGAGTGGTCGACCAGAACTGGAAGAACAGTTCCGGCACCAGCGTCGACGACTACACCTACACCTACGATCGGGATAGCAATGTGCTGTCCAAGGCCAATACGCTCAACACCAGTCTGAGTGAGTCGTACACCTACGATACTCTGAACCGGCTGACCGACGTCAGCCGAAACAGCGTCGATCACCAGTCGTGGGACTTGGACGCCCTGGGCAACAGCAATACCGTCACCACCGACAGCGTGACCGAAACCCGTACGCACAATAAGCAGAACGAGCTGACCGCGATCGACTCCACCAGTCTCACGTTCGACGCCAACGGCAACGAGACCACCGACGAAACGGGCAAGACGTTGGTGTTCGATCCTTGGAACCAATTGGTCGAAGCCAAGAGCGGCTCAACAAGCCTCATTCGTTACCAGTACGACGCCCAGCACCATCGCGACAAGGAAGGCGTCATCAGCGTCTACTTCACCGCGAGTTGGCAGGAGATCGAAAATCGCAACGCCAGCGGACAGGTGACGATGCAGATCGTGCCGAGTCCGGTGTACGTCGATGCGATCGTCGAGCGCGACCGCGACACCGACGCCAACGGCACGTTGGACGAACGGCTGTACGCCCTGCAAGACAAGCAGTTCGACGTCACCGGCCTCGCCGGCATCGACGGTCTGGTCAAGGAACGATTCCTGAACGGCTCCTACGGCGACCGCACGGTGCTGAGCGTCAGTTGGGTCGGCCAAGCCGACGCCTACGGCTTCATGCAGGGCCATAAAGGTGGGAAGATCGACGCTGTGACGGGCCTCGTTAAGTTTCGGTGGCGGGAACTGAGTACCAGCCAGATGCGATGGATGCAGCAGGATATGAAGAATTATATCGACGGTGCCAATATATACCAAGTAACCAATAGTCGTCCGACATTCTATTTAGATCCGACTGGCCTTGAGCAAAAACCAACCACACGGCCAACTACTCAGCCGGTAGTCAACACCACTCCTGAACCGAATAGCTTACAAAGATTTATTGACCGGCAGAAAGATTTATTGGATGCAAAAGATTTTGATAGAGTTAATTGCCGTGTATGGGCATATAACGACGCATCTGTAAGTAGGTTGCTGAACGTTGCGTATGCAATAGATGCGGGAATTTTGCCACAGAACGCTATGTCCGATGACGCATTGGTTTCGCCAGAGCTCTTCAAGAAAGTCATAGAGGCCGAGCTTTCATCACCAGACTCGCCAGTGCGAGGAACGCCAGCAAAGCCGAATGATCCCGTGCCACCAGGCCATCACCTTATCGCTGCTGTCTATCGGCATGTAATAACCTTGCGAGGGTTTAAAAAAGATTTTCACTTCCTGACCATTGATTCTGATTGCGCCTGCTCTGACAAGGAGGGTGAAGGCAATCGAGCGATCGAAACACACCCCGACTTTGAAGACGGGAGAATTGTCGGATGGTACATGATTAATACGCCCCCTCGACACGGAGATGCTACTCATGCAGAACAAGAATTTCCTATAGAACATCAGAGAACTCGGATGCCTAAACCTATAAGGTAAAAACGTTCTATTCAAGTTCTCCTCCGAGGCTCTTTAAATGCGTAATAGACATTTGGCTTTTATAGTGATGGCTTTGCTAGTTGCGGTTTATATCATCGTATTCATCCCGTCACGCACTGCCAATTGGCGTGAACTAGCAACCTCAAGAGCGTACGAACCAGTATTGCGCAACCTTTATCCAATACTTAAAGATTCGTTGTCAAAACACGGAAAATGGCCAACACAATATTCTGAAATTATAACCGTTAGTGGTGCCATTAAAGCGAGCAAAAGAAACGGCAGCAACTTTATCTCTGTAACGTTTCAATCTAGGCAGTTCGAAGTATTTCTCGACGGCGGGAAGGATGGTGTCGCCTGTTCAATTCTAGTTGAGAAACATGTGATCAGAGAGGAGAACAACCATCGAGTTGTACTTCGCACTAATGGCGTTATTGATTTGGAGAGGGAAGAAAAGGGGTCGGGAGTGCTTTGTAGAAAAGCTCCCAGATGATAGCGGCCAGGATCATGATGTTGTGAGTCAGCACCTTGAGCATCATGTCTGCGTTTCGCATTTTCTCGCTGCGGCCGAGGACGACGGCACCCAATCGGCGTTTGATCATGCTGAAAAGAAAAAGGGGTCACTACGAATGCCATTCACTTAACCCGCAAGTCCGCGCTGTAGCTGCGTTTACAACATTCGCGTAAAACGCAGCCTCCTGTCAGAATGGTGGTGCTTAAGTCACTAACCAACAGGAGGCCACGGATGGCCAGTGTCTCTTCCGCACTCGATCGGATCAAGTCCGATCTGCGTCAGTTCATTCCCGACTCGGACATCCTCGACGCCTGCCATGCCGCCGGGCATCGGTTCCGGCGGCGGGTGTTCGATCCGGTCGCCACCGTCCACCTGTTCGTGACGCAGGTGCTCTGCTTCAACACCGCCATGACCCACCTGCGTCACTTGTCGCGGGGGCCGATCAACCCGCCGGCCTATTGTCGGGCCAGGATGCGTCTGCCGCTGGCGGTGCTGCAGGACCTGCTCCGGCGCAGCGCGTCGGCGGTGCTGGACGCCCATGAAGGCTTTGCCTCCGACGGACGCTTCTGCGGCCACCGCGTCCTGTTGCTGGACGGCTCGACCGCCATGGCCCCGGAGACGCCCGACTCCTGCCGCGTCCTGGGGCAGCCGCGCGGGCAGAAGCCCGGGTGCGGCTTCGCCGTCCCGCAGGTGATCGCGCTATTCGACGCATTCACCGGCGTGGCGTTGGCGGTCCTCGGCTGCCCGCTCTACACCCGCGAGATGCGCACGCTCTGGACGCTGCACCCGCTGATGCAAACCGGCGATCTGCTGCTGGCCGACCGCGGACTCTGCTCCTACGTTCACCTGGCGTTGCTGCAGATGCGGCATTGACCTTCCCCACTATTTTCTGGCGCTGCCAGGTTCGGTTTAGTTCCGTTTGGGGAGGGGCAAGCAAAACGCCTGAACAGGGGCTGAATGAAGGGCGCGGAAAATACCTGCACTGATAACGGGTTTGTGGTCGGCTCGGTTGCGATAAGCGGCCGGGCGGTGACAAACCGAGGATGCTTACAGTGCTGGACTTTCTTGAGATCCGTAAAGCTCATGCTGCGGGTGAATCGATTCGTTCGATCGCGTTGCGGCTGGGCCATTGTCAAAAGTCGGTGACTCGCGCGATTCGTTCGCAAACCGGCGAGCCATTGCCTTACACGCGAACCAAGCCGGTGGGCTATCCCAAACTCGGCGCGTTCGTGGCGGTCATCCAACAGATTCTCCGAGAGGATGAATCGGCCCCCAGGAAGCAACGCCATCATGCCCGGCGCATCTTTGAGCGGCTGAAGGCCGAACACGGCTATGCCGGCAGTTACTACCCGGTCCGACGCTATGTCGCGTCGTTGCGGCAATCGACGCGAGAGACGTTCATGCGCCTCGATCACTTGCCGGGGCGCCGGATGGAGTTCGACTTCGGGCAGGTGCAGGTCGACTATCCAAACGGCCGGCGAACGACGGACGTGCTCAGCGGGGTGTGGACGTACAGCAATTGCCCGTTCCTGATCGCGCTGCCGAGCCAGCGAAGCGAATCGATCCTGGAGGGGATGAAGTCGGCGTTCGAGTTCTTCGAGTGTGTTCCGCGTGAGGTGTGGTGGGACAACCCCAAGGCTGTGGCGATCGAGATTCTCCGGGGCCGGGACCGGATCTTGAACCCGGCCTATGCGACACTGGCATCGCACTACCGGTTCGACCCGCTGTTCTGCATGCCCGCCAAGGGGCAGGAGAAGAGCGATGTGGAGCGCTCGGTGTATGCGTTGGAACGGCGGGCCTGCACGCCGGTGCCCAGGGCGACCGACCTGGCGGACCTGAACCGGCAGTTGCTGGCATTCTGCCATACCGAACGCGGCCGCCTGGTTGCACATCAAACCCTGACGATCGGTGAAAACTTCGAGTCTGAAAAGGCGGCAGCGATGCCGCTGCCCGTCCATCGGTTCGACGCCTGCATCAAACGGGCGGGCCTGGTGGACAAGTACCAGACGGTGATGCTCGAGACCAACCGCTACAGCGTGCCGCACAGTGCGGCGTTTGGGAAGGTGACCGTCAAAGCATATGTCGATCGCGTGAAGATCGTGCATCGGGGTCAGATCGTCGCAGAGCACCGGCGCGGCTACGGCAGGCACGAATCGTTCATCGATCCGCTGCACTTCGTCGCGGCATTGGAACGGAAGCCGGCGTGGCTGGATCACGCAGCCCCGATGCGCGATTGGCAACTCCCCGAGTCCTTCGAGAAGCTGCGAGCGACGTTCAAAGATCAGCTCGGTCTCCGCACCGGAGCCCGGCACTATATCCGCGTCCTGCAACTTCTGATGCGGCACCCGGCGACGCGCCTCGATCACGCGATTGGATTACTGATCCATAAGCCGACCGTTACTGCGGAGCTGATCGCGCAGGCCGCGGACCGCCTGGCCGGCGCTGGCGAGGCGGATTCCCTATCCATTCAGATTGAGCAGCAAAACCAAGTCGTCCGCCGTGTTCAGGTTCCGATGCCGGACCTGCGGCGGTTCGATGAGTTGTTGTCTGCGCATTTACCCCAAGGAGATTGCAATGAGCGAACCCCAAACGATGTTGCTTCGGCACAACCTCAAGACCCTACGGCTGCCGACCATGCTGAGCGAGTATGCCAAACTCTCGCGTGAGGCGGCTGAAAAGGACGAGAACTATGAGTCGTATCTGCTCAAGCTTAGCGAGCTGGAAGTGAACCAGCGTGGTGCCAATGCGATCATGTCCCGGATCAAGAACGCCGCCTTCCCGGTGCTGAAGGATCTGGAAACATTCGACTTTACGCTGACGCCTGCGATCAGCAAGCAAAAGGTGCTGGAGCTGTCGCGCTGTCAGTGGATTGATGAGAAGAGCAACTTGTGCTGCGTCGGAAACAGCGGAACCGGAAAAACGCACGTTGCCGTGGCGTTGGGCCAAGCGGCGTGCCGGGCGGGCAAACGGGTCAAGTTTTACACCGCCGCCACGCTGGTGAATCAACTGGAAGAGGCCCAGAAGCTATACCGGCTGGAGCGAATGCTGTTGACGCTGAACAAGATCGATCTATTGATCATCGATGAACTGGGATACATCAGCTTCAGCCGAAGCGGCGCAGAACTGCTATTCCAGGTGTTTGCCGACCGCTACGAACGCGGCAGCATTCTGATCACGAGCAACCTTCCGTTCGGCGAATGGGGCAGTATCTTTCAGGGCGACCGCATGACCGCAGCCTTGCTGGACCGATTGACTCATCGCTGCACGATCTTCGAGATGAACGGCGAGAGCTACCGGTTCAGGGAGTCAACAAAGAACGGCAAAGCGGCCAAGGAGAAAAAGACTCAGGAGGCCTGATCCGCCAGAATGAATGATTTGCCGTCGCGCCGTCGACGGCTATTTTAGGGTCTCAGTGCGGGTGATTCGCGTGCCCCTGTTCAGGCATTTTGCTTGCCCCTCCCCACCGTTGAGCCTCGAAGGCCTCCGGGCTGGCGACTGACGTCCAGCAGATCGCACATGAGACGGATGCTGAAAGCATCATGGAGAGCGTGAATCACTTGGAACCTCCGATCGGGTTCGTGGGTGTTGCAAAGTAAGCGGCCGCTTTTTTTAGGAAGTCCCGCTCCTGG
>JBBRML010000027.1:0-44538 GCA_038230855.1 Fimbriimonadales bacterium | reverse complement strand
GAGTTCACTGAAGCTCCGGTTGGGCAGCGCGAGTATCTCGTAACTCAGCTTGCCGCAGAGCAGGCGCCGGAGGTTCTCAACGTTAACGTCGAGGATGTTTGGCAAGACGTACAGAAAGGGTGGTATGTGGAACTTGACCCGTACCTCGAAAAGCCAAATCCGTTCATTCCGAAGGGCCAGCCCGGCAGCGTCCAATGGTGGGATCAGTTCACGTATCAGGCGATCAGTCGGGGTAAAGCCGCTCCCGACGGCAAGATGTACTGCTTGACCTACGACATGGTCGAGACGGGCATTTTTTACAACAAAGACCTGTTCAGAAAGTTTGGACTGCACGAGCCAAAAGACTGGGTCGAATTCACGCAAATTCAAAAAAAGCTCAAGGACGGTGGGCTAATTCCCATGGTGGTCGACTCGGCGTCTATCGCGGATTGGGGCATGGATCTGATCTTCAATCAGATCTATGGGAGCGTCATCCCTGGAGTCGATCTCTCTCGCGACCCGAAGCGCGATGCCTACATGGACGGCTATCTCGACTGGGACGAAATCGCCTACCTCAACACAAAAGGCTTCTTTACGAATCGCGATCCACGGTTCGTGGAGGTCTTTCGCCTGTTGAAGGATTGGCGTCAATATTGGGAGAAAAATATGGGTGCGGACATCAACAAGCTCTTTGTCTCCCAGCGGGCGGCGATGCTCTGGGACGGCAGTTGGACCGTTAACCGACTTTCGCGCGATCGAGATGTAGGCTTCCAGTGGGGCATTTTTTATCTGCCCGCTATGCCAAAGTCCATGTGCCGATTCGCGGATGGCCACCCCCAAGTCGTCATTGGGGGTGCCGGGACACAACTCGAGGTCACTAACAGCGCTTTTGACGACACCCATAATCCCGCGACCTCAGAAAAACTCAAGCGCACGATCGCATTCTTGCAATTCATGACCGTTCCCAGGAACGCTGATCACGTAGTAAACGAAATCCTAGCATTTCTGCCCAACATTCTCGGCGCGCCGCCGAGGAAGGAACTGCTCCCGTTCGACACCTTTCTCAAGCGGAAGTACACGAGCACAAAGTGGCTCTACACGTTTGACTTGCGTTTCAATGAAATCTTCAAGCGGATGCTGGACTTGTATTTGAACAACGGCATCAGCGAGGCAGAGTTCATGGGTTGGATGGAAGTGAACGTGCGGACAGCTTGCAATACTGTCGTGCAACGCAAGCACGTCGACCTTGGAAAATTCGATGCGAAGTGGCGAGAACTCGCCTCCGTACGCGCGAACATGAAGGAGTTGCCTTCTGAAAAGTAAGCGTTCAAAGGTCCAGGCGACGACCGCTCTGGCGCAGTGGGCGATGCTGTCCCCGACGTTTCTGCTTTTGGGTGTCTTCAGTCTCGTTCCATTCGTTTGGGCGTTCGTCACGTCGTTCTTCGACTACGAAGTCGGCGGCGACTCAAAATTTGTTGGCTTTGCGAATTACCTGGAGTACCTCCACGACCCGACGCTGCTCTCGAGCTTTGGCAACCTTGTCTTCCTCATGCTATTTGGCGTCGCCGTCGTTATGTCGGCGCCGCTGATTATCGCCAAGCTGATTTTCTCGCTCAAGTCTGAGCGGGCGCGATACGCGTATCGCGTGCTTTTCCTGATTCCGATTGTTGTTCCCGGCGTCGCGACCTTGATGATTTGGCAGGGAATGATCTACGGTGATTCGGGATTCCTCAACGAGTTGTTGCGGATTGCCGGACGAGAAGATCTAACTCGAGGATGGCTGACCGATCCGCACACCGTCCTTTGGGCAGTCGTATTTATCGGTTTTCCGTTCGCAGGTGGAATCAACATCCTGATCTACTACGCGGGACTCGCGGGGATTTCAGATAGCGTTCACGAGGCCGCCGAGCTTGACGGGGCCCGAGGGTTGGGCAAGTTTTTCAAGATTGACGTGCCCCTCGTGATGAGCCAAATCAAATTGCTCACGATCTTGACCGTGATCGGCACCGTCCAAGGCTTCGAAGGGCTGTTCATCCTGACGAAGGGCGGCCCGGGATTCAAAACGATGGTTCCTGGGCTCTGGATGTACATGAACGCGTTTAGCTTCCAGCGCATGGGCTACGCGTGCGCGATCGGAGTCATGCTTTTCCTTCTGATCCTGGGCCTTACGATTCTAAACATGCGCTATTTCAAGTCATCCGAAACGCTCACTGCGGAGGGAACATGAGCAAGAAAAAGAGTCAATTTCTGCTTCACGCGACCCTCGTGCTCATTTTGGCATTGACGCTCACTCCGTTCTTCTTTGTAATCAATAACTCATTTAGGACGAACTCCGAAATGAACCACTCGTTTTTTGGCGTGCCGCGTGCCGCCTCACGCGCGCTGACCGTAGCTAGCGGCCGGCTGACCGGGAAAGCCAGTTTCGATATCCACGAGGCGGTCGAGGTCGGTGGCGACAAGCCGCTCGGCTTCGGGCCTGCTCTCAAGCAACTGTTCGGTCAACTAGGTCAAGGTTACGTTCACGCTTGGGATGTCCTACGTCCTTACACGTTGAACTCGATCTTCGTTTGCGCCGTGACTGTGTTTGGCGTCGTGCTAGTCGGTTCTGTGTCGGCCTATGTTTTTTCTCGATGCCGATTTGCTGGCCGCACTGGCCTTTTCACTGCCGTCCTTGCGTTCATGATGATCCCTGGCGTTCTCACGCTTGTCCCGAGTTTCATGTGGGTCAAACGGCTAGGTCTGCTGAATTCCGAGTGGGTGCTGATCCTTCCCTATATCGCGGGCGGTCAGATCTTCGCGATTTTCCTCTTTAAGAGCTTCTTTGACGGCCTCCCAGGTGAGCTTTTCGAATCTGCGCGCATGGACGGAGCAGGGCACATGCGCCTTTACTGGAGCGTCGTTCTTCCTCTCTCAAAATCGGTGATTGCCGTTGTTGCGATCACCAACATCTTAGGCACGTGGAACAACTTTCTCTGGCCATTTATCACGAATTCTGACGCGAAGTACCACGTGGTTTCGTCGGGCCTCTTTCTCATGGGGCAGAGCAATGTCGCCGCGAACTACGCGACAATGTTCGCGGCGTACGTTCTAGCGAGCCTGCCGTTGCTCGTATTATTTCTCTACGCTACGAAGCCCTTTATGGCAGGGGTCACGAGCGGAGCGTTCAAGGCCTAGCCGTATCACCCGCGCGGGCCGTGCATACTCAAACCGTGCGTCGCTATTGGACGATCTATCGAACCTTTTTCGTGACGTCTTTGCGCCGCGAGATGGAGTTCCGCGCAAACTTCTTCGCCAAAATCGCGAGTCAGGTCACGTGGGTGGTTTTCGTTCTCCTGGTCCTCGCCGTCGTTTTTCGAAACACTAACTCCATCGCCGGCTGGACCCGGGGCGATGTGACCGTGCTCGCGGGCATGGCGTTCATCATGAGCGCAGTGACGACGATGTTTACATTTAGCCTGACCGAGTTGCCGAGCCAAGTCCGGTCCGGGACGCTCGACTTTGTTGTCACAAAACCGATCGACAGCCAGTTTTGGGTGAGTTCGCGGCGATTCAATTTCGATCAGATCGGAGTCGTAATCGCTGGGATTACGATGGTGACGATCGGAGCGAACCAGGCTCACATTCCGTTCGCCGCCGATCGATTGTTCGGATTCGGCGCCGCTGGACTAGAGTCGATTGTCATCTTTTACTCATTCAACTTTGCCCTCATGACGACGGGCATTTGGCTGGTGCGCGTTGACAATCTCTGGATCCTTTCGGAGTCGATGGTTTCTGTCTCCCGGTACCCGATCGATATTTACTCGGTTAAGGTGCAGCGAGTGCTCACTTACGGCTTGCCGTTCGCCTTTCTTTCTACGATGCCAACTCGGCAACTAGTGCGCGGATTCTCCGGTTCAATGTTGCTCATCGGCCTTTTCTGGGCGATCTTTGCTTTGTCGTTTTCGCGTCTCTTTTGGCGGTATGCCATGACTCAATATTCGAGTGCGTCATCCTAGGCGTCGAACGATCGACCTGGGTTCACTGAACTCCTGAATCGCAAAGGAGACTCCTTCGCGCCCGATGCCGCTATCTCTAACCCCACCATAGGGAAGGCTGTCAAATCGCACCGTCGGTACGTCGTTTAGCACTACACCGCCGATATGCAGTTGGTCTGCGACGCCCTCGGCCTCGGCACCGAAGACCCCAACTTGGATTCCAAGCCGAGACCCGTTGACTCGGTCAACCGCGTCTCGGACGTTAGAAAATTGGTGAATCACAACGACAGGCCCAAATACTTCGTCGCGGCAGACCCGCGCCGCCGCTGGCACGTCAATCAAGATGGTCGGGCGAATGAAATTGCCGTCTCTACTGTCAACCGTTAAGCGTCGGCCACCACTTGCGACCGCATCTGTGATGAACGCCTCGACGCGATCTGCATTCGCAGAATCGATCATCGGCCCGCAGATCGTCTCCGGGTCGCTAGGGTCGGACTTTGAGTCTGCTTCGCACCGCGAAACCAGCTGAGAAACAAATTCAGAGAAGATCAGAGAATGCACATAAACGTGCTGGACCGAAATGCAAATCTGACCAGCATAGGCAAAGGCTCCCGTGTAAACAAGCTTGACAGTCGCCGGAACTGATGCATCCGCAAGCACGATAACGTAGGCATCTCCGCCGCACTCCAACACGAGGTGTTTTCGCGGGTGCTCAGCTTTGAGTTGCCAGCCGACCTGGTCTGAACCGGTGAAACTGATGACGGCGATACGCGGGTCAGCGAGTGCGCGTCCGACTTCCTTGGTCGCTCCATTCCACGCCTGAATCGATCCGGGAGGTGCGCCGCATTCGTGAACGATCCGCGTGAGAGCAAGAGTTGAAAGGGGAGCGAGTGGCGAGGGCTTTACGATGATCGGAGAACCGGATGCTAGAGCGGGGGCGATTTTGTGGGCGGCTAGGTTCAGTGGCCAGTTGTAAGGCACGATACCGAAGACCACTCCCCGCGACCTGAGCTCGACCGTCGCCGCATACTTCGAGCCCCGAGGATCGTAACTCAGGTCCACCGGAAGCGGCTCGCCGACCTCGACGCACTCAGCGGCGAGGTCAAATGTGATCGCTGCTCGATCCACTTCGCCATATGCTAGGGTAACTGGTTTCGCAATTTCGGTGACCAAGAGCTGAGCCAAATCTTCGCGGTCAGCGCGAATACGCGAGGCCACTGAGTTTAAAATACGCCGCCGCTGCTTGGGTTCTGACCTCGCCCATGATTCTCGAATCGCGAACGCCGAATCTACGCAGTTCATGAGGTCGGCGCCGCTCCCTTCCGCGGCAACCCCAAGAATCCCTCCCTCGACCGCGTTTCGCACAACTTGCCTTCCAACTGAAGAGTCGCATGGGCCGCCGAAGAAGAAGCCATTGATCAACAAACTCTCGTGTCGCATAGGTGTTAGGCCGTTAGGAGGTCGGCTCCCTCTACACCTGGCTTATTCAATCGCCGGCTAACTCGCCGGTACGTAATGTCGTCCTCCGCATAAGGAAGTAGGGCATGCATTGGAGGCACTTCTACATCGCTAATCCACTCGTCGATGTCTTCGGCACGCAGGATACAGGGCATGCGATCGTGGAAGGTCCGCATCACAAGGTTTGCTCCGGTCGTGAGCAAGGCAACCGTTCTAAGCTCCGACCCATCGGGAGCGTGCCAAATCTCCCAGAGGCCGGCGATCGCGAACGTCGGGCTAGACCTGAGCTCAAAGAGGAAGGGTTGTTTGACCGTGATCGTTCGCGTGTCCCCGAACAAACTGTGAGGGTCGGGTTCGGACGCTTCCTCCAACACCCACTCGTAGAAGCCAGACATCGGAATCGCGCAACGTCGATATTTCATTGCGCCGCGATAAGATGGTTTTTCGTTCGCGGTCTCCGATCTGGCGTTGATCAGTTTTTGACCGATAGATGCGTCTTTTGCCCATGCAGGCACCAGTCCCCACACCATGAAGTCAATTTCTGGCCCGCTTCGAGCCACCATGATCGGGTTGCTGGGTGCAACATTGAAACGAGGCAGCAACTCCGGGCTGGAAAGGTGAAGAAGCAGGTCAACTTCGCTGGCAGGCGAGGTGAACATGAAGCGCGCGCACATGGGTTCAAATAGTCTATCCGGTATCCTGAAGCGTGTCTGATCTGGTGCTGGGACGAACCAACTTGTCGTTCCCTCGGACTTGGCTCTCGCTCCGGGTTCCGTCCATCTCCGGTGAGATCGACCCCTTGATTGACGCATGCCTTGCCGCCCAAGTGCCTCTGGATATCTCATCACAGCCGGCACTTTGGGGAGGAAAACTCCGTGGTAACACACCCGTGTTAGCCGCTTGTTCAACCTTTCAGCACGAGCGTTCTGTCGATGAAAAACACGCTAGCGATCTCACTCAAGCTCACCTGATTGAGCTGCTCTCCGCAATCGGTAGAGAGCAAATAGACTTCTATTTCATCCGCGTGCGCCGCGCAATAGAAGAATTTCAGATCTCTGGGCTGCTTCAAGCCACCGAGATGGCGCGCATCGACGGGCACATTCGATTTCTCGGCCTGTGGTCTGAGGAATTTCCCTTGGCCGCGCTAGGCCTCTGGCAGTTTAACGACGCATTCGATGTCGTTTGTTCGCCATTCGACGCCGTGACGGGCTCCATGGACGTCAGTCTCGCTTCAATGGCGGCCAAGAGACGCGTGGGGATGATAACGCGGGGTAAGCAAGATCCAACTGAGGCAGCGGTCGCGCTGAAGCCGGCAGACTCAGCTCAAGCGGTTCGAGAGGCAAATTGTGTTTAAGATCGCCCTACTTGCTGCTGTGATGTTGACAAGCGTCGGCTTTTTGCTCATCGCCAAAACCCGGCAGTTGCATGCAGACAAGATCGTTGCCGCTGCCGCCCTCGTCTCACTGAGTGTGGGCATCATATCGGCCTCTCTAGGCAAAGGCGCAATTGCCGCGGTGGCCATCGTCGTTGCCGTCGGTTGTACAGTCGCGTTTCGGGTCTTAGGCGCGCGGAACCAGGCATGACGGTCGGAATTGTTGGTATGGGAATAGCGGGTCTGCGTGCGGCCCTGCTCCTTGAGCGCCACGGAGTAACCGTTAAGCTGTTCGAAGCGCGTGACCGCATCGGGGGGCGCCTAGCCACCTGGACGGACTCGATCGAAGACGTCCGATTTGAAACCGGTGGCGAATGGATTGATGCCGATAACGTGCGAGTGCTCAGTCTTTTGCGAGAATTTGGTTTGTCGTCGATTTCGGCAGATGACTCACCCCGACGCATCATTTTTGAAGAAGCGGTTTGCTATTCAAATAACCTTTGGTCAGAAGCCTTTGAGGATGAACTTCGCTTGGAGGCGGCAGCCGTTGAGCTATGTCGCGGCCTCCGATCGCCACCTTGGGCGAACCGTCTTGAGATCGAAAAGGACCATCGACCATTGTCTGACTTCGTACGTCTTCAGACGAATTCGCCGCGAGGCAAATGGTATCTGACGAACAAGCTGCGGTCCGACGAAGGTGAAGATCTCGATCAGGTCGGGTTCTTGGGTTGGCTGTCCGGGTACATGCACTATCTCGACCGGGAGCAGAACGCGATGAGTGCGTTTCGCATTCAGAACGGGTCCGTCGAGCTAATGAATGGCCTGCGGGAGCGGATTCAAACCGACATAAACTGTGGCGCGGTACTCCGAAAAATCGAGCAGAGCGACAGTGGAGTGGTGTTGCGGTTCGAGGGCTTTGAAGAGCGTGTCGATCGCGTCATTTTAACTTTGCCCCCTCGCCTTCTTGAGCAGGTCGTATTTGAGCCTGCCCTCTCCGTCAGTAAACGATGTGCGATCGAAGCATGCGGCATGGGTCGAGCGGTCAAGATAACGTGGCAGTTCAAGTCGAAATGGTGGCTGGAACGTGGCTGGAATGGTTCCATGCACTGCGATGGTCCGCTCCAACAAACCTGGGACGCTAGCCTTGGCGGAGCACCTGTGATGAGCGCCTACATCTGCGGAACTGAGGCTCAAAAATGGACAGAGCTTGGAGACCCGGTAAATGCGGGGCTCTACGTTCTGACAAAGCTTTATCCCGAGGCGGGCGTTGAGTTCGTTCGCGGATGGTTTTCAGACTGGATCCACGATCCATTTTCGCGCGGAGGCTTTTCGTTTCTCGCCACCGGCTACGTAATCGAACACATGCAACACATGGTGGAGTCAGAAGGCCGTATCCACTTTGCCGGCGAGCACACCTCGCTGTGGACGGGCTTTATTGAAGGGGCGCTGGACAGTGCAGAGCGGGCGAGCGCGGAAGCTATCTTGTAAATTGGTCGGCGAGGGCGAAAGCAAAAACACCGATACTGACGAAGCCGTTTAGCGTAAAGAAGGCCATATTGACCTTTGAGAGGTCCGTCGGTTTAACAAGACATTGCTCATAGATGAGTACTCCGGCGGCGGAAGCAACGCCAACGAAGTAAAGCAGTCCGCTGTGCATCAGAATCCCCGTGACGATGAGGAGCTTCACCGCGCCCGCATGCAAGAATCGGCTGATGTGAAGGGCGTTTTTGAGGCCGTACGTCTGCGGGATCGATCTCAACCCGTGTGACTGGTCGAATTCCGCGTCCTGCAGCGCATAGATAATGTCGAACCCGGCCGTCCAGCAAGTCACGGCTGCTGCACAAAAGCAAATCGGCAAACTGAGTGAGCCTCTGACCGCAATCCATGAGGCAGCAGGGGCCATGCCTAGCGACAAACCGAGAACAAGGTGACAGAGTGGCGTGAATCGTTTTGTGCGCGAGTAGAACAGCGTCACGAACAGCGCGGCTGGGCTGAGCCAAAGGGTGAGTTGATTAAGCATCCCTGCCGCGAGAAAAAAGAGAGCGCAACTAACGAACAGAAATATGTTGCTTTGGCTCAGGCTGAGAAGGCCAGCGGGGATCGCGCGAGTCGCAGTCCGCGGATTGAGCGCATCAATGTCTCGGTCTGCAATCCGGTTATAGGCCATTGCCGCACTTCGGCAGCTGACCATCGCGAGCAGAATCAGGCCAAAGGTACGCCAACCTGGCCATGGGGTGCCATTTGCCGCCTGTGATGCCCACATCATGCCGATCATCGCAAATGGCAACGCGAAGATCGAGTGCTCAAACTTGATCATCGCGAGGTACGTGCGCAGGACCATGCCTTTAATACTTGCGCTTGTAGAACCGCTTAGTGACTACGGTGCCAGGCTCGAGTTTGCCCCGAATCTCGATTGCGCATGCCGATTCTAGCGGAACGTCGCTATCGATAAAAGCGAAGGCGACGGCGCAGTCCAGCAGCGGGGACACGACGCCGCTCGTCACGACTCCGACCTGCCGATCTCCAACAAAAACACTCATGCCAGGGGTGATCAGGCGTTTTGAGTCGAGGCGGATTCCTTGCAACTTTTGTGGCGTCCCAAGGATTCGCGCGGAGTTGATCATAGACGATCCAATGAACTCCTTCGACTTGCCGACGACCCAGCTCAGTCCGGCTGCGATCGGACTCAGATTCTCTTCCAACTCGTGACCGTACAGCGGCAGCCCTGCCTCTACTCGCAATGTGTCGCGCGATCCTAAGCCGCACGCGGCGACGTTTGCCTCAAGCAGCGAAGTCCAGAGGCTGGCTGCGTCCTCTGCGGCACAAATTAGCTCGTAGCCGTCTTCGCCGGTGTATCCAGATCGTGGCGCAAAGCACGACACTCCAGCGATATCACAATTAACGACGCCGAACATCGACGCGTTCAGAATCGCATCCGGCTGGTTGCTCATCCCGGCCAGAATGCGCGCCGCTGATGGCCCTTGAACGGCAATCATTGCGGTCGCAGACGTGATGTCCTCGATCTCTACGCCGAAGTCGTTGTGGGCATGCATCCAAGCGACGTCTTTCGCGTGATTGCTCGCATTGACAACGATCCGGTACTCGTGTTCGCTGATGCGATAAACGATGATGTCGTCGACGCAACCGCCAAGGTCGTTCGGCAGCAAGGAGTATTGGCCACCACCGTTCGAAAGCTTCGCGACGTCGTTCGAGGTGATGTGCTCTAAGAATTCAAGCACGCGTTCGCCACGAAACACGAGGCGAGCCATGTGGCTCACGTCAAACATTCCCGCTGATTCGCGAACGGCTTTCGCCTCGGAGATGATGCTTGCGTATTGGACGGGCATCTCGTATCCCGCAAACGGGACAAGCCTTCCACCAGCAGCTATGTGGGCATCGAACAGCGGCGTTCGGAGCAATGCTTCTGTCATTCGAAGATGTAGATTACCGCATGGTCATCGGACGCCTTGCGCCCGGTGGAGAGTGAGCTGGCCGTTGGCAAACTACTCTTTTGCCCAGAACATATCGCCGGCTGGCTGAGAAATTACCGCTTGTCTCAATGTTTCAAGCGCCTTCCGCAGGCCCTCAATTGGAGACATCAGGCCGTCCTCATGCTCTATAGACAGTACGTAGTCGTAACCAACCATGCGCAGATTCGACACGAAGTCCTTCCACCAGTCAACTCCGTGCCCATAACCGCAAGATCGAAACACCCACGAGCGATTCAGGATGTCGCCGTAAGATTTGGTGTCGAGATTGCCGTTTCGACCACTGTTATACGGATCGATACGGGTGTCCTTGGCGTGAACGTGATACAGGGCCCCTTCGGCCCCCAGTTCTCGGATAGCGGCGATTGGATCGATGCCCTGCCACCAGAGGTGTGACGGATCAAAATTGGCGCCGATTGTGTCGCCGACCGCGTTTCTCAACTTCAGTAGCGTGTCGTTCGAGTAACAAACGAAACCTGGGTGCATCTCAATGCAGAACTTCACGTTGTGGGCCTTCAAGAGCTTTGCTTGCTCGGTCCAATACGGAATGACGCTCTCTTTCCACTGCCATTCCAAGATCTCCCGGAATTCGTCTGGCCAAGCACAGGTGACCCAGTTCGGATTGATCGCTTTAGGTCCATCTCCAGGACAACCGCTAAATCCATTCACACAGGGCACACCCAAGGCGGACGCGAGTTTGACGCTGTTGACAAATCCGCGATGATGATCTTCTGCGATTGACTTTACGGGATGGATTGGATTTCCGTGGCAGCTGATTGCCGAGATCGTGAGTCCGCGCTTCTCGACTTCGTGCATGAGTTTGTTTCGCTCCGCGGCGCTCTCGATGAGTTTCTCTACGGCCTCGTTGCTGCCGCCGACGTGAGACGTGCCCGGGTACGCACCCGCTCCAAACTCAACGGCCTCGATCCCTTCTGCTTTGATGATGTCGAGGGCATCTACTAGGCTTTTGTCGCCGAAGAGTGCCGTGAAAATTCCAATCTTCATCGTGATTCAAATTATGGCCGACGGCGAAGGAGAGTCGTGCCGTCAATCTCTTCTGAAGTATTTGAATCCATGTGATTCACCGGAGTTGGCTGCGCCGTGGTCCGATTGAATCGGCGATGGGCGGTGCGGCGCGGCTCGTTGGCCGTATAACCAGTCAGTGCGTAGCCTAGCTCAAGTGAAAATCGACACTAAATTGAGAAGACAAACTTGACTTGCAATGTACGCTTAAATTTCTGAGCGTTGGGGTCGCCGAGGATCACGTAAATGTTCGTGCCCTTGCCTCCCGATTCTCGGAAATACGCGTACCAGTTGGTCTTCGCATCCTGCGCAACCAACCGTCCTCCAAACGACCTGGTCGGCGTGAGATCGAACGAGGTCGTAAGGATGTGCTGCTGAGTAGATCCTTGAAAGTGGAATAGGGAACCGCTATACGCAATGTCCACTTTCTTGAACAATCGAATGCTTGCGGTAGGAGCGATGAATGTCGCGGGCTGGCTTTGGAATCGACCGCTGACGAGGCTAAGGCCGAACTTGCGGAAGCGATTGGATTGTCCCATCGTGGCCTGCAGGTTGACCGTGCTGTCGATCGTGCCTCCTTCGGCATTGTAATCCTGTTGCAGCGAGTACAGCCAGTCTGATTTCGTCACAAAGTTAGCGAAAGAAGAGATGCCTCGCTTGTACCGCGACCCATCTTGATGGTCGGACTCGACTCCGTAAACGCCATAGTCGTAAGTGTTGAATTGCCCCGTCTTGTATGTTCCGTTGTAGTCAGTAAAGCCAAGAAAGCCGTGGTATCCGAAATACGGAATGTATCCGTCTGAAGGTCTGAAAAGGGAAGAGATCGAGTGATACTGAAGCATGCTCGTGTTGTTCCCCTTCTGGTAAAAGCCGCTCAACACGACCGCCCCACCGCCCGGAGCGTCACCCCAAGATTTTGCGAATTGGGACTCGACTGCATATGGGCCAAATCTGGCGTGTTGATCGATCAAGCCGACCGCGTTGTGGTCGCCAACGTCCGACTTCTGACCAAAGAAGCAGCCGACATCGCTCGTTTCAGACAGATCGTGCTTATAACGAATCACGGAATCAACTCGCCCGCCAAACGTAGCTGTACTTAGGAATCCAATCGAGTCGCTAGGATTGATCTTTCCGTAAAGCTTCGTTCCGACGTCGAAGGTCTTGATCCGGTCAGAGTAGAAGTAAGCTCCGACATCGTTGAATCGAGTTCCTGGTGCAAAGTAGTTTTCGCCTTCTAGAAAAAACGGTCGTCGATCGGGCACAAACCTTTCTGAGCGGGAGAAGGAGATGCTTTCCACCGCGCCTTCAACCGTCCCAAAATCGGGGTTGAGCGTCGCGACCGCGGTTAGGTTCGGGGTTACGGTCATGCGCGCGTCCGCGCCCACTTTGCCCGTCAAGCTACTGTCCGAAATTCCACCCAGGAAATAGGGAAGTATCGATACCTTGGGTTTGAATTTTGCTTGCGGAACCTGCACCTCTTGCCAAACACCTTCGAGATCGGTGAAAGAGTGCGTCGTCACATTGCTCCACAAGGACTCCAGTTTGGTGCGGTATTGGTATCGGTGGAAGTTGATTCCTATTTCGACCGGCTTGCTCGTCGACGGGTAGTTCAACATCTCCCACGGGATCCGCATTTCAACGGAGTATCCTGTTGGCGTGCGTTTTGCCGCGGAAATCCACTGACCTTTCCACTCCAACTTGTTGCCACGCCCCCCCGCTATTGACGCGGAAGGCGTCCCAAGCGCATTGACAGAAAAGACGCTCAAATCGCCGGTTTTTTTTGTAAAGTTCGGGTCGATGGAAAACGTGACGTTGTCTTCCTTATTTGGGCTGTCCCCGTTCTGCAAGCCAGCGTACTTGCTATCCCGAATTGTCTCTCTCGCGCTGACGGCGTCGGGTTGTGAGTCGTGGCAGTCAAATGCGACGTAGATGTACTTCGAATCGAAGCAAATGAGAGCAATAGTCTGCTCAAGAGCAGCTTCACTCGTCGTTCTGTCGACGAAGATCGTCGCCTTGGATGCCGTCTGCCACGCAGGATCAGACAGGTCGCCATCAATCACGGGAGGCGTCGTGCAAAGCGCTGCTTTGAGTGGTCGCTTCGTGTACTTCGATGCGTCCTGGCCATTGGCAGAAGTTCCCACGACCGAAACGGTCGCAAGCAGCAGGCAGATTAAATGCTTTGAGGCAATCATGATTTCGGTTTGAGTGGGAACGCCAATTGTGGCAATAGCTTGGTCCGAGGCCATTACGTGACGAAAGGAGATAAGGTTCCGGGAAGTACGCACATGATTCCGAAGAAAAGGCGGTCCTCGGTCAATTTGGAACGAAAATTGGTATATTCAAGCTGAGCCAGGGTTATGAACGCGAAGCGACGATATTACGAGTTTTTTAGCTTTTACTGCCACCCACAGAGGGTCGGGAGCTAACGCCGCGTTTCTATCAACCACGAAAAGCCCCGACCTGATCCCAGGACGGGGCTTTCATTCTGTTCAGGACACATAACATGAGAGTTGCCATTCAAGGTATCGCCGGATCGTTTCACGACATTGCCGCACGCCGGTATTTCGGGGGACAGTTTCCAGGCACCCATCTGGACCTCGTTCCGTGCGAATCATTTGAATCTGTGTTCGAATCGGTACTAGCGGGGGAAGCCGAAACGGGAATGATCGCGATTGAAAACACGATTGCCGGCAGCATTCTCGGAAATTACGGGCTTCTCGAAAAGTACGACCTCTCAATAATCGGCGAAATTTACGTTCGCATCCGTCACCACCTCGTTGCACTCCCGGGCCAGACCCTAGCAGAAATCCACACGATCATTGGCCAACCCGTAGCCTTACAACAATGCACCAAGTTTCTGCGTGAGCATCCGCATATTAAAGTCCAAGAAGGGCAAGACACAGCAGGAGCGGCGAAAGAGATTCACGATCGAAATCTCGTCGGAGTTGCGGCAATCGCCGGTTACGCGGCGGCCGATCTGTACGGGATGGACATTTTGTTCGAGTGCGTGGAGGACCAAGCACACAACACGACGCGCTTTCTCGCCCTGAGCAAGACGCCGAATGCGCCGAACGCTCAAGTGAACAAGGCCAGCCTTTCTTTGCGTGTTTCGCATCGAGCGGGCGCGCTTGCTGCCGCCCTGAACATCCTCAAGCAGCACCACATCAACCTCACGAAGATTCAATCGACAGTCGTCGTTGACGTTCCTTTCGAGTACGCCATTCATCTAGACGTGACATGGGAAGCGATGGTGGATTTCGAAGACGCCCTTGCGATTCTCCAAAGTCGTGCGTTGGAGGTGCGAATTCATGGCGTTTATGTGCGAGGAGTCAGTGACCTTGGTTCGATGGCTAAACCAACTTACGCCACCGCGATCGAAGGCGATCAAGACGAGCCAGCGGCAATTTCGAAAATCGAGCCTCACGCAATTGGTGGACCGTGGACGAACTGGGGGCTACCAGTTTCAAGCGTGCGACCGGACTACTTGTTGATTGCAGGACCATGTAGCGCCGAGAGCGAAGAGCAAGTAATGGAAATTGCAGAAAAACTCGCGGCCACGGGTGTGCCGTGCGCGCTGAGAGCGGGCGTGTGGAAGCCGCGAACTCGGGCGGGTGGCTTTGAGGGTCACGGCGTTCAGGCCCTAAAGTGGTTGGCGGAGGCTAAGCGTCGCTTCGGCTTACCAATCGCCGTCGAGGTCGCAGGTGCTGCCCATATTGAAGCCTGCCTCCACCACGGTGTGGATATCGTTTGGGTTGGAGCGAGGACGACCGGAAACCCGTTTTCGGTCCAGGAGATCGCTGATGCCTTACGTGGCACAGACATTCCGGTGCTCGTCAAGAATCCGATCAGTCCTGACTTGGAACTTTGGATCGGTGCGGTCGAGCGGATCGCGCTAGCCGGAATTAAGAAGATTGGTGCCATCCACCGCGGCTTTGCAACGGGTCAAAAGTCGGTCTATCGTAATCCGCCGGAGTGGAGCCTCCCATTGCAGTTTCGCGACAGGCTGCCGAACGTGCCGTTGATTTGCGATCCGAGCCACATTTGCGGAAAGCGAGACACGCTGGCCGAAATCACGCAAAAGTCAATTGATCGCGGCTTTGACGGATTTATGTTGGAAGTCCACCCCAACCCCACGGTCGCCATGACGGATGCCAGCCAGCAGCTTACGCCGGATGCCTACGTCGCCCTCGTGAACGACATTGTTTGGCGACCGACGGACCCATCGGAAGAAAAGTTGTCTGCCGAGAATTGGACAAAACTCGAAACGATGCGAACAGCAATCGATCGGCTTGATCAGGATGTTGTCGAGTCTCTGTCTTCACGCTACGATGTCGTGAAACAAATTGCTGAATACAAGCGAGTTCACGGACTTGACGTCTTGCAACCAGCCCGTTGGGAGGCGCTGATGAATCACAGAGTTTCGCTTGGAGAACGATTAGGACTGGATCGTGAGTTTATTGAGCACGTGTTCAATCTGGTGCATGACGAGTCAATCCGCGTGCAGGCAGAACTGCAGAAGTAGCTGTGGGGTTCCCGGTTGGCGCAGCTCTCGCCGCGGCAACCGGGAACTCAGCGATCAGAGTTTGGTCTTGTATTCGAGGCCAAAGAACAGCGTGCTATTCTGCTTTATTGCCCCAGCAATTGGTTTGCTAGTGTAGTCCAGCACATCAGAGAAGGCGAGTTTGAAATTCTCGTCCAGCGAGTAGCCGAGTTGCAATACCGACTGCAGCACGTAGTCATTGATATCGCTCACTCGCGGAATGATTGATATATTGCTCGTCACATCGATCTTTTTGGACATTCGGCGGCGGTAACGGCTGCCCAGTTCGACCCCAGTCTCACTTCTACCCGCCGCGCCCGTGGTGTACCGTTCGGTTAGATAGGACGCGCCGAAGCTGATCGCCCAATTCCATGCATCATCACCATGAACAATGTGGGAATAGCCGAGTCCGTACTGAGTGCGCAGATCCAGTTCGTTCGGGCTGTCCCGGCGAAACCGCGTGCTGAAGTAGTACGTAGACTTGGGGGAAAGATTTCTGTCGTATCGTCCGCCTACGAACCAATAGTTCGCGCTTGTCGTGAAGGCGCCGCCGCCGACCGGCGTCTGTCGGTTTTGGAAGATTCCTGTGTCGAAGTGGATCGAATCGACATCTTTGTGGGCGCTTTCGGCGCTTGCCAAAAAGTTAACGCTCTGCGTTGTCGCGGTGCTGTTGACAAAGGTCAGTCCGAAATTAGCTTTGATTTGCCAGCGTGACGAAGCCTCCGCCGCAAAAGAGGCGCTGCAGACGACGGGCACCAACAGAGAAGCGAATCGAATGTTCATGTCGCCGAGATTATAACAAGAAAGTTGCTTTTAGCGCGAGAACGGGCGTCCGCCTAAACCCAAGCATGGTTCAAAGCAAACGAACTGGATGTCTGGCAACTCGGCTTGCAACCGCGCGCAGAGGGCACGCGCCCCCGGTTGCTCCGTTGCGTAGTGCCCGGCAGCGATGATGCTCATTCCAGACTCAGATGCCTCCACGGCGATGTGTTGCTTCACTTCTCCGGTTAACAAAACATCGGCCTTGGCTCGTTGCGCGTTCATCCATTCGCCATCCGCCGCGCCACCAACTATCGCAAGTCTGCGCACCGGTCGCTCAGGGTTTCCCCACGCTTCGACTTTCGTATCGAGCAGCAAAGATACTGAGGTCGCGAAAGCTTCGAAAGTCATCGCACTCGTCAGAGAGCCAACGCGGCCTGCCGGTTGCGGGTTTGGAATATCCGCCGCGGTGCCAAACGACTGAATGTTGACGAGCCCGAAAATTGTTGCGAGTTCGTCGTTCACACCGCCAAGTGCGCAGTCCCAATTTGTGTGAGCCGCCGCGAAAGCGATGCCATGAGCGGCTAGTCGCAGAACGCTTTTTCCAGTGTGCGAGGTCGCGCAAACTGCGTTGAGCGGAGCAAATATTAGTGGATGATGCGATATCAGCATCTGGCACCCATGGTCTATCGCAGCATCGATCGCGGCCAGCGATCGATCAAGGGAAACGAGTACGGAGCCGATAGGCGCGTTGGGATCCCCTACTTGCAATCCGACTCTGTCGAACTCGAACGCGAAATTCGCCGGAGCAATACGGTCAAGGGCGGCTAGGACGTCGCGGACGCAAGGAGTCTTCACTCGATTTCGCCTATAGACAGCGGTGCGAGGTTCATTTCTCGGCGGAATTGCTCGGATTTTCGAGCCGGATAATTTGCGTCATGAGTTCGTCATCGAAGGACGCGCAATACTCAGCGAGCTTTCTAAGTGCCCGCTGTGCGAGTTGACTCATCCGGTGTGGACTCGTTAGGCACATATCTAGGAGCACCCCAGCTTCATCTTCGCTGAGTTCCAACCCCTTAATTTGTCTGTCTTCGTCCATCCCCGGCCGCCTAGTATATTGGCATACGGGACGCTCCAAATCGGGCGAATCGGCCGGTTTAATGTCAGATCTGGTCATCTTCACCCGGAGCACGTCGAAATGTCGGCTGTATACTGCTATGCCATGCCCCAGGGCGAATACTTACAGTACGGTGGCCAGGCCGTTGTCGAAGGGGTTATGATGCGGTCTCCGCGGTTCTTCGCGGTTGCCTGTCGTGCGCCGAATGGTGAAATCATCGTTCAGCAAGAGGCGATTGATAAAACTTGGATCGGTCGCCAAAAATGGTTAAAGTTGCCGTTTTTGCGTGGGACTTTTGCCCTACTGGACGCGATGTCGTTAGGCAACAAAGCTCTCAAATTTGCCGCCGACGTGCAGGTCAACCCCATTTATCAACCTGCAGAAGCTGTAATAACGGCCACACCTGTAGCGGGGGCTGTAGGAAATCCAGAGGAATTCGCACAGCCAATCGCGGACGTAAATGTGGCAGCGGTCCCAAACCCTAGCTCTGACCTCGGCACTCAAGCTGCCGTCGCCAAGGGGGAGGCCAACCGAATACAGGATGCCACGATTGGTCTCACCCTCGTGATCGGCCTCGTGTTCGGCTTATTCATTTTTGCGTACCTTCCCAATTTGGTCGCAGAGCTTGTTACCGGGGCCAAGACTGCTGCCCACGCCGCAACGACGAACGGCATGAAGACGAACCTCGTGGCCGGCCTCCTCAAGATTCTGTTCTTCATCGCATACCTCGTTGGAATCGGGCAGATGGAAGGGATCAAGGAAGTCTTTCGTTACCACGGCGCGGAGCATAAGGCAATCAACGCGCTCGAAGCAGATCAAGCTCTGACGACTGACGTCTGCATGCTGCAGACTCGACTCCACCCGCGATGCGGAACAAGCTTCGCAATTATCGTTTTGCTACTTAGCTTGGTTGTGTTCACGTTTGTGCCCCGATATCCGTTGACGGGACGGCCAGGTAGCGTAATCACCGACACGGCCGTTAGACTCGGCATCGAACTTTGCATCCTGCCTTTCATCGCTGGTACGGCCTATGAGCTCTTACGGCTTGCCGGAAAATTCCGAAACCAGGCAATCGTGAGCCTGCTATTCAAGCCTGGAATTTGGAGCCAGTACATCACAACGCGTGAGCCCGCGCCAAAACACGTTGAGGTCGCACTCGTAGCCTTGCGGTCAGTCATCGACGCCGAAAAGGCGGCTACCTAATCGCCTCAATTTGCGTATGCTTTTCGTAAACGGACGTTCACGTAAGAACGTCCGAACGTCTTAGGAGAAACATGAACCTTAAACTTGCGCTCGCCGTCCGGGGCACCTTTCTAGTTGGGCTTGCTTCCTTTTCCATTCTCGCGGCCGCTCAGGTAGATCCGGCGAGAGTCGTTGCCGTTGTGAACGGTGAGGAGATCAAGGGAAGCGAATACTATCGACGCATGGAGTATCTGCCGGGAATCGGCCGGCGGGTCGGCAACCAGTTCGTAGAATTTCCTCCAGGGTTCTTTGCGGTAGAGCAACTCATCACCGAGCGACTTGTCTTCCAACTTGCTCAGTCGAAAGGAATCAGCATTTCCGACGCCGAAGTTGACTCCGAACTCGCGACACGCACTACCGAGAATGCCAACTATCTGAAAGATTGGATTGGCGGCGGTCGCACCGCGGAAGAACTCTCGTACCAAGTCCGATACGAATTGGCGCAGTTCAAAATCTCCACGTTCGGAATCACGATCACGGACCAAGAGATCGAAACCGATTACAAGGCAAATCCAAGCACCTACACGGTGCCTCGACAATATAAGTTGCACGTTATCGTGGTTAAAGACCCTGCGGATAAGGCAAGTTCAGATGCCGATCTGGCCGGAGGCAAAACCTTCGAGCAGGTCGCTTCGGCTCGCAGCGTCGACATCTCCCGCGTGCGTGGTGGCGATTACGGTCAAGTTCCAGCTGATGGTTTGTCACCCAGAGTCAAGGCCGCGCTTGCATTGATTCGAATTGGGCAACAGACGGATTGGATCGATGTCGGCGACACGGATCAGAATCGTGTATTTCTGCGATTTAGGCTCGATGACGTTGTGCCAGAAGAGAAATTGGCACTCGACGGAAAACTCAAACGGATGATTCGCAAGAAACTAATGATGATTCGCGGAGCCGCCAAAAATGACATCACGAAGGACATGAACGCATTACGTTTGAAGGCGAAAATCGAAATCAAGCAAGCTGAATTTGCAGAAGCGTACAAGCGCTTCATCGACTCCGGTTCAAAAACCGGCGGCTAGCGTCCAATGTAAACTTGAGAAAGGCCTCGCGTCATCGCAGACTGCGAGAGTTAGTTGTTATGCAAACCACATCACCGAAAACGATCTCCAGGGTTGACGAAGATGTCTTCCTCAGCCACGTGCGCGAATTTGTAGCGCACGAAGTGCTCCCATTCACGCGCGAGTGGGAAAAGAATACGGCGTTTCCAGATGAGATTTGGCCGAAGTTAGGGGCAGCAGGACTGCTCGGCATGACCTTGGGCATCGATCAGGGCGGTACCGGCCTGTCAACTCGGGGTTATTGCCTTGCCTGCATGGAATTGGCGAAAGGCGATCCTGCCCTCTCGATGAACATTGCCGCGATCAACGCACTATGCGTGGGTCACTTCGTAAACTTTGCGAGTGAAGAGCAGTTCGCAAAATACATCCCCGGAATTGTAAAGGGCGATATCAAGCTGGCTTGGGGGCTCACCGAACCAGATGCAGGTTCTGACGCGCGACGTGTCAAAACGAAAGCCGAGCCGAGCACGGAAGGCAACGGACTCTTTTTGATCAACGGCCGAAAAATGTTCATCACGAACGGCGGTAAGGCAGACCTCATCGTGCTGCTGGCCCGCACCTCGGAAACGGAACTCAGCGCGTTCTTGGTCGAGACGAAGCAGCCTGGATTTATTCTCGAGAAGCGAATCCACACCGTTGGTGTATCCGCGTCGAATACCGTTCAGTTCCGACTGGAGAACGCCGTCGGTTGGCATACCCCCTGTCGATTTGAGGATGCAATCGGCCTGCTGTATCGTGGCCGCCTCGGCATCGCTGGCATGGCGCTCGGTATCGCTGAGAAGGCATTTGAGTTGATGGTTGAGTACAGCAAGCAGCGTGAGCAGTTCAACCGACGTCTGTGCGACATGCAGTCTGTACAGAACATGATCGCGGATAGCGGCATGGAAGTTGAGGCGGCGAGGTTGCTCTTAGAGAATGGCGCGCGGATTATGGATGAGGGCGGCGCGTGTATTCGGGAGAGTTCTTACGCCAAACTTTTCGCTAGCGAGACCGCGAACCGGGTCACAAATCGCGCGATTCAGGTTCACGGTGGCCGCGGAATGACCCAAGAGTTTCTAGTAGAGAAGCTCTGGAGAGACGCAAAATTGACTGAAATTGGTGAGGGTTGCTCTGAAATTCAGCGGCTCGTCATCGCCAAGCACATTTTGAAATAAGAAGCGCGACGCTCTCAGCGGGGAACGGACGTACTAAACGGTGAGTACAAGATGATTCATGCAGTCCTGTTTGCCCTTGCGTCCCTGAGTTCTGCCCCGGTTGGTCAAGAGACCGACCTAGGTCGCGTCTTTAAGAAGGGCGAAAAGCTCGCGTACAGCGTAAAAGCCGCGCTTACGTTAGAGCAACGCGGTCACGGCCTCGACACGTGGTTGCCTTCAGACTTGGATATCAGCTACCAATTCGCCTACTGGATAACAGACGTCAAGTCCGACGGCATCGCCACGATTCGGTATCAGCGGCCGACGATGACAGAGGTCGAAGGGGAAACAGCCTCCTCGGCGCCGAAGACGCATGTCGAGAAGGTGAACATGGACATGCAAATGTCTCTTTCGCCAGCGAATGAAGTGCTTGACATCAAGGACCTCACTCCAAAGAAGCCGAAGAAGCAGGTCGAAAAGGACAGTCTGTTTTGGAGGCAACCAATGACGAGCGCTCCTCAAATCACTGCTTTTCTCGGGCAGTTTCTAGACGAGATTGTTCGCTTGTCCCTTTTTGTCGGCTCGTTTGAGTCCTCGCTTGACTTTGCCCCTCGGCTGCCGTTCGAGCCTGCCAAGATCGGTGAGACGTGGAAGCGAACTGTTGGGTACAGCCCCCAAAAGCTCAAAGGCAAGGAGGGCAAGATGGAGATGCAACGGCTGGACTACACATTTAAGTACAGAGGACCAATTGATTCCGCGGGAAAGAAGGTGTTGCGCGTTGACGCCAGCCTAAATTTGAACAGTAATCTCGCTGATTTCATTCACCAGTTGACGCACCTGGATTCGAGCCAGACCCACCTCGCTAAAGTTCCATTGACGATGGTCTCTGAGATCGAATTTGATCTGGATCCTGTGACTCACATGACCCTTGCCGCACGCGCGAAGACGACTGCAAATTATCAGGTCATGATCGTCGATCACGTTGACGCGCTCGAAGAGGTCAGGCTAAAGGGCGAAAACACCCTCACCCTTGTAGGAAAGGCGATGGCCTCTGCGCCGCCACTCCCGTCCTCAACTCCCATCAAAAAAATTGGCGGTCACTAGTCAAATGGACTTTTAGTCCTCTATACTGTCTGTAGCGGCCATGGATGGTCGCCCGAGGCAATATGCCCCAAATAACATACGAATGTTCGCATGGAAGCGAGGGTCATGGTTCGACCCAATAAACTTTCTATTCCTACCCTAGGCTACGGCGTGTTCTTCGCGCTATGCGTCAGCACGGCTGCGATTCTCGCCCGTGATCAGAGGGATCCCAATCCGATCGCCTCGTCGATCGCCATCGGATGTTCGCTTCTCTTCGTCGCGCTGCTCGCTCGAAAGGTGTCATGGCTTCCGATTGTCACCGTTCCGACGTTTTGCCTTTTGGCAACTCTCGGCTTTCCAGCCTGGGCAATCGCCATCGACGTCGTCGTACTCGTCGCAGTGCGGCGAGACTTCGCGACGTTCGCAAACCTGGTCGGATTCATTTGCGTCGTCGCGCTCATCTCCGTTGGTGCAGTCTGGCCCGCTGCTGGGGCAGCGATCGCGCTCGTCATTTTGCGAACTCGCCTCGCGACCGGGTTGTTCACATTTGATTCAATATTTTTGCTCTCAACGGCGTGCTTGATTTCCGTCCAAGGTTCTGCACTCCCAATTGCTTTCAGCGCCGGTTTCACCGTTCTCAGCGCCGCCGTCGCCTGGTTGCGAGTGGCCGCAGTTCAAGCAGAAAGGCAGTCAACCCAGGAGGTCATTCGGCTATATCTTGGAACTCTCGACCGGTCGCATCCCTACACGATGGGACACGCCAGTAGGGTCGGTCAGCTTGCCGGTCAAGTTGGTCGGAGCCTGGGGCTGTCGCGGTCGGAGTGTCGTGACCTTGAGGTCGCTGCGGCACTACACGATGTCGGCAAGGTCTCTATCGACGAAGAGATTCTCGATCTCCCGCGTCGTTTAACAGAAAATGAAATGAACCATGTGCGGTTACACGCAGCGGCCGGTGGAGATGTCTTGGAGCCGATCGCCGGGTTCAGTAAGATATCGCATTGGATTCGTTGCCATCACGAACGGACCGACGGCCAAGGATATCCGGCCGGCTTGATCGGACGCCAAGTCCCGCTGCAGAGTCGAATCATTGCCGTGATCGACGCTTTTGACGCAATGACCGGCGGGGACGCTGAGCACGAGCGAAGGACGTATCGCGAACCAATGCAGACTGCAGCCGCAATCGCGGAGCTCCGTAGATGCAGTGGCAGCCAGTTCGACGAACGTGTCGTTCAGGCATTTGTTGGCGTGGTTTCGGGAGCCAAGTCATGAGTGAATTTCTCGTCACAATCTGCTTGATTTCCGTGCTCTGGTGCGCAGTAATGGCTTACCGGACCTCGTCGGTTATTCGCCAACGCCGCCGATTTGGCCTAATCGAGTCAGTTCACCGCACTGCCCGACTGAGGTCACCCCGATTTAGCGCGATCACGGATCGCGCGTGCGACCTCGTCGAGGCCACATGCCACGCACGAGGTTTGGACTCAAATCTTGCGACTCGGGCGGCCTCCCTTCGGGATATTGGGCTCGCCTCGGTTCCTTACCGACTTCTCAACTCGGTCCCCTTTGCTGAATGGACGGATGAGGATCGTGCCCGCCTCCGCGAACATCTATGCGTTACTGATGATTTGCTCGCTCACGTCGCTGCGTTCGAACAGGAGCGAAACGTTTTGCGACGCTCAGAGGCAATGTTCTGGTTGCGGGACGGGGAGGAGAGGCCATCCGCCGACGCGCTCATTCTTAAAGCGTGCTTTGACTTCGCTATGAACGAGGCGTTCTTCGGCACAGAGCGGGCAGAGGCGCTGTTGATCGCAGGTAATGGTCGAGACTACGACCCGAAGATGGCAGAATCTCTACTGCAGGTACTGAATGCCAGAAACTCCCAACTCACCCGAGCGTTCGCCTAAGATCGACCTCTTGGTCCGGTTCTTACCGCTGCTCGTTTTTGCGTTTGCCCTGGGCATTCGTTTGATCGGAATCGGCTGGGGCCTGAAGAACGAACTTCACCACCAAAGCCTGCATCCCGACGAGGACGATGTTCTGACCTACAGTCAAAACATCAATCCGGCCCAGCTCAAATTCACGCCGGGCTTTTACAACTACGGCACGATGTACCTAACCGAGTTGCGAATCGCGTCGGACTTCGTCTCGACTTACACCGGTAGTCCAAAGGCAAATGACGTCGAGGGCTACTGGGCGTGGGCCTCGCGTTGCCACCTTGCGGGACGCATACTTACCGCAATCGCAGGCTCGCTCACGGTGATGCTTGTCTTTATGCTCGGACGTTCTCTGTGGGGCCTCGTTCCGGGTGCAATCGGCGCAAGCTTACTTGCCGTTTCCCCAGGGCACGTCGTCCATTCCAGATTCCAAACGGTCGACGTCACCGGCGCCTTCCTCGCCTTCCTCGCGGTCTACGGGGCGGTGCTGTTATATGAGCGCCGAGACGATACTGCGAAGACCTGGCTTAAGTTGCTCGTATTAGCAAGCGTCGCAGCGGGACTCAGCGCAGGAGTGAAATACACGGGTGGAATTGCGATTCTCAGCGTGCTGCTCGGTGTTTTTCTCGCTGGGAAGCCAAAGCACATGGCTACGGCATTCGGGATATTCGTGCTCGCGTTTCTCGTTTCCACCCCGGGCGTTCTTTTGCAGCCAGACCAGTTTCGACAAGGATTTGGGTACGAGATGCAACACTCTGCCACTGGTCACGGCCTCGTATTCGCCGGCACGGCCCCGGGTTACATATTCCAAATCGGAAACCTACAAACCGCTACGAGCCTCTTCGCAGTCGTACTTGGCATCGGCGGTATCGTCGTCGCGTTAAAGCGGCGCGATCTTGCGATTGCGATTATGCTCGCTTTCGTGGTTCCGTACTATCTCGTGATCGGACATAGCGAAGTCAAGTTTTTGCGATATACCCTGCCGCTCCTCGCTCCAATGGCAATGTTTGCCGCGTACGCGTACTACGCAGCGCAGACAAATTCACGGTGGCGCCGGGTGGTTGTTTCCGCCTTTATCTTGGCAATCGGCGGCGTGCCCTTGGGGGGCTTGCGTAGCACGGCGATCAGCACTGCTTTCATGCTTGATGAAGACCCTCGCGACGCCGCCGCTAAATATTTGCGGACGAAAGGCGAAGTAGTGGTCGGTTTACCGCGTGATCCTTGGTATTGGAGTCCAACAATCTTTCCGGATGCACCCGCTCAGCGCATGATGCCCTGGCCGAAGCGGCAAGAGGCGATGGTGCGCGATTCCAGACCGAAGGCACTCCATATTACAGACGACGCGGGAAATCCTACCATTTTTGACGTTCGCCTACTCGCAAAGCATCCCGAGTACATCGCGTTCTCGTCGTTCGAATTTGGTCCGGCCAGGCGACTGTTCGGCAGCTCTGAGTATGCGGAAGTGTCGACCGTTCAGACCTTTTACACAGAATTGCAAAAAACGTACGATTTGGATCGATCATTTGGCACGCCTTGGTTCCAGATCGAGGACATGCAATACATCCAGCCCGAGGTTTCCATATGGAAGCGGAAAGATCTCAAGTAGCACCGTTGTCAGAGGCGTGGTGGGAACCGATCGAATGGTATCTGGACTACCTTCGAGTCGAGCGTGGAGCTAGCGTTCACACGGTTGAGGCATACCGCAACGATCTTTCTGGCGCGGCTCGCTGCTTTCAAGAACTGGGTTTTGAATCCTGGTCGGCCCTAGGGCAGGAGCAGCTCGTTGCGATCGAGTCGCGTTTCTTCACCCCAGCCAGCCGAGCAACGGCCCTGCGCAGAGTAAGTTCGATGCGCTCCTTTCTGAGATTCTTGCGCCGACGGCGGTTTCCGATTTCAGCAGAGCTGCGGATGGTCGCAGATTTCAAAAAGCACAAGCGGTTGCCCAAGGCTTTGAATGCCGCTCAACTATCGCAAATACTTAACCCCGTCGGAGATAGTCCCTCTGGGCTTCGCGATCATGCGATGTGGGAGCTCCTTTACGGTGCCGGTCTGCGTGTAAGCGAGCTCGTGACCTTGGAGTTGGGCGCGATCGATGCCGCGGGCCTCACCGTGCGGGTGACAGGTAAGCGCGGCAAGACTCGCGTGGTGCCGCTGCCGTCAGAAACATTGCAAATCCTTCAGGCATACCTAAAGGATGCTCGGCCGTTGCAGATGGCAGACTCCTCACCGTACGTGTTCGTCAGCCAACGCGGCAGGCAAATGTTACGTCAAAACGTTTACGCAATCTTAGCACGGCGTGCGCGTGATGCTGGAATCGAGCAACATGTCGGACCGCACACCTTACGCCACACATATGCCGTTGACCTTGTGCGAAACGGCGCAGATTTACGGGCTGTGCAGGAACTCTTGGGTCACGAGTCAATCGAAACTACCCAGGTGTACACCCAGCTCAACTTGGACGTTGTGCGCGACCAATTTGATCGTGGTCATCCTCGACGCTGATTCGTGCCGCGAGTGGGCAAAATTACTCCCTCGTATCGAAACACGCCACGATTGAGGCGCTCGAACTGCATGGCCGCACGTGTGATCTTGCCCCATCCCGTCGTTCGTCCAGTGCGCTTGTTGAGCCGCTCCCCAATGTTCATTTCAGAGATTACAAGGGCGTCCTTAAGCACACGCTCGACGATGGCTACGTGTCCGTAGGCGCCTCGAGACCATACAATGAGCGACCCGGGGACTGCTGATTTAATGTCCGTTTGAACTCTCCATCCGGCTTTGGCCGCATTCTTAAGCCAGTCTTCGGGCTCTCCGCCCCAGTTGAATCCCGGCTTTGGTGCTGTCCTGGAGAATTCATGAGCGGCATAACGCGAGGCGGAGCCTTCTATGTATCGTTCGAATCCCTTAGGCCGGGTTCGATGACCCTTTGCCCGCTTGGGTGCGGGGCTATAGATCGTGCTCGGAGCACTCTCAACACTTGACGGTCGACTTGGCTCAGGCTCGAAGGCGTAGGTCGGGTAAGCCGGATTGACGACGACGACGGTCTCTACTGGCTCTGGAGTGACTATTTCGATCGGAACGAAGGCCGTCGGGATCAGCGGAACCACGACGGATGTTCGATCCCGTCCGACTTTGCCCGCAAGAGCTCCGATCGGCGGCGTGGTGCCGTGGTGGCCACCTCCTTTACCGAAGACGGGCATGATCGGTGCATCCTTAAATCCAGGGACTTTTTGATGCGGAGCCTTTGGCCGTGCCGCCAAATTTTCTGCGTTTGTAGGCAGGATTGGCCCGCCGCTATGCTTGACGATCTCCTTCTGAATCACCGCGGGCGACGTTGTCGTATTCGAGTGGTCGGGCGCGGGATTCGGTCGCTTTAGAATAGAAGCAGTGTCAGCCGGCGAATGGTCCGAACGAGTTCTCGTGGGTTCCGCCTTGTTTTGAATTGGTTGACGGACGTCATCTGACTTCGCGTGGATGATTTCTGGCTTGATTTCGCGGTGAATTGGTGCCTTGGAACGATCGGATGCTTCAGAATCTCGTCCTGTCTCGGCGAGCTTTGCGTCCTGCTTTCGCTTGCGGTCGTCGCCTTGGCGAGTTTCTTCCGCGCGCTTCGAATCTGCTTGTCGCCGCTCGTCTGCTTGCCTTGCTGCTTGCTGGCGCTTCTGCTCCTCTCGTTGACGGGTCTCGTCAGCTCGTTTTACGTCTGCCTGACGTCGGTCTTCGGCTTGCTTTGTTTCTTGTTGGCGTTTCTGTTCTTCTCGTTGACGGGTCTCGTCAGCTCGTTTTACGTCTGCCTGACGTCGGTCTTCGGCTTGCTTTGCTTCTTGTTGGCGTTTCTGTTCTTCGCGTTGGCGGGCGTCGTCGGCTCGTTTTACATCAGCCTGACGTCGGTCTTCGGCTTGCTTTGCTTCTTGTTGGCGTTTCTGTTCTTCGCGTTGGCGGGCGTCATCGGCTCGTTTTACATCAGCCAGTCGAGATTCCTCTGCACGCTTGGCTTCCGCCTGTCGGCGGTCGTCCGCTTGCTTTACCTCCTGCTGTCGCTTTTGCTCTTCGCGATTCTTGGCATCTTCCGCCTGCTTAGCTTCTTGTTGTTTACGCTGTTCTTCTTGCTGTCGCTGATCGTTTCCTTTTTGGAACGAGCCAGAAAATGCCTCAGCGGTACATAGCACTACGCAAAGGGCTAGACACACATGTAGGAGTTTCGCAATGCCGCGTCGCATATTAGGATTCTACGCAACATTGGTGAAATAGTTGAGTGCGGAGCAAAAAACCTGTACTTCGATAGCTCACAACGCGTTCGAAACCTAAGTGGTGGCGCAATCCGAGCTGATTCAAGCAGCCTCCGCGACTATAATATACAAGCCCACGCGTGATCGCGCGAGGTTGACTGGCCACTTTCGTGTCCAGCTTGGAACGGTTCAACCATGATCTTGCAGGCGCTTTTCGTAACGAAAAACCCGGCTGTTATTCCCGTCCCTGTCGCAACTGAGGTCTGGCAACAGCGCCATGCTGCGATTGTCACTGCCGCGGCTCACGGAGACGCGAAGCTTGTTTTTATCGGCGATTCCATTGTCCATGCCTTCGGCGGGGAACCCGATACCCTAGACTGGTTTCACAACCGAGGCGGCGACACCTGGGATCTTTTCTATCGGCCGTACCACGCATTGAATCTGGGTGTGAGCGGCGACAAGACTGAGAACGTACTTTGGCGCTTAGACAATGGCGAACTCGGGCCCTGCAAGCCATCGGCCGCAGTCGTTATGGTTGGGGCTAACAACGTTGTGCGAGATACCGCCGAACAGATTGCTGGCGGTGTAGAAGCGGTCTGCTTCAGACTACGGGCGGCATCTCCCAAGACGAAGATTTTGCTCGTCGGGATTCTGCCCCGCGGAACCGCGACTTCACCCGAGCGCGAAAAGATTCGACAGACGAACTTGCTCTTGGCTAAGTGGGCGACTGCGAGTAATGTCAGTTTTCAGGATGTCGGAGCGGTTTTCCTCGATGAAAAAGGCGAGATTCCGACCGAATTGATGCCGGACCAACTGCAACCAATGGCACTGGGCTATCGCAAGTGGGCGATGGCGATAGAAGGAAATGTCAGCAAGTTCATCGGCCGGAAGCCGATAACAACTCAAGATCCTACAAACTCTGCCGTGGTGCCGGTGACCCAAAACCGCGACTACCCGAGCTACGACTGGCCCACGCGGTTCGCCGCAACGCTGACTATGGCATCCAAGCAAAGGTTCAGACTCGCGTTAATTGGAGACTCGATAACCCACTTCCTAGGCGGCCCTCCGCTCGATCGGGGCCTCCGGCAGATGAGCACGGTCTGGCATGATAATTTTGAAGTACACGATGCGATCGACTTGGGTTTCGGTTGGGAGCGCACAGAGAACGTGCTCTGGAGGCTGGAGCATGGTCAACTCAATGACATGCCACTCGAGGGTGCAATCGTGCTGATTGGCACAAACAATCTGGCCGTCAATACCGAGATACAGATTCGAGACGCGATCAAGGCAATAGTGGAAAAGATTCAAGACCAGAAGCCGAAGGCCGCGATTCTCATCATGGGCATTTTTCCTAGGGGTAAGGATCCAAATGATCCGATGCGGCTAAAAGTGGCACGAGTGAACGAAATGTTGAAGCCGCTGAACCGCCTCCACTCGGTAACCTTGCTCGATATCGGTCAGCAATTTCTAGAGAAGGACGGAACGATCTCGCAGGAAATCATGGGTGACTATCTGCACCCGAGCGAACGCGGTTACTGGATTTGGGCGACCGCCATTAGGTCTTGGATGGACAAGCACGTGCCAAAACATTAGTTCATCGCTCAGACGTTACTCGTCGTCGCGGGAGTATGTTTTGTCTAGGTTTCGGAATCGGGCGTACGAGGGTTGGAAGCCAAGCATCACTTTCCCGGTCGGTCCATTTCGATGTTTGGCAATAATCACTTCTGCGGCTTGAACGTCGTCTGGGTTCGTGGTCTCTTGGCGCATCTCCTCCTTCGCCTTGTAGTAGCTTTCGCGATAGAGGAGCATCACCAAATCTGCTTCTGCCTCAATAGAACCGGACTCACGGATGTCGGCAAGTTGGGGTCGTTTGTCGTCGCGATTCTCTACTCCCCGGTTCAGCTGGCTGAGCGCAATCACGGGAATTTTTAGCTCCTTTGCCATAGCCTTGCACGATCGAGCAATATCGCTGATCTCCTGAACGCGATTTTCTGACCGCCGTGGACCACGCATGAGCTGTAAATAGTCGATTATCACCAAGGACAGACCTTGTTCGGCCTTGAGTCGACGGCATTTGCCTCGGACCTCGACGGGCGTAATGTCAGAACCGTCGTCGATGTAGATTGGAAGGTCGTACAGAACTTCGACTGCGTTTGCGAGTTCACGGTAGGCAAAGGGGCTAAGTGTGCCGCTCTTGAGTGCATACGAAGAAATGCCGCTGACCATGGAGGCCATGCGGCGGGCAAGTTGGATATCGCTCATCTCCAAAGAGAAAATGGCCACACCACCGCGCGTTTGGGTTTCCACAACCTGACGCGCGACGTTCAAGGCAAAATCCAGGGCAAGGGAAGTCTTTCCCATCGCAGGTCGGGCACCGATGATGACAAAGTCGCCGGGATAAAAGCCCGTGGTTTGTTTGTCAAGGTCGATGAAGCCGGTTTTGAGACCGCTAATCGGCTCGCCCGTCTCGAATACGCGGTCGACGTCCACGAAGAATTCTTTCGCCAGACTCCGAATGTGTTTGAACTGATTCCCGCTTGTCCGCCTGCCGACTTCAAAAACGATCTGCTCAGCCTTGTCAACTTTGTCTTCGGCCGTGTCAAAGGTCGGGTCGTGTACTACTCCGGCGATTCGTCGCCCCGCCTCTTCCAGTGCGCGCAACTGCGCCTTGTCAAGCACTATCTGCGCGTAGTAAGACGCGTTCGCAGGGCTCGGCACGAATTGGGCGATTTGTATCAGATAGTCTTCGCCGCCTACGTCTGCAAGGTTGCCTCGTGCAACAAGCTCCGACTTCAGCGTGATGAAGTCGATTACTTTCTGTTGCATCACCAACTGTCGCATCGCGCGATAAATTAATCGGTGAGCAGGACGATAGAAGTCAGGCTCTTCGAGGGTGTTGACAATCTCTTCGCTCGCCCGCTCAGATAGCAACATCGACCCGAGCGCACCCATTTCGGCCTCAAAATTGTGAAGGGGAATAAGGGTTTCTGCCATTAGGGATCCACTGGTCGGTTTTGGTCGCGCTCACGGTCGCGGATTGAGAGGTCCTTCGCGCGCCACCGGCGGAATCCTCGAATTCCGAACGCGATCGCGAGTAGCACAAGGACCGTTGGGCCGAGCGTCCACAGGGCGAGCATTTGGTCGCTCATTGGGTATTCACCCTCGTGACGGAAACGAAACGAACAGCGGCTCGACGCCCCTCCAGTCTATTCGAAATGCGCAAACACTTCATCATTCAAAATCCCATCGCTTTGAACAACCATGCTCTTGCCAGGGGAACTTGGTCCTTGCTATGCGGACCCGTTTCCGCAACCCCTGGTGAGACGATGTTACGCCCGCTGATGCCGCGCTCGAAGAACTCGACTACCTGCAAGTACGTTCCTCGATTCGAATACGGAATCGGCGCCTCACCGTCAATTCGCATCCCGGGCGCAGTGTAGCGAAGTGGCGGGGTTGTGTCTACCTCCGCCATTGCACGCGCGAGACAATCATCGAGGATATCGTCTAGCTTTCGACCCGCTAGATAGTTAATTTTCGTCTTGCCTTCGATTGCGTTCAACAACACCGAGACCTGAGCGATTTGTCGGAAGTTGTCGGGAGTCATGAACGCGCCAGTCATAGGTTGGAAAACACTCTGCCGCATATTATTTACAAATCGCAAATATACGGCAGCGCCGGTCGAGCCGTCCAGAAGGCTCCCATCGAAGCCCAGAGCCAAGGCGTTCGGATGTCGGGCTGCTGCGCGTGCCATCAGCGGCACGAGGAAGTGAGCGTTCTCGTCCATCCGAGCAATCGTCCACGCTGCCCTCTCCAAATCTTGAGCGGTGAGCTTGCGGATTGGCAAGGCTGCGAGTAGTGATTGGTTTCGGAACGCTCTACCCCAAGTTGGGGTGTCACCGTTTGGCCACCAAGAGACTGGTTTGTTGTTCCAGTTTGCGAGATAACCAGCCTTCGGATTGACTATATGTGGCATCAAGTCGAACGGGATCTCACCGACCCATTCAGATTGCGGACCGCCTGGCATCGGGAATCTTGCGTCCAGGCCCGGACGCCGAATCGGCATCCTGGCGATGAATCGGTAGCCGATGTCGCCCGTGCGAAGCGCATAGAAAAAGTTGAAATTTACCGTCGAGTGCTGAACCGAAGTTGCGACGTCACCGTGAGTAACGGCAGTAACCAATGCGTTCATCGTGTCGTGGCTTTCGATCTCGCGCTTATAAAACGCGCTACGGCGAGCGAACACGACCCCTGCTCCGCGCGAACTCAATACCACTGGGCCGTCTGTCGTGCGTCGCTGCACAACCACGATCGAGTCGGAGTCTTTGACTTTGATCGTGCGCGAAATCACCTCGAACTTGCGCACTTCGCTTCCGTACCGATATGTCGCGTCGTCGTCCGATCGATAGAACACGATGTCTTCCGTATCCGCAACCCCGCTGGTCAGTCCCCACGCCAAATTAGGTGTATGTCCAACAAGAATTCCTGGCACGCCAGGCACGTCCATTCCCGTTGTCGAAAAGTCGCTTGTGGCGATCGACATTTCGTGGACGATGGATGGATTTTGCCATCCCATCTGGGGGCCGTTCATTAGGATCGGCTTCCCAGTCGCGGATCGGTCCTTGCCGACGACGACACAGTAACTACCGGCCTTGAACGGTGCCCCAAGTTGCTCCGCTACTTTCGTTGTTTCTGACCGCTCAGCGACCCGAATTCCCGGCAGCAACTCGAAAAGACTTAGCTTAGGTAGCTTGGCGAGATGCTGCACCGTTTGGTCACGCGAAGCAACAGGCAAGAACGGTGCGGGCTGACGATCATCTTCATCGACGGGTGCGATCGTGCAAATAGCATTGCGATCTTGCGCCCAGGCGAAGTCGTCGAGGACATCGAGTTCGCGACCTTTGAGTTTGGCCTGCGTCTGCAGATAACCAAGGAGCGCCATGTTTCGAATTTCGCCCGCTCCCCCGCGTCCGAACTGTTGCAGCAGGCGAACGGAAATGGCCGCAGAATCGATGACTGTCCAAGGTTCAGGCTCAAATCCATTCTTGGCATATCCAGCCGGCAGACTTTTAGTGTTTTGAGCGTCTACTATGTAGGAACTTACGCCTCGTGCGTACGCAGCAAAGGCGATTCGACCTTGCGGACTCAGCTTCTGCACCTGAGAGGCTAGCTCGGCGTCCGTGTAGCCAAACTGGGCGATTTCTTTGTCACTCGCAACGAATGCCGCTCCCATAACCTCGGCGAGCCTGCCTCGCGCGATTCGCCGACTCATTTCCATCTGCCACAGTCGATCTTGCGCGACGGCATAGCCCGCCATAACAAACGCATGTTCCCATGATTTTGCGCGAATGTGGGGCACACCATATTCATCCCGGATTACGGGTGTCTGAGCGAGTACAACGAGGAGCGACAGAGCCTCAATCATCGCTCATAGATTACGCTACTGCTCTGTACAGTTGATGACGGTCGCCCCTAATTCTCTCAACTCGCGGTAATCCAAAATAGAATCGGAAACCTCGACGCCCCGCCCCGCCTTGAGTGCCAATCTGACCAATTTCTCCATGTTGCCACCAGGGTTTAGGGACACGAAGCGCAGGCGCTTGGAGATCGAGGCGATGAGCCGATCACGAACCTGATTGTTGACACCAAAGTATCCGGCGTCCGGACGAAACGGACTCAACACTAGGTCAGTGCGGGGATCAAATTCATACCTCCAAAGCCGCGCCGCACGAAAGGCTTCTTCTTTCAACTCCGGTCCCAACACGCTAAACAATCCGCGATCGAGGCACAGAATTCGCGGCGAACCCCATCGTAAGGGCACGATGGCGGAGCGCTGATACTCTGGACGGTCGTGACCCGAAACCAGGATTTCGCCAGCAAGCACTCCTTCTTCCGTCCATCGTTCAATATTTTCAAGCTCGGCCGGTCGAGCATTTCGAGATGCAACGACGCAGAAGGTTCTGGCACTGAGCAATTTGTGATTTCCGTAGAGAAACAGCACGCCTGGCGGGTTAGGATCGAATGACTCGATAAGCTCGGGATAATGAGCATCTGCGGTCGTGATGATCGAGACGCCGAGCGCGTCTAGTCGACGTTCTAACGAGATGTTATCGGCAAGAGTGCTGCCGTCGCGATCTCGGAGGAACGAGCATGCCCGTAACGTGAGGCGATACTCCTCACGCCAAACTTCATCTGGCAGGTTGAGAAACTCTTCCGGCGTTCTGGATAGCAGCTCGTTCCGAGCGAGAATTCTGCTTACGCTGCGACCGCCGATTCCTCGCGTGAGAGCGAGATGCATCGCGAATGACCTCGGACTCAGACTCACGCTTGGGACAGCTCCTTCGCGGCGGAAAGGAGAATACTGACTGCAGACTGCCCGCTCCGCTGCATTTCTTTGACGACTTCTTCGTGGTTCAGCGGTGTTGGCGAGATGCCCGCCGCGAGGTTGGTAACCACGGCCAAGCATCCGTATGCAATGCCCGCCTCGCGCATGAGAATTGCTTCGGTGGCCGCAGTCATGCCAACTACGTCGCCAATATTCTTGAACAGGTCGATTTCGTGAGGCGTCTCGTATCGGGGCCCATTCCCGCAAATGTAAATCGCTCTCGGTTCAATTGAGATTGAATTCGAATCTGCGGCGTTTTGGATTGCGCGACGTGCAAGTTCAGCGAAAGGCTCGGAAAAGTCCGTGTGAACTACGCTTCGGTCAAAAAGGGTCGAGCGACGGCCAGTCATGTCGACAAAGTCCGAACAATTGGCTAAGGTCCCGGCACCCCAGTCTCTCCGAACGCTGCCCACTGCCGCCGTTGAAAGGCAAGCACGAGCTCCGACTGCGCGCAACCCCTTGGCCATGGCGGCGTAGCTCACCATGTGCGGAGGGACTTTGTGGCCCAAGCTGTGGCGTCGGATTAAGAGAATACGTGCGCTATCGTGTTCAAGGTAGCGTCCGCGTAGCACTCCGCAATCGGTTGGAATGTGGACAGGCGTGCCCCCTAGCTGTGCAAGTCGATCGCCGACACCCGTTCCGCCAATGATTCCGACATCAATCATCATCCGACCGGAGTATACGGAAAGTACACTACACGCATGATCCTAAGCGAGGTGTTGCACGCGCATATTCCGGTCTTAACGCGACAAAGTACCGTTCGCGATGCCATTGACAAGATGGACATTTACCAATTTCCTGCGTTAGTGGTTGTCGATGAAGATTCTAAACCAGTGGCCGTGATCACGGAAGGAGACATGTGTCGCGCGGCCGCCCTCCGCGACAATGTGACCAGCATGGCCGCCGAACCAGCGTACATTTACGGAAGCAGCGACCCGGTTTGTGGTGACCCTACGTTAGAAATCGGCGACGCATTCCACCGAATGATTGGGAGCGGCCTTACAATTCTGCCGGTCGTTGCAGAGAATCGATTGCTCGGCGTCGTATTGCGGGTCGACCTGATGCAGGCGCTCCTCATGGACGCTGCTTGCGAGAGTTCAGAACAAGTGGGTAAAGACAATTGATTACTGTTGGCGACCGCTTCCCGGCGTTTTCCCTGCCAAACCAGCACGGAACGACACTTTCGAGCCAAGATTTGCTCGGCTCACCAAGCGTCATCTATTTCTATCCGAAAGACGACACTAGTGGTTGCACGCTAGAAGCATGTGATTTTCGCGATCAGTTGATTGACATTCCTGGAACTCGAGTGATCGGCGTCAGCCCCGATTCGGTCGGTTCCCACCTTAAGTTCGCGACGAAGTACGGCTTGAATTTTTCGCTCTTGGCGGACACGGGTCGCGAACTTATCGAAGCTTGTGGGCTTTGGGTGGAGAAGTCAATGTACGGTAAGAAGTACATGGGTGTGGAGAGAACGACGTTCATCATCGACCCCGAGGGCATCGTTACTCAAGCCTTTCGGAAAGTCAAGCCCGAGGGTCATGCGGCGGCAGTGCGCGAAGCACTCCGGTAAAATTCAATAGCATGCCAACTAAGATCACTGCGCCGTACGTTCGCGGCATGAAGGCCCGCGGCGAAAAGGTGGTTTGTGTCACAGCTTATGACGCGATTTTTGCGTCGATCGTTGACGAAGCGGGAGTAGATGTTGTTCTCGTCGGCGATTCAGCGGGAAACACGATAATGGGGGGCGAAACTACCCTCGGCGTCAGCCTTGTTGACATAATCTATCACACAAAATCAGTTCGTTCGGGTATCAAAAGAGCGCTCTTAGTAGCCGATTTGCCCTTTGGTTCGTACCAACCTTCAATTGAGCGCGCAGTTGACTCTGCCATTGCCCTTGTGAAAGCCGGAGCTGACGCCGTAAAGCTTGAGGGCCCTTATGTGGAAATGATCGAGGCAATTATTCGAGCCGGCATCCCCGTCATGGGACACGTCGGCATGACGCCGCAATCGGTCAAGGCATTTGGCGGTTTTCGGATTCAAGGCAAAGGAAATGATGCAGCTCGGGTTATTGAAGAAGCAAAACGCGTGGACGCTTGCGGCGTGTTCAGCATGGTGCTAGAAGTGATTCCCGGCGACTTGGCGAAATCCATCACCGGTGCAGTTCAATGCCCAACGATCGGCATTGGTGCCGGTGCTGCTTGCGACGGTCAAATTCAAGTTATTCACGATGTGCTCGGCCTGGCAAAGACACAATTTCGCCATGCAAAGCCCTACGTTAACGGAGCCGAAGTCTTTGCTACTGCCATCAAAGCGTACGCGCAAGAAGTCCGAACGGAAGTATTTCCAACGCAGGAAAATACGTTTTGATTCTCGTAGAACGTATACACGACCTGCCACCTCGCAATTCTCGGCGAGCACTCGTTCCAACGATGGGTGCGTTGCACAACGGTCATCTGGACCTTTGCAGGCGGGCAAAGCAAGTAGGGGATGAGGTGATCCTGTCCGTCTTCGTTAATCCTACTCAGTTCGGACCAACCGAGGATTTTGATGCGTACCCGCGTACCTTACAGCGAGACTGTGAGCTTGCAGAGTCAGTTGGCGTTGATGTTGTTTTCGCCCCTGACGTTCATGAAGTCTATCCACGCAAGTCCACCGTTGTTGCTTGCACCGGAGTCACAGCTCGATGGGAAGGAGCGATTCGTCCTGGCCACTTTAATGGGGTCACAACGGTGGTCTGCAAGTTGTTTAATATTGTCCAACCGACCGTTGCCGTGTTTGGATGGAAAGATATTCAGCAATGCGTAGTAATTCGCCAAATGGTCGAAGACCTAAATTTGCCTGTTGAACTCGAATTCGTTCCTACGACACGAGAGCGTGATGGCCTTGCGCTCAGCTCTCGGAATGCATATCTCTCGAGCGAACACCGAATTGTTGCACCGGAACTATTCAAATCGCTGCAGCGTATCTCGGACGACTGCATAGCGTCGGTTCAAGGGCCGACGGAATCGACTGATCGAGAACGTTCAAGACTGAGCAAACTCGGCTTCAACGTGGACTATTTGAGCGTTGTGGACGGTGTTACGCTCGACCCAATCGACCGTTGGCTACCCAATAGTATTGCGATGCTTGCCGCCAAAATCGGATCAACACGCCTTATTGACAATATTCGGCTCTAATTCATATTGTTTCTTATACAGGAGTCGCGTTTCTACGCGATCAACGGGTATAGTGTTAATTCTTCTTCCGGAGAAAATATGTCCAAGAATGTACAAAGCGTAAAGAATAGTCTTAAGTTCAAGGCTGCTGAAAAGATGGGTGTGCTATCCGTCAAAGTCGGCGTCAAAAAGTTCACGGTTCCTGTTAAAGCTAGAATGCTCAGCAACGGAGAATATCTGTTTCTCTCGTTCACCGCGTCTTCTGAACTCTACAAAGTGAGTGGCAAGGGACTGGACAAACTCGATAAGCACGCCGAAGCATCAGACGTCTTTGCCGCCCTCGATCCGGGCAAGCAGAAGCGAGGCGGACGCAAGTCAGTCGCGACGGAAATGCCACCTGAACTGGCCGCTGCCCTTAAAGCACTTCCTGCCGGCACGAAACTCGCCTTCGACAAGGATGGCAAGCCAAGACTTGTCAAGACTCGAGTTCGGCGCGCAAAGGCCTAACTTAGCATCGACCAATTTGTGGGCGAGGCAAGATGCCTCGCCCACTTTTTGCGTGTCTGGTACGATCTTTCACTATCGCCTCGGTAGCTCAAAGGTAGAGCACCCGCCTTGTAAGCGGAAGGTTAAGAGTTCGATTCTCTTCCGAGGCTCCAGATTTTTGGCTCAACGTGCCGAAAATAGGTTTGATGTCAGCGGGTAGGGCCAAGCCAGAACGAAACGTCCTCGAACTTTTCGACATCGATGTCAGCTCTGAACGAGTCGACGTCGGAGAATACTTAATGCGCATTCTTGCCCGGTGCGCGGCCTGGTTCGAGGCCTCTGGTGCCTCAATTTTTCTTCTAGACGAAGCTACGGGCAAGTTTCGCGTTCGCGGCCAGTTCGGCATCGACAGCGTCATACCTGAAGACGCCACGATCTTATCTGGGATCGGAGTTGCCGGAATGTGCATCGAGACAGGCCATCCGACCGTGATCAACGATCCGATGTCCGAGCCGATGCTTCGAGATAGAATTCTTGCTCCGCGTAGCGACCTAGCTAGTTCCATGGTTGTGCCGTTGCTTGACCTAGAGAGCCGGTGCATCGGGGTTCTCAATCTGTCGCGGAAGCACGGGAAACGAGCGTTCAGCCCAGCGGAACTTGCCGTCGCAAGTTCGCTCGGCCGGCATGTGGCGCTCGCGGCGACAAACGCCTCTTTGCTAGCGACGGCACGAGCGGCTCAACTGGAAACTGAATCCGTACTGAATTGTGTGGCCGCTGCAGTTTGGGTGATTGACAGCGAGGGGCGCATTGAGCGCCAGAACCCTGCTTCAATTCATGTTTTCGGTGAGGCGGCCGGGATTGATTGGGTGACGGCCACTGAATCTATGCCAAGTGGATTACGCGAAGCAATGCGAAGCGCGGTCGAAGCAAAGCCAGAAGCGCCCGTACGCCTGACCGCAGAAGACATCGTGACAGATCAAGCGTGGACGATAACGGTGACGCGACTTCCCGACTTGGGTGCCGTAGTCAGTCTTGAGGATGCAACTGCGTTCCGACGAGCGTCCCGAGACTTCGCTCGCATGAAGCGTTTGGCCGAGATTGGCCAGATGACTGCGGCCATCGCCCACGAAATCCGGAATCCGCTAACAGGAATTCGTTCCGCTGCCCAAGTTATTGCCTCAGATCCCACCCACGCGGTCGACTTTGCCGCGATCATTGAGGAAGAAGTGCTGAAGCTGAACTCCCTTTGTGAGGACTTCCTGGAATTCGCCAGGCCGCTTGCGCTGCGCCTTGACTCGGTAGATCTTCGGCAGATCGCCACACTGGTTGCCCAGTCCATGGAGGCAGAATTCGCGAAGGAGTCGATCCGGTTGGCCTTGGAATTGGGCCTCCACGTGCCGATAATTGAAGCTGACGCTCTTCGAATCGAGCAAGTGATGAGGAATCTGGTACGAAATGCGCTCCAAGCGTGTAAACCAGGCGACCTAGTCACCATATCGGTGCGACCTGCGGAATTTTCGGTTTCAGATACAGGAACAGGTATGTGCTCGGAAACAATTGACAAGCTGTTTACGGCGTTCTTTACGACCAAGTCGAACGGAACTGGCCTCGGGATGAGCAACGTGAGAAAGATCGTGGAAGCGCATAACGCAGAGATAAACGTTGACTCGCAAAAAGGTCGCGGAAGTGAATTCACCGTGCGTTTTCGAGGCAAGAATTGATGGAAAAACCAGTCTTACTCGTCGTTGATGACGAGCCCAATATTCGTCGGATCTTGCAAGTCGGGTTCGACAAGGTCGGATATCACACCCTCGTCGCCCCAGACGTCAGCAGCGCAATTCAGACTTTGGGCCAAGAGCACGTTGATGTTGTATTGACGGATGTGACGATGCCAGTCCGAACTGGGTACGAGTTGCTTCGTGAGGTCAAGTCCGGATGGCCGAACATCCCTGTTGTGATAATGACTGCCTTCGGAACCATCCCCCAGGCCGTTCAGGCGATTCGCGACGGTGCATACGAGTTCGTCACAAAACCTTTTGACTTGGACAATCTGAAGCGAATCGTCGCTTCTGCGCTCGATCAACCGGCAAAGCCGAATGCAAGCGGCAGTCGACCCAAGTCGAGTCCTGCGATTTTTGACTTCATCGCTGCCTCACCGGCCATGCGTGAAGTCGTCGAGACCGTTCGACAGGTTGCCGATAGTCGGGCTACCGTCATGGTTTGGGGCGAGACCGGCGTCGGAAAGGAAGTCATTGCCAAAGCGCTTCACGCCGCGTCCTCACGCAATAAGAAGCCGTTAGTCGCGATCTCGTGCGCCGCAATTCCCGAGACTTTGCTCGAGAGTGAGCTGTTCGGCTATGAAAAAGGCGCGTTCACCGGCGCAAACGGTTCGAAGGCTGGCAAGTTTGAATCGGCAAATCAGGGCACCTTGTTCTTAGACGAAGTTGGCGAGATACCCATGTCGGTGCAAGTCAAATTGCTGCGAGTGCTCCAAGAGCGCGAGTGCGAGCGGCTCGGCGGCCTGAAGCCGACAAAGGTGGATGTTCGACTCGTCACTGCAACAAATCGGGACCTCAAGGCAGCAGTAGATCAAGGTCTATTTAGGCTCGATCTGCTTTACCGGTTGCAGGTGGTAGAGCTCCACATTCCTCCTCTGCGAAACCGCTTAGAGGACATTCAACCACTGGCTGAATTGTTTCTGAAAAAGTTTGCGCTTGAAAACGATCGAACTCCCTTAGTTCTTGCTGATGCGGCGCTCCAAGCACTTCTCAGCTATCGCTGGCCAGGGAACGTCCGGGAACTGGAGAACTGTCTAGAACGAGCTACGGTTCTTGCCGCCCGAAGCCAAAATGAACTTGATCTACGCCTTTTGCCGAGCGCTTTGATCCGAGCCGCGTAAGCTCGGCGGGTAACCTGTCAGTATGCGAGTCGATGGGCGCATGCCCGACCAACTTCGGCCAGTTTCGCTTGAAACGGGCTTCGCAAAATTTGCGGAAGGTTCATGTTTCATTACTATTGGGGACACCCACATGCTGGTTACGGCCACGGTCGAAGACCGCGTCCCGCCGTTCATGAAAGGGAAGGGATCTGGTTGGCTAACCGCTGAATACTCGATGCTTCCGCGATCAGGTCGCCAGCGAAACCAACGTGACCTGATGAAGCCCAACGGACGCTCGATGGAGATCCAGCGCTTGATTGGGCGCGCTCTTCGCACAGCGGTCGACCTTGAATCCTTGGGGGAGCGCACCATCACCCTGGATTGCGATGCGATTCGGGCCGATGGTGGAACTCGCTGCGCGGCGATCACCGCTGGATATGTTGCTGCATACGAAGCCGTTCGGTGGATGATGTCAAACCGCATGCTCAAGCGCAATCCGATGAATGAGCCGATTGCTGCGGTTAGCGTCGGCGTCGTTCGCAATGCAGAAGTCTTGGACCTGAACTACGACGAAGACAGCACCGCAGGAACGGACATGAATGTGGTCATGACCGAATCTGGAAAGTTTATTGAGATACAGGGCACGGCTGAGCACGAGCCGTTTTCCGCGCAGATGCTAGGCACAATGCTAAAACTCGGCCAGAAAGGTATCAACGAATTGATCGTAATGCAGAAAGAGGCGCTCGGCCTCGACTCATGAGCGCGCCATCACGGCTCGTGATCTCTACCCACAATCGCAAAAAGGCAAGCGAGATGATCACGATCTTGTCGGAGTCATTGCCGCATACTCAGTTGCTTACACTGAGCGACTTTCCAGGAGCTTTGGAGCCGGTTGAGTCAGGCACGACCTATAACGAGAACGCGCGCATTAAAGCGGAATGCGCTTGCGCGCACACGGGTGAGTGGTGCCTCGCGGACGATGCTGGGCTTGAGATCGACTTTCTCGATGGTGCTCCTGGCGTGTACAGCAAACGGTACGGCGGTGAGGAACTGCCATTCCCGGACAAAATCGCCATGATTCTCAATTTGATGTCGAATTCGGAATCTCGGTCAGCTCGGTTCCGGTGTTCTGTGGCCTTGTCTCGGCCAGGTGAGGCGACAATACTCTTCCAGTCCGTATGCGAGGGCCAAATCGCTCGCGTGCCGGTGGGAGATCGAGGCTTCGGTTATGATTCGATTTTCTACTTTCCGCAACTTGATCGCACCTTCGCGGAGCTTGCCGCGGCGGAAAAACATCGGGTTAGTCATCGGGGCCACGTGCTACGCCAAGTTGCCGAGTTCTTTCAGATCTGAGCAACATTCGCCTTCGGCGTTGTGACCAAGGAGGGCCTTTTGCCCGAGATACGCCAGAGCGAACCGGCGTTTTTTGCCCTCGGACAAGGAATATCGCATTTGTTTGTAAAAAAGTTCACACAAACGACCGTATTCGTTGTAACTTATATGCGGGTTTATTATGCTTCGCAAAGCCTTTACACTTATAGAACTTCTAGTCGTGATCGCAATCATCGCGATCCTTGCCGCTATCCTCTTCCCGGTCTTCGCTCAGGCGAAGGTCGCCGCCAAGAGAACGACGAACCTCAGCAACTACAAGCAAGACGTAACCGCCATGCTCATGTACGCTGCTGACAGCAGTGACGTCATTGCTCCTCTTGAGGTCAGCCCTAATGGTTACGGGGATGTATTCTCCGCCAAGCCGGAGCTCCTCGTTCAGAACTACGGTCAGCTCATCCAGCCGTATGCGAAGAATTTCATGATTCTTCGACATCCGCTGGACTCCAACGCCAACGACCAAACGCTGTGGGCCGGTACGACCACGCAGCTCGCTCACGAGTTCAACGAGACTCAGCGAGCAAACCACGGATACAACTACATGTATCTGAGCACGTTTGTCGGATCGCAGCAGTTCATCGGCGTTCCGCTGACGAGCCTCGCACGATCGGCCCAGACGATCCTTACCGTTGACTCGGTTTGGGACATGAGCACGCCGCGCACCCCGCTCGGTGGTGGTAACTGGTTCGTCCAGGCTCCCAGCTATTGGAATTCCAATACGTATTGGTGGTTTGGTGGTTGGGACTTTGGCAACGCAGCTAGCTGGTTCCAGTACGGCGGCGCCTTCGACTACGCCAAAGGCCAAGTCAACGTCTCCTACTGCGATGGCCATGCCAAGTCACAGCCAACACCGACCCTCTGGGCTGGTGCAAATCCTGCGACGTCATCGGTCTTCAACTGGGACGTCTATCTTTGGGGCGGTCAGCCTCAGTGATGAGAAAAGTGGCGACTGCGGTCATGCTTTTGGCCGTCGGCTTTGCGATCATTGGGTGTAAGAAAGGCGAAAGCTTTGACGAGAATTACACCAAGGACGTGAAAATGACCGACGAGCAAAAGGCGCAAATGGATGCGGCTGCCGCAAAGCACCCCGCACCAGGAACGTTAACTCCTGGACAGGCGCCACCTGCAGCCGTAAAGGGTGCACCAACCGGCCAGGTTGACCTTCCGAAAGGAAAGGGCGGCCACTAGGTTCTGCCTAGCCAAGTTGGAAAGGGTTCCTCGCACAGTAGCGAGGAACCCTTTTTTTGTATCTGAAATTACTGTGTGGCGCCGTTAAAAAGGTCCCCTAATACTAAGAGGACCTTTGGGGCGTCGTGTTCCACCGGATGCGCGGAACTCGAGGCTACTTATCTTTCAGTGCCGAGCCTAGCGCCGCCTGGGCGGCGGCGAGCCGAGCGATCGGGACACGGTAGGGACTACAACTGACGTAGTTGAGACCGATCTTGTGGCAAAACGCGATCGAACGTGGCTCTCCGCCGTGCTCTCCGCAGATTCCCATCTTCAAGGTCGGTTTCACGGAACGCCCCTTCGCGACGGCAATCTCCATCAGCACTCCGACTCCGCCTTGGTCAATTGACTCGAAAGGATCGCCGGGGAGAATCTTTTGATTTACGTACGGCTTGAGGAAACGATCGGAGTCGTCTCGTGAAAAACCGAACGTCATCTGGGTGAGGTCGTTTGTTCCGAAGCTGAAGAAGCTCGTTTCTGCCGCGATCTCGTCGGCGGTTAGCGCGCCGCGAGGCACCTCGATCATTGTTCCAAACTCATAAGGGATTTGGATTCCTTGCTCCTTCTGGACGCTCTGAGCGGTCGCCTCCAACCGAGTTTTCACGAATTTGAGCTCGTTCACATGGCCAACCAGT